>JBGAPI010000002.1:0-165725 GCA_044221335.1 Ahniellaceae bacterium
GGCTGGCCGTCGCCCGGGCCGCGGCGGCCGGAGCGCGCCGCGAGGCGGCTTCGGCGCGTGCGGCGGCGCCGCCGGCGGCGATCGCGGAGGTCGCTGCGACGCCCTGAGATGGTTGCGGGCCGGTCGCCGTTCCGTCATCCCCGCGACATCAAGGCGGGCTAGCGTGGCCGGAGTCCCAAAAGGAGTCCGGCCATGACCGCTCCCCGTCTCGCCCTCCTCTTCACCGTGACGGCGATCGCCGGCGCCGCCTGGTGCTGGCACGCCAGTGGCGTCGACCGCGGCGATGACATCGGGCGTGCGCTGCGCTCCGGCCAGTGGCAACTCGCGCAGCAACGCATCGACGCCCATCGCAGCCAGCACGGCCGCAGTGCCGAACTCGCCCGCTGGCAGACCGCCCTCGACCTCGCGGCGCGTGGGCCGCAGGTGGCACGTGAAGGTCAGGCGCCGGTCGAGGCACCGGCGGCGCCCTCCATCGACATCCCGTACGAGAACCCGGAATTCGCTGAGTCGAGCCGCGCGACCGTCGCAGCCGATACCGTCCCCGCGAGCAGCGATCGCGACGACCACGGCGTCGATGCCCCCGCGGTGCTCGTCACCCGCTGAGCGGGCCGCCGCGCCGTCGCTCAACGCTGCAGCACGAAGGCCTCGATCGGCTCCCACACGGCATTGTCGGGGTGCTGGAACGGGTCGTTGTGCTTCATTCCCGCGACTTCCAGCAGCGGACGTCCAGGCGGCAGCGCGGCGTGCAGGGTACGCGCCCGCGCCAGCGGGACGATGCGGTCAGATTCGCCGTGGAGGTGCAGGATCGGCAAGCTCAGCCGCGGCGCCAAGGCGACATTGTCGTACACGTCGGCGACCAGCCGGTTGAACGGCGCCGGCAGCCGCCCGCTGTCGTCCAGGTAGTCACGCACCGAGCTGAAGCAGGAGATCAGTACCAGGCCGGCGGCGCGGTCGTTCAGGGGCACCGGGATGCTGAGCAGCTGACTGCAGCCGCCGGACAGTCCGATCGCCACGACCCGCCGCGTCGGCGGCTCGGCCGCCGCGAAGGCGGCCCAGGCCGCAGCGGTGTCGCGCACCATGCCGTCGATGCTGGCCTCGCCCGTGCTGGCGCCGAATCCGGCGTAGTCGAAACTCGCGCTCTCGATGCCGGCGTGGGCCAGGCGCTGCTGCACCGCGATCCAGTCCTCGAGTCGCTCGGGCTGGCCGCCATGCGCGATCAGGACCGCCGTGACCG
This sequence comes from Ahniellaceae bacterium, assembly GCA_044221335.1. Lineage (GTDB taxonomy): Bacteria > Pseudomonadota > Gammaproteobacteria > Xanthomonadales > Ahniellaceae > JBGAPI01. Next base: position 1,235 of record JBGAPI010000002.1, read on the forward strand.
GTTCGCCGGCAGCCGGCGCGACCCATCGCATGTGCAAGGTTTCACCGCCACTCGGCAGCTCGACGTCGCGCACGACGATGCCGTCGTCGGCCGGCAACGGCAGTACCGGATGCTCTTTCGGACGCGCCAGGATCGCCGCTTCCAGCTGGCGGGTAATCAGCACGCGAGCCAGCGGGATCGCGACGACAACGAGGGCCAGCATGATCCAGGGCCAACGGCGGCGGCGTGCATTCATCGGTCTCTCCGGCATCGGATCGATACCTCGCCTACGGGCACCCATCGGGCTCGGATGCCTGCGGGGCCCGGCGCCGGTCCATCATCGCCGCCCACGTTGGCGACCTCATCAATGCTAGCGAAGCTCCAATAGGGTAAAGATCTGCCGATTTTCAGTCGCAATCGGCATGAATCTCGGACCCGCCTCCCGTTGCGACGGCCCCAACCCGGGGTTTGCGCGTCAGCGCGAACCCACGTGGTCGGCCATCTTCGACAGTGCGATCGTCAATGCCGCACTGCCCAGCGTCTTCACCAGTCCGGAGTGCTGGGCGAAGAAGCCGCTCATCGCGCCGACCACGTCGTCGCCGCCGTGCTGGTGCGCGGCCTCGGCCATCGCCTGCACCTGGTCCGGGCTGACCTGATGGGGGTCGAGGCCGAGCGTCGGATGCGACGGATCGAAGTTTCCGACGGCGCCACCGCGGGCGATGGCCGCGATCGCTGCCGGTCCCAGCACCTCGGCGAGCTGGCCGAGGATGGCGCCGCGCTGGCTGCCGGACGCGTTGCCGAACATCTGCGCAACCATGTCGGCGAACGGCGGGGTCTGGCTGGAATTGAAGGCCGCGGCGAGGCCAGCCTGCAGCACGTCGGGCGACGCCTGTTGCGCGACCTGGTGGTAGTGGTCTTCCTGCGACGCGCTGCCGCCGAGGACGCTGGAGAGGAGTCCGCCGAGATCGATGTTCATCGCATTCCTCCGTGGGTCAGGATTTCGAGGAGCCGCGCACCGCGTGATAGGCCAGCAGCAGCAGGATCGCGCCGACCACGGAGCCGATGAAGCCGGCACCCTGCCCCGCGTGGTACCAGCCGATGTACTGGCCGAGATAGGTGGCCGCGATCGACCCGGCGATGCCGATCGCCGAGGTGACGAGGCAGCCCTGGGGGTCGCGTCCGGGCGTCAGCATCTTCGCCACGACGCCGATCACGAAGCCGATCAGGAGGGTCCAGACCAGATGCGTCATCGCGATGCTCCAGGGAAGTGGGTCGGCAGACGGTCAATTCCGGCACGGCGAGCCGGCATTGCACCATAGCCGCTGACTCCGGACGATGTCATGACCGATCGCCCATCTCGAGCGTCCCGCGAGCGGATGCTCAGCGCTGCGCCTTCACCAGGCTCGCGACCCAGGCGGCGAACACCGAGATCACCACGCCGACGATCGCGCTCGTGCCGAGCGCCAGCCAGTAGTTCGGATTCAGAAGCTGCTCCAGCTGGTGCTGCGGCAGCAGGATGGTGCCGATCACCACCAGCATGCCGACCGCGGTCGAGGCCACGGCCACCAGTGCGCCGTGCAGCGGCGCCTGCTCGCCGCACAGCCAGCCGGCCACGAAGCCGCCCGCGGCCTTGCCGGCCCAGCCGAGCACCCGGCCGACGACGCTGTACAGCCACAGCAGCTCCGGATTCTCGCGCCAGGGAATCAGCCAGTTCATCGCGATCGACAGGAACGCGAAGCACACCGCGACCGCGGTGCCGTAGGCCAGGGCCAGCCAGTGGATGCGCATCGCGATGTCCTCCGGCGTCAGCCGCCGCGTTCCGCCAGGGCCGCCACCGCCGGCAGGGTCTTGCCCTCGAGGAATTCGAGGAAGGCGCCGCCGCCGGTGGAAATGTAGGAAATGCCGCTCGCGACGTCGTACTTGTCGACCGCGGCCAGCGTGTCGCCGCCGCCGGCGATCGAGAACGCCATCGACTCGGCGATCGCGCGCGCGACCGCCTCGGTGCCGTGGCCGAACGCGTCGAACTCGAACACCCCGACCGGGCCGTTCCAGACCACGCTGCCGGCGCGGTGGATCAGCCCGGCATAGGCGCTCGCGGTCTCCGGCCCGATGTCGAGGATCATGTCCTCGGCACCGATCTCCGCGAGCTTCTTCACCGTGGCCGGCGCGTCGGCGGCGAAGCGCGGCGCCACCACGACGTCGGTCGGCAACGGAATCGCGGCGCCGCGCGCGGCCGCCGCCGCGACGATTCGTTTCGCGGTTTCGACGAGGTCCGGCTCGCAGAGCGACTTGCCGACCGGGTAGCCCGCCGCCGCGATGAAGGTGTTGGCGATGCCGCCGCCGACGATCAGCTGGTCGACCTTGGCGACGAGGTTCTCCAGCAGCGCGAGCTTGGTCGAGACCTTGGAGCCGGCGACGATCGCGACCAGCGGCCGCTTCGGGTGTTCCAGCGCGCGGCCGAGCGCGTCGAGTTCGGCCGACAGCAGCGGCCCGGCGCAGGCGACCGGTGCGTGGCGGATCACGCCGTGGGTCGAGGCCTGCGCCCGATGCGCGGTGCCGAAGGCGTCCATCACGAACACGTCGCACAGCGCCGCGTACTGCCGCGACAGGTCGTCCGCGTCCTTGTCCTCGCCGACGTTCATCCGGCAGTTCTCCAGCAGAACGATCCGCCCCGGCTCGACGGCGACGCCGCCGAGGTAGTCGCGAACCAGCGGTACCGGCTGCCCGAGCGCCTCGGCCAGCCAGGCGGCGACCGGCGCCAGCGACGAGGCGGCGTCCCACTGGCCTTCCTTCGGGCGCCCGAGATGGCTCGTCACCATCAGTCTCGCCCCGGCGGCGAGCGCGTGCCTGATCGTCGGCAGCGCGGCCTCGAGGCGCTGCGTCGAGGTGATCGCGCCGTCCTTGATCGGCACGTTCAGGTCCTCGCGGATCAGCACGCGCTTGCCGGCGAGGTCGAGGTCGGTCATCCGAAGGACGGGCATGGTCGGCTCCTGGGGGAAGGCGGCGATTATCGCTGCTGGGCTTGGAGGGGCGCCATGGCTTGGGGTCGGTGGGGGTCGGTGGGGGTAGGGATTGGGCGCTGGGATTGGGGGCCGAGGTTTGGGGGCCGAGAGTTGGGGTTGAGAAATCATCCGTCATTGCGATGAGGAGCGCAGCTCCGACGAAGCAACCCAGCGACTTGGCTCTTGCTTCGGCACGACGAACAGCAAAGGCGCTGGATTGCTTCGCTGCGCTCGCAATGACGGATGCTTTCTCAGCCGCCAGCCCTCAGCCGTCAGCCCCGCAATTCACTCGCACTTGATTCGAGTCAAGTCAGCCGCGGCGCCCGCGGCCTAGGCTCAGCGCCCATGAACCCCGCCGTCCACTTCGACCCCGAACTGCTGACGGCCTACGACGTCGCCGGTCCGCGCTACACCTCCTACCCGACCGCACCGCATTTCCACCCCGGCGTCGGTGCCGGCCAGTACGTCGAGGCGCTGCGCGCCAGCAACGAGGATCCGATCCCGCGGCCACTGTCGCTGTACGCACATGTCCCGTTCTGCTTCTCGCCGTGCTTCTACTGCGGCTGCAACCGGATCATCACCCGCGACCGCGACCGCGCCGCCGTCTACCTCGGCTGGCTCACCCGCGAGATCGACCTGCACGCCCGTCTCGTCGACCGCGACCGCAAGGTGGTGCAGCTGCATCTCGGCGGCGGCACCCCGAATTTCCTCGACGCCGGGCAACTCACCGAGCTCGTCGACCACATCGACGATGCCTTCAAGCTCGCGCCGGAAAAGGAGCGCGAGTTCGGGATCGAGGTCGACCCGCGCTTCGCGGATCCGGACTTCATCCGCGCGCTCGGCGCGATCGGCTTCAACCGGATCAGCCTCGGGGTGCAGGACATCGACCCGACGGTGCAGGAGGCGATCAACCGGATCCAGCCGTTCGCGATGACGCAGGCGGTGATGGACACCGCGCGCTCCAGCGGCTTCCACTCGATCAACCTCGACCTCATCTACGGCCTGCCGCGACAGACCCGGGACGGCTTCGGCAGCACGCTCGACACGGTGATCGCGTCGGCCCCGGACCGGATCGCGCTGTACAGCTACGCCCACCTGCCGAGCATCTTCCGGGCGCAGCGCCAGATCGACGACGCCGACCTGCCGGCGCCGGCGGAGAAGCTCGCGCTGCTCGGCCTCGCGATCGAGAAGCTGTCGGCCGCCGGCTACCGCTACATCGGCATGGACCACTTCGCCCGCCCCGATGACGAACTCGCGCGTGCGCAGGACGACGGCACCCTGGTGCGCAACTTCCAGGGCTATTCGACCCACGGCGAGTGCGACCTGATCGGGCTCGGGGTGTCGTCGATCGGCCACGTCGGCGACTGTTTCGTGCAGAACCACCGCGACGTCGTGGCCTGGGAGGCCGCGTTGGCAAACGGCGACCTGCCGATCGCCAAGGGCCACGTCGCCAGCGCCGAGGATCGCCTGCGCAGCGAGATCGTGCAGCGGCTGATGTGCGACGGCGAGCTCGACTTCCGCAGCATCGAACATCGCTTCGGCATCGGCTTCGAGTCGCACTTCGGCCGCGAGCTGGAACGAGTGAAGAAGATCGCGGCCGACGGCCTGGTGCGCCTCGACGACCGCCACATCGAGGTCACGCCGCGTGGGCGGCTACTGCTTCGGATCGTCGCGATGAGCTTCGACGCCTACCTCGACAAGCCGAGCAACGTGCCGAAGTTCTCGAAGGTGATTTGACGGCGCCGGCCTCCGGGAGTTTCCTCTCCGGCGCTGCGCGTCGGCGAGGAAATTCCCGCAGTCGACGGCTGCAACTTGGACGGCCTATCGCGTTGCGCACTGAATCGTCGATGCATGGGCTGGGCAGCGCCCGAAGGCTGAAGCCCACCCTACGACCTTTCCGCGTTTGACTTGCCGAAGGCCGCTCGGATCAGCAGCACAGGCGCGCGAACGAGCAGGCCCAGAACGGCAACGACGAGGCCCGTCTGTTCCGCACGATCGCGCTTCCGCACCGCGGCCCCAGTGAGGGAAATGGCAATTCACCTGGCTTGATGTCGCCTCCCAGACGTGCGATCGCATGCTGCAACAGCAGGTAGAGGGTCGGCGACTTTTTCCCTTCGTGCCGTATCGAGACGCGGCGCCGCCTGGGGTTGCACAGCACCTCGGCCCCCGCGCCCGGCAACGCGGCGAACTCCACGCGATTGCCATCGAGTCGCAATTCCATGCCCGACAGCTGTTCGGCTGCCCTGACCAGCGCTTTGGCACTCGGGGCTAGGCCCTTGAACCTCGCGCTGAGCAATTCCTTCGGCAGCACGGAAAATCTCCGCGAGGTGTTCCCTGGCGGCGGCGACCTCGAGTCGAGGAATTCGTGGGCTTGCGCGCGGCGCCGGCCTACGAATTCCTAGCCTGCCGACTTCTCGATCTGCTTCACCATCGCCGACAGGCCCCCCTGCAGCGCGAACACCGCGATGCCCATCTTCGACAGGATGAAGGCCGCGGCGGCGGAGCGTTCGCCGGTGTTGCAGTAGACGACGACCTTCTTGCCGCGCTCGAACTCGGTGGCGCGTTCGCGCAGCTGGAACAGCGGCACGTTGAGGGCGCCCTTGACCGCGCGGTCCTTGAACTCCTCCGGCAGGCGCACGTCGAGGATCAGCGCGCCCTGGCGCACCAGGATCGAGGCCTGGCCGGGGGTGATCCAGTCGACTACCGGCGGCTTCAGCACCTCGGTGAAGTCCTTCGACGACAGCCGCATCAGCTTGCCGTTGGTCTTCATCGACACGGTCGCGTTGCGGGTGGAATTGGTCAGCAGCGCGTCCTCGCCGAAGGTGTCGCCCCGCACCAGGTAGGCCACCACCGCGTCCTCGCCGTCGACCAGCTTGGACACCGAGCAGGTGCCTTCCTTGATCACGTAGAAGTAGTCGGCGGCATCGCCCTCGCGCAGGATCACGTCGCCGGCGCTGACCGCGATCTCCTCGAAGCGGGTGAACATCCGCTCGATGTTGGCGGTCGGCAGCTTGTGCAAGGCGCGGTTCTGCAGCAGGCGGAACACCCAGCGGTTGCTGCTGGCGTCGGCGTCGTAGTGCTTGAAGTTCTCCGAGCGCGACAGCTGGTCCCAGGTGATCACCTTCTCCATGAAGCGGCGGTCGATCTTCACCACCACCGCATGCATCGACTCCACCACGGCGGTGAAGCGGCGCGGCTGCAGGTCGGAGATGGCGTAGCGGCCCTGCAGCGAGCGCGCCTCGGTGGTCTTGACCTTGCCGTCGGGGTATTGGCCCCGCACCACGCCTTCCAGCAGGAAGATGGTGTGGTCGTCGGTGTCGCCGGCGGTGAACAGGATCGCGCCCTTTCCGACCTCGAGCCGTTCGGCATCGTTGGCGATCTGCTCCAGGTGCTCCGGCCGCAGCGAATCGAGCGGATAGAGTTTGGCGATGTCGGCGGAGTTGACGCCCATGGGGACGGCCTTGGCAGGCGCGACGGGTCGCGCTGGGGGTTCAAGTGTAGGCGGCGGTTCGTCTTCCGGGGAAGAGCGGGAATTCGGGACGAAAGGGCTATGGACTCCCGAAGCCTCCCGTCATCGCGGGGAGGAGCGCCGCGACGACGCGGCAGGCCGGCGACCTGGCTTTTCGCCACGCCGGAACAGGCACGAAGGCCCTGGATTGCTTCGCTGCGCTCGCAAGGACCGGGTCCAGGATCCCCTGCAGCGGCACCTGGGCCGCTCCTGCGCCGAGGCCGGATCCGGAGCAGCGGGCCCGGGCCCGCGTCAGGACTGCTCGCGGCGTTCCTCCGCCTCGGCGGCCATCCGCGCCGTCTCGCGGCGATTGCGGCGGCCGCGGGCGAGGAGGTTCAGCGCCTCCACGCCGGCGGAGAACGCCATGCCGAAGTACAGGTACCCGCGCGGGATGTGGAAGCTGAGCCCGTCGGCGATCAGGGCGATGCCGACCAGGATCAGGAAGGCCAGCGCCAGCATCTTCACCGTCGGGTGGCGGTCGATGAACTCGCCGATCGGATCGGACGCGAGCAGCATCACCAGCACCGAGACGATGATCGCCGCGACCATCACCGGGATCTGGTCGACCAGGCCGATCGCCGTGATCACCGAATCGAGCGAGAACACGATGTCGATGATCGCGATCTGGACGATCACCATCAGGAAGGCCGACGGTGCCCGGCCTTCGGTCTCGCCGCCGCCGTCGTTCTCGACGGCTTCGTGGATCTCCATCGTCCCCTTGATCAGCAGGAACAGGCCACCGCCGATCAGAACGAGGTCGCGGGCGGACAGCTCCTCGCCGTAGAGGGTGAGGAGCGGCGCGGTCATCCTCGCGAGGGTGGCGAGCGAGACCAGCAGCAGGATCCGGGTGATGCAGGCCAGCGCCAGGCCGAACTTGCGGGCCGAGGAACGTCGGTGCAGCGGCAGCCGGCTGACCGCGATCGAGATGAACACCAGGTTGTCGACGCCGAGGACGATCTCCAGGGTCGACAGGGTGAGGAGGGCGATCCAGACCTGGGTATCGAAGATCCACTGCATGGCGGCCGGCCTGTCCTCAGTGGATCCGCGGCCAGAGCACGATCAGCCAGCAGGCGACCACGTTGACCATCAGCACGAACACCGCCGCGGAACCCATGTCCTTGACGGCGCCGGCGATGTCGTGGCGTTCCGGCCAGAGCTTGTCGACCAGCGCCTCGAGCCCCGAATTGACGATCTCCAGCGCCATCACCGGCAGCATGCAGCCGAACAGGATCGCGCGCTCGGCGGTGTCCTTTCCGACGTACAGCGCCAGCGGCGCCATCAGCACGAACAGGTAGACCTCGAGGCGGAAGGAACTCTCGTGGCGGAAGGCCCAGGCCAGGCCCTTCATCGACCAGCGGAACGCGGCGTAGATCCGTTCCGGCCCGCGCGGGGCGAGGCCCTGCTTGCCGTCAGCCATGGGCCGCTCCCACCCGGAAGGTCGAAGTCGTCGCGCCGGCGCGGGGACCATCGATGGCAAACGTCGGACACGCCAGGGGATTCGACATGAGTTCAGGGTGGGTCATCGTTACGGAATTGCAAGTATCGGCGAGGTGGCAAGAGCGCGCTTGTTGCGGTGTGGTTCAAGGGGGGAGTTCCCGTCATTGCGAGCGCAGCAAAGCAATCCAGTGCCGTTGCTTCTTGGGACGCCAGCGCAGGAGCCAGAGGCGCTGGGTTGCTTCGTCGTCGCTGCGCTCCTCCTCGCAATGACGGACGTCTTCTGCTGCCCTCGGCCCTCAGCCCAAAACGAAACAGGACCATCGAGCCGAACCCGACCTCACAGGTTCTGATAGTTCGGCCCCGCCCCACCCTCCGGCGTCACCCAGTTGATGATCTGGTAGGGGTCCTTGATGTCGCAGGTCTTGCAGTGGACGCAGTTGGCGCTGTTGATCTGCAGGCGCTTCTTGCCGCCCTCGGCCTCGACCATCTCGTAGACCCCGGCCGGGCAGAATTTCGTGCAGGGGTTGCCGAATTCGACCGTGCACTTGTCGACGCAGACGCTGGTGTCGGCGACCTTCAGGTGCACCGGCTGGTCCTCGTCATGCTCGGTGGCGGCGAAGTAGACCGAGGCGAGGCGGTCGCGCGGCGGCAGGTCGCGCTCGACCCAGCCACGCTCCGGCGAGCGGTACTCCGACAGCCGCTCCAGCTGGGCGTAGTCGGGCTTGTTCTTCAGCGTCCACGGGCTCATGCCGGCGGTGACGGTCTCCCAGCCGGCGTTGACGAGGCCGAACCACAGGCCCTTCTTGAACGCCGGCTTGATGTTGCGCACCTTCCTCAATTCCGCCACGACCGGGGAATTGCGCAGCGCGAAGTTGAAGCCGGTGATACCGCCGGTTGCCGCGATGTGCTCGGCGGCCAGCATGGCGGTGCGCATCGCCTGGTGGGTGCCCTTGATCTTCGGCACGTTCAAGGTACCGGCCGAGTCGCCGATCAGGATCGCTCCGGGCATCTCGACCTTGGGCAGCGACTGCCAGCCCCCGGTGACGATCGCCCGCGCGCCGCCGGAGACGATCTTGCCGCCGTCCAGCAGCGGCTTGATCTTCGGGTGGTGCTTCAACTGCTGGAAGGCGTCGAACGGCGAGAAACGCGGATCGCGGTAGTCGAGGCCGGCGACGAAGCCGATCGCCAGGCGGTCGTCGGCGAGGTGGTAGATGAAGCTGCCGCCGTAGGTGCCGGTGTCGAGCGGCCAGCCCAGCGTGTGGGTGATGGTGCCGGGCCTGCCCTTGCCGGGTGCCAGCTGCCACAGCTCCTTGATGCCGATGCTGTAGGTCTGCGGGTCGGAATCGGCGTCGAGCTTGAACTTCGCGATCAGCTGCTTCGACAGGTGCCCGCGGCAGCCCTCGGCCAGCACGGTGATCGGCGCCTTGATGTCGACGCCCTGGGTGTAGCTCGGCTTGTGTTCGCCGTTCTTGCCGATGCCCATGTCGCCGATCCGGACGCCGGCGACCGCGCCGTCCTCGCCATAGACCGGCTCGGCGGCGGCGAAGCCGGGGAAGATCTCGACCCCGAGCGCTTCGGCCTGCGGCGCCAGCCAGGCGCAGAGCGCGCCGAGCGACATGATGAAGTTGCCGGCGTTGTGCATCTGCGGCGGGGTGGGCAGCTTGTAGCCCTTGTCCCGGGTCAGGAACAGGAACTCGTCGCTGCCGGCCGCCAGGCATTGCGGCGGCGGGTTGTCGCGCCACCCCGGCAGCAGGGCATCGAGCGGCTGTGGTTCGATCACCGCGCCGGACAGCACCTGGGCGCCGATGGTGGACGCCTTCTCGATCACGCAGATGCGCAGGTCGGCCTTCAGCTGCTTCATCCGGATGGCGAAGGCGAGCCCCGCCGGCCCGGCGCCGACCACCACGATGTCGTACTCCATCACCTCGCGTTCGCTCATCGGGGTCCCCTGTCGGATGGCAGCTCGTTCGAGGCCGGATTATTGAGGGCACCGGGGTTGCGAGCAATCCGGAATGCCCGGAACTGCGGCCGCGGCGGCACGGGCATAATCGGCCGATGCCGCCCGTCGCCCTCTCGCGCCGCCGATTCCTCGCCCGCGCCGCCGTGCTGCCGTTCGGTGCCCTGGCCGGCTGCAGGGCGTTGCCGCTGGTCGATCGACCGTCCGCCAACCAGGACCAGCGGGTGCGCTTCCTGGTGCTGCATTTCACCGACGGCGACTTCGGCCATTCGCTGGAACTGCTGACCCGGCCGTCCGAGCGCCCGGTCAGCGCGCACTACCTCGTCTCGCGCGCCGGCGACGACGGCCGCTCCGGACCGGCCGTATTCCGGCTGGTCGACGAGGCGCGGCGCGCCTGGCACGCCGGTCCCAGCCGCTGGCAGGGCCGCAACAACCTCAACGACAGCTCGATCGGGATCGAAATCGTCTACACCCCCGACTGCCGCGAGCGCGACCCCGAGCACCCCGCCTCGGGCGATGCCGGCTGCGACTACCCGGACTACCCGCCGGACCAGATCGCGCTGGTCCGACGTCTGTGCAGCGACATCCTGTCCCGCCATCCCGAGATCGAGCCGTCGCGGGTGGTCGGCCACGCCGACATCCAGCCGGAGCGCAAGCCGGATCCCGGCCCGCGCTTCCCCTGGCGCGCCTTCGCCGAGACCGGCATCGGCGCCTGGCCGCGCGACGCCGACGTCGCCCGCTGGCGCCGTCATCGGGCGGACCGCGCGCCCGACCTCGCCCTGCTGCACGAGGCCCTGGCGGCCTACGGCTACGGCCTCGACGCGATCGGCGTCGCCGACCAGCGCAGCCGCGACGTGCTGTGGGCCTTCCAGACCCACTTCCTGCCGGAGCGGCGCAGTGGCGTCGTCGACGCGGAGTCGGTCGCGGTGGCGCTGGCGCTGGTGGAGCGGTTCCGGCCGGGGGAGTGGCGGGGGTTGGTGGAGAGGCGGGAAGAGTTGAGGGCTGGGGGCTGAAACTTGCGCTGGGGCTTCCGTGTCCAGCTCGATTCCTTCGTTGGCATTCAGGTCTTTGGGCGGAGGAAATGACTCCGTCATTGCGAGGAGGAGCGCAGCGACGACGAAGCAACCCAGCGACTTGCGCTCCCGCTTCGACGCGCGAAACGACGACGGCGCTGGATTGCTGCGCTGCGCTCGCAATGACGGGCGTTCGAGCCTTCGGACGACGACCGTCGCCACCCACCGACGTCGAGCCGCCCCGCCTTGCCGAACGCCGGGTCGTTTCGGCCCCCTGCCCTCGTCCCAGTGCCCTGCGCTCCTTGCCAATCCCCGCCCCCACCCACAGAATCGCCGTCCCATTCGGTCCCAGAGCGCGTCATGGCGGGCATCCTGGTCGTTGAGCGGTCGACGACGTTGCTGCACCTGTTGAACCGCACGCTCACGGCAGCGCCGCAGCTCGGAGCCTGGGTGGAGGTGCCGTCCTACGGCGACGGGCTCGAGCAGCTGAAGCAGGCCGATCGCGCCGACCAGCGCTATCGCGTCGTGCTGCTCGGCGCGCCGGCGCGCTTCACCCGCGAGTTCTCCGACCTCGTTGCCTACCTGACCGCCCCGCGCGAGACGCCGCTGCCGGTGATCGTGCTCGCGCACGAGAAGACGAGCGAGATCGCCGCGTTCACCGACCGCCGCGCCGAGGTGCTGTTCCTGCCCTGGTCGCAGTTCAACCGGATCCCGCAGGCGATCCGCCAGCTGGCGCCGGGCATCGAGATGGCGAGCGAGAAGGCGCCGTCGCGGGTGCCGCGCTCCGAGGTCCGCGTGCTGTTCGTCGACGACTCGGCAAGCGTGCGGATGGCGTATCACAACCTGCTCGAGCGCAACGGCTACCCGACCGACGTCGCGCCCTCGATCGCCGAGGGCTACATGCGGGCGAAGGACGGGGCCTACGACCTCGCGGTGATCGACTACTTCCTTACCGACGGCGAGGGCGACGAGCTCTGCCGCAAGCTGCGCGACACCCCGGCGGCGGCGCACACCATGCTCGCCATCATCACCGGCACCTATCGCGAGGAGGTGATCAAGAGCTGCCTCGACGCCGGCGCGGTGGAGTGCATGTTCAAGAACGAGGCCACCGAGCTGTTCCTGGCGCGGGTCGGTTCGCTGGCGCGGCAGATCGTGATGCAGAAGAAGGTCGCCGAGGAGAAGCAGCGTCTCGATGGGATCCTCGGATCGGTCGGCGACGGCGTCTATGGCGTGAACTCGGAAGGCGTGGTCACCTTCGTCAACCCGATGGCGCTGCAGCTGCTCGGCTTCGACGAGGACTCGCAGATGGTGGGCCGCGTCGCCCACAGCCTGTTCCACCACCTCGCCGAGGACGGGCGCCGGATCGAGCCGGCGGAGTCGCGGCTGTCGCGCGCCTACGACACCGGCGACGCGGTGTCCAACTTCGAGACCGTGTTCGTGCACCGCCACGACGGCCTGCTGCCGGTCGAATGCGCGCTGACCCCGCTCGACATCGGCGGCAAGCGCGAGGGCGCGGTGGTGGTGTTCCGCGACATCTCCGAGCGCAAGAGCACCGACCGCCTGCGCTGGGAGTTTTCCCACGACACCCTGACCGGACTGTTCAACGCGCGCCACTTCAACCAGCAGCTGGCGATGGAAGTGCTGCGCCGGCGCGAGCACGGCGGCTACGCGGCCCTGCTCTACCTCGACATCGACCGCTACACCCACATCTTCGACATCGGCGGCCAGGTCGTCGCCGAGCAGCTCCTGATCGACATCGGCCAGCAGCTGCGCCGGCGGCTTCGCGAGGGCGACGTGCTGTGCCGGCTGGAGGGGGATCGTCTCGGCCTGCTGCTGACCTCGGTGCAGCTCGACAATCTCTTCACCGTCGCCGACGGCTTCCGCGAGCTGGCGCGCTCCTGCCACTACATGGCGCACGGCGTGCGCCGACCGGCCAGCCTGTCGGTCGGCGTGGCGGTGCTGTCGCGCGACACGCCCTCCGCCGAGTACGCGCTCGACCGCGCCCGCGGTGCCTGCGGCGAAGCCAAGCGGCGCGGCCGCGACCAGACCCAGATCTACGTCGGCGAGCACGAGCGGCGCGTCGCCCGCGAGCTCGAGGCGGGCTGGTCGGAGCGCTTCCGCCGCGCGATCGAGGAGGACCGCTTCCAGCTCTTCGTGCAGCCGATCGTTCCGGTCGCCGCGCTGCCGACGGCTGAGTCCGAGATAGCGGAGCGCGACGGCTGGCGGCTCAACGGCAGCCCCGGCCAGCACGGCTACCTGTTCGAGCTGCTGGTCCGGATGGTCGACGCCAACGGCGAACTGATCTCGCCGTCGGTGTTCGTGCCGCTGGCCGAGCGGATCGGCTGGATGCCGAAGATCGACCTGTGGATCGTCACCCGTGCGCTGCGCCACCTCGCCACGCTGCGGCCCTACGCCGGTCGGGTCGCGTTCAACCTCAACCTGTCCAACCAGACGCTGTCCGACCCGGAGACGCTGAAGATGGTGGCCGACGCGGTCCGCACCGCGCAGGTCGCGCCGGGGCAGATCGTGTTCGAGATCACCGAGACCTCGGAGATGGGCAACGTGCAGGACGCGCGCCGCTTCGTGCAGGCGATGAAGGCGCTGGGCTGCCGCTTCGCGCTCGACGACTTCGGCACCGGCTTCTCCTCGCTCACGCACCTGCGCCACCTGCCGGTGGACTTCGTCAAGATCGAGGGCAGCTTCGTCGAGGGTCTCGCCGGCAGCGATGCCGATTTCACCATGGTCAACTCGATCGCCCAGCTGGCGCGCTCGCTGAAGCTGAAGGTGATCGCGGAGCACGTCGACAGCTATGCGACGCTGTCGCGGGTGCGCGAAGCCGACATCGACTACGTCCAGGGCAATTTCCTCGGCGCGCCGCGGGCGCTCGCCGGCCTCGATTTCGCCGCGGTGCTGCCGGCGTAGGGCGGGCACTGCCCGCCATCGCCACAACGTCTCGCCAATGGCGGGCGGTGCCCGCCCTACACCGCGCCTCGGACGCGCCTCGCATGACCACCATCCGCGATCAACGCCTCGCTGCCATCGCTACCGCGATCGGCCTCGCGCTGGACCCCCGGGCGCTCGACCGCCTCGGCGCCTACCTCGACCTGCTCGCCCGCTGGAACCAGGCCTACAACCTGACCGCGGTGCGCGATCCCGACGAGATGATCGACCGGCACATCGCCGATTGCCTGGCGATCGTGCCACACCTGCCGGCGGGCGCGCTGGCGGACCTCGGCAGCGGCGCCGGGCTGCCCGGCCTGGTGGTGGCGATCGCGGAGCCGGCGCGGCCGGTGTTCCTGGTCGAGTCCAACGGCAAGAAGGCCCGCTTCCTGCGCGAGGCGAAGCGCTCTCTGGGCCTCACCGCCGTCACCGTGGTCGAAGCCCGGGCGGAGGCGCCGCACCCGGCACAACCGGTTCCCGTCGTCACCGCCCGCGCGCTGGCCGAACTGGCCGAGCTGGCGCGGCTCGCCACCCCCTGGCTCGGCCGCGACGGCGTGCTGCTGGCGATGAAGTCGAAGGCGGCGGGAACCGAGCTCGAGGCCCTGCCGCCGCCGTTCGTGCTGGAGCGGGTGATCGACCTCGCCGTGCCGGGGCTCGCCGCCGAGAGAAACCTCGTCGTGCTGCGCCGTGTGCCGCCCACGGGCGAGGGGTCGCCCGACACCAAGGCCGCGTCGGGATGAGCGAGCGGTAGGAATTTCGTCAGCCCGGCCTTAACCGGGAACTCCGAGGCAAGTCGTAGTATTGCTTCTGGCGACAGGCGACGCTTCGGTCGGACGGGCGGACGTCGTTTTCATTTTCGATCCGGTGCGCCGCGCGGCGCGCCGCAACACGCGTCAGGAGAGTTGCGATGACACAGCAGTTCCTACCCCGCTGGCTCGCCCGGGCCGCCGGTTTCGTCGGCCTCGTCGCCGCCTCCGCGCACGCCGGCGTGCTGGCCCTGCCGAGCCAGCGTGCCGGGATGGCGGCACTGCCCGACACCGCGGCGCTGACCGTCGATGCGATCGACGCCGACAAGTCCCTGACCGAGGACGCGGCCCGGCCGCGCTCGGCGCCGCTGCGCTACGCGCTGGAGCGGCCGGCCACGGTGTCGGTCGATCGCGCCGCCAAGTCCTTCGGTGGCCAGTGGGACACGCTGCCCGACGGCCGCGCGCTGTGGCGGATGACGGTGCGCGCGCCGGGCGCGATCAGCATCGACCTCGGGTTTTCGAGGATGTGGCTGCCGCACGGCGCCGAGCTTTTCGTGCTGGGCGCCGACAACAAGACCTTCGTCGGCCCCTACAGCGACGCGGACAACAGCGTCAGCGGCGAGTTCTGGACCCCGGTGGTGCCGGGCGACCACGCCCAGGTCGAGCTGGTGGTGCCCGCCGAATTCGCCCATGCGGTGACGCTCGAACTCGGCATGGTGCACGGCGGCTATCGCGACATCTGGACCGGCCTGTCCGCCGGCGCGAAGTCCGGCAGCTGCAACGTCGACACCGCCTGCCCGGTCGCCGAGCCCTACCGCGAGCAGGTCCGCGCCGTCGCGCGTTATTCGGTCGCCGGCGGCCTGTGCACCGGCGAGCTGATCAACAACACCGCCAACAACGGCCGCGCGCTGTTCATCACCGCCCACCACTGCTTCTCGACCCAGACCCAGGCCAACGGCATCGTGGTGTACTGGCGCTACGAGAACCCGACCTGCCGCACGCCCGGCAGCGTCGCCAGCGGCGTCCCGCTCGCGGTGCCCGGCAACTCGGTCACCCAGACCGGCGGCGCCACCCTGCTCGCCGCCACCACCAATCCGGACACCAACCTGGTCGAGCTGCGCACCGCGATCCCGACCGCCGCGACGCCCTACTGGTACGGCTGGGACCACAGCGAGAACCTCCCGACGATGGGCGTGTCGATCCACCATCCCAACGGCGACGAGAAGCGCATCGCGATCCAGAATTCGCCGCTCTCCCTCGACGACGTCGTCCAGAGCGGCGTGCCCGGCCTGTTCCACTGGAAGATCCGCGACTACGACGTCGGCACCACCGAACCGGGATCCTCGGGCTCCGGCCTGTTCAACCAGGACAAGCGCCTGATCGGCGTGCTCTCCGGCGGCGCCGCCGCCTGCGCCAGTTCGCCCTCGGACGACGCGGATGGTGACGGCGACAACGACGGCGACGACTACTACGGCCGGCTGTCGAAGGCCTGGGAGGGCGACGGCACCGCGAGCACCCGGGTACGCGACTACCTCGACCCGGGCAATTCCGGCGTGCTGACGCTGGACGGCCGCGATTCCTGCGCGACACCGACCGTGAATCTCAGCGGCCCGGCCAGCGGCACTGCCGGAGCGGCGCTCAGCTTCAGCGTCGCCCCGACCGGCGGCACCGGCCCGTACACGGTCGACTGGGACGTCGGCAACGACAACGTGTTCGACCGCAGCCGCAGCACCGCCGGCATCAACGGCAACACCAGCCTGACGATGGTCTTCCCGTCCGCCATCAACACCACGATCGCGGCGCGGGTGACCGACGCCACCGGCTGCCGCGGTTTCGCCCGCCAGGCGGTCGTGGTGAGCGGGCCCGCGGTCACTGCGACCCGCGGCGCGCTGACCGAGGTCTGCGGCAACGGCGACGCGGTGATCGACCCGGGCGAGCGCTGGCGGGTCAATGTCGCGCTCGCCAACAACGGCGGCGCGGCGCTCGCCAACGGCTACGCCGCGGTGGCGCCGCGCTTCGGCGCGTCGGCGACGATCGCCGCGACCGACAGCTTCGGCTATCGCGCGACCCGCGACCCCGGCTACTGCGCCTACAACTACATCGACCTCACCGGCAGCAGCGCGCCGCTCGCGCTGACCGCGGCCAGCTCCGCGACCACTGCCGCGGACGACGGTCGCGCCGCACCGATCGCGGTGCAGAGCTTCAACCTCTACGGCAGCGCGGTGACCAGCCTGGTGATGTCGACCAACGGCTACCTCACCCCCGACACCGGCGACCTCGGCGGCGACTTCACCAATTCCTGCGGTGCCGACAGCGGCAGCGCGGCGCGGCTATACCCGTTGCACGACGACCTGGTGGTGAAATCGGGCGCCGCGAACGGCCTGCGCCACCAGTTCTTCGGAACCTGCCCGCGTCCCGCCGAGTCGGTCGCCGGCGGCACCCCGTGCGAGGTATTCGAGTGGTCCGGAATGGGCCAGTTCGACAACAGCGGCAATCCCGTGGGCAACTCCGACTTCGAGGCGATCGTCTATCCGGCGACCGGCCAGATCGTCTACCAATACAAGGCGCCGCCGTCGGACAACGGCCTGTCCGCCACCATCGGCGCGCAGTCGAACACCGGTAGCTCGGCGCTGTCGATCGGCTGCAATAGCGCCTCGCTTGCCGCCTCGCAGGCGATCTGCCTGCTGCCGCCGACGGTCGCGCTGAAGGACTTCGCCGAGGTCAACTTCGCCGCGACCGCGCTGCCGGTGGCGAACCTGCCGGCCGGCGGCCAGACCAGTGTCAGTGCCGAGTTCAAGCTTGCGTCGACCGCCGGCTGCGGCACGCCGTACGCGATCCGCTACGTCGGCGCGGTCGACGCCAATGCCGCGTCGATGCAGCCCGCCGCGCTGGTCAGCGGCACCACGCCGGCCTCCTGCCAGCCGACCACCCAGTGCGGCTTCCCGCTGCCGGTGGACGGCAATGCGCCGAGGATCCAGGAGGGCCTGTTCGCCAACTCCAACCGCTTCGGCAACGGCATCGGCAGCTTCGTGATCATGCCGCCGCAGGCCGCCCGCCCGACCTACTTCGGCCTGTGGTTCACCGGCGAGGCGAACCGCAACCCGACCTGGTACGCGATCCAGGGCGACATCGAGGGCAACACCCTGCCGACGGCCGGCGCCCAGCCGCTCGGCCGCGGCGTGCTGTACAGCGCGCGGATGACCTCGGCCAGTCCGTTCCAGAACCAGCTGACCGCTGTCGGCGAGGGCCTGATCCACTACCTGACGCCGACCCGGTACCTGTTCACCTGGACCAACGGCGGCGATGCCGGCGGCGAGATCCAGGACGCGCTCTACCCGACCCGCACCAGCCCGAACCGCACCGGCGCCTGGTACTCGCCCGCCGAAGCCGGCTGGGGCAGCGTGATCGACGACCACAAGAACGGCGGGGTCGACGAGCAGGTGATGATGGAGTTCCTCTACGACGCCGCCGGCAGCGCGCGCTGGACCCTGGGCGGCGCCGGCAACGTCGCCGGGCCGATGAGCCAGACCACGTTCCAGGTGCACTGCCCGAGCTGCGCCAGCTTTCCCGACTTCTTCAACTTCCCGCTCGCCGCCGGCAGCCTCACCCGCAGCTACAGCGACCTGACCCACGGCAGCCTGACGACGGCGATCGTCTTCCCCTCCCCGCTGACGGGAAGCTGGACACGCTCGGCGACAGTCGCCATCGTTCCGCTCACCTCCCCCGGCCCGCAATGACGAGGACCCGCCATGCCCCGTGAGCTGATGATCCTGCGCCACGCCAATGCCCTGCCGCTGGCCTCCGGCGAGACCGACTTCGAGCGCCCGCTGTCCGAACACGGCGAGCAGGACGCCGAGCGCGTCGGCCAGTGGCTGCGCGACCAGGGCCTCGCGTTCGACCGCGCCCTGGTGTCGCCGGCGGCGCGGGCGAAGGCCACCGCGGAGCGGGTGCTGAAGGTCCTCGGCGGCCCGGCGCCGTCGTCGCAGCGCGCCATCTACGAGGCCACCCCGGGCCAGCTGATCGACCTGATCGACGAGCACGGCGCCGCCGGCGCCACCCTGCTGGTCGGCCACAATCCGGGTCTCGAGGAACTGGTCGCCTTCCTGACTGCCGGCCGCTCCGACGCCTTCCGCGGCCTGCCGACCTGCGGCGCCGCCTGGCTGACGCTCGGCGACGGCCCGCTGCAGCCGGGCATGGCGCAGCTGAAGGCGATGTGGTCGCCGTGAGCGATGCGTGAGCGCGCGGCGCCCCTGCTCGGCCGCCGCGCGTCGCACCGCCGATTCGTGACTCGCGGCCTGCTGGCCGTCCTCCTGCCGATAGCGATCGCGGCGGCCGCCGACGACCACGGGGAAGTCCTGTCGATGGCGCGGTTCCGGGTCCGGCTGTTCGGCATCAGCCATGTCGAGGGCCGCTTCGAGCGGGTCGAGGCGCGACTCGTCGGCGACGCCGACGGTCACCAGCGGATCGACGCCGTCATCGACCTGGCGGCCCTCCGGATGGACAGCCCGCGCCAGCAGTCCTGGGCGCGCTCCGACGAGTTCTTCGACGCCGAACGCTTCCCCCGGATCCGCTATGCGTCCGAGCCGGTCGTGCTCGCCGAACTCGCGGCCGGCGACCACGTCGACGGCCAGCTGACCCTGCGCGGCGAGCGCCATCCGGTCGCGCTGTGGATCGACACCGTCGACTGCACCGAGCCGGCGCCGGCGCCGTGCAGCGCCACGGCGCACACCGCGGTCAGCCGCGCGCGCTTCGGCATGGCGAGCCAGCGGGCCTTCCTCTCCGACAAGGTCGAGCTCAGCTTCGACCTCCGGATCGCTCGTCCGGCCCCGTGAAGCCCATGCTGCGCGTCGTGCTGATGCTGGGGCTGCTGTGCGTGCTCGGCGGCTGCGCCACCGCGCCGACGCTGGCGCGCCGCGCCGCGGAGGTGGCGGCGCGCCGGCAGTCGGTCGAGGACAGCTGCCCCGGTCACGACTGCGCGCGGGCGAGTCCGCTGACCGCGCTCGCGCGGCTCGACGGCGATGCCACCGGCGCCCGCCACCATGTCGCGCTGCTGGAGGACGGCACGGCGGCGCTGGCGGTGCGGCTGAACCTGATCGCCGCGGCGAACGACAGCATCGACATCCAGACCTTCATCCTGACCGAGGACCAGTCCGGCCGCGCGGTGATCGATGCGTTGCTGGCAGCGGCGAAGCGCGGGGTCAAGGTGCGGCTCCTGACCGACCAGCTGTTCTCGCTCGACGACGTCGGCCATCTCGCCTGGCTCGCCACGGCGCACCGCAACTTCGAGGTGCGGCTGTACAACCCCACTTTCGCCAAGGCGCGCACCGGCAACCTCGAGTTCGCCTGGAGCATCCTCTGCTGCTTCTCGCGCTTCAACCAGCGGATGCACAACAAGCTGTTCCTGGTCGATGACCGCTACGCGGTGGTCGGCGGGCGCAATCTCGACGACCGCTACTACGGGCTGTCGGAGACCTTCAACTACGCCGATCGCGACGTCCTGGTCACCGGCCCCGAGACCCGGCAGATGAGCGCGACCTTCGCGCTGTACTGGAACCATCCTTCGGCCGTGCCGCTGACTCGCCTCCGCGACGTCGCCGATCACCTGGTGCGCGGCGAGCTGCCGCCGCCGCCGCCGGCTCCGGTCAGTGCAGCGCTGGACGCGATCCGCGCCGCGGCCGACAACGACGAGTGGCTGCGCCAGCAGGTGCTCGCGCACGCGCTGACGGTCGACGCCGTGCAGTGGTTCGCCGACTCGCCGGCGAAGACTCCGCGGCGCGACAAGGCCGGCCGCGCCGACCTGTCGCGCGAGATCGGCCATCTGATCGACGGCGCCGAGCGCAGCATCGTGATCCAGACTCCCTACCTGGTGCTGTCGCGCGGCGCGGAGAAGGGACTGCGCAGAGTGCGCAACCGGCACCCCGACCTCGACCTGCGCATCTCCACCAACAGCCTGGCGTCGACCGACGCCTTCTACGTCTACGCCATCTCCTACAAGTACCGGCGCCGCTACCTCGAGCACCTGAAGCCGCACATCTACGAGTACCGACCGTTCGCGCCGACGGCAACGCTGCCGATCGAGCCCGACGACCTCGTCGATCCCTGGCTCGTCGACGAGCCGCCGGATGCGGTGGTGGACCGGCTCGTCCGCCATCCCGCCCGCCGCCGCGAGCCGGTGCCGCTGCGACAATCGGGCACCCGCCGCGGGCTGCACGGCAAGTCGATCGTGATCGACCACCGGGTCAGCCTCATCGGCTCGCACAACTTCGACCCGCGCTCCACCGGCTACAACACCGAGTCCGGCCTGATCATCGACAGCGTGGATTTCGCGGCGCGGGTGGAGCAGGCGATCAGCGTCGCGACCGCTCCGGAGCAGTCCTGGACGGTGGCGCGGCGGCGCCTGCCGTCACTGGTCGAGCCGGTCAACCGCGGCGTGGAGCGGGTCTCCGAGAGCCTGCCGATCTTCGACCTCTGGCCGTTCCGCTACGCCACCAGCTACGCGCTGCGTCCCGGCTGCAGTCCGGTCGACGACACCGACCCGCGCTTCGCCGAGTGCTACGAGGCGGTCGGCGATTTTCCCGAAGTGGATCTGACGGCGAAGCAGATCTATACGCGGCTGGTGACGGCATTCGGGTCTTCGTTGACGCCGATTCTGTGAGGGCCGAGGGCTGAAACCTTGCGATGACGTGGAAGGCCGATGCGCATTGGCTTCGTTCGACGTAACGGGTTCAGGGCCGAGGGCCCAGAAAAGCGAAAACCCGTCATTGCGAGCGCAGCGAAGCAATCCAGCGCCTTTGCTTTTCGCTGGTCCAGAGCAAGAGCAAAGGCGCTGGATTGCTTCGTCGTCGCTGCGCTCCTCCTCGCAGTGACGGGGAATGGGGTAATTCGGCCTGCCCTGAGTCCTCGCCCCCGACCCGGAGCGAAGCAGAGCGGCCAAACCCCGAAACACCATCCCGAGTTTCAGCCTTCCGACCTCCGCCCCCGACCTTCCGCCCCCGACCCTCATCGCCCAGCCCCCCAGCCCAAAACTGGACACCACCCCACCCCCAATCAACAATCCCCGGATGCAAAACGACTTCCGCCGCGTCGCAGCCGCAAGCATCCCCTGGCTTTCCGAGCTCGGAGAAACCGCGCTCGACTGGATGAGCGAGCGGGTGGAGCCGCTGACGATCCGCGGCGGCGAGACCCTGTTCGAGGCTGGAGCCAAGCCGGACGCGGTCTACCTCGTCGCTTCCGGCAGCCTTGGTGCCTTCGACGGCGCGCGGCTGATCGGCCAGGTGGTGGCCGGCGAGACCGTCGGCGAGCAGGGGATGATCACCGGCCGGCCGCGCAACGCCACGGTGCGGGCGCTGCGCGACTCGCAACTGCTCCGGCTCACCCGCAGCGCGTTCAACGAACTGACGGCGCGCGAGCCGACCGCGGTGCTGGCGATGGCGCGGCTGGCCCTGGCGCGCGCGGCGACCCCGGGCACGGCCCGCTCGCGGGCCCAGGGTCCGCGCACGCTGGCGATCCTGCCGCAGCACGAGGGCCTCGACACCCTCGCCTTCGCGCACCGGCTGGCCGCCGACATCGGCGCCTTCGGCGACTGCACGGTGATCGACTCGACCGAAGGCGGGGCCCGCGACGGCGGCTGGTTCCATGAACTGGAGCACCGCTTCCGCTACGTGCTGTACGTCGCCGATCCGCGCAACGACGAGTGGCGCGACCTGGTCAAGCGTCAGGCCGACGCGCTGCTGTACCTGTGCGAACCGGGCGCCAACGCCGCGCCGTGGTCGGAGGCCGCGTCCTCGGGCGCCGACACCCTGGCGCGCCCGGAGCACCTCGCGGTCTGGCACCGCGCGAAGCCGCGGCTCGGCGCCGCCCGGCGCTGGCTGAAGCTGATGCCGCAGGTGCAGCTGCACCACATCCGCTCGTTCAACGACGTGCCGCGGCTGGCGCGGATCATCCTGGGCCGTTCCAAGGGCCTGGTGCTGTCCGGCGGCGGCGCGCGCGGCTTCGCGCATCTCGGCGTCATCAAGGCGATCCGCGAGGCCGGCATCGCGGTCGATCTGGTCGGCGGCACGTCGATCGGCGCGATCATCGGCGCCGGCGTCGCCGCCGACTGGTCGAACGAGGAGATGGTCGAGGTGTACCGGCGCTCCTTCGTCGACACCAACCCGCTGTCCGACTACACCCTGCCGATGTTCTCGCTGGTCTCCGGACGCAAGGTGTCGCGCCTGCTGCGCGACGCGTTCGGCGAGCGCGAGATCGAGGACCTGGTGCTGCCCTACTTCTGCGTTTCGGCCAACCTCACCGCCGGTCGCGCCGCGGTGCATCGGCGCGGGGCGCTGTGGCAGTGGCTGCGCGCGTCGGTCGCCATCCCCGGCGTGCTGCCGCCGGTGTTCCAGCGCGGCGAGGTGCTGGTCGACGGCGGCGTGATCAACAACCTGCCGGTCGACGTGATGCACGACAGCCACCGCGGCCAGGTGATCGCGGTCGACATCGGCGGCGACCACGCGGTGGACGCCAAGGTCGACGAGTTCGACCTGCCGCCGTGGTGGCGCCTGCTGGGCGAGCTGTTCGGCGTCCGCCGGCGCCCCGGGATCCTGTCGGTGCTGCTGCGCGCGGGCATGGTCAACTCCGGCGCCGCCACCGTCGCGGCGCGCTCGGTGTCCGAGCTGGTGATCGCCCCCCCGCTGGCCGACATCGACCTGCTCGACTGGCAGCAGTTCGACCGCGTCATCGACATCGGCTACCAGCACGCGCTGCGCGAACTCGGCGGCCGCCGCGACGCGCTTTCCGAGGAATCCCCGCGGTTGTAGGGCGGCCTCGGGCCGCCGCCGCGGTGCACTTCGCGAGTCGCATTCGACGGGAGGGAACCTGGGGATCGGGCCGGATCTCCCGGTCGCACAGCCCGGCGTCGGTCGTCGCAACGACGGACGCTTGCGGGGCCCAGGCCCCTGAATCCCCCCATCGTGTCGTGGCGGTGACGGGACGTCCTTCCAAGCATGGCCGGCGCGAAGCGACGCCCCATGGGCCGAAACGGCCATTGCCGCCGGCCCGGCGGGGGACTAGCCTGCAAAGGTTCATGGCGACCGCGAGGTCGCCACGAACCTGCTGTACAGCGCGCGCGGACCGCGCGTCGGACACCATCCACAGGGGGATAGGACCATGTTGCGCTTCTGGGCTCGTCTGCTCGCCGTTTTCCTGCTCGCCAGCGGTTCGGCGAACGCCGCCAACCAGACCATCGACTTCTCCGGGCTGGTCATCCCCAACAGCTTCGGCACGACCTTCGACTGGGACGGCTACCGGGTCACGGTGAGCGGCGGCTTTCAGCCCTCGCTGTCGGCCGGCAGCGGATTCAACATCCAGTCCACCGGGCCGAACGAGAACCTGACGGTGAAGATCGTCCGGATCGACGCCGCCGATTTCGTCGGCGTCTCCACCCTGGTCAGCAACCAGGGCGACACGGCCGCGATGACCGTGGGGGGCTACAACAACAACGTCCTCGTCGGCAGCACCTCGACCACGGTCCCGGTCAGCACCAACAACGTCACGGCGGCCCTGAACAACCAGACGATCGACGAGATCCGGATCACCTGCCGCACCAACACCACCTTCGCCCAGTGCGGCATCGTGGGCAACATCGTCGTCAACGTGCCCAACCTGCCGCCGGTGCTGGCGAGCTATATCGGTTCGCGCAGCTACACCGTCGGCGCGGCCGCCATCACCCTCGACGGCGGCACCGCGGCGACGCTGACCGACAGCGACTCCGCCGACTTCAACGGCGGCAGCGTGCGGGTCTCGGGCTTCATCGGCAAGGTCGCCGCGCAGGACGTGTACCAGGTCGGCAACGTCGGCACCATCACGCTCGACCTCGGTACCGGCAACGTCGCCGACAGCGCGGTCGTGATCGGTCAGGTCTCGTCCAACGGCCAGGCCGGCGCGGACCTCGTCGTCACGCTGAATGCCTCGGCGACGCCGGCGCGGGTGCAGAACCTGATCCGGGCGCTGCAGTACTTCAACACCGACAACGCCTCGCCCTACATCCAGCAGCGCACGATCTACACCTATGTCTCCGACGGGGATGGCGCGCCGGCGAAGAACTACACCACCACCATCAACTTCACCCTGCCGGCGGATCCCGCGAACACCCAGAAAGTGAACTTCAACGCGGCCACCACGGTCCCGGACATTTCGGCGACCACGGCGACCAGCGTCACCAGCCAGGGCTTCACCTTCGCCCTCACCGGCGGGTCCGGCCAGTACCTGCAGGCCGGCGGCAGCTTCCCGGGTGCGCCCGGCGCCAACATGGGCGCGACCGGCGGCGGCACCCTGACCCTGACCATCAACCGCACCGCGGTCGGCACCGACTTCAGCCTCGACAGCTTCGTGCTCGGCAACGCGACGACGCAGTCGATCTCCGTCGACCTGCGCCTGAACGGCGCCTCGGTCGCGACCCGCACCCTGCCCGCCAATTTCGCCCAGCGGATGGACTTCGGCGGCATGACCATCGACCAGATCGTCATCGTCGGCAATTCCACCGCGAGCCCGTTCTTCCAGGCTGGCACCTTCGACGAGATGATCTATTACCCGTCGAACCTGTCCCCGCAGGTCGGCAGCCTGCAGGGCGACACCGCGACCTTCACCCAGGGCGGCACCGCCGTGGCGCTCGACGCCGGCGGCAACGCGACCCTGACCGACGTCGACTCGCCGGACTTCAACGGCGGCAACCTGACGGCGTCGATCATCGTCAACAAGTGGTCGGCGCAGGACGTGCTGCAGGTCGGCACCGTCGGCACGATCACCGTGTCCGGCGCCAACGTCCTCGACAACGGCACGGTGATCGGCACCTTCAGCGGCGGCACCGGTGGCAGCAACCTGGTGGTGAGCTTCAACGCGTCGGCGACACCGGCGCGGATCCAGAACCTGCTCCGGGCCCTTCAGTACAACAACACCGAGCCGACCTTGCCCGACCTCGGCAACCGCACGATGCAGATTACCCTGATCGACGGCGACAGCTCCTCGCCGACCGACATCCAGACCACAGTGAAGGTGCTGCCATCGGCGCTGCCGGCCGGCAAGACCACGGTGCTCGACTACACCGGTCTCGGCTCGCAGGCGCTGAACACCACCCAGATCGACTACCAGAACTATCGGATCAGCATCGCCGGCGGCTTCCAGCGCTACCTGCAGAGCGGCAGCGAGAACCCGACTCCGCCGGGCGTCTACGGCGGCGACACCGGCATCTCGACGCAGACCATCACGCTGCAGCGGATCGACGCCGCCGACTTCTTCGCCTACGCGCTGGTGGTGAAGAACTACAACGGCTCGGTCGCGATGACGGTGCGGTCGCTCAACAACGGCGCCACCATCCAGACCCTGACCCTGCCCGCCGGCGGCACCCAGCGCCTGCTGTTCAACGACAACAACGCGATCGACCAGATCACGATCTCCGGAACCACCAGCAGCACCAGCGCGCTGCTCGCCTACGTCGACGAGCTGGCGGTGAAGCCGCCGAACACCGCACCGACGACCGCCGCCACCGCCGGATCGCTGGCGTACACCGAGAATGCGGCGGCCACCGTGATCGACAGCGGCATCACCGTCACCGACCCGGACAACAACTGGAGCACCGGCACGCTGAAGGCGCAGATCACCGCCAACCCGACCGCCGCCGACACGCTCACCGTCGGCAACGTCGGAACGGTCACCGTGTCGGGTCTCAACGTCTCGGTCAGTGCCGTGCAAAAGGGCACGCTCAGCGCCGCCAGCGTCAGCAACGGCACAGCGCTCACCGTGACCTTCAACGCGTCGGCGACCACGGCCGACGTGCAGGCGGTGGCCCGCGCCTTCCAGTACCTGAACTCGTCGGACGCGCCGAGCACCACCGCCCGGACCGTCACCTTCACCGTGACCGACTCGGTGGCGACGACCGGCAGCAGCACCCGCGGCATCGCGGTCACCGCGGTCAACGACGCCCCGATCACCAACGTGCCGGGCATCCTCAGCGTCAACGAGGACAGCAGCGCCTTCCTCAACGCCGGCAGCGTCCAGGATGCGGATTCCGGCGCGGGCAACCTCACCCTGACCTTCGCGGTTCCCGCCGGCACGCTGACCATCACCGGCAACGCCAACGTCGCCGTCACCGGCTCGCCCGGCACCTCGATCACCGCGAGCGGCACGGCGGCGAACCTGAACAGCTGGCTCGCGGCGGGCAACGTGGTGTCCTACGCGCCGGTGGCGAATGCGAGCGGCAACGTGACGATGACGGTGTCGACCACCGACAACGGCAACGCGCCGGGACCCGCGCAGACCGACAGCGACACCGTCAGCATCGCGATCGCCGCGGTCAACGACCCGCCGGTGCTGACCGTGCCCGCCACGCTGACCGTCGTCGAAGACAGCTCCGGATTCCTCGGCGCCGGCTCGCTGTCCGACCTCGACTCCGGCAGCGGGAATCTGACGGTCACGTTCAGCGTCCCGTCCGGCACGCTGACGGCCACCGGAAATGCCAACGTCGCGGTCACCGGCTCGCCGGGCACCACGGTGCAGGCGAGCGGCACCGCTGCCAATCTCAACGGCTGGCTGGTCAGTGCGTCCGTGGTCAGCTATCAGCCCGCGGCGAACGCCACCGCCAACGTGACGATGACGGTGTCGACCACCGACAACGGCAACACGCCCGGCCCGGCGCAGACCGACAGCGACAGCGTGACCATCAGCATCACCGGAGTGAACGATGCACCGGTGGTCACGGTGCCGGCGACGCTGTTCGTCCTCGAGGACGGCAGCGCCCTGCTCCCGGCGGGGTCGGTCAGCGACGTCGATTCCGGTAGCGGCACTCTGACGATGACCTTCACGGTCGCGAACGGCACGCTGACGCTGTCCGGCAACGCCAACGTCATCGTCTCCGGTTCGCCGGGCGCCTCCGTGCAGGCCAGCGGTACCGCGGCCAACCTCAACAGCTGGCTGGGCGGCGGCAATGTCGTCTCCTATCAGCCGGTCGCCGACGCCAGCGGCAGCTTCGGCATGACGGTCGTGACCACCGACAACGGCAACACGCCGGGGCCGGCGAAGACCGACAGCGACAACGTGGCGATCACCGTCGCCGCGGTGCCCGACGCCGAAGTCTCGGTCAGCATGGGCAGCGACCACGCAGTGGTGAACGTCGGCGACCTGGTGACCTACACCGCGGTCGCGACCAACCAGGGACCGGAGGCGATCGCCTCGGGGAGCAGCACGCACGTCCAGTTCCCGCTGCTGCCGGGACTGTCCAACGTCGGCTGGACCTGCGTCGGCAGCGCCGGGGGTACCTGCACCGCCAATGGCAGCGGCGCGATCGACGACGCCGTCGGGCTGCCGCTCGGCGGCGTGGTGACCTACACGATCACGACCGTCGCCACCGCGGCCGCCCCGACGACCTTCGACGCCACCTTCCGCGTGGTCGCGACGCCGGCCCTGCAGAGCAACAATCCGGGCGACGACAGCGTCACCGTGAGCGCCGAGCTGCGACTGTTCAGCGACGGCTTCGAGTGATTCTCCGGGGCCGGCGCGGTCCTGCGCCGGCCCCCGTCCCCGGTCGATCGCTAGCCGCGGTCCGCCGGGATCGTGTTCGCGCGGCCGGCGTCGATGGTGCAGCCGCGGTGCAGCCAGTCGATCACGTGCGTTCCGAGCCAGGGAGGGAGCGTGGCCCCGGTTGTCGCAGGCCGCCCGACGCATGCGTCGAGCAGGGACTGTGCCGCGTCCACGCGTGCGCTCGCTCCCGCGTCGAGAGCCGCGGCGCGTGCGCGATCGAGTTCGGCGAGTGCGCCGGCGCCGTCGCCGGCACGCCGGCGCGCGGCGGCGAGCAGCAGCGAGGCATCGATCGCGGCATCGAACCCGCCGCTACCGCTTCCCGCCAGCGACCGGCGCGGTCCGCCAGCAGCGCCGCATCGTCCGACACGAGCGCCGCCAGCGCGGACAGGCGCAGGTGCGCCGCTTCGACTCCGGCAGGCGGGCGACGAGCAGCGGCTCGAGGCGGGAGAGCGCGGCGGCCGGAGACCCCTGGCGCAACGCCTCGGCCGCCGTCAGCAACGGCTGGTAGGGCTCGAGATCGTCGCGCGGCGGCGATCCCGCCGGGGCCAGGTCGGCCAGGCGCAGGTCGATCGCGAAGTCCAGCGCCTCGCCCAACGGTAGCCGCGCGAGGTCGATCGCGGCGGCAGCGTCCTGCGCCGCCGCGCGCGCGCCGGCGGCGCGACGGCGCTCGTAGTCGGCGAGCCGGAGCCGCCACGCATCCGGCCGCAGCGCCAGCGCGGCGGCGATGCGCCGCTCCTCGCCCGGCGCGACGATCCATTGCGCCAGCGCCTCGGCGTAGGGCGACGGGTGGCGCGCGAGGCGGGCGGCGAGATCGTCGGACAGAGCCGCGAGCCGCGGGCCCCGCGCCGTCGACAGCAGCAGGCGGTACAGCGGCGGCCAAACCGCCTCGCGGTCGCGGGCGACCAGGCCGTCGAGCAGGATCAGCGCGCCTTCGCGGTTGCCGCCGTGATACAGCGACAGCGCGTCGGCGAACTGGTCGCGGGCGCCGCCGTCGAGCTCGGCGAGGTCGCCACGGGTGAGCGCGAATTCCGGATCGACCCGTTGCGCGCGGGTGTGCTGCACGCCGAGCACGGTCGCGCCGACGGCGCCCAGCAGCAGCAGGCTTGCCGCGATCCGCGGTCGCGCGAGCCGCTTCAGGGCGCGCCGCAGCGGGT
Source organism: Ahniellaceae bacterium (assembly GCA_044221335.1). Lineage (GTDB taxonomy): Bacteria > Pseudomonadota > Gammaproteobacteria > Xanthomonadales > Ahniellaceae > JBGAPI01. Next base: position 30,522 of record JBGAPI010000002.1, read on the forward strand.
GGGCCGGACTGCGCCAGGGTGGCGCACGTCCGGCGAGCACGCGGTGAAGTTCGGCCGCCAATTCACCCGCGTCGCGCTGCCGCTGGGTGCCGTCATCCGCGGTCGCGGTTTTGGCGATCGCTTCGAGCTGGCCTCGCGCGGCCGCCGAGAGACGGCCGGGCGCGACGGACGGATCCGCGAGCCATTCCGTGAGCATCGCACCGAGGGCGTAGACGTCGGTCGCCGCCGTCGCCGGCCGGAGCGCGCGCTGCTCCGGCGCGGCGTAGCGCGGCGTGAACAGCAGGTCGCCGGTCGCGGTCAGGGTGGTCGCGGTGAGCGAGCCCACGTCCTTCGCAATGCCGAAGTCCAGCACCCGCACGTCGCCGGCCGCGGTGACCATCAGGTTGGAGGGCTTGAGGTCGCGGTGCACGATGCCGAGCCGGTGCGCGGCGCCGACACTGGCGGCCGCGGCTGCCAGCAGCTCGACGCGGCGCGCGAGGTCGAACTCCGGCAGCGCCACGCCGAGCTCCCGTCCGTCGACCCGCTCCAGCGCCAGGAACAGCACGTCCTCGCCACTGCGGCCGAACTCCAGCGGCTTGACGATGCCGGCGTCGCCGACCCGGGCCAGCAGGCGGAACTCGCGCTCGAAGCGCCGCGCCAGCTCGGGCGTCGCCTGTTCCGGGCGGATCAGCTTCAGCGCGACCCGGCGGCCGTCGGCCGCGACGGCCGCGAGTACCAGTCCCATGCCGCCCTGGCCGAGAATGCCGTCGACGGTGTAGCGGCCGATGCGGCGGCCGATCCAGTGGCGGTCGCGTTCGGCCTCGCGTTCGGTCAGCCAGTCGCCGAGCAGCGGCTGGCCGCTGCGGTCCAGGCGCTGCAGTCGTTCGTCGTCCTCGTCACTCGCGAGCCAGGCCTCGACCTGCCGGCGCAGGGCGGCGTCCGCTCCGCATTCGGCGTCGAGCAGCGCGGCGCGCTGTCCGGAAGGGAGCTCGGAGAGCCGGTCGAACAGGTCGCGGGCCCGCCGGTAGCGTTCGGGATCCAGGGAAGCGATGGCGTGACTCCAGGCCGGGGTGCTGCGCTCGCCCTCGAGCTCAGGGGGCGCGGTTTCCGGGCTTTGCGGGGGGGTTCGGGGACTCCGGGGCGGTCGGAGCGCGGCTGGGATCCATGGGTGAATTCATCGGTGAGCCCGCAAAGCGGTTTTTCCGGAAGCGACGGTAGTGCCATCATCACGGCATGACCAGCGAAGCCGATCGCGCCGACGACCTCACCGGCCGCCTCAACCAGGCGGACCGCGGGGACCGCGAATTGATGGCCTACGTGCAGGCCGAGATGGAGCGGCTCGCCCGGCGTGCCCTGCGGCAGGGTGCGCGCGGCGCGACGCTGTGTACCGGGGCGGTGGTGAACGAGGCCTACCTGCGCCTGTTCGGCGAGCACCAGAAGCGCTTCCGCGACCGCGGCCATTTCCTCGCGACCGCCGCCACCGCGATGCGCCACGTCCTGGTCGACTACGCGCGCGCGCGCCTCGCGGTGAAGCGCGGCAGCGGCGGCGTGCTGGAGCCGCTCGACCTGTCCGGCCGCAACGACATCGCGATCGATGCCGAGGCCGAACAGCTGATCGGCATCGACCGCGCGGTCGACGCGCTCGACAAGCTCGACAGCCGTGCCCGCCAGGTGTTCGAGCTGCGCTTCTTCGCCGGCCTCGAGGTCGAGGACGTGGCGGTCGCGATGGCGATCTCCGAGGCGACGGTGAAGCGCGACGCGCGCTTCGCCAAGGCCTTCATCGCCGAACAGCTGGAGTGGGGCGCGGAGTCCTAGCAGCCTGACGAAATCCGACCCTCCGGTCGATTCTCGACTCGCGAGTGCGGTACATGCCCGGACTCGCTGTCCGGCACCGGCGCGCTGCCCCTCGACCGTCGGCCCGGGTGGTGCGGGCGTCCGTCAGACGCGACCCGTCCCCCAGCGCCGGTGCAACAGGCGTTCCCAGGGGCCGAACAGCAGCTTGTCCGCGGCCAGCCCGATCAGGACGATCACCAGCATCACGCCGACGACCTGCTCCATCGCGTGCAGCTCGCGGCCGTAGTGCAGGAGGTGCCCGAGGCCGAAGCCGGTCAGCACGGTGACGTAGACCTCGGCCGCCATCAGCGAGCGCCACGCGAAGGCCCAGCCCTGTTTCATGCCGCTGACCAGGAAGGGCAGCGCGGCCGGCAGCAGCACCCGGAACCAGCGGTGCAGGCCGCGCGAGCCCATCGTGCGGGCCGCGTAGGAATACAGCGGCGGGATCGAGCGCACGCCCGAGTCGATCGCGATCAGTACCGACCACACCGTGCCCATCACCACGACGAACAGCAGCGCCGCCTCGGTCTGACCGAACCACAGCAGCGACATCGGCACCCAGCAGACACTCGGCAGCGTCTGCATGCCGAGCGCCAGCACGCCGAGCGTGTCCTGCAGCGTGCGCGACGCCGCAGTCGCGAGTCCGACCGGCACGCCGATCGCGACGCCGATCGCGTAGCCGATCAGGAGGCGCCGGAAGGTGACCCAGGCGGCGTCGAGCAGCGTCCCGTCCTCGAGCGACTGCAGCAGGTATTCGGCGACCATCCCGGGTGACGGCAGCAGCATCGGCGAGACCCAGCGCGCATGCACCACCCCCCACCAGGCGGCGACCAGCGCGGCGAAGAACAGGGTCGCGAGCGTGAGGCGGCGCATCAGGCGACCTCGTCCGGCTTCATGTGGGACTTCAGCACGCCGGTGATCTCGCGGGCGAGATTGGCGAGATCGAGGCTGTTGATGTCACGCGGCCGCGGCAGCCGGATCCGGAACTGCTCGCGAATCCGTCCGGGCCGCGCCGACAGCAGGACCACGCGGTCGCCGAGACACACCGCCTCGCGGACGTTGTGGGTGACGAAGATGATGGTCTTGCCCTGCTCGGCCCAGATCCGCTGCAGGTCGCCATAGAGCTGCTCGCGGGTCATCGCGTCCAGCGCCGCGAACGGCTCGTCCATCAGCAGCACGCCGGGATTCGGCGCCAGCGAGCGCGCCAGCGCGACCCGCTGCTTCATGCCGCCGGACAGCTCGTGGGTGTAGGACTGCGCGAAGCGCTCGAGTCCGACCATCTTCAGGTGCGCGAGCGCGGTCTCGCGGCGTTCCGCGTTGCTCATGCCCGGAATCAGCTTGAGGCCGAACAGCACGTTGCCGAGCACGGTCAGCCAGGGGAACAGCGCGGGTTCCTGGAACATCATCAGCCGATGGCGGCCGGGTTCGCGCACGGGCGCGCCGGCGTCCAGGATCTCGCCGGTGTCGGGGCGGTCGAGCCCGGCGATCAGGTGCAGCAGCGTGGACTTGCCGCAGCCGGACGGGCCGACCAGGCAGACGAACTCGCCCGCGGCGATGTCGAGCGAGATGCCGTCCAGCGCATGGACCCGGGTCTTGCCGGCGTAGCGCTTGCCGACACCGACGACCTCGATGCGGGTGCCTTGCTGGTCGCGGTTGCGGTGACTCATGGGGATTGGGGCGCCAGGAGCCGGTCCAGCGTGGCGTCGTTCCGGAGGAAGCCACTGGCGCGCAGCTGCTCGCGGACACGGTCCAGCGCCGCCGGCGCGACGGTCTCCGTCGGCAGGATCCGCGGCCAGGCGGCGTCGAGCAGCGCGCGATCGAATTTCCGACGGGTGAGTTCGGACAGTTCGGTGACGATCAGCGCCTTCGCTTCGTCCGGATGCGCGACGATCCAGCGGGTCAGCTCCTGGTGCGCGGAGCGGATCGTCGCCAGGCGCTCCGGTTGCCCAGCGACGAAGGCGGCTCGGGCGGTCAGCACGGTGACCGGGTCGTGCTGCTCGACCAGGACCCGGCCGTGGGCGTCGCGGAGGAGGCGCGACACCCAGGGCTCCACCGTCCAGACGCCGTCGACCGCGCCGCTGGCGAGCAGGTCGAGCTGGTCGGGGTTGGCGGTCGGCAGGACGAGCACGTCCCCGCCGGTCTGGGTGACCTTGAGGCCCGCGCCGCTGAGCCAGGCGCGCGCGGCGATGTCCTGGGTGTTTCCGAGTTGGGGTGTGGCGAGACGCTTGCCGCGGAAATCAGTCGGGCCGGTTATGGATGAGGCCGAAGCGACGACAAGAGCAGCGCCTCCCTCTGCCGCGCCGGCAATGATTCGGACTTCTTCGCCGTGGCTGCGCAGGTAGGCGTTGATCGCCGGTCCGGGGCCGACGTAGGCCACGTCGAGGCTGTCGGTGAAGAACGCCTCCATCGCGCTGGGACCCGCGTTGAAGACATACCAGTCGATCGCGGCACCGGGTCCCAGCGCCGCCTCGAACCAGCCGCGACCCTGCCGGCTCAGCTGGTGGGCGACCAGCGCCTGTGGCTGGGTGATGTTGGGGAAGTGGCCGAAGCGCAGGCGCAGCGGCGCGGTTCCGGGCTCCGCAGTGCGCGCTGCCGCCGTGGTCCACGCGGCGAAGGCGGCGACGGTGGCGGCCAGGAAGGTCCGGCGCGACGGCGGGCTCGGAGCCGTGCGCGCGCTGGCCGTGGCGTGGGTCGGATGCGGGCCTCGCCGGGTCATGGCCCAAGTATCGCAGGCCGTTGGCTAGTGCTTTTGCACTAGACCGGCGCGTCGGGTCGAGGTGCCCCTGTTCAGGTCGGTTTCGGTTTCCGGGCTCGCTTGGCCGGGGTGCGTGGCTTGCCGAAGCGGCCGACCGTCGGCGCCGGGCTGGCCGCAGCCGCGGCGGCCTTTGCCCGGGGAGCCCTGCCGGCGCCCCGGGCCGGCTTCGCGGCGGTCTTCGTCGACGTCCTTGCCGGAGGTTTCGCGGGCCCTGCGCGCTTCGCCGGAGGACTCGGCACATCGGCGGTCGGCGCTGTGGTCTCGTTCGCGGCCTTGCGGGCCGGCTTGCGTGCCTTTCCGGCGGACCTGGCCGGCGTTTCCGGCGCCAGCAGGACCTTCTCCAGTTCCGCCAACGCGTCGCCGGTGTAGGTCGCGAGGCGCTGCATCCGCGGCACCGCATCGCGGCACGCGGTGAAGCCGAAGTGCAGCACGCCGTTGTAGCTCTGGCAGGTGATGTTGAGGGCCTGGCCGTGGGTCACCAGCGACACCGGATAGGTCGCTTCCATCCGCGCTCCGCGGAAATACAGCGGCTGGTCGGGTCCGGGGACGTTGGAGATGGTGACGTTGAACATCGGCCGGGTGCGGCCTCCGATGCCGGTCAGCAGGGACAGCATGTACGGTGCCATCAGCACGATGGTGTACTGCATCATCGCCTTCTTCGGCAGCGACAGGACGTGTTCCTTCGCGCGGCGGGTGGCGTTGCGGATCTCGATCAGGCGCCCGGTCGGGTCCTCGATGTCGGTGCCGAGCGTCGAGATGATGAAGGTGATGGCGTTGCCGGCGCCCTCGTCGTCCTTCGGTCGGACCGACACCGGGATGCCGGCCGTCAGCGCCTGGTTCGGCAGCTCGTCGAGCTCGAGCAGGAAGCGCCGCAGCGCCGCACCGCAGAGCGCCAGCACGACGTCGTTCAGGGTGCAGCTGGCGGCGTCGGCCACCGCCTTCAGCCGCGCGATCTCGAACTGCTGGGTCGCGAAGCGTCGCGGCGAATTGATCCGCCCGTTGAGGATCGACACCGGCGTGTCGAACGGGATCGCGAGCGCCTCTTCCTTGCTCTTGGAACTGAACATCGCGCCGAACGCGCGGACGATGTCCGGCACGGTCGAGGCCTGTCCCTTCAGGGCCGTCATCAGGTCGTCGAAGACGCCCGCGGCGGTCGGCGGCCGCTTTTCGCCGCGCTGGCGCAGGCGCTTCGGCAGGCCGACGGTCCAGAACGGCGGCAGGTTGCGGCTGTCTTTCTCGTTGAAGCTGAGCGAGCGGGCGAGGAGCTTCATCCCGCTGATGCCGTCGATCAGCGAGTGGTGCATCTTGATGTAGAGGGCGAACTGGCGATTCTCGAGTCCCTCGATCAGCTCGCACTCCCACGGCGGCCGGGTGAGGTCGAGCGGCTGGCTGTGCAGCCGCGCGATCAGCTGTCCCAGTTCGCGCTCGCCACCCGGGGTCGGCAGCGCCGACAGGTGCAGGTGGTGCTCGAGGTCGATGTCGTCGATCTCCTCCCACACCGGCATCAGGCCCTTCAGGCCGGGACGACGCAGGCGGCAGTTCCACGGCGGCGCGACGTTCTTGGCGGTACGGAAGTCGGCCATCATCGTCCGGAGGTAGTCTGCCGGCGCATCGTCCGGCAGGCTGAAACGGATCAGCCCGCCGACGTGCATCGGCGTCTCGTTCGACTCGACCAGCAGCCAGGAGGCATCCAGCGGGTTCAGGGACTTGGTCTGGGTCATGACGGACTCCGCTGGGCAGGCCACGAGGATACGGCTGGGCGATGGCCTTCCGCCATCGCCGCGGTGAGCGTGGAGAGTCCGCCGCCGCGACGATGCCCCGCCGGAATTGGCTATTGGCCGGGCCAGGGCGCAGGCGGGACAATCTGCGCATGACCGTCCTTTCCGTGAACCTCAACAAGGTCGCGCTGCTGCGCAATTCGCGCGGCGGCGCGATTCCCGACATCGAGCGCGCCGCCCGCACCTGCCTTGCCGCCGGGGCCGGCGGCATCACGCTGCATCCGCGGCCGGACCAGCGCCACGCGCGGCCGGACGATCTCCGCCGCCTTTCGGCGTGGCTACCGGTCGAGTTCAATATCGAGGGCAATCCCTTCGCCGGACCGAATGCAGGTGGCTATCCCGGTTTCATCGAGCTGATCGAGGCGATCCGTCCGGCGCAGTGCACGCTGGTGCCGGATGGCGACCAGCAGATCACCTCCGACCACGGCTTCGAGTTTCCGCGCGGTGCCGAGCGGCTGGCGCCCCTGGTCGCTCGGATCAAGCGGACCGGGGCGCGGGTCAGCGTGTTCGTCGACGCCGGCGCCACCGAGTTCGACGCGTTGGCGGCGATCGGGGGCGACCGCATCGAGATCTACACCGGCCCCTATGCCCATGCGCATGCCGGCGGCTCCTTCGCCGCCGAGCTCGAGGCCTGTCGCCGCACCGCGGAGGCGGCGCGCGGCGCCGGTCTCGGCGTCAACGCCGGCCACGACCTCGACACCCGGAACCTCGGAGATCTGCTGCGTGCCGCTCCGTTCATCGACGAAGTGTCGATCGGCCATGCGCTGATCGACGATGCGCTGTACGACGGGCTCGACGCGACGGTGCGTCGCTACGTCGCGGTGATCGCCGCCGCGACCCGGGCGGGCTGAGCCGCGGTCGCGCCGCACCGCGTCAACGCGGCGTGGTGACGAGGTCGATCTTCTTCATTCCGGCGGCTTTCGCGTCGCCGAGCAGGTCGAGCAGCACCCGATGCTCGGTGTCGCGGTCGGCCCGGAGCTGGAGATCCGGCTGCGGAATCTGCAGGGCCGCCGTCCGGAGCTGACGGAGGGCATCGCCGCGGGTGATGACGGCGTCGTTCCAGAACAGCCGGCCGTCCGCGTGCATCGACAGGGTGATCGTGCGCGGGCCCTCCTCGTTGCGTTTCTGCTGCGCCACCGGCAAGGCGATCTGCTCGCGATGCGAGAGCAGCGGAGCCGTGATCATGAAGATGATCAGCAGCACCAGCATCACGTCGACGAGCGGGGTGACGTTGATTTCGGCGACGACGCCGTCGTCGCCCTGGGACGTGGTCATGGCCATCGGGTGTCTCGGCGATCGGGGGTTGGTCGGATGTCGTCGGCGCTCAGCGCGACGGGATGCGGGCGATGCCGATGTCGTGCACGCCGATCCGTTGCAGCAGCGCGACGATCCGGGCGAAGTCCTCGTAGCGCACCGTGGATTCGGCGTCGACGCTGACGGTGAGCTTCGGTTCCTTGCCGAGGTCGTAGCGCAACTGCGGGTCGAGCGCGGCATCGGGGATCACGCTGCCGTCGTAGGCGATGCGCCCGTCCGCGTGGAGCAGCAGGTTGATGACCCGGAGCGGCGGGGGCGGATTCGGCGTCGGCTGGGGAAGGGTCAATTCGACCCGGTGGGCCAGGATCGGCGCCGCCAGCATGAACACCATCAGCAGGACCAGCAGCACGTCGATCAGCGGGGTGACGTTGATGTCCGCCATCGGGTTGGCGGCATAGCCGACGAGGCGGGGATTCGGACGACGCTTGGCGGTATGGGGCATGACGCGGCTCTCCTGCGGATCGATTCCGCAGGTTCATGCTGCCATCGCGGGCGTAGCGCCCGTCCGCCGTTCGCGCCAACGAAAACGCCGCCCGAAGGCGGCGTCATTCGTGAAAACTCGGGCGAGGGACCGAGGGTCGCTCCGCCCTGGCTTTCAGCGCGCGGGCATGTTCTTGAAGCCGATCTTTTCCATGCCGACGGTCTTCGCGGTCGCCAGTACCTCGGCGACGACCTGGTACTGGGTGCTCATCTCGGCATCGACCTGGAGCTCCGGTTGCGGGTTCTTCGCCGCTTCCAGACGGAGCTGGGGCTCCAGCGCCGGACGGATCAGCGGCTGACCGTTCCAGAACAGGTCGCCGGTGGCGAGGATGCGCAGCTCGATCGGCGGCGGCGGCTCGACCGTCGGCGGCTGGGTGCTCTTCTGCGGCAGGTCGATATTCACCCGGTGGGCGACGATCGGCGCGGCCAGCATGAACACGATGAGCAGTACCAGCAGCACGTCGACCAGCGGGGTGACGTTGATGTCGGCCAGCGGACCAGCCTGTTTCTGGGTGAAAGCCATGACGTCGTCCCGGGGCTCAGTGCGGCGTGGTGATCATGTCGATCTTCTTCATGCCGGCGGCTTTCGCCTCCGCCATGACGTCGACGATCAGCCGGTACTCGGTGTCCTTGTCGGCGCGCAGCTGCAGCTCGGGCTGCGGCGTCTTGCGCGCCTCGACCCGGAGCTGCGCGTTGAGGAAGGTCTTCGTGGTCTCGACATCGTTCCAGTAGACCTCGCCCGTCGAGTGCAGGGACAGGGTGATGGTCCCCGGCGGCTCGACGTTGCGTTCCTGCTGCGCTTTCGGAAGTTCGATCTTGACGCGATGGGACATCAGCGGTGCCGTGATCATGAAGATGATCAGCAGCACCAGCATGACGTCGACCAGCGGGGTCACGTTGATTTCGGCAACCACGCCACCTTCGTTGCCACCGGCCGACATTGACATGCTGCTAGCTCCTGTCCCGCGTCGGTCGACTTACTTCTTGGCCGCCGGCTTGGCGGCGTCCATGCCGACGCGCGAACCGGTGGCGAAGAAGTCATGCAGGTCGTGCGCGAACTCGTCGAAGCGCGCGTTGATCTTGCGGTTGGAGCGGACGTAGAAGTTGTACGCCAGCACCGCCGGGATCGCGACGAACAGACCGAACGCGGTCATGATCAGCGCCTCGCCGACCGGACCGGCGACCGCGTCCATCGACGCCTGGCCGGAGGCCGAGATGCGGATCAGCGCGTGGTAGATGCCCCACACGGTGCCGAGCAGGCCGACGAACGGCGCCGAGGAACCGACGGTGGCGAGCAGGGTGAGACCGGTCTCGAGCTTCGAGCTCTCGCGGGTCACGGCCTGGCGCAGGGAGCGATCGATGAACTCGGAACGGTTCAGCGCCTCGACCAGGCGCGAACCTTCGTTGCGCTGATGGTGGGCGGCGGCCGACGCGCACTCGAGGGCGATCTTCGAGAACGGCTCGTTGGCCGGCTGCTCTTCCATGAAGCGGACCGCGTCGGCGGCCGACGGGGTTTCCCAGAAGGTGCGGATCACGCGGTCGACGCGACCGTTGATCATGGTGTTACGGATCGCATTGATCACGATGTAGAACCAGCTCGACAGCGACATCACCAGCAGGGTCACGAAGACGGCCCAGCCGACGAAGTCGAAGTTCTGGATCAGGTGACCGAAGCCCATCTGCGACATCGCGGTCGCGTTGGATTCGGCACCGCTGCCCGGGGAGCCCGGGCTCACTGTATCTTGCATCATGACATCACCCTTCGTTGAGCTTGAATTCGATTGGGACCAACACCAGGCCTTCGACCTGACGACCGTTCTTCACTTCCGCATTGAAGCGCCACTTCTTCACTGCTTCGACCGCGGCGCGATCGAGGTCGCGGTTGCGGCTGGACTTCTCGATTTCGACAGTGATCGGAACGCCGTCGGTGCCGACGCGCACGCGCAGAACAACGGTGCCTTCGGCGTGCTGGCGGACGGCGGCCGGCGGGTACGCGGGCATCGCGGTGCGGCGATAGCTCGGATCTTCCGAGGCGCCGATGTCGGGGGTGGCCGGACGCGGCGGGGCCGGCGGGGTCGGCGGCGGGGCCGGCTCGGACATCGCGAGCGGTTCGTTGAAGACCACCGGCGGCTCGGCCTGCGGCGGCGGCGGCGCCGGCTTCGGCGTCTCCAGCTTCACCGTCTTGATGATCTTCGGCGGTTCCGGCGGCGGGGGCGGCGGCGGCGGGGGCGGCGGCGGCGGCTCGAGGAAGGTCACCTGGACCTTGGTCTCGGTGTCCTTCGCCTGCGACTCCGGCGGATGCACCGGCGCGAGGAGAAACATGAACAGGCCGACGTGAACTGCAATGGCGCCCGCCTGCGCAAAGACGCGACGGACGCTGAGGCCTGAACCTTCGCTGCTTTCGATTTCGTTCATGTCTTCAATTCCGAGCCGTTGCTTCATCCGCTTGCGGCGGCAACGGTCGCGGAATCCCTCCAGGTGATTGCCCCGAGTATATCGGGGGGCGCGGACGGTACACCAGCCTTCGTGCTGAAGGCAAGCAACCGCGGAAAGGGTTCGCGAAACGTGACGATCAGCGCCGCGACTTGTTGCGCTTGATGTTGTCCAGCATCTGGTTCGCCGACTTCTTCGTCGACTCGAAACCGGCCGCCTTCTGGAAGGCCTGCAGCGCTCCGGCATCGTCGTTCAACTGCTGGCGCGCGTTGCCGAGCAGCAGCCACGATTCGCCCTCGTGCTTGAATCCGCCCTTCGCGATCGCGGCCTGCATCGCCTTCGCACCCTCGGCGAAGTCGTCGAGGTACTGGATCAGGATGTTGCCGCGGTTGTAGTCGGCCTCGCCGTCCTTCGACAGCTGGCCCGCCTTCGCGAAGTTGTCGACCGCCTTGTGATAGGCGGCCTTCGCCTCGGCGTCCTTCTTCGCGTCCTCGGCGTTCTGCGCGAGCATCGTGTAGCCGTTGCCGAGCGAGCTGTAGGTCTCGAAGCTCGGCGCGATCAGCTTCTTCTCGATCGCCGCGTTGATCGTGGCCTCGGCCTTGTCCGGCTTTCCGAGGAAGTTGTACAGCTGGTAGAGCTGCTTGATCTCGGTGGCGTCGTTGAGCAGGCCCTTGCCGTTCAGGCGTTCCAGGATCTCCAGCGCCTCGGCGTCCTTGCTGTTCTGCAGGTACATCGACGCCAGCAGCAGCGGCACCTTCTTGGTATTCGGATCCTTCGCCATCGCGGTCTCGGCGATCGCCTTGGCCTTGTCGAACTGGCTCTGCTCCGCGTAGCAGGCCAGCAGGATCTGGTACCAGCTGTCGGACGGCACCTTCTCGCTCGCGGCGATCGCCTTCTCCATCGATTCGGCGGCCTCGGCGAAGCGGTCGAGGCGGAACAGCGCGTTGCCGCGCAGCGCGAGCGCGTCGGGCTTGGTCGCACCGGATTCCTTGAACCAGCGGTCGACCCAGGTCACCGCCTCGTTGTACTTCTCTTCCTGCAGGTACAGCTGCGCGGTGCTGTAGATCAGGCCGATGTGGCTGTTGTTGTCCAGCGCGTCGAGCTCGATCGCCTTCAGGTTGGCCTCGATCGCCTTGTCCATGTGGTCGGAGTTGTACTCGACGTTGGAGATGCCCTCGTAGCCCAGGGCCTGCTCGTACTTGGTGGCGCCCTTGCGGTCGATCACCGCCTGGAATTCCGGCACCAGTTCCTCGCCGCCGCCGTTGTTGGCCTTGTCGAACAGCGGGCCGAGCTTCTTCGCGACGACATCCGAGCTGGTCGGCTTCGGGTCCTTGCGGGTCGCGTTCGGGTAGTCGACCTTGGGCTTGCTGTTCTTCTTCTCGGCGGCATCGACCGACGGGACGCCGACGGAGACGACCGCGACCAGGGCCAGGGCCAGGCGGATGGAACGGGTGATGCGGTTCATGGGAGCCTCGGAATCGTCAGGGGTGGCCGAAAAGGGGCGACAGAGTAGCGCCCGTGGCGAGCGCCGCTCAAGACGTATCGACGGCGACGGGGAACGGGGGTTCCCGCGGCCGCCGGCGGGCGTTGCCGGCGGTTCACGGCGGCGCCGGCGACGGGACCGTCCCCCACCCCGGCGGCGGCGGGCCGGGGGCGATCCTCGATCGACGTCTGGACGCTCAGACGTCTAGACGCTCAGACGTCCAGATTACTGACCCGGAGCGCGTTGTTCTCGATGAAGGCGCGGCGCGGTTCCACGATGTCGCCCATCAGGGTCGAGAAGATCTGGTCGGCCGCGACCGCATCCTCGATCCGCACCTGCAGGAGGCGGCGGGTGTCGGGATTGACGGTGGTCTCCCAGAGCTGCTCGGGGTTCATCTCGCCGAGGCCCTTGAAGCGCTGGATGGTGCGGCCCTTCTTGGCCTCGTCGAGCAGCCAGCGCTCGGCCTCGGCGAAGTTCGCCGCCGCGGCCGACTTGTTGCCGCGCTGGATCCGGGCGCCGGGCTGCAGCAGTCCGGCGAGCGAGCGGGCGGCGGCGGCGAGCGGCGCGTAGTCGGCGCTGGCGAAGAAGCCGGCGGCGTACACCGTCTCGCTGCTGAGCCCGTGCTGCAGCCGGGTGGTGGCCAGCGCATGGGTGCCCGGCTCGGCGCCGGCGATGACGCGGACCTGGTAGCGCGCGGCGCCCTGGCGGGCGGCGCCGGTCAGGCGCCGGTCGAGTTCCGCCGCGATGCGGCGACTGCGCTCCTCGTCGGCGAAGTCCACCGGCTCGATCGCGGCGACATCCAGCAGCGCCTGCAGCACGGTGCGGTCGTAACGGTGCGCGAGCCGGGTGATCTGCGCCTGCGCGGCCGCGTACTCGGTGAGCAGGGTCGCGAGTCCGGCGCCGCTGACCGGCGGTGCCTCCGGGGCGTAGACCAGGGCGGCATCCTCGACCGCGTGCTGGATCAGATATTCGGACAGCGCGGCGTCGTCCTTCAGGTACAGCTCCTGCTTGCCCTGCTTGATCTTGTACAGCGGCGGCAGTCCGATGTAGACGTGACCGCGCTCGATCAGCGCCGGCATCTGCCGATAGAAGAAGGTCAAGAGCAGCGTGCGGATGTGGGATCCGTCCACGTCCGCGTCGGTCATGATGATGATGCGGTGGTAGCGCAGCTTGTCGGCGTCGAACTCGTCCTTGCCGATGCCGCAGCCGAGCGCGGTGATCAGCGTGCCGACTTCGGCCGAGGACAGCATCTTGTCGAAACGCGCCTTCTCGACGTTGAGGATCTTGCCCTTGAGCGGCAGGATCGCCTGGTACTTGCGGTTGCGACCCTGCTTGGCGGAGCCGCCGGCGGAGTCGCCCTCGACCAGGAACAGTTCCGACTGCGCCGGATCCTTCTCCTGGCAGTCGGCGAGCTTGCCCGGCAGGCCGGCGATGTCGAGGGCCCCCTTGCGCCGGGTCAGCTCGCGCGCTTTCCGCGCGGCCTCGCGGGCACGGGCCGCCTCGAGCACCTTCTCGGCGATCGCGCGGGATTCGGACGGATGTTCCTGCAGGAACTCGTCGAGGCGCTGGGCCGCCACCGATTCGACCGCCGCCTTCACCTCGGACGACACCAGCTTGTCCTTGGTCTGCGACGAGAACTTCGGATCCGGCACCTTCACCGAGACGACCGCGATCAGGCCTTCGCGCATGTCGTCGCCGGAGAGGTTGACCTTGGCGGTGCGCTGCAGGCTGCTCTTCTCGATGTAGTTGCCGAGCATGCGGGTCAGCGCGGCGCGGTAGCCGGCGAGGTGGGTGCCGCCGTCGCGCTGCGGGATGTTGTTGGTGAAGCAGAACACCCGCTCCTCGTAGGCGTCCGTCCACTGCATCGCCACTTCGACCTGGACCCCGTCGGCGTGCCCGACGAAGGTGATCACACTCGGATGCAGCGGCGTGCGCAGCTGGGCCAGGTGCTCGACGAAGGAGCGGATGCCGCCGCTGTACTCGAAGATGTCGCTCTTGCCCTCGACCCGCTCGTCGGTGAGTTCGATCCGCACGCCGGAGTTGAGGAAGGCGAGCTCGCGGAGACGCTTGGCAAGGATGTCGTAGTGGAATTCGACGTCGGAGAAGATCGTCCGGCTCGGGAGGAAGCGGACCTGGGTACCGCGCTTGCTGCTGGCTTCGCGGCGGGCCAGCGGATAGTCCGGATCGCCGAGGCGGTATTCCTGCTGGTGGTGGAAGCCTTCGCGCCAGATGTCGAGCCACAGGTGATCGGACAGGGCGTTGACCACCGAGACGCCGACGCCGTGCAGTCCGCCGGACACCTTGTAGGAGTTCTGGTCGAACTTGCCGCCGGCGTGCAGCACCGTCATCACCACCTCGGCGCTGGAACGCCCCTCCTCCTCGTGGATGGAGACCGGGATGCCGCGGCCGTTGTCGAGGACCGAGACCGAGCCGTCCGTGTGGATCGTGACGGTCACCTGGTTGCAGTAGCCGGCCAGGGCCTCGTCGATCGCGTTGTCGACCACCTCGAACACCATGTGGTGCAGACCGGTGCCGTCGTCGGTGTCACCGATGTACATGCCGGGACGCTTGCGGACGGCGTCGAGGCCTTTCAGGACCTTGATTTGCCCGGCGTCGTAGTTGTCGGTGGACTCGTCGGTCATCGGGTGTTCCTGGGTTGCGGCGGTGAGACAAGGGCGGAAGTTTAGCCGACCGGGTCCGCGGCAGGGGGCTCGGCCGTTGCGACAGGCCGCAGGGAGTGGCCGGGCGTAGCGGCCGCTTGCACTCGACCCTGTTCCACGTGGAACAAGCGGTCCTCTTCCCGCAGCACGGAACAGGCGTCGATCAACGTCGTCGTCAGCAGGCATTGCGTCGGAATCGCACGGAGCCGCGCCAGCGTCCGCTCGAAGTGTCCTCGGTCCAGTTCGGAAGGAAGATCGTCCATCAGCAGGATCGGCCACTCGCCGCGCTGTTCAGACAGCGCCTCCGCCTGACTCATCACCAGCGACAGCGCGGTGAGCTTGGACTGGCCCCGTGAGAGATGCGATTGGTCCGGCGCCGCCTCGAAAGCGATGCGGAGATCCGCCCGATGGGGACCCACGCTCGTCATGCCCCGCTGCAGATCCCGCGCCCTCCCCGATGCCAACTGCTCGCCGAGATCGCCTTCGCCACGCCATCCCGGCTCGTAGGAGAGTTCCATTTCCCCGAGTTCCGGCAGAAACAGCGCTGCGTTGCGCCGGCAGATGTCGACCACGGCACTGCATACCCAGCGCCGCTGTCGGTCGATCACGAGCCCATGCGTGCCGAGTTCGATCTCCCAGGGGCGGAACTCCGCCGCCGATCCTCCCGTTTTCAGGAGCCGGTTGCGTTGCTTCAGAGCGTGGCGGTAGCGCTGCCAGGATCGCAGGAAACCTGGTTCCACGTGGAACAAGATCCAGTCGAGATACTGCCGACGCGCCTCGGCGGACCCGCTCACGAGGTGATGGGACTCGGGATCGAAACTGCAGACCGGCACCCGCGCGATCAGGTCGACCAAGCGATCGCTCCACTGCCCGTCGATCCGAGCCCGGACTCCGGAACGATCCCGCTGCAAGCCCACCGCCAGTGCCTGCTCGCCCGTGCACAGGCGACCGGAAACGACGAAGCCCTCGGCACCACGGCGAATCACCGCGGATCGTTCACCCCCTCGAAACGATCGGCCGGCGCCGAGATGAAACACTGCCTCCAGGACGGAGGTCTTGCCGGCACCGTTGGGTCCGACCAGCCAGTTGTGGCCGGACCCCAGTTCAGCGGACGCCGAACTGAAACAGCGAAAATCGACGACGCGTAGTTCCGACAGCCACATCCGGTCAAAGGCGCAACGGCATCACCACATGACGCGCGCGATCGCTGTCCTCGTCCCGAACCAGGCAGGACGAATTCGCGTCACGCAGCTGCACCTGCACCCGGCTGCCACGCAGCGAGCCCAGCGCATCCATCAGGTAGTTGACGTTGAACCCCACCGCCAGACCATCGACGGAGCACTCGACCTCCAGCTCCTCGGTCGCCTCTTCCTGCTCCGGATTGTGAGCGACGATCTTCAGGAGGTTGGGCGCCAACTCGAGGCGGACGCCGCGGTACTTCTCGTTGGACAGGATCGCGACCCGCTGCAGCGACGCGCGCAAGGCCTCGCGGTCCACCAGCACCAGCTTGTCGGCACCGATCGGAACAACCGACTCGTAGTCCGGGAAGCGCCCGTCGATCAACTTGGTCGTGAAGGTGAAGTCGCTGCGCGATACCCGGAGATGGTTGCGCCCGATTTCGACCTCGACATTCTGGTCACCCGAATCGAGCAGACGCTGCAGCTCCAGCACACCCTTGCGCGGCACGATCACCTGGCGCTGGTTCGCGAGCTCCAGGTCCGTCGGGGTCTCGCACATCGCCATCCGGTGTCCATCGGTCGCGACGCAGCGCAACGACCGCGACCGCAGGTCCAGCAGCGCACCGTTCAAGTAGTAGCGCACGTCCTGCACGGCCATCGCGAACGCCGTCCGATCGATCAACTCCTTGACGGTCGCCTCGGAGAGCTGGACCTTGTCCTGCAATTCGATGTTTTCGATCTGCGGGAATTCGCTCGCCGGCAATGTCGACAGCACGAACTTGCTGCGACCGGCCGACACGGTCATCCGATCACCGGCCAGCTTCAGCTCGATCTTCACGCCGTCCGGAAGCGCACGGCAGATGTCGAACAACTTGCGCGCCGGCACGGTGACCTCTCCCGGCTCCATCACGTCGACGGCGATCTTGGCGACCATCTCGACCTCGAGATCGGTCCCGGTCAGGGACACGGCGTCGCTACCCACCTGCACCAGCAGGTTCGCCAGGATCGGCAGCGTCTGGCGCCGCTCGACCACGCCGACCACCTGACTCAGGGGCTTCAACAGAACTTCGCGCTGGGCAGAGAAACGCATCGTCAGTCTTCCGTTATCTATTTGACTAAATGTTGATGATGATGGTGGCAGTGGATATCTGCAACTTTGCCGACACAAGCTATAGCGTTGCTCAGAAATTCGACTCCAATATCCTGTGGATCAGCCCACGAAAACCCTGTGGGCCAGTTGTGGATAAGTCCGACCGCCAATTCATCCCCAACTTATCCACAGCCTTCCACCAACCTCGTCCACACGCTCCTGTGGAAAACCCGTGCGCCACGACACCGCGCCGCGACCGGCCGCCGCCAGGCCGGCGGCTCAGGTCGTCAGCGCGCGCAACAGCTTCTCCCAGTCCTCCCGGATCCGTCCGTCCGTGGACACCAGCTCGCGCACCTGACGACAGGCGTGCAGCACCGTCGTGTGGTCGCGGCCACCGAAGCCGTCGCCGATCTCCGGCAGCGACAGGTCGGTCAGTTCCTTCGCCAGTGCCATCGCGATCTGCCGCGGTCGTGCGAGGTTGCGGGTGCGGCGCTTCGACAACAGATCCGACAGCCGCAACTGGAAATACTCGGCGACCACGCGCTGGATGTTGGACAGGCTCAGCGTGCGGTCCTGCACGGTCAGCAGGTCCCGCAGCGTCTCCGTCGCGAACTCGCGGGTGATCGCGCGCCCCGAAAACGTGGCCCGCGCGATCAGCGAATTGAGCGCACCTTCGAGATCGCGGACGTTCGAGCGCATCTTCGAGGCGATCAGCTGCGCCACGTCGTCGGGCAGCTCCATCCCGCGCTCGGCGGCCTTGGTGAGCAGTATCGCGAAGCGCGTCTCGTAGTCCGGCGGCTCGATCGCCACCGGCAGGCCCCAGCCCAGTCGCGAGGACAACCGCGGCTCCAGCTTCTCGACCTCCTTCGGATAGCGATCGCAGGTCAGGATGATCTGCTGCTTGCCTTCCAGCAGCGCGTTGAAGGTGTGGAAGAATTCCTCCTGCGTGCGGTCCTTGCCGGCGAAGAACTGGATGTCGTCGATCAGCAGCGCGTCGACCTCGCGGTAGCGCCGCTTGAACTCGTCCATCGCCTGCGAACCGGCGACCTTGTTCGACAACGCCCGCACCATCGCCGAGAAGAACTGCTCGGAACGCTGGTACAGCACCCGGGTCGACGGATTGCGCTCCCGCATCAGGTTCCCGGCCGCGTGCATCAGGTGGGTCTTGCCGAGTCCGGTGCCGCCGTAGAGCACCAGCGGGTTGTAGCTGCGGCCCGGATTCATCGCGACCTGGAACGCCGCTGCCCGCCCGAGCTCGTTGGACTTGCCCTCGACGAAGTTGTCGAACGAGTAGTGCCCGTCGAGATTCGACTCGAACTCCGGATCGAAACTCGCTCGCGGCGGCGCCGGCGAAGCGGCCGCGGCGGTCGGAGCGGCCGCCCGCGCCGCCGCCCGCGGCAAGGTACCGACCTCGAGCCGCAGGGGGGTCGCGGGGTCGATCGACCGGAAACGCGCCTCGATCGCGGGCCAGAAGCGGTCGCGCACGCTGTCGGCGACGAAGGAATTGGGTGCCAGAAGCAACAGTCCCTGCTCGCGCTCGACCGCCTGCAGCGGCCGCACGTACATCTGCAGGTCCTCGGGCCCGAGGTCCGCCTCCAGGCGCGCCAGGCACAGGTTCCAGCTCTCGTTGCTCGACATCGCGTTCCTCGTCCGGTCCTCGGGGCGGTGAGCGGCACCGGACCCCGAGGCCACGGCAACCTTGACCGCAAACGAGCCACCTTAGTATGCTCGCCGACCTTTTTTCCAGCTTTTGAGTGCGCCGCCATGAAACGTACCTTCCAGCCCAGCAACCTGAAGCGCGCCCGTGACCACGGATTCCGCGCCCGCATGAAGACCGCCGACGGCCGCAAGGTGCTGTCCGCGCGTCGCGCCAAGGGCCGCAAGCGCCTCATCCCGTAAGTCCTCGATGGACGGCCGCCGGCGCTTTCCCCGCGCTGCGCGGCTGCTGGCACCGAACCAGTTCAAGGCGGTGCTGGCCGACCGGAAGGCACTCCGCAGCAAGCACCTGAGGCTGCAGCGAATCGCCAACGACGGACCCGGCGCCCGCCTCGGCATCACGGTGCCGAAGCGTCAGGTGCCGCTGGCGACGGCACGCAACCGCATCAAGCGCTTGCTCCGCGAAGCCTTCCGCAAGGTTCGCGGCGACCTGCCCGCGCTCGACATCGTGCTCGCCGTCACCGCACGGCCCGAGCCCGATGCCCCCGGCCTCGCCGCCGAACTCGACGGCCTGCTGGCGCGCTTGATACGCGAGCGCCCGACCGCAGTTCCCTCCGCTTCCGCCCCACCGCCCTCCCCCTGAGGTCCACGGACATGTCGACGACCCGCACCTTCCTGCTGTTGCTGCTGTGCATCGTCGGCTGGGCGATGTGGAGCGCCTGGGAAAAGGACTACGGGGTCCACCCGCCCGCGCCGACCGCCGTGGAGACGCCGGCCGCGGTGACGCCGCCGGCCGGGGCCGACCTGCCGACCGCGACCTCTCCGAACCGCAGCGCCGATCCGACGCTGCCGACCGCGCCGACGACCCCGGCCAGCGCGCCGCCGACCTCGGCGACCGGCACCGCGGAGACGCCGCGCATCCACGTCCGGACCGACGTCTTCGATCTCGAGATCGACACCGCCGGCGGCACCCTGCGTCGCCTCGCGCTGCGCAACTACCCGCTGTCGCCGGAGGACCGCGAACACCCGGTGACGCTGTTCTCCAGCGCGCCGTCGGAGTTCCACATCGCCCAGTCGGGCCTGTTCTCGTCCACCGCGCCGGCACCGGACCACAACGCCGTCTACGCCAGCGAGCGCGCGAGCTACGAGCTCGCCGACGGCGCCGACAGCATCGCGGTGCCGCTGGTCTGGCGCGCCGCCAACGGCATCGTCGTCACCCGGACCTACACCTTCCGCCGCGGCAGCTACGTCATCGGCCTGGCCGACCGCCTCGACAACCAGGGCGAGCAGGTGTGGACCGGCAACGCCTACCGCCAGCTGCAGCGAATCGCCGCGCCGAAGACGAGCAGCTTCTCGATCACCAGCCCGGATTCCTACAGCTTCGTCGGCGCGTCCTGGTACAGCCCCGAGAAGAAGTTCGAGAAGCTCGCCTTCGACAAGTTCGCCACCGAAGCGCTGCAGCGCGACGTCACCAGCGGCTGGATCGCGATGCTGCAGCACCATTTCCTCGCCGCCTGGATTCCCGACGCGGCGGACAAGGAAAGCTTCAGCAGCGCCGAGATCGGCACGATCACCCCGGCGCGCTACGTGCTGCGCGACATGGGCCCCGCGACCACGGTCAAGCCCGGCGAGCATCACGACTTCGGCGCGCGCCTCTACGTCGGTCCGAAGCTGCAGAACGAGCTCGAGGCGATTGCGCCGGGACTCGAGAAGACCGTGGACTACGGCAAGGTCACCGTGATCGCCGAGCCGCTGTTCCACTGGGTGCTGTCCCCGATCCACAAGCTGGTCGGCAACTGGGGCTGGGCGATCATCCTGACCACCCTGCTGATCAAGCTCGCGATGTTCCCGCTGTCGGAATCGCAGTTCCGCTCGATGGCGAAGATGCGCGCGATGCAGCCGCGGCTCGAGGCGCTGAAGCAGCGCTACGGCGACAACAAGGAAAAGCTCAACGAGGCGATGATCGACTTCTACAAGAAGGAGAAGATCAATCCCGCCGGCGGCTGCCTGCCGATCCTCCTGCAGATGCCCGTGTTCATCGCGCTGTACTGGGTACTGATCGAGTCGGTCGAGATGCGCCAGGCGCCGTTCATGTTCTGGATCCAGAACCTGTCGGCGAAGGACCCCTACTTCATCCTGCCGGCCCTGAACGCGGCGGTGATGTTCGTCACCCAGCGCCTGTCGCCGACCACCGGCATGGACCCCGCCCAGGCCAAGATGATGCAGATGATGCCGATCGTCTTCGGCGTCATGTTCGCGTTCTTCCCGTCCGGCCTGGTGCTGTACTGGGTGGTCAACGGCCTGCTGTCGCTGCTGCAGCAGATGATCATCATGCGTCGCCACGAGGCGGCGCAGGCCAAGACCCGCGCCTGATCGGACGGCGCCGTCGCGATGCCGTCCGACGCCGCCGCCCGGGACACCATCGTCGCCATCGCGACGCCGCCGGGCCATGGCGGCATCGGCGTCGTGCGCCTGTCCGGTCCGCGGGCCCGCGCGATCGGCCGCACTCTCGCGCGCCGACTGCCGCGACCGCGGCGCACCGACTACGTGCGCTTCCGCCGCGGCGACCGCTCGGTGATCGACGACGGCCTGCTGCTGTACTTTCCCGGACCACGCTCGTTCACCGGCGAGGACGTCGTCGAGCTGCAGGCGCACGGCAGTCCGGCGCTGCTCGCCGAACTGGTCGAGCGCTGCGTCGAGCTCGGCGCGCGCCACGCGCGCGCCGGCGAATTCTCCGAGCGCGCGTTCCTCGAAGGCCGCATCGACCTCGCCCAGGCCGAGGCGATCGCCGACCTGATCGCCGCGGGCAGTCTCGCGCAGGCGCGTGCGGCCCGGCGCAGCCTGTCGGGCGAGTTCTCGCAACGGGTGCAGGCGCTGCTCGCGGCGCTGATCCGGCTGCGGGTCTGGATCGAGGCGGCACTCGACTTCCCGGAGGAGGAGATCGATTTCCTCGCCGATCAGCGCCTCGCCGAACTGTCGAGCGAGCTGCGCAGCGGGCTAGCCGACCTGCTGGCGGAGGCCGAGCGCGGCCAGCGCCTCACCGACGGACTGCACGTCGTGCTGCTCGGCCGGCCCAATGCCGGCAAGTCCTCGCTGCTGAACGCGCTCGCCGGTGACGAACGCGCGATCGTCACCGAACTCGCCGGCACCACCCGCGACCTGCTGCGCGAGACGGTGCGGATCGACGGCGTCGAGCTGACCCTGGTCGATACCGCCGGACTTCGCATTGCCGGCGACGCGATCGAGAGCGAGGGCATCCGCCGCGCGCGCGCCGAACTCGCCCGGGCCGACCTCGCACTGATCGTGATCGATGCGAGCCGCGCCGAGCCGCTCGACGAGCTGCTCGACGAAGTGCCCGCGGGTGCGGCCATCGTCGTGCTGCGGAACAAGTCCGACCTGCTCGCCACGGCGCCGGGGGACGCGCCGGACCGGGCGGCGAACGCGCGCGTCCTGGCGGAACTGACGATCAGCGCCCGCCACGGCCACGGCCTCGGTCCCCTGCGCGCGCTGCTGCGCGACCGCGCCGGAGCGACCGAAGGCGGCAGCTTCTCCGCGCGCGCGCGCCATGTCGACGCGCTGCGCCGCGTCGCCACCCACCTAGCGGACGCCGACCACCAGCTCGCCGCCCGCCACGGAGAACTCGCCGGCGAGGAACTCCGTCTCGCCCAGAACGCGCTGGCCGAGATCACCGGCGAATTCAGAAGCGACGATCTGCTCGGCGAGATATTCGGATCCTTCTGCATCGGCAAGTGAGCCCCGCCGAGCCCTGCGAGCGCTCAGCGCACTCCGGGAAAGCGTTGCACGGCCTCGATCTCGATCGACAGTTCGCGCCGGCAGATGTCGCCGTGCAGGAGCATGAACGGCGTCGTCGCGCCGAGGCGGGCGATGAGGCGAGTGCGCACCGCCGCCGCCTCGGCGGGATCGCGCAGGTAGACCCGGAGCAGGCTGTCGGTCCCGAGCGCGGCGGTCCGCTCCAGCTGCGCGCCGGCCCGATCGATCAGCGCGGCGACGTTGGCGAGCGTCTCGTCGAGCTGGGCGAGGGTGTCGCCCGGTACCGAGGCGTGGCCGACGATCGCCGCGGTGCCGGACACCAGCAGCAGCGGCGCCGCGCCATCGGGAACCAGCATGGCGCGCGAGAATCCCGGTGCGACCGGGCCATATCGCCGCGGATAGGTCCAGGCGCTCGATTGCCGCGGGTTCTCCAGCGCGATCGCCGGAGCGCGGCCGGCGAGCCAGAACAGCGACAAGCGGCCGGTCTCGCCGGGTACGCCGATCGCGGTGGCGGCGGCGTAGCCGTGCGGCGGACGGGAGGCGATCACGCGCGCGCGGCCGACGCAGAACTGCTTGTAGCGCTCGTCGTCGCCGTCGCCGACGGTGATCGCGCCGAGGTAGTTCCAGATCCGGATCAGGTGCGGGAAGCCGAGCCGCTCGCCGTGATCGACCAGGGCCCGATAGGCGCGCTCGGTGGCGCCGGCGAGATCGCCGTCCTCGGACAGCTCGATGCGACCGGCGAGCCAGTCGCCGCCGACCAGGAGTTCGCCGTCGCCGATCACTTCCGTCCGTGACGCGCCGACCGACCAGAACTCCGCGCGCGAGCTGCCGCCGAGCTCCGGCAGCGGCAGCCGCCAGCAGCTGGCGTGCTTGCCGGGCGCGGCGGCGCCGGCGAGCACGGCGAGGGCGTCGACCGCGGGTTCCGGTTGCCAGGAGGCGATGTCGAGCGGGACGGGGATCTGGGCGGCGGGGGGACTCGGCGCGAGCGCCATCGGAATCACGTACGGCAAAAACGCTATCTTAGCCGACCGCTTCCACTCGCCGGACCGACATGTCGCAGCTCGATGCCGTGGTCACCTACCTGAAGGGCCTGCAGGACCGCATCTGCGCCGGAATCGAGGCGATCGACGGCCACGGCCGTTTCCGCGAGGAGCACTGGACCCGGCCCGAGGGCGGCGGCGGTCGTACCCGGCTCCTGCGCGACGGCGCGGTGTTCGAACAGGCGGGCATCGGATTCTCGCTGGTCGAAGGCGACAAGCTTCCGCCCTCGGCGACCCAGCATCGTCCCGAGCTCGCCGGCCGCGGCTGGGTCGCCTCCGGGGTGTCGCTGGTATTCCATCCGGCCAATCCCTACGTGCCGACGACCCACATGAACGTGCGCTACTTCCAGACCCGCGACGACGGCCGCGAGCCGGTCTGGTGGTTCGGCGGCGGCTTCGACCTCACGCCCTACTACGTCGACGAGGGCGACGCCCGCCACTGGCACCGCACCGCCGCGGACGCCTGCGCGCCGTTCGGCGACGAGCTCTACCCGGCCTACAAGAAATGGTGCGACGAGTACTTCTTCCTGAAGCACCGCGGCGAGACCCGAGGGCTCGGCGGCCTGTTCTTCGACGACGTCAACGACGGCGGTTTCGAGCGCTGCTTCGCCTTCCAGCGCGCGGTCGGGGATGCCTTCATGGCGGCGTACGCGCCGATCGTGGCCGCCCGCCGCGAGACGCCCTACGGCGACCGCCAGCGCCAGTTCCAGCTGTACCGCCGCGGACGCTACGTCGAGTTCAACCTGGTCTACGACCGTGGCACCCTGTTCGGCCTGCAGTCCGGCGGCCGCGCCGAGTCGATCCTGATGTCGCTGCCGCCGCTGGTGCGCTGGGAATGCGGCTACCGGCCGGAGGACGGCAGCGAGGAAGCGAAGCTCGTCCAGTACCTGCAGCCGCGCGACTGGCTGTAGGGCGCCCCCAACGCGACCTTGCGCCGCGTTGCGGCGATGGCGCGCCCTGCATTTGGCGTCGATTCCGACCGTCGCCTGCCGCGGCGCGGTCAGGACATCAGCCAGCCGGTGATGGCGTAGCGCGGGCTCTCGGCCCAGGGCGCCACCAGGCTCACGTGGTGGTCGGTCGGCACCTTGAACAGCGACAGCGAATTCCAGCGCGGGAGGAAGGTCTCGAGCACGCTGCCGGCAGCGTCGGTGAAGTGCAGGAGGCCGCCCCAGTCCGCCTGCCAGCCGCGGCTCAGGTTGATCACGTAGGCGTAGCGGCGGCCTTCCTTGGTGTCGATGTCGCTGTGGTTCTTCAGGAACTCGCCCGGCCGGTAGCAGGTCGCCTGCGCATTGACCCGGCGGATCGTGGCGTCGCCGGTCAGCGCCTGCATGAAGCCGATGTAGTCGGGACTGTTCAGGAACTCGACGATGCGGTGCAGCGGCAGCTCCGTATCGCGGCGATCCAGATAGTTCTGCACCATCTGGTAGGTCTCGTAGGCGAAGCCGTAGCGACCGCGCGCCGCTTCCGCCTGGCCGCGCAGGACGTCCGCGCGACCCGCCGCATCGAGGGCCTGCCACTGCTCGCGCGGCAGGCCGTGGGAGCGGTCGGCCGCGGCGTCGTGCACCGCCAGCGTCCACGGCACTTCGCGGTCGAGCACGCCGTAGAGAAACTCCGCGGCGTCCTCCTGCAGGTAGTCGGCAATCTGCAGCCGGCCACGCGCCGCCAGCTGCCCGGCGAGGAGCGGCAGGTCGAGCGCGTCATTGATCATCGGGCAGCTCCGGCGGCGCAGGTTCCGGCGACGCTCCCGGCAGCGTCTCGACCTCGCGCAGCTTGCGCTGCATCGCGCGGGTGCGGACCTCGACCTTGCCGAGCGAGTTGCTGGCGGTCTTCAGGTGCTTGCGGGTCTTGGCCAGCACGTCGCCGAACTTGCCGAACTCGCCGCGCACGGTGCCGAGCAGGGTCCAGACCTCGGTCGAGCGGCGCTCGATCGCCATGCTGCGGAATCCCATCTGCAGCGACGACAGGATGGCCGCCAGTGTCGACGGCCCGGCGACATGGATGCGCTGGTCCGCGAGCAGGGCCTCGATCAGGCCGGGACGGCGCACGATCTCGGCGTACAGGCCCTCGGTCGGCAGGAACAGGATCGCGAAGTCGGTGGTCGCCGGCGCGCTGACGTATTTCGCGCGGATCCGGCGCGCCTCCTCGCGCACCCGCCGCTCCAGCGCCGCACCCGCGAGCTGGGCGGCCTCGGCGTCGGCGCGCTCGATCGCGTCGAGCAGGCGGTCGTAGTCCTCGCGCGGGAACTTGGCGTCGATCGGCAGCCACAGCGGCGTGTCGCCGGCGCCGGGCAGGCGGATCGCGAACTCCACCCGCTCGGAGGAGCCCGGCACCGTCGCGATGTTGGTCGCATACTGCTCCGGGCTCATCAGCTGGTCGAGCAGCGCGGCGAGTTGCACCTCGCCGAACAGGCCGCGGGTCTTGACGTTGCCGAGCACGCGCTTCAGGTCGCCGACGCCGGCGGCCAGCGTGCGCATCTCGCCCAGCCCCGAATGCACCTGCTCCAGCCGCTCGGAGACCAGCCGGAAGGATTCCGAAAGCCGCGCCTCCAGCGTGTGGGCGAGCTTCTCCTCGACCACGGCGCGCATCTTGTCGAGCTTGGTGGCGTTGTCGGCGGTGAGCTCGGACAGCTTCGCCGCCAGCGTGTCGCGGACCTCGGCGAGCCGGGTCTCGTTGCGTTCGGTGAGGGTGCCGAGGCGCTGCTCGATGCCGGACGAGAAGGTCGCGAAGCCGCCACTGCGTTCCTCGCGATCGCGGCGCGCGTCCTCGCCGAGGCTGGCACGCAGCTGCTCCAGGCGCTCGCCGGTCAGCGCCGTCAGCCGATCCAGACGCTCCGCGAAGGCGCGCAGGCCGCCGTCCTGGTCGACACCGAGCGCGGCCATCCGCTCGCCGAGATCCTGGCGCAGGTCGGACAGTCGCCCGCCCTGCTCGCCGCGCAGCGCCGCGAGCTCGGCGCGCAGCGCGGCATCGAGCCGGGTGAACTGCTCCGCGAGGCGATCGACGCGCTGTTCGCCGGCCGCGGCCGCGGCGCGCGTCGCGCGATCGCGCAGCACGAGCACGGCGAGCAGGACCAGCGCGAGCGTGAGGCCGATCAGTTGCAGCAGGTCGGGCAGGGTCATGGCGATGTCGGCGAGGCGCACCATTGTGCCAAAGCCGCCCTCGCGACGTCCGATCCGCCTGTACAAGGTTTGCGTGGACATTCACCGAAAAATTGGTATAAGACGCGCCGCTGCAGGCCGGGCTCGTCGGACCTCCGATACGGCACGGACACGCGGCGATGCAGCATGCGCAGAGCTCTGGTTCAACGGCTGGTGGAGACGAACTGACGTGACTCGCAACGAGGACCTTTGGGTGATCCGATCCCCGAAGAAGAACAGCTACTGGCACGCCAAGTCCGGCTGGGTCGCCGACCCCGAGGACGCCACCCTGTTCATGTCCGACGAGCGCGACGACGACAACCTGCCCGCGAAACGCAACGGCGACGAGCGCTGGATGCCGCTGTCGCACGCCGTGCGGCTGCTGGAGACCCAGCGGGTCGCGGCGCGCAAGGCCGCCGCTTCGGCGAAGTCGGCACCCGCACCCGCCGCGGCCGTCGACGCCGACGAGTGACCCCCGGCGCGCACGGCGCGTCGCAAGCCGCCCCACGCCGCTTCCTCCCTGCGCCAGCACGCGGCGTCGACGCCGGCGCGATCGGCAGCAGTGCGTCCGGGTCCTGCCCGCCCTACACCGCACGCAGGCCCCTGGCTATACTTGCGCCCTTTCCAGGCCAGTCCAGGGTCCTCGCGTGAACAAGCACGACGCCACCTTCTTGAAGCATTTCGCGCAGATCATCGCGTTCCTGTTCAGCGTGATGGTCGGCCTGATCCTGTGGGCGATGCACCTGCACGGCAACGCCAACCTGCCGACCAATCCGCGCGCCGCGCAGGACATCGCCGATCGCACGGCGCCCGAGGGCGACGTCTACACCGGCGACACCGGTCGCGCCGCGATCGTCGCCGCGCAGGCCGCCGCGCTGGCGGCCGCGAAGAAGAACGTGCCGTTCGGCGGCAGCACCGATGGCGCCACGGTGTTCAACGGCCTGTGCAGTTCCTGCCACGGCACCGGAGCGCTGGGTGCGCCGAAGCTGGAGAAGGCGGCGTGGACCGCGCGCGTCGCCCAGGGCACCGATACCCTGATCAAGCATGCGACCGAGGGCTTCAAGGGCGCGGCCGGCGAGATGCCGGCGCGCGGCAACAATCCGGCGCTGACCGACGAGCAGGTCGCCAACACCGTGAAGTGGATGGTCGCCAACCTCAAGTAGAAGCGCCCTCCGCCGTGCTGTCGGAGGGGCGCGAGCCCGACCCGACGCAGCAATCCGACGACGCCACCTCCGGGTGGCGTCGTCGTTTCCGGCGCCCGGAGCGGCAGTTGACCTGAGTCAAGATCGGCCGGAGCCATCGGCCTAGCATGGTGTTGCAGCACACGTTCGTCCGCCTGCCGCGGCCGTACCGAAGTCCAACTCCGCAGCGACCGCCGGCAGCCTCGCGAAGACTCGGGAGGGGCCGCCATGTTCCGTCGCCTGCACCGCCTCTGGATCGCCTTCCGGACACCGAGCGCCCGCTGGGCCGCCGGCACCCTGTTCGTGGCCGGTGGCGTCGCGTTCCTGCTGTCCTGGTCCGGCTTCTCGAGCTTCATGGCCTACAGCAACACGCTCGCGTTCTGCACTTCCTGCCACGAAATGAAGGACTACGTCGGCGCCGAGTACGAACAGTCGCCGCATTTCCGGAATCGCAGCGGCGTGCGCGCGGTGTGCTCGGACTGCCATGTCCCGCACGCGCTCGGCCCGAAACTGATGCGCAAGTTCCAGGCCTCCTACAAGGAACTCCCGGCGCACTTCCTCGGCAAGATCGACACCCCCGAGAAGTTCGCCGCGCACCGCCGGGAGCTCGCCGAGAACGAGTGGCGGGTGATGAAGTCCCACGACTCGCGCGAGTGCCGCAACTGCCACAGCCCCGACGCGATGGACCCGGCGAAGCAGAAGCCGCGGGCCCAGGCGCAGCACGCCGACATGGCGAGGACGGGCGAGACCTGCATCGACTGCCACAAGGGCATCGCCCACCAGCGGCCGGACGTGCCCGACACCGCCAAGGCCAAGGACGACGACTTCAGCCTCTGATCCCGCTGTCACCTCCGTTCGCGCCCAGGAGCAACGCCATGTTCGCGCCCCGCAGCCTCCGCTTCGCTTCCCTGTCGCTGGTCGTCGGTCTTGCCCTTGGCCTGCCCGCCATCGCGGATGCCGCGGTCGACTGGGACAAGGTCCCGGCCGCCGACGTCGCCGTGTTCTATCCGGGCCAGGCCTCCTGGGAATGGGTGATGACCGAGAAGGACCACTCCGGCGCGCCGAAATTCCGCGAGGGCAAGAACTGCAAGTCCTGCCACCAGGGCGAGCAGAAGGACATGGGCGCGAAGGTCGTCAAGGGCGAGAAGCTCGAACCGATGCCGCCGAAGGGCAAGGCCGGCTCGCTGGTGCTGAAGGTGCAGACCGCGCACGACGCCGACCGCTTCTACGTCCGCGTGCGCTATTCCGCGGGCAGCGGCAACAGCGGCGCCGACGCCAAGGTCGCCGCGCGCGTCACCGTGATGCTCGACGACGGCAGCGTCAAGGAAGCGCCGCGCGCCGGCTGCTGGGGCAGCTGCCACGACGACGCCCAGGGCATGGCCAGCGGCGGTGACGGCAGCCGCAGCAAGTACCTCGGCGCCTCCCGGGTCAAGCTCGCGCGAAGCGGCGGCGGCGACAACGTCAAGCCGGCCGCGGATCTGGCGACCCTGATGGCGGGTGGCGTGTTCCTCGAGTACCTGCAGGCTCGCCTCAATCCGGGCCAGCCGGCGGTGGCGGCGAGCGGCTACATCCTCGATGCCCGCCACGAGGATGCCGGCGCGGTCGGCGCCGCCGAGGCCAGCTTCGCCAACGGCGAGTGGACCGTGGTGCTGTCGCGGCCGCTCACGACCACCGCGCCGGGTCACAAGTCGATCGTCGCCGGCAAGACCTACCTGCTCGGCTTCGCCGTCCACGACGAGCACGCCGATCATCGACACCACTTCGTGTCGTTCGAGAACAGTCTGGTGCTGGACGCCGGGACGGCCGATTTCGTCGCCAAGGCGCAGTAGCCAGGACCCGCCGTCGCGGGAAGGAGGCGTCATGAACCGCACCCTCAGTTTCAGTGCAACGCTGCTCGGCGCACTGCTGCTCGCCCTCGCCGCATCGACCCCCCGCGCGGCCGACGCCGACGCCAGCGCCGCGCCGCGGCTGGCACCGCCGGCCGCCGTCGAGGCCCTGCGGGTATGCACCAAGTGCCACGACGAGACCTGGCGCACGCCGGTGCTGGCGATCGAGAAGACGCGCCACGCGGTGATGGCCGACCCGCGCACTCCGTTCGCCGATCGCGCCTGCATGACCTGCCACGGCAGCAGCGACAAGCACCTGGAGAAGCCGACCGAGGGCGCCAGGCGCGCCGCGCCCGACGTGGTGTTCGAGCGCAACGGCCCGACCCCGGTCGGCCAGCAGAACGCCGCCTGCCTGTCCTGTCACCAGGGCGGCCTCCGGATGCACTGGCAGGGCAGCAGCCACGACAACGAGAACCTGCCCTGCGTGTCCTGCCACGCGCTGCATACCGATCACGACCCGGTGCTGGCGCGCGAGACCCAACCGGACGTGTGCATCACCTGCCACAAGTCCAAGCGCGCCGAGATCCATCGGCCGTCGACCCATCCGGTCGCCGAGGGCGTGATGGGCTGCAGCGACTGCCACAACCCGCACGGTTCCACCGGCCCCAGCCTGCTCGTCCGCGGCACGGTCAACGAGACCTGCACCAGCTGCCACGCCGAGAAGCGCGGCCCCTTCCTGTGGGAGCACGGTCCGGTCCGCGAGGACTGCACGATCTGCCACCGGCCGCATGGCTCGGTCAATGCGGCGCTGCTGAAGACGCGGCCGCCCTACCTGTGCGAGCAGTGCCACCAGGCTCCGCAGCATCCGAGCTCGGCCTACAGCGGCACCGGCCTTTCCACCGCGATCACGCCGTCGGGCGCGCAGCAGCTGCTCGGCAAGGCCTGCCTCAACTGCCATTCGGAAGTGCACGGATCCAACCATCCCTCGGGTGTGCGCAAGACCCGCTGAGCGAACGACCCGCCGCGATGTCTTCGAGAGCCACCGCAGGAGCGCTGCCATGAACGCCAAGCCCCATGCCACGACCCCGTTCCGCCGGTCCACCCTCGCGCTGGCACTGGGCCTCGCCCTGCTGGCCCCCGCGGCGGCGGCGCAGGACGACCCCTTCGCGCTGGAGGAACCCACGGCGAAGCCCGACACCGACACGCTCGCCGAGCTGACCCAGATCGACAACTGGCTGGAGATCGGCGCGATCCTGGTGTCCGACGATTCCTTCAAGTTCGGCCGCTACAGCGGCCTCGTCCGCGACGGCGGCTACGGCGTGCTGAGCTTCTCCTACCTCCAGCGCGGCCGCTACGACGACCCGTCGGCGGCCTACTGCCGGATCGAGGCGCGCGACCTCGGCCTCGATTCGCGCCGGGCCCGCGTCGAAGTCGGCGTGCAGGGCGACTATCGGGTGAGCCTCAGCTACCGCCAGATCCCGAACTTCCGCTCCGACACCGCGCAGACCATCTTCACCCGTCCCGGCGACAGCCACCTGACCCTGCCGTCGAACTGGGTGGGCGCGCAGAACACCGCCGGCATGACCAACCTGCTCGCCAACCTGCGGCCGGTCGACCTGAAGACCGAGCGTCGCGCGGTCGGTGGCAGCGTCCTCAAGGAATTCGCCGAGAAGTGGCAGTTCGTCACCGAGGTCCGGCATGAGACCAAAGATGGCCTGAAATCGATCGGCGCGGTGATCGGCAACAGCGGCGGCAATCCGCGTGCGGTGCTGCTGCCCGAGCCGATCGACTACGAGGTCACCGACTTCTCCGCCGCGCTGCGCTACGTCGCGAAGCGCTGGCAGGCGGAGCTGCGCTACAGCGGCCAGTGGTTCGACGACCACAACGCGGCGCTGTCCTGGCAGAACCCCTATCGCAGCATCAACGGCTGGACCAGCACCGCCGGCTTCCCGACCGGCATCGGCCAGATGTCGCTGCCGCCGGACAACCAGTTCCACCAGTTCGCGGCCGACGTCGCCTGGCAGTGGAACGATCGCACCCGGCTCAGTGCCGACGTCGCCCGCGGCCGCCTGACCCAGAACGACGCCTTCCTGCCCTACACCGTCGATCCCACCGCGGCCGCCTCGATCACCGTGCCGCTGCCGCGCGATTCGCTGGACGGCGAGATCATCACCACCGTCGCCAACCTTCGCATCGCCTCGCGTCCGAACGCCGCGTTCAACTGGAGCGTGGGCTGGCGCTACGACGACCGCGACAACAACACGCCGCGTTCCGAATACGTCTACATCGGCGGCGACTCCAACACCCAGAACACCGCGGCCACCAGCTCGTTCCGCCGCTACAACGAGCCGTACAGCTATCGCGAGAACCAGTGGCGTGCCGACGCCGGATACCGCTTCGAAGCGGGCACCCGGCTGGCGTTCAACGCGCAGCGCCGCGAGATCGAGCGCAGCTATACCGAGCGCGAGCGCGCCGACGAGGACAGCGTCGGCCTGGTCGTGAGCCATGCCATCGAGGACTGGCTGAACGTCCGGGTCGGTGCCACCTGGGCCGACCGCAGCGGCTCGACCTATCAGGGCAACGAGCCCTTCCTGTCCGGCTACGCGCCCGGCTACACCAGCACGGTGCCCGGACAGTTCGAGAATCCGCCGGACCTGCGCCGCTTCTACGAGGCCGACCGCCGCCGCCACCAGGGCAGCCTGGCGGCGAGCGTGACTCCGACCGAGACCTTGTCGCTTGAGCTCGAGGCGCGTTTCGGCGATGACGACTATCGGCATTCGGCACTCGGCCTCACCGGCAGCCGCTGGACCGCCTACACGGTCGGCGGTGCCTGGCAGCCGACCAGCGCCTGGCAGGCGCACGCGGAATACACCCACGAGTTCAACGCCGCCGACCAGGCTGGGCAGAGCACCTCGGGCGCGACCCGGGTCGCCGACGCGGCGAATCCGGCGCGCCACTGGGTCGCGCTGCACCGCGATGCGATCGACACCGGCAGTGCCGGCATCGAGTGGAAGGGCCTGGACGGCCGCCTCACCCTCGGCCTCGACGACCTGGTCGCGCTGTCCAACGACGACATCCGCGTCACCGCCGGCAGCGCACTCGCGTACGCGCCGCTGCCGAACAACAAGACCCGTCTCGATTCGCTGTCGCTGCACGCGCGCTACCGGATGCATGCGCGCTGGTTCGCGGACCTGCGCTGGCGCCACGAGCGCTACCGCAGCTCCGACTGGGCGCTGGACGGCAACGAGGCCAACCAGCTCGCCAACGTGATCCTGTTCGGCGAGACCAGTCCCGACTATCGCGTCAACGCCGTCGCACTGACCTTCACCTACCACTTCTGAACCGACGGGACCGCCCGTCCTGCGCCCCGAGGAGGCCATCATGAACGAGTCGAACCGCAACAACGATCCGGCCCTGCCGAACGTCGCCACCGTCCTCATCGCCGGTCTCGCCGGGGGTGCCTTCGAGCTCGCCTGGGTCGGCCTGTGGACCACGCTGACACAGACCTCGGCCAGCGCCGTCGCACGCGGAATCTCGGCCGCGGTCTCCACCCCGCTCGGCCAGGCGAGCCATGCCGCGCTGATCGGCATCGGCATCCACTTCGCGCTGTCGATGGCGCTCGCCGCCCTGTTCGTCGGTCTGGCCTGGCGACCGCTCGCGCGGCACTTCGGCGGCCGCGGCGTCCTCGCCGGCGCCTGCCTCGCGCTCACCGGCGTGTGGGCTTTCAACTTTCTGGTGCTGCTGCCCTGGCTCGACCCCGCCTTCGTCAGCCTGCTGCCGCTGCCGGTCTCGGCGCTCTCGAAGCTCGGTTTCGGCGCGGTGATGGGCAGCTTCCTGGTCTCGACCGGGCAGCGTCGGTCCATCGTCGGGACCTGATCGCTGCGACCGCCTCGGCGTCGCGGGGCGACAAGCCCGAATGCGGGGTCGACGTCAGTCGACCCCGTCGCCGAGGTCCTTGATCTCGCGGAAGATGAAGTCGTGGTACGAGGGCACCATCCGCGGGTCGGCGCATTCCTCGTAGCGCCCGTGGCAGCGTTCGCGCAGCAGGCGGTTGGCGGTGTAGTACTCGTCGAGCGGGAGGCCTGCGGCCTGCTGCAGCAGGCCGCCGAGGTAGATGATGTCGAGCAGCGGGTAGTCGAACTTCGGCGCGTCGGCGAGGTTCGACTTCAGCATGTAGTAGGTCGCCCAGTGGCGGTTCTCGCCCCAGCCTGCCGGCAGCACCTTGTCGAGGGAGTGCATCGCGCCGTCGAACGAGGGCTGGTGGTCGCCGAAGTGCAACAGCACGGTCGGGGTGTCGCGCTCGAGAAGCTGCTTCTCCAGCGCCGCCATCGCGGTGTCGGACTCGACCGCGCGAGCGAGGTAGTTCGACAGGTTCAGGTTCAGCCAATCGTCGAGGCCCTTCTTCTCGGACAGCTTGCCCGGATAGAGCGGCTTGTTGAACGGCGGCTTCAGGTCCTTGTAGTCGTCCATGTGCGGACCGTGCTGGTGGATGGTCAGCAGGAAGAACAGGATCGGCTGGTCCGGGTGCTCCGCCTTCTCCTTCTGGTAGAGCTTCTGGAACAGCGCGAAGACGTCGGGATCGGGGCTGTGCCAGACGAGGCCGAGCTCGACGCCGTCGTAGAGCCGGTCGAAGCCGTACTCGCGGTAGGCGTTGCGGCCATTGATGAAGTCGGCATTGGTCGGATACAGCGCGACCACCCGGTAGCCGGCCTGCTTGAACGAGCGCGCGATGGTGTGCTGCGCCAGCGGCGACAGGTTGTAGGGCGCGTACAGGCCGGCATTGCCGAACAGCGTGTGCGCGAGGCCGGTGATCAGGGCGAACTCCGAGGTCCAGGTGCCGCCGCCGAAGGTGTGCACGCCGAGCAGGCCGTGCGCGAGCGTGCGGCGGTCCGGCTGGGTCAGGCCGCGCTTGCACAGTGGGTTGCCCTTGCAGGCGGCGAGGATGGTCGGATCGAAGGTGCTCTCCTCGAGCACCGCGATCACGTCCGGGCGGACCGTCGGCGGGCGGCCCACCGGCACGTCGCTGCCACCCGCGGCGCGCACCACCGGGACGTCCTGCGGATTGGTCGGCGGAAGCTCGCGCCAGGTGATCTTCGGATCGGGGTTCGTCGCCGGCGGCGGGACGTGGATCTGGGTGTCGTAGAACGAGATGATGAAGTCGGTGACGAAGCTCTTGTCGTTGACCGCGATCCACATCGGCTTGCCGTAGAGATCGGCGAACGGACCGCGCGGGGTCAGCGCGAGCGCGAGCACCCCGACGCCGGCCGCGAGGCCGCCCCAGCGCGCGAGACGGGCGCGGCCCGGTCGCGGGTCGAAGGCGAGCGGCGTGTCCGAGCGCCAGGCGAGCCAGGTGAGCAGCGGCAGGCCGATCACCAGCGCGAGGCAGGACGCGGCGAGCCCCGGATAGCTCGCGATCACGTGCAGCGTGTCGAGCGTGAAGAAGTAGTACAGGTCCGGCGCGATCGCCGGCACCTCGAGGAACTGGAACTTGAGCGCGGAGGACGCCCACATCATCCCGTAGATCGATGCCGAGGCCAGCAGCGCGAACCACGGCCGCCGTCCGAGGCAGGCCAGCACCACCGCGGTGGCGGTCATCAGCACGACGATGAAGCGCATCTCGTCGGCATTCGCGGCACTCGCCACGCAATAGACCAGCACGACGGCGAGCACGAGGAGTGCCAGCACCGGCAGCAGCAGGGGGCGGATTCGGGACGAGGACATGGACCTGGCCGAGGAAAACCGGCGTCAGAATGAAGCCACCATCCTGAATGTGAAGGCGCCAAACTGCAATGGCGACACCCCGCGCCGCACGCGCGGTCAGGTCCGCTTCATCGGAGGTGCCCCGGCGCGGGACACTCCCGCACTAACCCCGGGGATCCTGCCGCCGCGTTGGATCGATGCCGAGCGTGCCGGACGGCGCGCGTCCCTCTCTCGAACCAGGAGTCATGCCGTGCTCACGAACTCAAGAATGGCCGCCGCCATCGCCCTCGCCATCGCCGCAGCGCCGCATTCGGCGCCGGCCGCGCCGGCCGCCGTCGCCCCGGACTACTCGCTGACGATCTACAGTTCCGCGGCCCCCGGCCAGCTGTCCACCGCGACGCTCGCCAACTACGGCGTCGCCCTGCCCGGCTACGCCCTGGTGCGCGACAGCCGGCCGATGGACCTGAAGCCAGGGCTGTCGCCGCTGCGGTTCACCGACGTCGCCAAGCGGATCGATCCGACCACCGTCAGCTTCGCGTCGCTGACCGATCCCGCTGGCACCCGGGTGATCGAGCAGAACTACCAGTTCGACCTCGTGAGCCAGGAAAAGCTGATGGAGCGCTACGTCGGCGAGACCATCACGGTCGAGCAGGTCCGCGGGGAGCAGGTCGACCGGATCACCGGCCGCCTGCTGTCCGCCTCGGGGGCGCTGATCCTCGCGAAGGACAACGGCGAGGTGCTGACCCTCAACAGCTACAACAACGTCGCGTTCCCGAGCCTGCCGGGCGGCCTCATCACCAAGCCGACCCTGGTCTGGCTGATCGACGCCGCGCGCGGCGGCAGCCACCAGGCGCGGGTCAGCTACCAGACCCAGGGCATGACCTGGTGGTCGGACTACAACGTCACCCTGCGCGAGGGCGAGGAGCGCTGCGAGATGGACCTGTCGGCCTGGGTGACCATCGTCAATCAGGCCGGCGGCAGCTTCCCGGCGGCGCAGATCAAGCTGGTCGCCGGCGAGGTCAATCGTGCCCCGGCGGCGCCGGCACCGGCGATGCTGGCCGGGGCGGTGACGAAGATGGCGCGCGCCGAGCAGGTCGCCCCCGGCTTCAGCGAGTCGAGCCTGTTCGAATATCACCTCTACACGCTCGGCCGGCGCGCCGACCTGCCGGACAACTCGACGAAGCAGCTGGAGCTGTTCCCGGCAGCGACGGCGGTGTCATGCCGGAAGAACCTGATCTTCACGGCCTCGCCGCCGCCGTGGTCGTACTGGGGCGCGCCGATCATGGACCAGGGCTACGGTTCGACCACCGAGGGCACCGTCGGCGCCTACCTCGAGTTCGACAACCGCGAGGCCAATCATCTCGGCATGCCGCTGCCGGCCGGCCGGGTGCGGGTCAACCAGGCCAACCGCGCCGACGGCGCGCTGGAGTTCATCGGCGAGGACAGCATCAAGCACACGCCGCGCAACGAGACGCTGAAGATCAAGCTCGGCAATTCCTTCGACGTCGTCGGCGAGCGACGCCAGGTCGACTTCAAGCTGAACAATGCGGAGCACTGGCTCGACGAGACCTTCGAACTGTCCGTGCGCAACCGGAAGAAGTCGGCGACCACCGTGATCGCCCGCGAGTACCTGTACCGCTGGAGCAACTGGGCGATCACCGCGAAGAACCACGACTACGACAAGCGCGACGCCAATACGGTCGACTTCCCGCTGACGATCGCGGCGGATGGCGAGGCGAAGGTGCGCTACACGGTGCGCTATTCCTGGAAATAGGGTGCGCCTTGGGCGCGCCGGGCGACGGTCACTTCGATCCGGCGCCGGTGTCGCGGGGCGCCGGTCGCAGCAGACTGGACATCGCCGATCCCGCCACCACCGCGAGGGCCCCGACCCAGCCCAGCACCCCGATCTGCTCCGACGCGATCAGGTCCGGATGCAGTGCATGCGCCGCACTGACGGCCCCGACGCACAGCAGCGGCGTCAGCGCGAGCACCACGGAAACGCGCGACGCCTCCCAGTGTGCCAACGCCTCGGCGAACGCGCCGTAGGCGCCGAGCGTGTTGAGCGCGCAGTAGACCAGCGCGACGAGGTGGCGGCGGTCGAGCGCCAGCAGCGTCTCGGGATGCGCGAGCGGCCACAGCACGACAGTGGCGACGACGTAGATGAAGCCGAGGATCGCCGGCGACGACAGGTGCAGCAGCAGCTGCTTCTGCAGCAGCGCGTACACCGCCCAGACCAGCGCGGCGCCGCCGATCAGCGCGGCGCCGAAGAGGTAGTCGCCGCCGGCCGGCAGCGCCCGGCCGGACTGGTCGGAAAAGAACAGCACCAGGCCGGCGACGATCGCGGCGAGTCCGGCCCACTGGCCGGCGCTGTAGCGCTCGCCGAACACGACGAGGCCGCCGAGCCCCATCAGCAGCGGCGCCGCCTGGATCAGCAGCTGCGCGTTGGCCGGCGTGGTGAACTTGAGGCCGAGGAGATAGCCGACGTAGTTTCCGATCAGCATCAGCCCGGCGAACGCGAGCATCAGCCAGCGCCTGCCGCCGAGTTCGCGAAACTGGCCGAGCTGGCGCCGCGCCGCCAGCCACAGCAGCATCACCGCCGCGGCGAAGGCGAAGCGTGCCCAGGTCAGCGTGTAGGGGTCGATCTGCTCCAGCGCGACCTTCAGCGCGATCGGCAGCGTCGCCCAGAACGCTGCGGTCGTGAGTGCCAGGGTGAGACCCAGCCGCCAGCGGCCGGACACCTGATGTCGTGCCATCGGGGACCCCTCGGTGAGCTCCGCAGTGTAGCGATGGCCCTCGGGCGCGCCGCGGTTCAGGCGGCATTGTCATGACTGCGCCAGAATCATCGGGCTATCCCCGCGGAGAAGGTCATGAACGCCGCCGCCGATTCCTCCCGAGCCGTCCGTCGCGCCGCGCTGGCCGTGCTGGCGTTGGCGCTCGGCGGATGTGCCGAGTCCGACTACTACACCCACTCCGATGCGCGCGGCGACGGCGTCTACTACACCGCCGATCGCCACAGCCGCTCGCGGCTGTACGACGACGGCACGCCGTCCCCCTATTCCTGGAGCCTCGGCTACGCGAGCGGGCCGATCGGTCCCTGGGCCTACGGCTACATCGGCGCGCCCGCCTACGGTGGCTGGTGGGATCCGTGGTTCGACGTTCCGGTGGTCTATGTCTACACCGGTCCGTGGCGCGATCACGGTCACTGGCGTCATTCGGGGTATGGCGACTCGCGCGACTATGCCCCGCGCGCCGCCCGCGCCGAGGTCGAGCGCGCCGCCGATCGGGGGACGCCCGGCAAGGCCGGGTTCAACGACGGGCCGCCGGCGCGCGCGCGGGACTGGGCTTCCGACCGTGGCCGCGCCCCGCGCGGTCACGATGATCGCGGCCGCCGCGAGCGCGATTGAGCGCGGCCACGATGTTCGCTTGTCCCGGATACACTCGTTTGCACAGGCAGCGCCGCGAAACCGCCGATCCACGGGAATTCGGGGGCTCCGAAAAGGCTGCTAGCATGTCCACATGGTCGCAGTGCGTCAGGTTCTGACCATGGCGGTCGAAAACGTCATGCGGAGTCTGTGGCTGCGATCACAGAACACGCCATGCGAGGCGCGCAAGCTTCGCCACGAGACGCCACCGTACACGGCACCGTCTTCTGGCGCCCGGCAATGGTCCTAAAGGATTCCCCCTGTTCCCGAACGACCGCCGGGCGCCAGTTCCTCCCGCCGCGACACCGAAACCCTCCGCGGCGCGCTCCTCCGATCACGAAGCACCTCCCGCCCGACACACCGAGGCTGTGACTCCGCGTCGGAAGCAGGGCGTCGGGCGATGATGCGCGCCACGGGTCGGTCGCGGCGTCCCGGGACGAAGGGCGGTCCCAAGACCCTTCGGGTCCGGTCGCCGCATCGGCCAGGCGCCGCACGCTGTGGCCGGCACCGCGACGCTCCGGCACACGAAAAAAAACCGGCCGCCACGAGGCTGTCGTGGAGCCGGTTTGGGGAGTGCTTCCCCGGATGGTGTCTTGGTCGACCCTGTTCTCTCGACCCATGACGCTTGCGCGCGACCCATCCGGGTGCACCGGGGAGTGAGCAACTTGCGTGCCAATGTCCAGCGTCGGCGCGAAGCTTGCAAGGTCGTCGCCATGCGTACCCGCAGATGGAACTGCCCATGAGCACCGCCGCCCCGTCCATGATCCGTCGCGCCACGGTCGACGACATCGTCGCGACCTTCGAGGTGCGGGCCCATACCCGCGAGAACGCCATCTCGCGCGAACGGCTGCATGCGCTCGGCATCACCCCGAAGGAGATCGAGGTGCAGATGCTGGCCGGCCAGCTCGAGTCCTTCGTCGCCGTGGTCGACGGCGAGGTCGTCGGCTTCTGCAACGGCGTGACCGGCACCGGCGAGATCCACGTGCTGGCGGTGCGTGACGGCTACGAGCGCCGCGGCCTCGGCCGCGGACTGCTCACCGCGGTGATGGACGTGCTGGTCGCGCACGGCCACCGCCGGCTTTTCCTCTACACCAGCCCGCGATCCGACTGGCGAGCGTTCCGGGTCTATCGCGACCATGGCTGGGCGCCGACCGGCGAGGCTCTGGCGAACGGTGACGAGCGCCTGGAGTGGCTGGCTCCGGCGGCCGCCAAGGCTGTCCGATAGCGGACGACCGGGCGTGCGTGGGCGCACGCCGGGACCGGAAAGCCACCCGCAAACCCGCATCCGGACTCGCTTGGCACATCGATTGCTCGGAGCGAGGGTTGGCCCGTCCGGAGTCGTCCCATGCGCCTCGTCCTCCTGTCCCTGCGGTCGCTGTCCAAAGCCCCGGGCTTCGCCCTGGTGGTGATCCTCGCGCTGGCGCTCGGCATCGGCGCAAACAGCGCGATCTACACGGCGATCCACGGCATCTTCCTGAAGCCGCTGTCCTACGCGGAACCCGAGCGGCTGGTGCAGCTGACCTCGGACGAGCCGGCCAGCGAGGTCATCGACAACGGCTTGTCCTGGACCCGCCTCGCGGCGATCCGCGAGCGCCCGGAATTGTTCGAGCGCCTCGGCGTCGCGATCGGCACCGCGTTCATCGCGACCGGCAACGGCCAGGCCGAACAGCTGATCGGCATGCACGTCGACCGCGACTTCCTGCCGACGCTCGGCATCACCCCGAGCCTCGGCCGCGCGTTCACCGCCGAGGAGGACACCGCCGGCGGCCCGGACGCGGCGCTGCTCTCCGATGCCTACTGGAAGCTGCGCTTCGGTGGCCGCAGCGACGTCGTCGGGCAGACCCTGATCCTCGACGGCCGGCCGCACACCATCGTCGGCGTGATGCCGGCCTCGGCGACGAGCTTCCCGTTCAACCAGGTCAAGGTGTTCACCCCGCGGCCGCGCGAGATGAGCTTCCTGGCGCCGGTGCAGATCGACAATGGCGGCTACTTCTTCAACGCGATCGCGCGGCTGAAGCCCGGGAGCACGGTCGATGAGGTCAATGCGGCGCTCGCCGTGATCGACCAGCAGTACTCCGCGGGCAACGAGGGCAAGGTCGATCGCAAGGCGACCTCGAAGGCCCGCGTGCTGGTCGACAGCCTGGTCGGCAACCAGCGCGGCGCCTACCTGATGCTGTTCGGTGCGGTCGGAGTGCTCCTGATGCTGGCCTGCGCCAACGTCGCCAACCTGACGCTGTCCCGGATGGCGGGCCGGCGCAAGCAGATCGCGATCCGCTACGCGCTCGGCGCCAAGCGCCGCCACGTCATCGCCGAACTGCTGGCCGAGAACCTGCTGCTGGCGGTCGCCGGCGGCCTCGTCGGACTCGCAGTGGCGCAGGGTGCGGTCGTGCTGCTGGCCAAGCTCGGCGCCGGCTTCATCCCGCGGATCGAGGAGATCGCGCTCGATCGTTCGGTCGTCCTGTTCAGCCTCGGGCTGTCGCTGCTCACCGGCCTCGTCCTGGGAATGATTCCGGCCTGGCACACGCGTGCCGGAGCCCTGGTCGACGAACTGAAGGATGCCAACCGCGAGACCACCGGCGGTCGCAGCCAGCAGCGCCTGCGCAACGCGCTGCTGGTCGGCGAGGTCGGACTGTCCTTCGTGCTGCTGATCGCGGCGGGTCTGCTGATCGCGAGCTTCGCGCGGCTGCAGGCGGTCCGGGTCGGCTTCGCGACCGACGGCATCTACACCGCCTTCGTCCAGGTGCCGCAGGGCCGCTATCCGGAGCGCACCGTGCAACTGGCGGACTTCTACGGCCGCATGGTCGACAAGCTCGCCGCGATCCCCGGCGTCGAGCACGCCGCGGTCTGCGACTCGCCGCCGTTCACCGGCACCGGACCGGCGCCGTTCGCGGTGGTCGGCAAGCCGATTCCGCCGATGGCCGAGCAGAAGTCGGCGCTGCGCCACATCATCAGCGCGGACTACTTCGCCACCCTCGGGGTCCCGCTGCTGCGGGGCCGCAACTTCGACGCCCATGACGTGCCCGGTTCGCCGGCGGCGATCATCATCAACGAGAGCTTCGCGCGAGCGGCGTTCGGCGACGAGGATCCGATCGGCCGCCACGTCCTGACCGGAATGATGCAGAAGGAAGCCGAGATCGTCGGCGTGGTCGCCGACTTCCGCACGGTCAACCTCAACACCCCGCCGCAGCCGCAGATGTACCACCCGGCGTCGCAGCGACCGGAGAATTTCACCGGCCTCCTGCTGAAGACCCGGCGGGACCCGGCCACGCTCGGTCCGCAGGTGCGCGCGGCGCTGGCGGAGCTCGACGCCGACATCCCGGTCAACAACGAGGGCAGCATCGCCACCCTGATGCAGGCGACCACCGCGAACGCCCAGGCCGGCATGGCCCTGCTCGGCGGCTTCGCACTGCTCGCGGTGATCCTCGCAGGCCTCGGCGTCTACAGCGTGATCGCCTACTCGGTCGGCCAGCGCCGTGCCGAGATCGGCGTGCGCCTCGCGCTCGGCGCGCGTCCGGCCGACGTCCGCGGCATGGTGTTGCGCCAGGGCATGCGGCTCACCGCGATCGGCCTCGGCCTCGGCCTCGTCGGTGCGGCTGCGGTCGCGAAGATCATGGCAACCCTGCTGTACGACGCCGGCCTCGGCGACGCGCTGTTGTTCGTCGGGGTTGCCGCCGGTCTCGGCCTGATCGCGGCACTGGCGTGCTGGATCCCGGCGCGGCGGGCGGCAGCGGTCGACCCGGTGGCGTCGCTGCAGGCCGGGCGCTGAGCATCGCTCGGTTTTCGGGACGGGCTCAAGGGCGTTCGCAAGCTCGGGGGCGAGCGACACTCACGGCGGAAGCGCGTGCTCGTCCTCGCGGCGCATGGACCGGCGCGGTCCGTCAGCGCCTGTCGACGGCCACACCTCCTGCCGGAGGTGCTGTTCCCGGCCCTCGAATGCGGCGACGAACGCTTCGATCGGGTCGATCTCCTCGGCGACTCCGTCGAACGCGATCGTGATCATCAATGTCGCCCGATTTCCATGAGATCGATGAAATTTTGGGATGGATTCGGCGCGATCCTGGCCATTTTGGCGCGCAACGCGCGCCAGCCTCCGGTTTCCCGCTGCTACGATGCACGTTCTGCCCGGCCGGTTCCACGGCCCAGGCCTCGTAGCAAGCCATGACCCGCATCATCGCAGTCGCCAACCAGAAGGG
The DNA here is from genome assembly GCA_044221335.1 of Ahniellaceae bacterium. GTDB lineage: Bacteria > Pseudomonadota > Gammaproteobacteria > Xanthomonadales > Ahniellaceae > JBGAPI01. Next base: position 73,428 of record JBGAPI010000002.1, read on the forward strand.
TGGAGTCGGCAAGACCACCACCGCCGTCAACATCGCCGCCGCCCTGTCGGAGGCGCGCCGTCGCGTGCTGCTGATCGACCTCGACGCGCAGGGCAACGCCACCATGGCGTCCGGCGTCAACAAGGCCGAGGCCAAGCCGAACGGCTGCGAGGTGCTGCTGGAGGAAGTGCCGGCGGAGCGCGCGATCGTCGCGACCGGAGGGGGCTTCGACCTGCTGCCGGGCAACGGCGACCTCACCGCCGCGGAGCTGAAGCTGTCCGACGCGATCGCCCGCGAGCAGCGCCTGAAGACCGCGCTCCAGCCGCTGCTGCCGAAGTACCACTACATCTTCATCGACTGCCCGCCGTCGCTGTCGGTGCTGACGCTGAACGCGCTGACCGCCGCCCACGGCGTGCTGATCCCGATGCAGTGCGAATACTTCGCGCTGGAGGGCCTGTCCGCGCTGGTCGGCACGATCAAGGCGGTGAAGCAGCGGTTGAACCCCGAGCTCGACATCGAGGGCCTGCTGCGCACCATGTACGACGTGCGCAACAACCTCGGCAACGAGGTCTCCGCCCAGCTGGTGAAACACTTCGGTGACAAGGTCTACCGGACGATCATCCCGCGCAACGTGCGGCTGGCCGAGGCGCCCTCTCACGGCCAGCCGATCTCGAAGTACGACCGCGAGTCGCGCGGCGCGATCGCCTACCTCGGTCTGGCCGGCGAGATCCTCCGGCGCGAGAAGGACGCGGGACGCGGCGAGCAGAACGGCAACCATTGAAAGTGAACCCGGCCTAGGCGCAGGGACCCCACCGGGACGACGGACTATTTCATGTCAGCAGCGAAGAAACGCGGATTGGGTCGAGGGCTCGATGCCCTGCTCGGCCTCGACACCCAGGCCGGAAACGGCGGCGCCGACGGCGGAACCGAGAACGGCGAGCTGAAGACCCTGCCGGTCGGGCTGATCCAGCCCGGCCGCTACCAGCCGCGCACCGGGATGGATCCGGAGCGGCTCGCCGAGCTTGCCGACTCGATCAAGGCGCAGGGCCTGATCCAGCCGATCGTCGTGCGCGCGATCGGTGGCGGCCGCTACGAGATCATCGCCGGCGAACGCCGCTGGCGCGCCGCGCAGCTGGCCGGCATGACCGACGTGCCCACCGTGCTGCGCGAGGTCGACGACCACGCCACGCTGGCGATGGCGCTGATCGAGAACATCCAGCGCGAAGACCTCTCGCCGCTCGAGGAGGCGAACGCGCTGAAGCGCCTGATCGAGGAATTCCACCTCACCCACCAGCAGGCCGCCGAGGCCGTCGGCCGCTCGCGCGCCGCGGTGTCGAACCTGCTGCGCCTGCTCGAGCTGCCGGCGCCGATCAAGGCCCAGCTGGAGCAGCATCGCCTGGAGATGGGCCACGCCCGTGCGCTGCTCACCCTGCCGGAAGGCCGTGCCGTGGAACTCGCCGGCCAGGCCGCCGAGGCCAACTGGTCGGTGCGCGAGCTCGAGGAGCGGGTCCGCGCCGAGCAGGCGCCGTCGATCAGCAGCCCGCGCCCGGCGAGCCGGGGCAGCAGCGGCGGCTCCGCCAAGAAGGCGGGCAGCGTCGACCCCAACGTCGCGAGCCTCGCCCAGAACCTGTCCGAGAAGATCGGCGCCAAGGTCAGCATCGAGTCGCGCGACGGCGGACGGGGGCGGCTGGTGATCGAGTATTTCTCGCTGGACGAGCTGGACGGGATCCTCGAGCGGATTCGCTGAAGAGCTCAGGGTCCAGGGCATAGGGCCCAGGGTCCCAGGGTCCCAGGGCCCAGAAAGGAAAAAGCTCGTCATTGCGAGCGCAGCGAAGCAATCCAGCGCCTTCGCATTTCGAGACGACACAGCAAGAGCAACGACGCTGGGTTGCTTCGTCGTCGCTGCGCTCCTCCTCGCAATGACGGGGGGAATTCGCGATCCGATGCCCTGTGCCCCGTGCCCAGCGCCTTCGCCACACGTCGCCACATCCCCCACTGAAAGCTTTTCGCTCTCCACCGGTCTACTCTCCCGCCGCCACCGGGGACGGGTGGCCGACGAACAGCCGCGGGGATGCGCATGGCGACCAAACAACAGCAGTTCGATGCCCTGGTGCGCGCCACCTCGGCCGACCTGTACCGATTCGGCTACTGGCTCTGTCGTGACGAACAGGTCGCGGAAGATCTGGTGCAGGAGACCTACCTGCGCGCCTGGCGCTCGCTCGACGACCTCCGCGACACGGCGGCGGCGAAGGGCTGGCTGATGACCATCCTGCGCCGCGAACGGGCGCGGATGTTCGAGAAGAAGACCCCGGTGTTCGAGGAGATCGAGGCGATCCCGATCGAAGACCAGAAGAGCCGTGCCCCCGACCACGAGCTCGACGACGCCACGATCCGCGCGGCGATGGCGAGGCTCGACCCGAAGTACCGCGAGCCGCTGCTGATGCAGGTGCTGGGCGGATTCTCCTGCGACGAGATCGCGCGGGAACTGAAGATCACCAGTGCGGCCGTGATGACCCAGCTGTTCCGGGCGCGCCAGAAGATCAAGGCGATGCTGGGCGGCGCCGCGGAAGAAGGAAACGTGTATGAATTGTCTTGAGTTCCGCCGCCTGCTGGCCACCGACCCCGGCTCCCGGGAGGCGCGCTTCCTCGCGCACGAGGGCGAGTGCGGGCGTTGCGCCACCGCCGCCGCCGAGGCCCGCGCGTTCGAAGGCCGGCTGTTCGCCGCACTGGCGGTGCCGGTGCCCGAGGGTCTCGCCGACCGGATTCTCCTGCGGCAGACCACCGACCTGCGCCACGGAGACACTCCGGTGCGCCGCGGCAGCCAGCCCGGCTGGCTGAAGATCGCCGCCGCCGTGGTGCTGGCGGTCGGCGGCGTCGGCGGTGCCACCTGGCTCCATTACGCCGGGGCCGACCTCGCCGAGCTGTCGGTCGCCCACCTGCCGCACGAGCCGATGGCGCTGTCCGCGCGGGCCCGGATCCGGTCGGAGGAGGTCAACGCCATGTTCGCGAGCGTCGACGCGCCGCTGATCGGCACGCCGGGAGAGGTCAACTACCTGCATCGCTGCAGGGTCGGCAAGGACATGACCGTGCACATGGTGGTGCAGGCCGCCGAAGGCCCGGTAACGCTGCTGTATTTCGTCGACCGCAAGGCCACCGATCGCCGTTCCTTCGAGCGCAACGGCGTGGTCGGCCGCCAGGTCCCGATGGGCAGCGGCACGCTGATGCTGATGGCGAGCCAGGACCACAGCTTCGACGCGCTGGAGCAGACCTGGCGCGGTGCGATCGTCGGCGCGACCCACGAGGCTGCCGGCGCCCCGTAGGGCCGGCCCCGGTCCGCCGCGTGGCGGGCATGGGCAGCCCGGCCCGGGTGCCGCTCTCCGGGCGCGGGGCACCTCGCGTAGACTTGCAGAGTCCCGTTCCCGGTCACGCCCCGTGTCCATCCGTCCCCGCCTGCTCGCCGCGCTGTTCGCCCTTGGATCCGCGGGTGCGACCCATGCCACCACCTGGTTCGTCCAGTCCGGTGGCCCGCAGCTCGCCTTCAATCCGCAGACGCTGACCATCCAGCCCGGCGACACGGTGAGCTTTTCCAACCTCGGCGGCTTCCACAACGTCGTCGCCGACGACGGCGCCTTCCGCTGCGCGCGCGGCTGCGACGGCGACGGCAACAACGGCAACGGCAACGCCAGCTCGGCGATCTGGCGCGCCAGCGTGACCTTCCCGCGGGCCGGGAAGTACGGCTACTTCTGCGAGCCGCATGGCGGACCCGGTGCCGGGATGTTCGGCACCATCATCGTGGCCGCGCCGCAGCCGGTGCCGATCGACCCGCACGGCGGCGTGTTCGTCGCCACCCTCGCGGGTCTGATCGCCCTGCTGGCACTGCATCGCCTGAAGCGATAGGCGCTTATTCCGATCACAGCGGAGGCGTATCCGCTCGGACGAGTCTTGCTAGAGTCGGCGGCCGGCCGCGGGAAAGCCGCGCCCCCGAACGCTCGAAGAACTCGCATGACCGACCGCACCGAACTCCTCGACGGCCTCGCGCGCCTCGCGCGACTGTCGCTCGCCCCCGCCGAACGCGTGGCGTTGTCCCGTGATCTCGACCAGATGCTGGGCCTGATCGACGAGCTCAACGCGGTCGACGTGAACGGCGTGGAGCCGCTCGCCCATCCCCACGACATGGCGCTGCGCCTGCGCCCCGATGTCGTCACCGAGGGCGACCGCAGCGAGGAGTTGCTGGCGGCGGCGGCCGACAGCCACGCCGGTTATTTCCTCGTGCCGCGGGTGATCGAATGAGCGCGCCGACGATCGACGACGGCGTGGTCGCACTCGGCGCCGCCCTGGCCGCCGGCCGCGCGAGCGCGGCCGACCTCGCCGAGCAGGCGCTGCAGCGTATCGCGGAGCAGGGACGTGCCCTGAACGCGGTGATCAGTTCGGACGCGGCCGAAGCCCGCCGTCGCGCCGCCGCCGCCGACCAGCGCCGCGCCGCGGGCGCCGCTGCCCCCCTGACCGGTGTGCCCTTCGCCCACAAGGATCTGTTCTGCACCCGCGGCCAGCGCACCACCTGCGGCTCGCGGATGCTGGCCGACTGGATCGCACCCTACGACGCCACCGTCGCCGAGCGCCTCGACGCCGCCGGGGCGGTCCTGGTCGCCAAGGCCAACATGGACGAGTTCGCGATGGGCTCGTCGAACGAGAACAGCCATTTCGGCCCGGTGCGCAATCCCTGGGACCTGTCCCGGGTGCCGGGCGGCTCCTCCGGCGGTTCGGCCGCGCTGGTCGCCGCGGGCGTGGTGCCCTTCGCGCTCGGCAGCGACACCGGCGGCTCGGTGCGCCAGCCGGCCGCGTTCTGCGGGGTCACCGGGCTGAAGCCGACCTACGGCCGGGTCTCCCGCTGGGGCATGGTCGCCTACGCCTCCAGCCTCGACCAGGCCGGCGTGCTGGCCCGCAGCGCGGCGGACGTCGCGCCGGTGCTGGCGACGATCGCCGGCTTCGATCCGCGCGACGCGACCTCGGCGGAACGGCCGGTCGACGACTATGTCGCCGCCCTCGCCGACGGCGTGCGTGGCCTGCGCATAGGCATCGTCCGCGAATACCACTCCGCCGGCGTCGACGCCGCGGTCGCGGCGACCACCCGCGAGGCTCTGGCCGACCTCGAGGCCGCCGGCGCGACCCTGGTCGACATCGCGCTGCCGGCGCTGGCGCATTCGATCCCGGCCTACTACGTGATCGCGCCGGCGGAAGCCTCGTCCAACCTGTCGCGCTTCGACGGCGTGCGCTTCGGACATCGCTGCGACAAGCCGGCGTCGCTCGAGGACCTCTATGCGCGCTCGCGATCCGAGGGCTTCGGCGCGGAGGTGAAGCGACGCATCCTGACCGGTTGCTACGTGTTGTCCTCGGGCTACTACGACGCGTATTACCTGCGCGCCCAGCGGATTCGCCGGCGGATCTCCGAGCAGTTCGCCGAGGCCTTCGAGACGGTCGACCTGCTGGCCGGGCCGACGACGCCCAGCGTGGCGTTCAAGCTCGGCGAGAAGTCGAACGACCCGCAGGCGATGTACGCGGCCGACATCAACACGGTCGCGGTCAACCTCGCCGGCCTGCCGGCGATCTCGCTGCCAGCCGGCTTCGTCGACGGCTTGCCGGTCGGCCTGCAGCTCGTCGCTCCGGCCTTCGCCGAGGCGCGCCTGCTCGCGGCCGGCCACGCGCTGCAGCAACGGACCGATCACCATCGGGCGCGCCCGGAGGTGCGGGCATGAGCACCCTCGCCCCGCAGGGCTGGGAGGCCGTGATCGGCCTCGAGATCCACGTCCAGCTCGCCACCCGCTCGAAGATCTTCTCCGGCAGCGCGACCGCATACGGCGCCGAGCCCAATGCACAGGCCAGCGCCGTCGACCTCGGCCTGCCTGGCACCCTGCCGGTGATGAACGGCGAAGCGCAGCGGATGGCGCTGGCCTTCGGCCTCGCGATCGGCGCCGAGATCGCACCGCGCTCGGTGTTCGCCCGCAAGAACTACTTCTATCCGGACCTGCCGAAGGGCTACCAGATCAGCCAGTACGAGCTGCCGGTGGTCGGCCGCGGCGTGCTGCCGGTGCGGCTCGCGGACGGCCGCGAGATCGCGGTGCCGATCGAGCGCGCGCATCTCGAAGAGGACGCCGGCAAGAGCGTCCACGACGCCTTCCACGGCTCCACCGGCATCGACCTCAACCGCGCCGGCACGCCGCTGATCGAAGTCGTGTCGGCGCCGGCGATGCACAGCGCCGCCGAGGCGGTCGCCTACATGCGCGCCGTGCATCGGCTCGTCACCTGGCTCGGGATCTGCGACGGCAACCTGCAGGAAGGCTCGTTCCGCTGCGACGCCAACGTCTCGGTGCGACCGCGCGGCGAGACCGCGCTCGGCACCCGGGCCGAGATCAAGAACGTCAACTCCTTCCGCTTCGTCGAGAAGGCGATCGCCTACGAGATCGAGCGCCAGATCCGCGAGCGCGAGGCCGGCCGCGCGATCGTCCAGGAGACCCGCCTGTACGACGAGACCCGCGACGCCACCCGCAGCATGCGCAGCAAGGAATCGGCGCACGACTACCGCTATTTCCCGGATCCCGACCTCCCGCCGATGATCATCGATTCGGCACTGCTGGACGCCGTTCGCGCCAGCCTGCCGGAACTGCCGGAACCGCGCCGCCGCCGCTACCTCGACGTGCTGGGCCTGCCGGCGGTCGACGCCGAGGCACTGACCGCCGAGCGCGCCAGCTCGGACTTCTTCGAGGCGGTGCTGGCCGAGACCGGCCCGGCGCAGGCCAAGCTCGCCGCCAACTGGGTGCTGGGAGAATGGGCGACGCGGATGCACGAGCGGGCGACGGCGGCGGACGCCGGCGACGCGGCGCCGGTCGATCTCGCGGCCAGCCCGGTCGCGGCGCGGCAGCTCGCGTTGCTGATCCGCCGGGTCACCGACGGCACCCTGTCGTCGACCGCCGCGAAGGCGGTGTTCGGCGGGCTGTGGACGGGCGAGGGCGAGGTCGACGCGATCATCGCCACCCGCGGTCTGGCCCAGGTCAACGACGACGGCGCGCTCGGTGCCGCGATCGACCAGGTGCTGGCCGCGAGCCCGACCCAGGTCGGGCAGTTCCGGGCCGGCGACGAGAAGGTCTTCGGCTGGCTGGTCGGCCAGGTGATGCGTGCGATGCGGGGCAAGGCCAATCCGCAACGGCTGAACGAGTTGTTGAGGGAGAAGCTGGCCTAGGGTGCGCCCCGGGCGCACCGGCCGTACCCCCTCCGATGCGATGGCGCCGGAAGCGTGGAGGCGTCGTTCGACGTCAAGGAGGCACCACGAGCTTCGACCATCGCGGGCCAAGACCATTTCGCGCCGGAGCCCCGGGGGACAGGGGCCGCCTTCTTGCCGAAGGGCGGGTCCTGCCCGCCATCGCGAAACCACTCGGTTCGGCGGGCAGGGCCCGCCGTAGGCATTCCGACCCGCCGTCGGCGGGCCGACTCCCGATCAAGCCTTCTTCTGGCTCAGCTTGTGGAAGCCCAGCATCCCGACGCCACCGGCGGCCAGCAGCAGGCCCCAGGTCAGCGGGCGGTCGCCGTTGAGATTCAGCGCGTCGATGACGGTGAAGGTCACGCCGATGCCGACCAGCACGATGCCCCACTTCAGCGCGGACAGGCGGCGCGACTCCTGGTCGGCGGCGAGCATCGCTCGGATCAGGTCCTCGCTGGCATGGGTCTCGGCCAGCCGGCGCCGGAGCCGCGCGTCGACGATGTAGACGATCGAGTAGGTGACGCAGATCAGGAACACGATCGGGATCATTACGGCAATGGTTTCCATCAGATTCTCCTGCGGGGATCGGGACGACCCCGTTGCGGAAGATGGAGACGGCGACCCGGCCCGAGGTTGCAGCGTGACCTTCGACAGGGCCGACGGGCGGCCGGAAATCACCCCGAACCCGTCATTGCGAGCGCCGCGACGCAATCCAGCGCCCTCGCTTTTCGGTCCGTCGGAGCAAGAGCCAAGGCGCTGGGTTGCTTCGTCGTCGCTGCGCTCCTCCTCGCAATGACGGGGCTTTCCCGGTTCCCTGATCCCCCGTTCCCGGCGCTCCGTTCTCTGCGCCCACCCCCGAGCGACCCCTGCAACCTTTTCCCTGGGAGTAGTCTCCAACGCGCCATGAACGACGACGCCGACCTGGTCCGGGACGTCCTCGCAGGTCGCGTCGGGGCCTTCGAGCGCCTGGTCGTGCGCCATCAGCGGCTGGTCTGGCACCTGATCGTGAGGATGGTGCGGCAGCCCGATGACGCCGACGAGCTGTCCCAGGAGGTGTTCCTGCTGGTGCACCGCAAGCTGGAACAGTTCCGATCGGAGTCCTCGCTGTCGACCTGGATCGGGCAGATCGCCTGGTCCGTCGCCACCCGCTTCCTGCAGAAGAAGCGGCTGCCGATCAGCGAGGCGATCGACGACGAAGGCGACAGCCTCCTCGACCGGGTCAGCGACGACTTCGACCTGGCCGAGGCATTCTCCGACGGGGAACTGATGGGTCACGTCGGACGTCTGATCGATGCCCTGCCGGCGGCGCAGCGCACCGTGCTGTCCCTGTTCCACCTCGAGGATGTGCCGCTGGAAGAGATCGCCGCGATGACCGGGATGCCGGTCGGAACGGTGAAGAGCCATCTGTTCCGCGCCCGTGCGAAACTGCGCGCGGGCGTGGAGCAGCTCGCCGGAGTCCCCGCATGAATACGAAGACCGACCGCCTCGAAGCCGAACGCGCCGCGCAGGACGCCGCTCTCACCGCGTCCGCCGACGCCCCGCTCGCCCAGCGCAACTACCAGGCGCTGTACGGCGCGCTCGATCGCCTGGGCGTGCCGGCGCTGCCGGCCGACTTCGCGAAGCGGGTGGTGTCCCGGATCGCCGATCTCGACGAGCAGGCCGGCGTCGAACGCTGGCTGCTGCGCACCCTCGGCATCGCGCTCGGCGTCGGGGTACTGCTGTTCGCCGGCGGCGCGATCGCCGACACCGTCGGCCAGCTCTCCACCGCGCTGCGCTCGACCAGCGCCGCGGTGCCCTGGGGCATGCTCACCGCCACCGCCGCCACGCTCGGCGCCGCCGCCGGCCTCGACGGTTTCCTCTCGTCCGAGCGCAAGCCCACGGCCTAGACGGCCGTCGAACGGCGGCGGACCCGGCTTCATTTCCGCGGACGGCCAGCGTGTGTCGCCAGGGTTTCGCCGCCGGCGCCCTCGCGGCGGTCGCGACGGGGATGGGACGGGAAGCTCGGGTCGCCCCTGCATCCGGGCTGCCGGAACCCGACGCGACGGCTCGCGCAGTCGCCAAGGCGCCTGCCCCCTCACTAGAATTTCCCGCTTGCCTCCGGAGAATTCCATGCTCAACCGTCGCGTCTTCCTGTTCCTGCTGCCCCTGTTCCTGCTGCTGACGGCCGGTGCGCGCATCGTCCCGCTGGAAGATCCGGCGCCGGTGCCGGTCCCCGCCGGGCTCGGCGCGGACAAGGAGCTCGCCGCGATCAAGTCGGCGCTGCTCGCGCAGAAGTGGACGATCACCGGCGAGGCGCCGGGCCGGGTCGACGCGACCCTGTTCATCCGCTCCCACACGGTCAAGGTCGTGCTGAACTACGACGACAAGCAGGTGCGCCTGACCTACGTCTCCAGCGACAACCTGAAGTACAAGGAAGAGCGTGGCCGTCGGATGATCCACCACAACTACGGCATCTGGGTCCGCGACCTCACCTCCGCGATCGGCAGCCTGATGCAGTCCGCGACGCTGAAGTAGCCAGCGTCTTCCCGCCCGGGTGCGCTTCTCCGTTTCCCAACTCGCCGCCTGGGCTCCGGGCCTCTCCGGCCTCGACGACTGGCGCCGCTGGTTCGCCGCGCCGACCGCGCTGGATCCGGCGGCGCAGCCGCCGGTGGCGTGGCTGGCGCCGATGCAGCGCCGCCGCCTGGCGCCGCTGGGGCGGGCAGCGCTCGAGGTTGCCCACGCGGCGCGCGGCGGGACGACGGAGCGGCCGCAAGTGTGGGTGTCGCGCTATGGCGACCTCGACCTCTCCGCACAGCTGCTCGACACGCTGGCCGCCGGCGAGCCGCTGTCGCCGACCCAGTTCAGCCATTCGGTGCACAACGCCATCGGCGCGCAATTCGCGATCGCGCGCGGCGACCGGGGCGACGCCACCGCGCTCGCCGCCGGTGCCGAGGGCCTCGGCCACGCCGTGATCGAGGCGCTGGGCCTCATCGCCGACGGCGCCGAGGAGGTGCTCCTGGTGAGCTTCGAGGCGCCGCTGCCGGCGGCCTACGCCGGGCTCGCCGTGTCGGCTGCGTTTCCGCGGGCGTTCGCCTTTTGCCTCCGCGGCGCCGGTGCCGGCGAGTTCGACGTCGACCTCGAACTCGACGACGGCGTCGCCGGGAGCGCCGATCCGGACTGGCCCGAGGATCTCGCCGTCCTGCGCTTCCTCACCGACCCGACGCGCCGCCTCGACCTCCCCTCCCCCGGCCGGACCTGGCGCTGGAGCCACGGCCGTGGCCTGGCTTGACCGCCCCTGGCGGATCGCCGCCACCGGCCTGTCCTTCGTGACCTTCGGCCTCGGCGGCCTCGTGCTGTGGGCCTTCTACTTCCCCGGGCTGCGCCTGACCGAACGCGATCCGGCGCGCCGCACCGCCCGCGCCCGGGCGATGGTCAGTGCCGCGTTCGGCGCTTTCATCCGCTTCATGCGCGCGGTCGGGGTGCTGAGCTTCGAGATCGAGGGCGCCGAGCGGCTGCAGCGCCGCGGCCTGTTGATCCTCGCCAACCACCCGACCCTGATCGACGTCGTGTTCCTGGTCTCGCTGGTGCCCGACGCGGTCTGCATCGTGAAGCCCTCGGTGCCGCGCAACCCGTTCATGCGCGGTCCGGCGCTGGCCACCGCGTACCTGTCCAACGACGACGGCGCCGGCCTGGTCGACGACTGCATCGCGGCGCTCGAGCGCGGCGAGAACCTGATCGTGTTTCCCGAGGGCACCCGCACGCCGATCGACGGACGCGGCAGGATGCGCCGCGGCGCCGCCAACATCGCGGTGCGCGGCCGTCGCGACATCACGCCGGTGACCATCTCCTGCGTGCCGATCGGCCTGTCCAAGAGCCAGGCCTGGTGGCAGGTCCCGCCCCGGCCGATGTGCTTTAGAATCCGCGTCCGCGACGATCTGGCCATCGCCCCGTTCCTCACCGGGGCCCACGGCGACGCCCGTGCCGCCCGCGAACTCACCGAATACCTCGAAAACTATTTTGCGGAGCAGAGCACCGATGGACGCGTTGGTCGCGGAACTGAAGACGATCCTGATCGAGTCGCTGAATCTCGAGGACATCCGCCCGGATGACATCGATCCGGCGGCGGCGCTGTTCGTCGAGGGCCTGGGCCTCGATTCGATCGACGCGCTGGAGCTGGGGCTCGCGCTGCAGAAGCGCTACGGCGTGACGATGCCGGCCGACCCGGCCCAGGCGCGTGCCCACTTCGCCAGCCTCGACGCGCTGGCGGCATTCGTCGCGGCGGAGCGAAAGCGTTAAGATTGCAGGTCGTACAGGCTCCGGAGGGGCCTTTCCACCTCCGAGCGTCGCCATGACCAAAGACCAGATCCTCGAAAAGCTGCGCGCCATCATGGCGGACACCTTCGGCACCGACCCGGCGCGGCTGACGCCCGAGGCGCGGCTGTACGAAGACCTCGACATCGACAGCATCGACGCGGTCGATCTGATCGTGCGGCTGAAGCCGCTGGTCGGCCGGCGCCTGCAGCCGGACGCCTTCAAGTCGGTCCGCACCGTGCAGGACGTGGTCGACGCGTTGCACGCGGTCGCCCAGTCCGACGGCTGAGCCCGCCGGTCGTCGGCGCCGGTGCGCGTCCTCAACCTCCTGTTCGGCGCGATCGTCGTCGCCTGGCCGTTCGTGCTCTACACGCTGATGGGTCGCGTCGACCTGGCGTGGATCGCCGGACTGCTGGCGGCGCTGGCGATCGTCCGCGCCCTGCTCGCGCGGACCCGGCTCTGGAGCGTGATCGCGGTGCTGACCTGCGGACTTGCCGGCATCGCCGCGCTCGGCGACCACGCGCTGCCGCTGAAGCTCTACCCGGTGCTGGTCAACGCGGCGCTGCTCACCGTGTTCGGCCTGAGTCTCGTGCATCCGCCGACGGCGATCGAGCGGCTGGCCCGCCTCGGCGACCCGAACCTGCCGCCGGAAGCCGTCCGCTACACCCGCCGCGTGACCCAGGTCTGGTGCGCCTTCTTCGTCCTCAACGGCGGTCTTGCCGCGGCGACGGCGCTGTGGGCGAGCGACGCGCTGTGGACCCTGTACAACGGCCTCATCGCCTATCTGCTGATCGGCCTGCTGTTTGCCGGCGAGTGGCTGGTGCGACGGCGGGTGATGGCGCGCGACCGCGCGGCGGCGGGCACGCCGTGAACGCGCCGCGCCCCATCGCCGAGCTGATCGCCGGGCGCGTCCCGGCGGCCCGCATCGGCCACGACGGCAGCGGCTGGCTGGAGGCCTCGCACCTCGCCGGGCTCGTCGACCGCTGGCACGCGGCGTTCGCCGCGATCGACGCGCCCCGCGTCGCGCTGTATTTCAGCGGCGGCGACGAATACCTCCGCCTCGCCGCGGCGCTGCTCGGCGCCTGGCGCGCCGGCAAGACCGTCTGCCTGCTGCCGGATGGGATCCCGGCCAGTCTCGCGGCCCTGCGCGAGCGATTCGGGGGGGAGGCCGGCGTGGCCTGCGCCGGCGATCTCCCGGCCGCGCTGCGGCCGTTGCCGCCGATCGATGCAGCAGCGCTGCCGGCGGCGCCGCTGCCGCAGCCGGCGCTGCTGCTGTTCACCTCCGGCAGCAGCGGCGCGCCGGTCGCGATCGAGAAGGCCTTCGCCCAGCTCGACGCCGAGATCGCCGTGCTGTCCGCGTGCTGGGATCGCCCGGAAAGCACCGGAGCGCTGGTCCATGCCACCGTCTCCGCGCAGCACTTCTACGGCCTGCTGTTCGTGCTGCTGTGGCCGCTGGCCGGTGGCCGGCCCTTCCGGACGGCGCGCCTCGGGATGCCCGCGGAATTGGCGACTCGTCTGGGCGAGCGCGCCAGCGTGCTGGTCAGCAGCCCGGCCCACCTCGCGCGGCTGCCCGAACACCCGGCCTGGGCGCAGGCGGCGAGCCGGCTGGTCGCGGTGTACTCGTCCGGCGGACCGCTGCCGGCCGCGGCGGTTCCCGACGTCGTCCGACTGCTCGGCCGACCGGCGACCGAGGTCTACGGCAGTACCGAGACCGGCGGCATCGCGTGGCGCGAGCGGCATCGGGAAGACGACGCGGTCGACTGGACGCCCTTTCCGAACGTCCGGATCGCGATCGCCGACGGAGTCCTGCGGGTGACGTCGACGCAGGCCGGGGAACCGGACGGCTATCTCACCGCCGACCGCGCCGATCTCACCGCCAGCGGCTTCGTCCTGAACGGCCGGGCCGACCGCATCGTCAAGCTCGAGGAGCAGCGGATATCGCTCGATGCGGTCGAGCGCGCTCTGCTCGCCGATCCGCACGTCGCCGGCGCCCGCGTGCTGGTCGTCGAAGGTGCCCGCCGGCAGCTCGGCGCGGTGCTGGTGCCGAGCGATGCCGGCTGGCTGCTGCACGACCGCGACGGTCCGGCCGCGCTGAGTCATCGCCTGCGCGACGTCCTGGCGACCTCACTGTCGTCGAACGCCATTCCGCGCCTCTGGCGCTGTCTGCCGGCCCTGCCGGTCAACCGCCAGGGCAAGACCCCGATGGCGCTGCTGGCGCGCCTGTTCGATCCGCGCCGACCGCCGTCCGTGCTGCTCGAACGCGAGCTCGGCAAGGCGCGGATCCGCCTCATGGTCGACGCCCGCCTGCCGTTCTTCGACGGCCACTTCCCCGGACAGCCGATCGTGCCCGGTGTCGCACAGCTCGAATGGGTGATGCGCTACGCCCAGGAGCTGTTCGATCCCGAACTCGCCTTCGCCGGCATCGACGGGCTGAAGTTCCAGCGCACGATCGAACCCGGCGCGGTGATCGACCTCGTGCTCGACTGGGAACGCGCGGCCTCCCGGTTGCGCTTCGAACTGGTGTCCGCGGTCGGCGTGCACGCCGGTGGTCGCGTACGCCTGGAGGCCGGTGCATGAGCGCGACCGCCGCCGCCATCCGCGTGACCGCCGTGGTGCCGGTCTACAACCATGGCGCCGCGATCGGTGCGGTCGTGGACGGCCTGCGCGCCGAAGGCCTGCCGGTGATCCTGGTCGACGACGGCAGCGCCGCCGACTGCGCCGCGGTGCTCGACGCGCTCGCGGCGAGCCGCCCCGACGTGCGTCTCGTGCGCCTCGCGCGGAACTCGGGCAAGGGCGGTGCGATGATCGCCGGCCTGCGCGCCGCTTTCGCCGCCGGCTACAGCCACGCGCTGCAGATCGACGCCGACGGCCAGCACGACACCGCCGAGGCGCCTGCCTTCCTCGCCGCCGCGCGCGCCTGCCCCGACGCGCTGGTCACCGCCTATCCGGTCTACGACGACAGCGTGCCGAAGGGCCGGCTCTACGGCCGCTACCTCACCCACGTCTGGGTCTGGATCAACACGCTGTCGTTCGCGATCCGCGACTCGATGTGCGGCTACCGGGTCTATCCGCTGGCCGCGACCGTCGCCCTGCTCGACGCCGTGCGCCTGCGTCTCCGGATGGAGTTCGACGTCGAGGTCCTGGTGCACTGGCACTGGCGCGGCGGCCGCATCGTCAACCTGCCCGCGAAAGTGCGCTACCCGTCCGACGGCGTGTCGCATTTCCGGGTGCTCGCCGACAACGTGCTGATCTCGAAGATGCACGCCCGCCTGTTCTTCGGGATGCTGTGGCGGCTTCCGGTCCTGCTGTGGCGGCGCGTCGCCGGATGAACACGACCGCGCGGGACGCGAACCACTGGTCGACGATCGGCGAGAACACCTTCGTCCTCGGCATCCGCTTCCTCGCGGCGGTGCACCGCTACGCCGGACGCTGGCTGTTCCTGGCCTGCCTCGCACCGGTCGTGAGCTTCTACTGGGCGAGCAACGGCCGCGCCCGGCGCGCCAGCCTCGACTATCTCCGGCGCCTCGAGGCGGCGACCGGCGCGCTCGGCCGCGCGCCCCGCGCCGCCGACAGCTGGCGCCACCTGTTCCTGTTCGCGACGACGCTGCTCGACCAGCTGCTCGCGGTCGGCGGACGCTATCCGCTGGAGCGGGTCGCGGTGTTCGGCGAGGAGGCAGTCGAGGCCTACCTCGCGGGCGGTCGCGGCGCGGTGATCGTGACCGCGCACACCGGCTGCCTGGAGATGTGCCGGGTGCTGGCCCGGCGCAATCCGCGGCTGCGCCTCACCATCCTCGTCCATACCCGTCACGCCGAGCAGTTCAACCGGATGCTGGAGCGGCTCGACCCGACGCGTCCCGAGCGCCTCGTCGAGGTCAGCGAGATCGGACCGGCGACCGCGGTCGAGCTCGAGCGCCGCATCGATGCCGGCGAACTCGTGGTGATCGCCGGCGATCGCGTGCCGCTCGCCGGCGGCCGCACGGTCACCGTGCCCTTTCTCGGCGCGCCGGCGCGCTTTCCGGTCGGGCCCTATGTCCTCGCGAGCCTTCTGCGCTGCCCGCTCTACCTGCTGACCTGCCACCACGCGGGCGCCGGCTACCGGATCGAGACCACGCTGCTCGCCGAACGCGTCGCGCTGCCGCGCGGCGAGCGCGAGGCGGCATTCGCGCGCCACGCCGCGGCCTACGCCGCGGCGCTGGGTTCGCTGCTGGCGCAATCACCGTTCGACTGGTTCAATTTCCACCTGTTCTGGGAGCCCCCCGCATGAGCCCACCGGCCGCGCCGCGCGTCGTCTTCGACGGCAGCCGACTCTCCATCGACGACATCGTCGCGCTGGCCCGCGGCCAGGCTCGTGCCGAGCTGTCCGGACAGCCGGCCTTCCTGAGCCGGATCGCGCGTGGCGCCGAATTCCTCGACCGCCTGCTGGCGGAAGACGGCGTGATCTACGGCGTGACCACCGGCTACGGCGACTCCTGCACGGTGGTGATCCCGACGGAGCTGGTCGCCGAGCTGCCACAGCACCTCTACACCTTCCACGGCTGCGGCATGGGTCGCACGCTCGATGCGGCCGAGACCCGTGCCGTCATCGCGACCCGGCTGGCCTCGCTGGCGCAGGGCATGTCGGGCGTCAGCGTCGCGCTGCTGGAGCAGCTCGCCGCGCTGCTGGAACACGACATCCTGCCGCTGATCCCGGCGGAGGGTTCGGTCGGCGCGAGCGGCGACCTCACTCCGCTGTCCTACCTCGCCGCCGCGCTCTGCGGCGAGCGGCGCGTGCGGGTCGGCGGACGCGAACTCGACGCGGCGGCGGCGCTCGCCGCGGTCGGCCGCGCGCCGCTGCGTCTGCGGCCGAAGGAGGGCCTCGCGGTGATGAACGGCACCGCGGTGATGACGGCGCTGGCCTGCCTCGCCTGGAGGCGTGCGCGCTACCTCTCCGACCTCGCGACCCGGATCACGGCATTGAACCTGGTCGCCAGCGCCGGCAACGCGCACCACTACGACGAGACCCTGTTCGCGGCGAAGCCGCACGCGGGCCAGCAGCGGGTGGCCGCGCGCCTGCGCGACGACCTCGCCAGCGACCGTCCGAGCCGCAACGAGGAGCGCCTGCAGGACCGCTACTCGCTGCGCTGCGCGCCGCACGTGATCGGCGTGCTCGAGGACGCCCTGCCGTTCTTCGCGACGCTGATCGAGAACGAGATCAACAGCGCCAACGACAATCCGATCATCGACGCCGAGGGCGAGCGGGTGCTGCACGGCGGCCACTTCTACGGCGGTCACGTCGCGTTCGCGATGGACGGACTGAAGAACGCCGTCGCCAACGTCGCCGACCTGCTCGACCGTCAGCTGGCGCTGCTGGTCGACACCCGCTTCTCCCACGGCCTGCCGCCGAACCTCTCGGGCGCGACCGGGTCGCGCTCCAGCATCAACCATGGCCTGAAGGCGGTGCAGATCGCGGTGTCGGCGTGGACCGCCGAGGCGCTGAAGCTGACGATGCCGGCCTCGGTGTTCTCGCGCTCGACCGAATGCCACAACCAGGACAAGGTCAGCATGGGCACGATCGCCGCGCGCGACTGCCTGCGGGTGCTGACCCTGAGCGAGCAGGTCGCCGCCGCGATGCTGATCGCCGCCCGCCAGGGCGTCGCGCTGCGCCGGCGGATCGATCCGGCGCTGGTGCTGCCGGCGCCGCTCTCCGCGTTCTGCGCGGACCTCGAGTCCCGCATCGCGCCGCTCGACGAGGACCGCGCGCTCGATGGCACCCTGGTCGCGCTCGCGGCGGACATTCGCGCCGAGCAGTGGAGCCTGTATGCGGCCTGAGCTCGTCGCCGAGGTCCGGATCGCGCCGGCCTTCCACGACCTCGACCCGATGGACATCGTGTGGCACGGCAACTACGTCCGCTACCTCGAGCACGCGCGCACGGCCTTGCTGCAGAAGCTCGACTACGACTACCCGCAGATGAAGGCGTCGGGCTACGCCTGGCCGATCGTGGACCTGAAGATCAAGTACATGCGCTCCGCCGGCTACCTGCAGGCGCTGGTCGTGCGGGCCGAGATCGTC
This sequence comes from Ahniellaceae bacterium, assembly GCA_044221335.1. Lineage (GTDB taxonomy): Bacteria > Pseudomonadota > Gammaproteobacteria > Xanthomonadales > Ahniellaceae > JBGAPI01. Next base: position 90,998 of record JBGAPI010000002.1, read on the forward strand.
GAGTGGGAGAACCGGCTGAAGATCGACTATCTGATCAGCGATGCCGCCAGTGGCGCGCGGCTGACCCGGGCGACCACGATCCAGGTCGCGGTCGAGATCGCGAGCCGCGAGATGTGCTTCGTCTGCCCGCCGATCCTGTGGCAGAAGCTCGGAGTCGCGCCACCGTGACCGCGGTCGACGATCGCCGCCGCGCCCTGGCGGTGCTGTTCGCGCTGGCCGCGGGGACCTGCCTCGGCCCTGCCCGCGCCGCGGCCATGCCGCTGGTCGACGCCGTCGCCGCCCGCCTCGCCCGCCCGCCAGTGCTGCGGGGCCGCTTCGAGCAGGACAAGCGGGTCGCCGGCTTCCGCCAGGCGCTGCATTCGCGCGGCGACTTCCTGCTCGCCGCCGGCGAGGGCGTGCTGTGGACGACGCGCGAGCCCTTCGCGGCGGAACTCCGCCTCACCCGCGACGCGCTGGTGAGCCGCCAGGGCGACACCGTGGTGCTCGCCCTCGACGCCGCCGCCGAGCCCGGCCTCCGCGCGATCAACCAGCTGCTGTTCGCACTGCTCGCCGGCGACGTCGCGACGCTGGCGAAGCAGTTCCGTGTCGAGGGCGCGACCGCCGCCGACGGCTGGTCGCTGACGCTCGCGCCGCTCGACGCCGGGATGGCGAAGGTGCTGACCCGGATCGCGCTGACCGGCGACAGCCTCGTCCGTACCGTCGAACTCGACGAGGCCAACGGCGATCACACGCGACTCCTCTTCCTCGACCTCAGCAGCACCCCCGCCGCGCTGACCCCGGCCGAGCGGGCGCGCTTCGATGCCCGCTGAGGTCGCGAGCGCGCCGTCGCGCATCCGCCGCGCGCTCGCGTTCGCCTGGCTGCTGCTGACGCTGGCGCTGGCCGGGCACAACGCCTGGCTGTGGTTCGGCGGACACCTCGCGCTCGACACCGACGTGCTGGCGATGCTGCCCACCGCGGAGCGCGATCCGGTCGCCGAGCTGGCCGCCGAGCGCCTGGCCGCGGCGGCGCAGCGCTCGGTCGTGGTGCTGGTCGCGGCCGGTTCCCCGTCCGACACCGCCACGGCGGCCGACGCCTACGCCGCCGTGCTCGCCGGGCTGCCGGGGCTGAAGATGCGCGATCGCGTCGACGCCGCGGCTCAGGCCGACTGGCTCGGCTTCTTCGCGCCCTACCGCGGCCAGCTGCTCGCGGCGGCGCAGCGCGAGGAGCTCGCGACCCGGTCGGCGGCGGAACTCGCCGAGCGAGCGCTCGCCGCGCTCTACCAGCCGGTCGCCGGCGTGCCGCGACAGGGACCCTGGGCCGCCGACCCGCTCAACGTCCATGGCCGCTGGCTGCTGGAGCGCGCCGCGGACAGCCGCGCGCGGCCGATCGACGGCCGGCTGGCGGTCGACGACGGCACGACCCGTTATGCCGTGCTGCTGCTCGAACCCGCGGCCGGCGCCTTCGACATCGCCGCCCAGCGCCGCCTCGCCGATGGCCTCGCGCGCGCCGCCGCCGCCGCGCGCGCGACAGTGCCGGGCGTGGTCGTGCATGCGGCCGGCGTGCCGCTGTTCGGCGCCGCGGCCGCGGCGCAGGCCGAGAAGGAAGTGCAGCGCATCGGCCTCGGCTCGACGCTGGGCGTGCTGCTGCTGACGCTGGCCGCGTTCCGCGCGCTGCGGCCGCGCCTGGTCGTGCTGGGCTCGATCGCGGTCGGCATGCTCGCCGCGATCTCGGTCGCGGCGCTCGTGTTCGACCGCATCCACGTGATCACGCTGGTGTTCGGCGCGAGCCTCGTCGGCGTGGCCGAGAACTACGGCACCAACTACTACTGCCAGCGCCTCGGCCGACCCGCGGCGGAGCGCTGGAGCGTGCTCCGGGAACAGTTCGCCCCGATGGCGCTGGCGCTGTCGACCACCGTGATCGGCTACGCGCTGCTGGCGGTCGCGCCGTTCCCGGGGCTCCGCCAGATGGCGCTGTTCTCGGTGGTGGGCCTGACCGCCGCCTTCGCCAGCGTGGTGCTGTGGGTCGGCTTCGTCGACCGCGGCGAGCTTCGTGCGGGCGCGATCGTTGCCCGACTCGCCGGGCTCGGCATGGCGCCGCTTCGCCGCCGCTTCGGCGCGGGTCACCTCGTCCTCGTCGTGCTGATCGCCGCGGCGGTGCTGCTGGTCGCGATCCGCGGCCGCAGCAACGACGACCTGCGCGCGCTGCAGCGCCCGCCGGCCGCGCTGGTCGACGACCAGCTCGCGGTGTCGCGGCTGCTCGACCTGCCGAGCCCGGGCCAGTTCTTCCTCGTCGAGGGCGACGACACCGAACAGCTGCTGCAGCGCGAGGAGGCGCTGCGCGCGGCTCTGGCGCCACTGATCGCCGCGAAGCAGCTCGGTGGCGCATCGCTGCTGGCCGACTGGGTGCCGTCGGAGCGACGGCAGCGCGCCGACCACGCGATGATCGAACGAATGAACGACGCGGTGCTGGCGCTGGCACGGCAGCGTCTCGGCGAGGAACTGCCAGCCGTCGCGGCCGCGGAATTCGCGCCGCTGGGTCTCGAGACCTGGCTCGCCGCGCCGGTGTCGGAACCGGCACGCGCGCTGTGGCTCGGTCGGCGCGAGGGCCGCAGCGCCGGCATCGTGCTGCTGCGCGGCGTCGCCGGTGCCGCCAGCCTGCCCGCACTGGCGGCCGTGGCGGACGGCCTGCCCGGCGTGCGCTTCGTCGACCGGGTCGGCGAGATCTCGGCCGTGCTCGGTACCTATCGCGAACGGATGACGCGGGTGATCGCGCTGTCCTACCTCCTCGTCTGGCTGGCGCTTGCCGCGCGCTACGGCCGCGGCGGCTGGCGCGCGCTGGCGCCCTCCGCGCTCGGCTCGCTCGCGGCACTCGCGGTGCTGGCCGCGCTGGGCCAGGCGCTGACCCTATTCCATGCGCTCGCCCTGCTGCTGGTGCTCGGCATGGGCGTCGACTACGGCATCTTCCTCACCGACGCCGCCACCCGGCCCGGCCCCGCCGATCCGGCACGGCGGATGCGTTCGCAGCTGTCGATCACTCTGGCGGCCGCCAGCACGGTGCTGTCGTTCGGCTTGCTAGCATTGTCGGCTACCCCGGCGCTGGCGGCCTTCGGTGGCACCTTGCTGGTCGGCATCGCGGTGAGCTGGTGGCTCACCCCGCTGCTGCTGCCGACGCCGTCCCCCGTTCCCGAACCCGCGAGTCCCGACGCCTGATGACGAGCAAGAGCTTCAGTCCCGCCCAGCAGTCGATGCTCGAGGCCCGCTACGCCGCGCAGAAGATCGCGTTCGGCCCGGTGGTGTTCCAGTGCCTGCGCTACGCCCAGCAGCGCGGCCTCCTTGCCGCCCTCGCCGAGGCGGGCGACGCCGGCGCGAGCGTCGACACCCTCGCCGCGCGCGGGCCGTGGTCGCGCTACGCGATCAAGCTGGTGCTCGAGAGCTGCCTGTCGGCCGGCGTGGTGACGCTGGTCGACGACCACTACCGGCTCGACAAGGTCGGCTACTGCGTGCTGTCCGACCGCATGACCCAGGTCAACCTCGCCTTCGTCGACACCGTCTGCTACCGCGGGCTCGCCGACCTCGGCGACGCGCTCGACCGCGAGCGGCCGGTCGGACTCGCCACGCTCGGCCCCTGGGCGACGGTCTACCAGGGCCTGTCCGAACTGCCGGAGCCCGCGAAGAGCGACTGGTTCGCGTTCGATCACCTCTACTCCGACACCTCGTTCCCCGAGATCCTCGGCGACGTCTTCGCGAATCGTCCGCGGCGTCTGATGGACATCGGCGGCAACACCGGCAAGTTCGGTCTCGCCGCGCTGGCGCACGATCCCGCGGTCACGCTCCACGTGGTCGACCTGCCGCAGCAGCTGGCGATCGCCGCGGAGACCTTCGCCCGCGCCGGCGTCGGGCATCGCACGCACCTGCACGGCGTCGACCTGCTCGATCCGGGCGCGGCGCTGCCGGCCGGCATGGACCTGATCTGGATGAGCCAGTTCCTGTCCTGCTTCTCCGAGACGGCGATCGGGTCGATCCTCCGGCGGGTCGCCGCGGCACTGGCGGACGGCGGCGAGGTGCTGGTCCTCGATACCCTGTGGGACCGCCAGCGCCACGACATCGCGGCCTACTGCCTGATCAACACCTCGCCGTACTTCACGACCATCGCGAGCGGCAACAGCAAGGTCTACGAGAGCGCCGACTACATCCGCCTCGCCCGCGACGCCGGCCTCGTGCTGGTCGGCGAGCGCGACCACATCGGCTACTGCCACTCGCTGCTGCGCTTCGCCCGCGGATGAACTCTCGCCCGGCCCGCCTGCTGCTCGTTGCCGTCGCGCTGGCGCTCGCCGCCTGCGCGGGCGCTGGCGCGCGCCGGACCGCGACGGCGCCTCCGGCGCTCAGCCTGCCCCTGCCGAAGATCGCGCCCGCCGCGCTCGCCGAATTCGCGGCCCGCCAGCAGCTGCGGGTCACGGTGCGTACTCCGCCCCAGGGCGCGGCGCCGCCGCCCACCGTGGTCGACGCGCTGCTCGCCGTCGATCGCGACGCCGTGCATCTGGCGCTGCTGGTCGCGAGTCGGCGCGTGATCGACCTCCGCTGGGACGGCGACGCGCTCACCGAACAGCGCGCCGCGCAGGTGCCGGCAGCGATCTCGTCGGAGCGCATCGTCCGCGACGTGCTGTTCGTCTATGCCCCGCTCGATGCGCTGCGTGCCGCGCTGCCGTCCGGCGATCGGGTCGAGGAAGGGGTCGGCAGCGACGGCCTGCGCGAGCGCCGCTGGTCGCGGGCCGGCACGCTGCAGCTGGCGGCGCGCTACCACGCCGATCCCGCCTGGGCGGGCGCGCTGGATCTCGACAACCTGGCGGAAGGCTACCTGCTCGCGATCGACTCGCAGCCCCTGCCGACGGAGGCGCGCTGAGCATGCGCGCCGTGTTCCTCAACGACTACGCGGTGCTCTCCGCCGCCGGCGCCGACCGCGACGCGTTGCGGGCGGCGCTGTTCGCCGACCGGCCGGTCGGCGTCGCGGTCGAGGACGAGGTGCTGCCCGGCCGCGCGCTCGCGGTGGGTCGGGTGCGCGCGCCGCTGGTCGACCTCGATCCCCTGCCGATCGAACAGCGGAGCCGCAACAACGCGCTGCTGCTGACCGCGCTGGTGCCGCTGCGCCCGGCGATCGATGCGGCACTCGCGCGCTTCGGCGCGGCGCGGGTCGGCGTCGTGCTCGGCAGCAGCACCTCGGGGATCGGCGAGGCCGAGCGGGCGTTCGCCGTCCGCCGGCGCGACGGCGCGCTCGCTCCGGACTTCCGCCTCGAACAACAGGAACTCGGCGCGCCCGCGGCCTGTCTCGCCACCGCGATCGGCAGCCGTGGCCCGGCCTACACGGTGTCGACGGCCTGCTCGTCCGGCGCCAAGGCGCTGGCCAGCGCGGCGCGCCTCGTCAACGCCGGGATCTGCGACGCGGTGATCGCCGGTGGTGTCGATTCGCTGTGCCGTTTCACCGTCGCCGGCTTCGCCGCGCTGGAGGCGATCAGTCCCGAGCGCTGCAATCCGCTGTCGGCGAACCGCCGCGGCATCAACATCGGCGAGGGTGCGGCGCTGTTCGTCGTCACCCGCGAGGGCGGACCGCTGCGACTGTCCGGCTGGGGCGAGTCGGCCGACGCGCACCACATGTCGGCGCCCGATCCGAGCGGCCAGGGTGCGACCCGCGCGATGGCGGCGGCGCTGGCCCGCGCCGGCCTCGATCCGACCGCGATCGACTACGTCAACCTGCACGGGACCGCGACGCCGCACAACGACGCGATGGAGGCGCGTGCCGTCCACGGGCTGTTCGGCGCGGCGACGCCGGTATCCTCGACCAAGCCGCTGACCGGCCACGCGCTCGGCGCCGCCGGCGCGATCGAGGCCGCGATCGCCGCCCTGGTGCTGACCGACAACCCGGCCGGCCTGCTGCCGCGGCAGTGGTGGGACGGTGTCGCCGATCCCGCGCTGCCGGAACTCGCGACGGTCCGCGGGGACACCCGCCTCGGTCGCGCGCCCCGCCACGTGCTGTCGAATTCCTTCGCGTTCGGCGGCAGCAACGTCGCCCTGGTGCTGTCCGCCGCATGACTTCCGCCGCGCCGCCCTGGACGATCCGCGAGCTCGTGCCGCACGCCGGCCGGATGGTGCTGCTCGACGCCGTCGTCGAGGCGCACGACGAGACGCTCGCCTGCACGACCCGGATCGGCGCCGACCACCTGTTCGAATGCGGCGGCGAGGTCGGCGGCTGGCTCGGCATCGAACTGATGGCGCAGGCGATCGCGGCGTGGAGCGGCTGGCAGGCGCGCCAGCGCGGCGTCGCCCCGCGGGTCGGCTTCCTGCTCGGCACCCGCCGCTACGACAGCCGCCGCGCGCGCTTCGCTGTCGGCGAGGAACTGACGATCCACGTGCACCGGCAGTTCCAGGCGGACAACGGCCTCGCGCAGTTCGAGGCACGGATCGAGATCGGCGGGGAGATCGTCGCCTCCGCCGCGCTGAACGTGTTCGAGCCCCCCGACGACTCCCCAGGCGGTCAACGCAATGTCTCCTGATCCGACGACCTCTCCCGGCACCGTGCTGGTGACCGGCGCCAGCCGCGGCATCGGCCGGGCGATCGCCCTGCGCCTCGCCGCCGACGGCTACGACCTCGTGGTGCACGGCCGCACTCCCAGCCCCGCTCTGGACGCGGTCGCCGCCGAGATCGCCGCGCTCGGCCGTCCGGTCCGGCAGCTCGCCTTCGACGTCGCCGACCGCGCCGCCGCCGAGGCCGCGCTCGGTCGCGACGTCGACGACCACGGCTGCTGCTACGGCATCGTCTGCAACGCCGGCATCGCCCGCGACAACGCCTTCCCGGCGATGCCCGGCGAGGACTGGGACGCCGTGCTTCGCACCAATCTCGACGCCTTCTACAACGTGCTGCAGCCGCTTATCCTGCCGCTGGTCCGTCGCCGCAGGCCGGGCCGGATCGTGACGCTGTCGTCGGTGTCCGGTCTCGTCGGCAACCGCGGCCAGGTCAACTACAGCGCCGCCAAGGCCGGCATCATCGGCGCGACCAAGGCGCTGGCGGTGGAGCTGGCCAGCCGCGGCATCACCGTCAACTGCGTCGCCCCGGGTCCGATCGAAACCGACATGCTCAACGACGAAGCCAAGCAGCGGGTGACCGCGATGATCCCCGCCGGCCGCATCGGCCGGCCCGACGAGGTCGCCGCGGTGGTGAGTTTCCTCCTGCGCCCGGACGCCGCCTACGTGACCCGCCAGGTGATCGCGGTCGATGGAGGCCTCGCCGGATGAAGCGCGTGGTGGTGACCGGTATCGGTGCGATCAGCCCGCTCGGCAACGACTGGGCGACCGTCGAGCAGAGCCTCCGCAGCCTCGACAACGCCGTCAGCGTGATCGACGAGTGGGCGCAGTACGAGGGACTCCTGACCCGGGTCGGCGCACGGGCGATGCCCTTCGAGCTGGACCCGGCGCGCTACCACCGCAAGAGCACCCGGAGCATGGGCCGGGTCGCGCTGATGGCGACCCGGGCGAGCGAGATCGCGCTGGCCGACGCCGGTCTCCTCGGCGATCCGCTGCTCGGCAGCGGCAGCGTCGGCATCTCCTACGGTTCGTCCTCCGGCACTCCGGCCTCGATCGGCGACTTCGGCCGGATGCTGATCGAGAAGACCACGGAGGGCGTCAACGCGACGACCTACATCAAGATGATGGCCCACACCGCACCGGTGAACATCGGCGTGTTCTTCGGCATCAAGGGTCGCATCGTCACCACCTCCTCCGCCTGCACCTCGGGCAGCCAGGGCATCGGCTATGCCTACGAGATGATCCAGTCGGGAAAGCAGGTCGCGATGCTCGCCGGCGGCGCCGAGGAGCTCGACGCCACCGAGGCCGCCGTGTTCGACACCCTGTTCGCGACCAGCGTGAAGCACAACGACTCGCCGTCGACGACGCCGCGCCCGTTCGACGCGGAGCGCGACGGCCTCGTGCTGGGCGAGGGCGCCTGCACGCTGCTGCTCGAGGACCTCGACCACGCGCGGGCGCGCGGCGCCACCATCCACGCAGAGATCCTGGGCTACGGCACCAACAGCGACGGCAGCCACGTCACCTTCCCGAATGCCGACACGATGGCGGTCGCGATGCGGCTGGCGCTCGCGGACGCCGGCCTGCCGCCCGAGGCGATCGGCTACATCAACGCCCACGGCACCGCGACCGACCAGGGCGACGTCGCCGAGTCCGTGGCCACCGCGGCGGTGTTCGGCGACCGCGTGCCGATCTCCTCGCTGAAGAGCTACATGGGCCACACGCTCGGCGCCTGCGGCGCGCTCGAGGCCTGGATGAGCATCGAGATGATGCGCTCCGGCTGGTTCGCGCCGACGCTGAACCTCGAACGCGTCGACCCGCGCTGCGGCGAGCTCGACTACATCCGAGGGACCGGTCGAGCGCTCGACACCGGCATCGTGATGAGCAACAACTTCGCCTTCGGGGGCATCAATACGTCGTTGATCATTCGCCGCTGGGAGGACGCGTGAACGCGCCGCCCCAGCGGCTGCCATTGGGCTAGCGTGCAGGGCGCCCGGTCACATCCCTGAAGCATCTCCACACCCCTGCGAAACCCAGGCCTCGCCTGGATTTCGCGCCCCCTGACTCCGGGGGCTGAAAGAACCGAGTTGCTGACGTTGTACAGCGTTTCCCCTTTGAGACGATTCTGGAGGCCTACATGTCGATTCGCGTACTGCTGTTGTCCGCCGTGCTTGGCGCCGGTGTCGTGTTCGCCGCTCCGGCAGCCTGCGCCCGCGACACCATCGTCAACATCACGCTCGAAAGCGTGCTCGAGCTGCCCGAGGCGAAGAGAAGCCTCGACGGGTCGGTGCGCTTCTTCCTGGCCGGGGCGCCGACGCCGGCGATCGAGCGGAAGATGGGCTCCGACGTCTCGAACAAGAAGACCAGCGGCGTCGGCAAGACCGACGAGTTCGGCTGCCGCTGGGCGGCGCTCGCTGCGCTCGAGGCCTTCCAGAAGCAGGCGAAGGCCCAGGGCGCCAATGCCGTCGTCGACCTGGTCAGCTATTACAAGAAGAACGAGACCCGCGATCCGCGCACGATCCAGTGCCATGCCGGTGGCGTGGTGATCGGCGTCGCCCTGAAGGGCGACTACGCCCGGGTGAAGTGATCCGCGGCGGTCTGCCATGACGACCGTCCTGGTCACCGGCGGCGCCGGCTTCATCGGCCGCCCGAGCGTGCGTGCACTGGCCGCGGCCGGCGCGCGGGTGCGCGTCTTCGACCTGCGGACCGATACGATCGCGGCGGACGAGCGCCGGGCGCTCGGCGCCAAGGTCGAATGGCTCGCCGGCGACATCCGCGATGCCGCCGCGGTGCGCGCCGCGCTCGGCGGCGTCGACCGCGTGCTGCACCTCGCCGCGCGGGTGTCGGTCGCGGAATCGGTCGAGGATCCGCTGACCACCGCCAGCCACAACGTGATGGGCTTCCTCACGGTGCTCGAGGCCAGTCGCCGTGCCGCGGTCGAACGTTTCGTCTACGCCTCCAGCGCCGCGGTCTACGGCGACGCCTCGGGTCCGGATGTCGCCGAGGACACCTGCGGCCAGCCGCTGTCGCCCTACGCGCTGGAGAAGGCCAACAACGAGGCCTATGCCGCGCTCTACGGTCGGGAACACGGGCTGTCCTGCCTCGGTCTGCGCTACTTCAACGCCTACGGCCCGACCGGCAGCGAGTCGAGCTATGCCGGCGTGCTCGCGGCGTTCCGCCGTGCACTGGCCGAGGGCCGCCCGCTGACGATCCTCGGCGACGGCCAGCAGAGCCGCGACTTCGTCCACGTCGACGATGTGGCCCGGGCCAACCTCGCCGCGCTCGCCGCCACGGCGACCGGCGTCGTCAACGTCGCCAGCGGGCAGAGTCGCTCCCTGCTCGAGGTGGTCGCACTGCTGCGCGAGCTGCAGGGTGGCGCGATCGCGGTCGAGCACCAGCCGCCGCGCACGCAGGACGTCCGCCATTCCGGGGCGAGCATCGCGCGGCTCGGGCAATGGCTCGACTGTGCGCCGCAGGTGGCGGCAGAGGCGGGTTTGCGCGCGTTTTTCGCGGGACGCTGAAGTCTCCGCCGTTGCGAGCGCCGCACGTTGCTCGTCATTGCGAGCGCAGCGAAGCAATCCAGCGCCTTTCGCCCTCGCCGGTACACAGCGAAAAGCGACGTCGCTGGATTGCTTCGTCGGAGCGTTGCTCCTCCTCGCAATGACGGACGTTGTCTTGGATCCGAACGGTGGAGCGAGCAAGAGCTCGCTCCTCGAATTCCTCCGCTTCCTCGGTTTCCCAGGCTTCCTTGGCCTCCTCGACGCACAGACCCGTCGCCGACCGCTGCGTAGCGGCGCCCCTTAAGGCGTGTAGCCGTCGCTGTCGTTCGCCCAGGTCAGCGTCGTGCCGCCGCTGCTGAGGCGCCCGATCACGCCGGTCGCCCCATCGCGGTGGAACACCAGCGGGCCGCCGTTGAGTGCCGCCGCGGGGACGATCTTGACCCCGGCGATGCCGGGGCCGGCGAGCCGCACGGTGCCGAAGAGGGAACTGTCCGCGCTGATGGTGACCTCGCAGTCCTCCGCCGGCAGCGGTACGTGCAGGTCGAGCGCGTCGAGGTCGCCGGCCACCGCGAACTCCGGCAGGCGGTCGTCTTCGTCGAGACCGTCGCGGAACAGGGTGGACGCCGTTGCCGTCAGGGTCGGTACGGTGCTGTTGTCCGTGCTCATCGAGAAGTTCGGCGGCGGGATCGAGTCCGTCGGAATCTGGATCGGACCGGTCAGCACCACGCCGGCCTGGCTGGCGCGATAGACCTTCTCGTCGCCGGTGCCGAGGTTGCGCACCGCGATGGTGAGCCCGGCGCTGACGGCGCCGGTGCTGAACTCGAGCACGCTGTCCGGTGCGAGGACCTCGGCGCGCCGCGGCAGCCGCGACACGCCGGTCGGCCCGTAGGACGCCGGCAGGGTCCAGCCCACATGGCCCAGGACGTCGGCGTCGGTATAGAGCGGGTGATCGGTCGGCAGCGTTGCGTCGTGCCAGCCGCGGTCGACCCGGATCGCGCGGACAATGTAGTCGATCACCTGCGGATCGCGCGGGATGTCCTGATGCTCGGTGGCCGGGTTGACGAACAGCACGCCGCGGCTCGGGCCGCCACTGAAGCGGCCGAGCGAAGAAACGGTCGGCGCGGTGCCGTCGCTCGGGATCGTGACCCGGCTGAGGGTGGTCGACTCGCTCGAACAGGAGCCGCTGCAGGGGTAGTGGCGGGTGACCCAGCCCCCGTCGGAACTGAGATCGGCATTGATGATCTGCACGCTCGGAACGCCGTGGGTCGCGTTGGCCATCTGTTCCTGCACCTCGACGCCGCGGTCGAACAGCTCCGGCGAGATCGACAGCGAGCGCCAGTACCGCTGCGCCGCGACGACGTCGTCGGTCGCCGGATCGGTGCGGGTCGCGACGCCGTTGCGCACCGTGTAGTCGGCGAAGATCCACTCGTGGGTGTTGTGGTGGAAGATGTCGATCAGGGCCTTCGACGGATTCATGTGGTAGGTCGCGGGCGAATAGCCGCCGACGCGCAGGCCGGTGACGTTCTGGATCATGAACGGCGGAATCCAGATGCCGAAATTGTTGCCGCCGGTGCGCGCGACGTTGCTGGTGGTCGCCGCCGGCGTGCCGAGGAACACCGCACCCATGTTGAAGTTGAGCGCGATCTTCGCGGCCTCGTCGGGATTGTCGAGCATGAACTTCTTCGCCAGCGCCGTGCCCTGGCTGTGGCCCATGATGTAGATCTTCTCGTTCTGCCCGCGGGCGTAGGCGGCGTCGACCATCTGCCGGATCATCGGGTAGTGCAGGCGCCACGCCTGGCGCCAGTCGTAGTTGACGACCCGCACGTCCATCCCGGCGTCGCGCAACGCGTGGACCAGGTTGTCGAGGTAGGGTTTGGGACAGATCGGGCCGATGTAGTTGCTGATGCAGCCGCTGCCGCCGAGGCCGTCGTCGTCGCCGGCGTTGGCGGCCACCTGCAGTGCCGGATGGCCGGGAACCGGAACCACGACGTCCGGCCCCAGCCAGCGACCCGGCCGCTGCGCCATGTAGAAGCTGAAGAAGTCGGTCCAGTTGCGAGCGAACTGGCCGGTGATCGAGATGTCGGGCACGCCGTAGGTCGTGACCGGGAAATCGAACCAGACGCGCTGCCGGAGGTTGAGCGGCCCCAGCGGCACGGTCTCCAGGTTCACGCCGCCGGTGCCGGCGAAGATCAGCACCTGCGACCGGCCGCCGGGATTCACCGTCAGCGTCGACGTGCTGCTGCCGCTGCCGCCGGCGCCGGTGCAGGTCACCGTGACGTCGAGCGTTGCCGCCGGCGCCAGGATCACGCTGCCGGAAATCGCCGACACCTCCGGCACCTGCGGGCTCGAGCAGCTGGTCGCGAACTGCGAGCTCCAGCGGAAGGTGGAGGCGCCGCCGCCGCGCGAGATCGTGTCCGGCGTGAAGCTGGTGGTGACCGTCGGAGGCACCGGGTGCGGCTGCACGGTCAGCGTCGCCTGGCCGCTGATGGTGACGTCGCCCTGTGTTCCGACCGGGATGTCGCACTCCACGTAGCCGTCGACGTTCGCCGTCGGCGCGGGATTGACCACGACGCTGCCGCTGATGCCCGTGCCGCCGGCCGGCCCGCCCGGCACGCCGATGACCGAGCACGAGCCCGGACCGGTGTAGGGATTGCCGAGGTCGTTCAGCACCCGCCAGGAGAAGGTCGGTGCGGGGTCACCGACCACCATGAAGGTCGGCGTGAACCTGACGTCGAGGTGGTAGCCGGGCGGGACGTCCGGTGCCGCGACGGACGCGCGGGGAAGGGCGGCCGCGATGCCGAGGGCAACCAGACTGAGGCGCGCGGCGAGCGCGGGGTGTCGATTCATGATGAGGAGGCTCCGGGAAGGATGACGTGCACGCCACGAGCGACTCACGGCTCGCGTGCGGTCGCGTGGGACGCGTGCCGTTGGCAGCGACGCCCCGTGGTTCGATCTGCATCGCACGACGCCACCCGGAAGTGACAGCGCGCGCCACGGCGCCGGTTCAGACCACCGGTTCGTTGGCCGCGTCGGTGAGCCGCTGCGCGTGGTCGACCTCGCGACCGGGCGCGCCGCCCGCGAGCGCGTCGCGCAGGTGCGGCGGCAGCTCGCGGCTGCTGCGGGCCGCACGGTCGATGTACACGTAGGTCGACTCGACGCTGGCGATGAGGCCGTCGCGACGGTCGCGGCGGAACTCGGTGACGATCACGAACGAGGAGCGGCCGAGTTCGTGCGCCCACACGCTCGCCTCGAGCACCTGGTCGAACGCTGCCGGCGTGTGCCATTCGAGCAGCTGGCGCACCAGCGCGCAGCTCGTTCCCTCGGGGCGGCCCAGCGCGCGCAGGAACTCGCAGGCGGCGACGCTGGCGTATTCCGCGTAGCGGGAGTTGAACACGACGCCCTGCGGATCGCATTCGTGGAACTTGACGCGGAAGTAGTAGCGGAACGGGGGCATCGACAGGCTCCTGGGCGGCGGGGATGGAGCGCTTCCATCGCAGCGGGGGTGCCCCGGATGCCAGCCGCGTGGCGGGATGCGGCGCCGTCGGACGCCGGTGTCACCTCGGCCGGCCGTTTCGCGATGCTGGGATCAGGAGGGGTGTCGAACGCCCGATCGTCGATGCCCCCCGGTCGATTCCCCGGAACGGAGAAGCGCGTGCGGTCCTCGTCGAACCTCGTGATCCTGATCCTCGCCGCCAGCGCGTCGAACCTGGCGCTGGGCGCCGCGACCTGCAACACGGGCAGCGCCCTGTTCTGCGACGACTTCGAGGACGTCTTCCCGGCGGTGATGCCCGGCACCAGTCCGGCACCGCTCGGCGCGCCGAGCAACTTCCAGTTCAACGGGCTCGGTCTGGTCACCGACGCGCTCCACCACGGCCCGCGCCACGCGGTGCCGGTGACCTGGGGCAGCTTTCCGCAGCCGCTGGTCGCCGACAACAAGCCGAGCATCCCCAACGTCACCGCGTTGAACCGCCGCGACGCTCTGGTGCTGTACGTGCCGAACGTCGCCGGCGCCGCCGACTATCGCGCATACATCTACGACGCGGCCAAGGTCAGCTACGTCGATGCGGCCAACGGCAAGCAGCCGCGCGGCGCGGTGGTCGCCTGCGCCGGCTTTCGCCAGCGCTACACCCGCGGCTGGGATGCGACCTACGGCGCGTTCGCCGGTCAGCCGGGGATCAAGCCGGTCAGCCATCGCGAGCTCCTGCAGGAGGTCGAGGTGCCCGGCCTGACGGTCGACGGCAGCTACACCGTCGTGCTCGAGGCGCTGGCCTCGCCCTGCCCTTACACCGGCGTGATGGGCCACAGCAACGCCACCCTGCCGGTGTGGTGGGAGTACCGCGTGCCGGGCACGGCCGGCACCGTCGACCTCCGTGGCTACGACAGCGTCCGTTCCCTGTACGGCAACGAGATCCTGAACGGCCAGGGCGCGGCGCTGACCGACTACAAGCAGGTCCACGTCTCCCAGTGCGCCAACCCGAACGACTCGTCGCCGACCTGCACACCGACCCACAGCGCGCCGGCGGAGCCGCTCGGCCGTCCGGTACCGCCGGGCGACGCGATCTTCCCGTCGGATCCGGTGGTGCTGGCGCGCAGCGTGGTGTCGGTGGTCCGGCCGGCGGCGGATGAGGCGGCGAACGCGCCGATCTTCGACGTCGGCGCCAACGCGACCTTCGACGACTTCGACCAGCCGATCGGCGGCAGCATCGATGCCGTGATGACCAGCATGCGCCGCGAGACCCGGCTGGAAGGCGCGGGCGCGGTCGGCGGCGGGGCTTTCGGCGACGAGTACTACTGGGTCTACGGCGCGCAGTTGGCCAACGGCGACAGCAGTTCCAACAACCCGAAGGGCGTGCAGGTCTGGCAGCGCCACGGCCGCCGTTACATCAGCTACATGGACTTCGGCAACGACATCTGGGCGAACGTGTTCTTCTCGTCGCTGAAGACGAAGCCCCTGCAGCTCGACCGCACGAATGCCAAGTGGACGCACATGTTCTGGCGCGGCAACTCCGGCGCCGCGCAGCGCCGCTACTGGATCTTCGAGTTCTGCGGCGCGCCGACCCGGGACGAGCTCGCCGACCCGGTCACCAACATTCCGGCGCCGCACTTCCGCATCACCGGCCAGCCGTTCTTCTACTCGCAGGACGGCGGCGACAATCCGAGCGCGCAGCGGCTGGAGGCCAACCCGGACCCGACCTACCACGCGAAGGAATGCCTGGGCCTGCTGCAGCTCGGCGCCTACTGGTACTCGGGACCGCCGGCCAACGCCGTCCTCGGCACCTGGAAGGACGAGCCGCATTCGGAGCTGCGCGCCTACATCCATCCGCGCGACCGCAACGTCGGCGTGATCAACCTGAAGCCGGCCAACATGGGCGACTTCGACTCGAACCCGCCGGACCACGGCATGCTGTGGCGCCTCGATGCCGCCCGTCGTCCGACCATGCCGATGTTCGAACCCTTCGACCAGGACGGCGTGCTGACCCACTACGACGTCTTCGTGAAGCCGGACCGGATGGTGCTGTTCATCAACGGCCGCCAGGCCTTCTGCAGCGACATGAGCGACCAGCCGCTCGCGATGAACTACGGCTTCCCGGCCTATGGCAGCGTGCTCTACCACTCGACCGCCGACGTTCCGACGTCCTACGTCGGCGTCGAGAACTACGCCGGCGCCGCCGGCGGCAGCTTCCAGTACGTGATGAACACGCCGTGGACCACCACCACGACCTGGGACGCGATCGGCCAGTCGGAGATGATCGACATGCCGCCGCAGTTCACGACCTACGATCCCGCGGCCTGCTTCAAGCCGGCGTCGTGGGCGATTCGCGGGGATGGCTTCTAGTATCGGTCATCGAGTGTGCCTTGGCGTATCAGCCGGACATCGCCACCAGTTCAAGACGTCGCAATGTCCGGCGATGAACGTTGCTGGAATCCATGAAGACTTCCTCAGTAGTCAAAAGGCACTTTGAGAAAAAGCGCCGTCGCGGTGCAACGCCAAAAACGACCGTTGCGCTGCGCTGAATCGACCGACGTTGCCGAGCTTCGAAGGGTCAAGCCCCATTCGAGTCAGCGATGGCAGGTGCGCGACCGGCGAGACCAGCACGTCGCCATTGTCATCAAAGCTAAGAAATCCGCGATCAAACAGATGGTCGGCGTCCGGAGTCAGCAACAGCCCGTTGTCTACATCCAGCCGTTCACGATTGTCCGCATCGCGCCACGGCTTGCAGTGACTGGCACGCAAGTGCTCGGGTCGGTCCACGCCGGTCAGACGACAACGCGTCTCCCGTTGTCGTACGTTTTCCTTGAAGAGTCCTTGTCCTCGGCGCGCAAGTACAACAGCCTGCCGCGCTGTCTCGTCCAACCGGGCGTCCTCCGCGACTCTGGCGAGTTCGTACTCTTCCCACTGCACCAGGCCTACACCCGCGGGAACGCGACTCTGCTCGGCGATACGATTGCCGTCGATGATCGTGCGAGCTTCCCTGCCGATGACGTCCACGACAGCCGCGGCGAACGAGTCCGGTAGCCGAGTGAGATAGACGCTCTGCAGACCAGCGCCGCTCCGGACCAGCGGTGCATAGCGTTCCGGCGGGAATGGGCAAAGCTGCACCATATGCTGTGCAGGTCGAATCGATCCCTTGAGCTCTGCGAAACCGACATCGACACGCCACCCGATACGGTTCCAATAGGTGCCAGCCTGCCCGAACTCGAGAGGCTTCGGGGCCTCATAGGCGTGGGAAGCGACCAAGCCGATGGCCTTCACCTTGGCATCGGCGAAGGAAAACACCACGTCGCCCGGCGCGACCTCGCGCATGAAGTCGTAGAACGGATTGCGGTGCCCATTTGCCTTGCGCTTGGGCGACCAGAGGTAGCGCCCAGAGACTTCGTGGCGGTACGTCTGGTTCTGGTTGACCCACCAGTAGCGCATCGGATGGTGATGCCATCGAGCGACCGGCCTGGACACGATTGTGTGGTCAGATTCGGGGATCGCCGATCCATCGGTCAAGTGTTCACACGTGGAATCGTTCGGTAGCCCATTTCGATTGGGTTGCTCTTGCCAGTCACGTCGCGCGGAGAGTCGCTACCAGGGCCCGCGCCGATGGTCCAGCATGACTCACTCGAACCCGTCGGCGAACACCTGGTTGGTGCACGCCGGCTGGGTGTAGCGGCCGATACGCGTGCGGAACGGGGAGCCGTTCACGTCGTGGTACTCGCCGCTCACCCAAAAGCTGCAGCCATCGACGGGATCGACCACGACATCGGTGAAATTGCCGATCAATCCCGTCGTGCTGTAGCCACCCCCGGGCAGAAGCGGAATCTCCTGCTGCAGCGCCGGTGCGCCCGGGTCGGTCGGTTCGTAGATGCCGAACATCGGCGTCGGCAGGAGCATCGACGAGCTCGCGAGGAAGCCGACTCCAAGCGTGCCGAGCCGGTTGATCGCGATGTTGCTGCCGAAACGATACGTGCTGTCGTTCGCGCCGAAGTCGCCCTCGAGATCCATCGCGTAGCTGCCGTCGAGCTGGCGAAGGAAGCGGTAGCCGCGGATTCCCAGGCGGCCGCCCCCCATGTCGTGGGCGAAGCTCATCACCAGGCGCTCACTGCCGTCGTCGAGCAGGCGATAGCCGGCGCGAGGCGTCATCACGCCCTCGGGCGCGAACAGCCGCGTGCTGGTGCCGGGCTGCGGCACGCAGGTCAGGCTACCCGTGTAGCAGCTGCTGACCGAAAACGGCGTCATCGGAATCAGGGGCAAGGCCTGCAGCAGCGACCCGCTGCCGGTTTCCCAGGCCGGCGTCAGGCGCAGCATCTGGATGCGATCGGGGCTCATGAGCGTCGGACCGTTGATCACCCCGACGAACAGGCCGCCCGGTCCCGGCAGGGTCTGCGGACCGAAGGAGTCGACCGGTACGCTGGTCACGTCGGTGCCGGCCTGCGACACCGGCTGTGCAAAGAACTCGCCGACCGGTTGCGCCTGCAGCAGCTTCGTTCGGTTGACGGCGACGACGTGGTGGCCGGAATCGTTGCTCACCCCGAAGAAGTAGCTGTTCGCGCCGATCGCCGCTCCGTTGAGAACTGCGCCAGCGATGGCACTCTGGACGCCGATCGGAATCGCTGGGAGCAGTGTCGTCGGAGAACTGCCTGGCGACACCGCAACGCACAGATTGGAGCCCTCCTGGCTGCCGCCGATGTTCTGCGTGTAGACCGACCAGGCGAACACCCAGCGGTCGGCGGCGGCGTCGTACATCACCTTCGGCGTCGCGCCACCCGAGCCCTGGATCGTCGTGACACAGAGCGGCAGAGGCGTGTAGCCCTGCACCAGGTTTCCGTTGCGGTCGTAGACCCGGTAACCGGCACCGTTGACCGCCTGCACGACATGATTCGGGCCGACACCGAGTGAGCTGTCGCCGGGCCTGAACGCGGTCACGCTGGCGTCGCCGCCTTCGAACGACTGCACGAGGCTGGTGGTTGCCGCCGCGAGGTCGGCGAACAGCAGCGGCAGCGTGGCGACGACCGGAAGCAGCAATCGTTTGGCGGACATGGAAGGGCCCCGAGGCAGATGCCAAGCTACACGGAACGGGGCCGCCCGGGGGATCACCGGCGTGCCCCCGCGCGATCGACCGCCCCACGGCGCCCGCACGCCCGGGCACCCCTCCCCACCGGCGCCGCGCGGCGGCGTGCAGGGCGCGCCCTACGAGGACGCGTCCCGCGCCAGCAAGCGCATCGGTTCGGCGCGGGCGGCTTCGCGGGCCGGCCACCAGCTCGCCGCGAGCGCGATCGTGATCATCACCGCCGCGACCAGCGCGTAGGTTCCGGCCCCGCCGGCGCGGATCTCCGGAAGAGCGGACGAGAGTGCTCCGGCCCCCAAGGCGGCGAGCGCGATGCCCGCGACTGCCGCGCCGACCGCGAGCGCGACCGACTCGCCGAGCACGCCGCGGCGCACGCTCGCGCCGCTCGCGCCGACCGCCATCCGCACCGCGAACTCGCGGCGCCGCCGGCGCACCGACAGCGCGAACACCGCGAACACGCCGCTGCCCGCGAGCAGCGCCGCCAGCGCGGCGAGCGCGGAGATCAGCAGCGCTGCCACCCGGCGGCGCGCGGTGAGGTCGTCGAAGCGCTGCGTCATCGTCGCCGTGTCGAACAGCGCGAGCCGCGGTTCCACCTGGGCGAGCGCGCGCGCGAGACCGGCCGACAGGCGGTGCGCGTCGATGCCGGGCTTGGCGCGGAGCAGGAGGACGTTGTCGTCGTAGGAGAGCTGTGCGGACGGCACGTAGACGGCGGGCGCAGCACCCTCGTCGAGGCGCGTGCCCAGCACGTCGGCGACGATCCCGACGATCGTCGCGCCTTCCGGCTGTTCCGGCCAGCCGACGCTGACGCCGAGCCGGCGGCCGAGCGCGTCGCCCGCGGGGAAGTATCTGCGCGCCGCGCTCTCGGAGAGCACGACCACCGGAGCCGCCGCCGCGTCGTCGTGCGCATCGAACACGCGACCGGCGCGCAGCGCGATGCCGAGGGTGCGGAAGTAGTCGCCCGCGACCAGCGCGAGCGCGACCGTGCCTTCGTCGCTCGAGCCCTTCGGTCGCGCCTCGATGGTGACGTTGTC
This sequence comes from Ahniellaceae bacterium, assembly GCA_044221335.1. Taxonomy (GTDB): domain Bacteria; phylum Pseudomonadota; class Gammaproteobacteria; order Xanthomonadales; family Ahniellaceae; genus JBGAPI01. The sequence continues at coordinate 110,633 of JBGAPI010000002.1, forward strand.
GCAGCCGCCCTGGATCGGGATGCACGCCGCACTCGCGGCCGACGCCACGCCGGGCAGTGCGCTCATCGCGGTGTCCATCCGGGCCAGGAACCCCGCGGTGCCGTCGGCCGGCGCCAGTGCGGCAGGAATCGAGACCTGCGCCGACAGCACGCCGTTCGGGTCGAAGCCCAGTGGTGCATTCATCGCGCGCCATGCCGCGCCACCGGCCACGGCGGCGCCGATCGCGAGCGCGGTGGCGAGCGCGAACTGCGCGGCGGCGATCGCGCGCTGCGCCCGACCCGCACGGACACCGTCACGCGACTTCGGCGCGGCCGCGTTCGTCGCGCGCCGGACCGCGAGCGCCGGGGCGAGCAGCGTCGCGCCGAGCACCGCCGCGGCAAGCGCGAAGAGCAGCGCGATGGCGTCCGGCCCGAGTTCGAGGTCGGCCAGGCTCGCGGCGCCGAAGCGTAGCGACGGCGCGGCACCCGCGAGCACGAGAAGCCCGAGCCGCGCGAGCCCCCAGGCGGCGACCAGCGCCGGCGTGAAGATCACCGCGATGTCGGCAGCGACCGCACCGAACAGGTCCGAGCGCCGCGCGCCGAGCGCGCTGCGGATCGCGAGTTCGTCGCGGCGGAGCTCGAGCCGGGCGAGGGCCAGGAGCACCAGGTTCAGGGTGACGATCGCGACGCCGATCGCCGCACATGCCGCGATGCCGGCGATCGCCGCGGCCAGCGCCGGCTCGACGCGGGTGTCGATCCAGCGGGTCGAGCCGAGGTCGACGCGAGCCGGCACGCCGCCCATCCGTGGCTCGATCCGCCGCGCGACTGCGGCCGCGGCGGCAGGCAGGCGTCCGTCCAGCGACCTCGCGTCCGCGACGGCGAACACCGCGTGCCAGTAACTGTGCGTGCCCTCGAGGCGTCGCGCGAAGGTGACTGCCGGTGCCGACCGCATCGGGACCCACAGCGCAGCCTGTTCCGACAGGCCGCGAAAGCGCGGCGCCGCGACCCCGGCAACGACGAACGGCAGGCCCTGCAGCTGCACGACCCGACCGAGCACGGCCGGGTCGGCACCGAAGCGCTCGTGCCAGGTCGCGTCCGACAGCCAGACCCGGCGATCATCACCCGTGCCGACCTCGTCGATGTCGTTGCCGAGCGTGAGCGTCGCACCCAGCGCTCCGAAATAGCCCGGCGAGACGACTTCGACCGCCGTCCGCCGCGCGTCGTCGCCGACGCCGGCCGTCAGCGACAGGGGCGTCAGCGTGACCGCGTGCAGAGTGACCTCGGCGGCGACCGCATCGCGCGCCGCGACGTAGGCCGGGTAGGACCAGGCCCTAAGGCGCTGCCGGGTGCCGCCGGCCGACAGCGTGAGGTCGAGGAGCTGCACGGTCTCGGCCGCCGGCACGGCGCTCCGGCGCAGCAGCAGTCCCGACACTCCGGCATACGCGAGGGTCGCCGCCGCGAGGCCCAGCGCCAGGCAGCCGATCGCGACCAGCGACGACACCGGAGCACGGCAGGCGCGGCGCAGTCCATGAGCGAGTTCCCGTGCGTTCATCCTCGATCCCCCGTTGGCGCAATTGCGCCTCATCCCGACGGGGATGCGTGAGGACCCCAAAGCGTTTCAGCGGTCGTCTTTCGACGGCGACCGGCGTGGTCGGCGGCTTTCCCATGGCGTGTCGCGGGTCGAGCGATTTGTATTGCCGGTCCATCGATGGCAAGGTGCGCGCGGCCAGGCACCGGACGGCACCGTGATCGACAGCGCGGACGAATTCATTCGACTGAGGACGAGCGACAGTGCCGACGAGCAATACCGCGCGACGCACGATGCTGCGCCGGTGGCGGTCTGGCTGGACGTCCTGGCCCGATATCCGGAGTTCAAGGTCTGGGTGGTGAACAACAAGCCGATTCCGAACGAGCTGCTCGACCTGCTGGCGCGGGATGACTCGGAACCGGTACGGCGTGCGGTGGCCTCGCGTCGCAAGCTGTCGCGGCAGACGTTCGAGCTGCTGGCGGGGGACGTGTCGGAAAATGTCCGCTACGACATTGCGATGAATCGGAAGTGCCCGGAGGACATCGCCACGATGCTCCGCCGCGACCCCTCGTCCTTCGTGCGAAGCGCGTTTCGCCACACGTAGCGCGCCGTCGACGTCGCCGGTCGCGGCGAACCCCCGCTGCCCACGACGGCGGTCCGTAACCGCGACACTGCCGGAGCCGACCGGCCCACCACCGATCCACGCACGTCGAACGAGACTCGGCGCGCGATGACCGTACCCGGGATGAGCCGTCGCGCCGGCACGCTCCGTTAGTCTCAGTGTCGACCCCCCGGGTGCCTTCCGATGATCCACCGAGCCGCCGCCGCCTTCGCCGTCCGGATCCTTGCGGGAATGCTCGCTCTTCCCGCGGCCATCGCCGCCGAGACACCCGGCGCCGCGGTGCCGACGCTCGCCGTCCGCGCCGCCCGGTTGCTCGACGTGAAGAGCGGCCACTACCTTCCCGACGCGGTGGTACTGATCCGCGGCGAGACGATCAGTGCGGCCGGCTCGAAGCTCGCCATCCCGGCCGGCACGCGGGTCATCGACCTCGGCGACGCGACCCTGCTGCCCGGCCTGATCGACTGCCACACCCACCTGATGATGCGGCTTGGCAAGGACGAGGAGTACGGCACGCACCTGCTGACGCGCTCCGATGCGGCGCGCGCACTCGAGGGAGCGGCCGACGCTCGAGCGACCCTGCGTGCCGGCTACACCACGGTGCGCGACACCGAGAACGAGGGCTCGGGCTACGCCGACGTCGCGCTGCGCGACGCGATCGACGCCGGCCTCGTCGAGGGCCCGCGGCTGCAGGTCGCGACCCGCGGCATCGCCGCCATCGGCCAGTACGTGCCGTTCGGCGTCCGCCCCGACCTCGCCAATTTCCCGACCGGCGCGCAGATGGTGAGCGGCCCCGAGGAGGCGCGCCGCGCCGTGCGCGAGCAGATCGGCCACGGCGCCAACCTGATCAAGGTCTACGCCGACTGGGAGTATCCGACACTGACCCCGGAGGAGTTGTCCGTGATCGTCGCCGAGGCCCACCGGCAGCACCGCAAGGTCGCCGCGCACGCGACCACGCCGGAGGGCATCCGCAATGCCGTGCTCGCGGGCGTCGATTCGATCGAGCATGGCGAGGAGCCCGATGCCGAGACCCTCAAGCTGATGAAGGCCAAGGGCACCTTCCTGGTGTCGACGGCCGCGGTGGTGGTCGCGTTCAAGGACGACGCGAAGACCGACGCGATGCGGGCCTATGTCGACTCCCGCATCGAGGTGATCCGGAAGTCGCTCGCCGCGGCCCGCGCCGCCGGGGTCAAGATCGCCGCCGGCCTGGACGCCTCGACCGCCGCGCTGCACGGCCAGAACGCGCGGCAGCTCACGACCTACGTCGATCTCGGCGGAACGCCGCTCGAGGCGATCCGCACCGAGACCACGACCGCGGCCGAACTGCTCGGCTGGTCGGACAAGGTCGGCAGCCTCGAGCCCGGCCACTACGCCGACCTGATCGCGGTCCGCGGCGACCCGCTGTCCGACATCGGCGAGCTGCGCTCGGTCGGTTTCGTGATGAAGGGCGGGGCGGTGGTGAAGGATGAGTTGCCCGACGCGGCAGCCCGCCATTGAGGGCATCGGCACGCCACCGAGCGCCCGGGTGTCAGCGACCCGGCGGCCGTCGTGCGACAATTGCCGACCCAATCCACCCAAACCGGACTATCCCCATGAAGCTCGCCCGTTTCCGCCGCCGCCGCGACCGCCTCCGCCGCAACTTCCAGTCGCGCGCCAAGCGCTGAGTGGTCTTCGTCGGCCGGTCGGCACATCGTGTGCCGGCCGGTCGATGTCTCGTCGGTTCCCGACTCGCGCACACGCAGCGCCAGGAGAGCCCCGGCATTCCCCAAGGGGCAATGAGTGATTCGATCCTCGTCGCCGCGATCGCTGCTCGAACGATGCTGATTGCCCGCAGCGGGCTCGCGCTGGTCGTCGGAATCATCGGTCTGACGATGTCGGTCGCGTGCACGGCGGCCGAGGACTGCGCCGGACTCGGCGAGCCGACGACGAAATCCGATCTATTGCACGGTCGCCTGTCGATCCTGGTTCCGAATGGTGCGGCAGGGGTCGCCAACCGGCCGAACAACATCATGGGCCCGAGCGAAGACGAGTCCGACCGCTCGGTCGTCAGCGTGACGCGCAACGGCGCCAACCTGCGCGTGGTTTCCTCCGAGCTGTTCGCTCGCCGCGGAGAACTCGCCGACACCCGGCTGGTCGCTGCCGCCGCGCAGTTCATCGGCCTGACGGCCGACGAGGTCGCGCCGTCCGACATCACCCCCGATGCGTCCCTGAAGTGGGTCGCCATCGAGCCGCGCGCTCCGCACCGGATCAGCAGCGCGACCACCGTGTTCGCTGCGTTGGTCGAGGATGCAGACGGCTTCCTCACCTTCGTCGGAATCTCACTCGATCTCGCCGATCAGCCGTCGACCGCCTGCCCGGGCCTGATCCGCGCGATGGCGGCGAGCATCACGCCGGGAACCCGCCGGCTCGAGAGCGAGGCCGGCTGGCGACGGGTCGACCGTTTCGAGATCCGCGTGCCGTCCGGATGGCTGGCACGCCGCCAACGCGGTCCCGACTTCGCGGTCTGGTACCTGTTCAAGGCCCCGGTGCTCGGTGAATCGTCGTCCTCGATCGGGATCTACGACGGCTTCGCGCCGTCCTTTCATCCCCAGGGCAAGCCGATCGTCAGTGGCAAGATCCTGGGTCGAAAGGCGCCGTGGTATCCACGCGCCTCCGGCGATCCGGCGATGGATACGCGGGTCGACCTCGAGCACCAGGAGGTGTTGCACATCTGGGTCGTTCCGGCGGCGACGGAGGATGCCGCGACGCTGCGGGCGATGGCGGAATCCCTGCGATCCGCGGGCGGCACCTAGTCGATCGATCCGCGCGGATTCGGGGAGCTGCGACCGGCGGCCGGCGACCGCTACGCTAGGGCCATGATCGACCGCTGGCTTCCCATTGCCGCCGTGATCGGCGCGCTCTACGTCGCGTCGCTCGCGGTGCATCCCTATCCAGGAAGCTGGGCGCTGAAGGCCCTGCCGGCGCTGCTGCTGGCGGGGCTCGCACTCACGCGGCTCAGCGCGACGAGGCGCAGGATCCTGTCCGTCGCCTTCGTCGCCGCCGCCGCCGGTGACGCGCTGCTCGATGTCGACGGCACGGCCAATCTCGCGCCGGGGCTCGGCTGCTTCCTCGTGATGCAGATCGGCTTCGCGATCGACTTCGCCCGTCAGGCACGCGGCGCGCCGGCGCGCTGGCCGCTCGTCGCGCTGCTGGTCGCGGCGGGCGTCGGGTTGCTCATCGTTGCCTGGCCGCGGCTCGGCGACCTCGCCGTTCCGGTGGTGGTCTATGTCGCCGCGCTGGTCACGATGACGTGGACGGCGCTGCGCGTCCGTGAGCGGCCGTGGATCGGACGCGGCGCGCTGCTGTTCGTCGCGTCGGATGCACTGATCGGCGTCAGCCAGTTCGTGATGCCGTTTCCGGCGCCGACCGCGATCATCGTCGCGCTCTACTACGCGGCGATGCTGATGATCGGACGCGGCCTGTTCGGGCCGCCCAAGGACGCGCCATGAGCACTCGGATGCTGCACACGATTGCGATCGCACGACCGCGCGAAGTGGTCTTCGACTATGCCTGCACGCCGGCGCACTGGCCGCACTGGCATCCGTCGTCGCTCAGGCTCTACGGCATCGTCGACGCGCCGCTCGCCGCCGGCGCCGGCTTCGAGGAGGACGTCCGTGCCGGCGGCCGCAGCGGGCACCTGGTATGGACCGTCGAGGAGGCGAAGCGTCCGGCCCACTGGACCGCCCGAGCCGTCGTCGACAACGGCGCGCGCCTGACGCTCACCTACCGCTTCGCCGAGACCGCGACCGGCACGAGCTTCGAGCGCGAACTCGTCTACGAGCTGCCGAACGCCTGGCTGCGCGTGCTCAATGTGCTGCTGCTGCGCCGGCGCATCGCCGCCGAGTCGGCACAGTCGCTGCAGCAGCTGAAGAACCAACTAGAGAGCGGCACGCCGACCTGACAGCCCCATCGACGAACCAGCCCCATCGCCGAACGAAAGACAGCCGGGGCACTCCACCGACTCCCGCACCGACGCTTCCGACGAGCCCCAGACCCGACAGGAGGGGAAACGCGCAGCGTTTCCCCTGTCACGTCAGCGTCATCTGATGACGATATCGTCCCGGCATGATGACTGAACGAGACAACGCTTGATGGATGCCCGCCGGATCGTCGCGCCGCTGCTGGGCCTGGTCCTGCTCGCCGCGGTCGGCGTCGGGATCTACGTTTCCAATCACCGCCTGACCGAAGACCGCGGCGCGGTCGACGGCAGCCGGGCGCTGCCGGATCGCAGTGCCGGCCTCCGCGGCCTGATCGGCTCCGAAAAGGAAAGCTATTTCGCCGATCCGCGGACGCGCGAGGCGCTCGCTAGCCTCGGTCTCACGGTCGCCGTCGAGAAGGCGGGATCGCGCGCGATCGCCGGCCGCTACGAGCCGAAGACCTACGACTTCGGCTTTCCCTCGGGCGCACCGGCGGCGATCCAGCTGAAGCAGCAGGCGAAGGCCGCGGCGGTCTACAACCCCTTCTACACGCCGATCGTGATCGTCAGCTGGAAGCCGATCGCGAAGATCCTGATCGCCAACGGCATCGTCGAGGAACAGGGCGGTGCCTACTACATCACCGACCTGCCGGCGCTGATCGAGCTGTCCGCCCAGGGCAAGCGCTGGAAGGAACTGAAGGCAAGCTCAGCCTTCGCGACCACCAAGACGGTGCTCGCCACCTCGACCGACGTGCGCACCTCGAACAGCGCCGCGATGTACCTGGCGCTTCTGTCCTACGTCGCCAACGCCCAGCAGGTGGTGCAGAGCCAGGAGGACGTCGACCGCGTGCTGCCGGTGGTCGCGCCGCTGTTCCTGCGCCAGGGCTTCCAGGAGCAGAGCACCGCCGGACCGTTCGAGGACTACCTCGCGCTCGGCATGGGCAAGACCCCGCTGCTGGTCGCCTACGAGTCGCAGATGATCGAGTACTGGATCAAGCACCCGGACAAGATCGACAGCGAGATGGTGGTGCTCTACCCGAAGCCCACGGTGTTCTCGAAGCACGTGCTGGTGCCCTTCACCCCGGCGGGCGACAAGCTCGGCGCCGCCCTCGAGCGCGAGCCGCGGCTGATCGAGCTGGCGCACGAATACGGTTATCGCACCGGCGGCGACACCCATGGCCCCGAGGTCTGGGCGAAGCGCGGCATCAAGGTGCCCGAGGTGCTGGTCGACGTGATCGATCCGCCGAGCCAGGAATGGCTCGAACGCATGACCCAGGCCATCGAGGCGAGGTTCAAGTGAACACCCATCCGATCCGCCGCCGTCTGCTGGACACCCTCGCGTCGATCGTCGCCATCGCCGCCATCACGCTTTCCGCCGGCTGTGGCAGGGCGCCGGACGCGTCGTCTGGCGACAGCGCCACAGCGCCCGACGATCCGAAGGCCTTCCGCATCCTCGCCGGTTCCGAACTGAAGGACCTCGAGCCCGCCCTGATCGCGGCCGGTCGCTCGGCCGGTGTGCCGCTGACGATCGCCTACGCCGGCACGCTGGACATCGTCGAGCGGGTCAACGCCGGCGAGAAGTTCGACGCGATCCTGCCGCCGAACGGCGCGTATCCGACCCTCGCGCTGACGGTCAAGCCGGTGGCGCGAGAGAAGCTCGCCTACTCCCGGGTCGCCCTGGGCGTGAAGGCGACGAAGCTGGCCGAGCTCGGCTGGGACCGCCGTCCGCCGACCTGGGTCGACATCGCCAAGGTCGCGGGCGCCGGCCGCCTGCGCTACGCGATGACCAACCCGACCAGCTCCAACACCGGCATGAGCGCGCTGTTCGCGGTCGCGTCCGCGACGGCCGGCAAGACCGAGGATCTCGACGCGGCCGAGGTCGACACGGTCACGCTGAAGTCCTTCCTGGCCGGCCAGAAGATCACCGCCGGCAGCTCGGGCTGGCTGACCGAGGCCTATTCACGCGAGGCCGCCACGCTGGAGGCGATGGTCAACTACGAGGCGGTGATCCTCCGCCTCGACGACACGCTGCCGCCCGCCGACCGGCTGACCCTGGTCTATCCGAAGGACGGCGTGATCTCGGCCGACTATCCGCTGATGCTGCTCGACGCGGCACGGCGCGCGGACTACGACACGCTGGTCGCGGTGCTGAAGGCCGCCGCGTTCCAGCGCGACGCGATCGCCGCGGCCTATCTGCGGCCGGCGAACTCCGACGTCCCGCCCGCCGCGGCCGTGCCGACGACCGCCGTGGCCGAGCTTGCCTTCCCGAACCGGCTCGAGGTGATCGATGCCGTGCTGTCGGCCTACCAGGACGAGTGGCGGCGCCCGTCGACCTCGATCTTCGTGCTCGACACCTCGGGGTCGATGAACGGCGAGCGCATGGAAGGGATGCGCCAGGCGCTGAAGATCCTGGCCGGTGCCCAGTCGAGCAGCGCCAGCGCGCGCTATGCCAGCTTCCAGAGCCGCGAGCGGGTCGTCCTGATCCCGTTCTCGAGCGAGGTCGGCGACCCCGAGCGCATCGAGTTCGCGCGCGGGGGCGTCGATGCCGCTCGCGCCCGGGTGCTCGCCGCGGCCGACGCGCTGCGCGCCGACGGCGGCACCGCGATCTACTCCGCGCTGGCGAGTGCCCAGGACATCGCGGCCGACGAGCGTCGTGCGGACCCCGACCGCTTCGTGAGCATCGTGCTGCTGACCGACGGCAAGAACAACGAGGGCCGCAGCTTCGACTCCTTCCGCAGCGGCAGCCGCCACGGCAGCCCGGCCCGGGTCTTCCCGATCCTGTTCGGCGAGGGCGATGCCGAGCAGATGAAGCAGGTGGCAGAGCTCACCGGCGGTCGCGTGTTCGACGGCCGCAAGGCTTCGCTGTCCGCCGTGTTCAAGGAAATCCGGGGCTACCAGTGAGCGGACGGCCGCTGAAGCTCACCCTGCTGCTGTTCCTCTACGGCACCCCGAACCTGGTCGGCTGCACGCTCGCGCTGATCGGGCCGGCGCTGCTGATCGCCGGCGTGATCGACCGCGGCTGGTGGCTGATCACGCTCGGGCTCTATGCGGCCGGCTTCCTGATCGGCCGGAGGCCGCCGGAAATCGAGCGCCACATCGAGACCACGCTGTCGGCCGAGCAGACGCTGCAGCAACTGGACGCCCTGATCGCGAAGGCACAACCGATGCTCGATCCGGACATGCGCCGCCACCTCGACGGCGTCCGCGAGTCGGTCGCGGCGGTGCTGCCCAGGATCGCCGGTGTGGGCGGGCTCGACGAGGACGCCTACACCGTCCACGAAACGGTGATCCGCTACCTGCCCGAGACGCTCGCCAACTACGCCGCGCTGCCGCCGGTGTTCCGCACCACGCAGGTGCTGGCCGACGGCAAGACCGCGAAGGCGCTGCTGGGCGAACAGCTGGCGCTGCTCGACGAGAAGCTCCGCGAAGTTCTCGTCAACGTCACCCACAGCGATGCACGGGCGCTGGTGACCAACGGCCGCTTCCTGAAGCAGAAGTTCGCGCCCTCCGACTTCGGGATGCACTGATGCCGCGCACCATCATCGACCTGCCGGAACAGCAGATGCGCGAGGTCGACGCGCTGTGCAGGACGCTCGCCATCTCGCGCGCCGAGGCGGTGCGCCGCGCGCTGCTCGCCTTCGTCGACAGCCACCAGGAGGTGCGCGCCGACGGCTTCGGGCTGTGGAAACAGCTCGCCGGCGACCCGCAGGGCCATGAGCGCAGGCGCTGAGCCCCTCGCCCGCGGCCTGGTCGACACCGGACTGCTGGTCGACTACCTCGAGGGCGAGCCGCGGGCGGCGCGCGCACTCGAGGCGATCGAGCGGCGCGCGATCAGCGTGGTCACCTGGGTCGAGCTGATGAGCCTGTCACCCCCGGACGCGCTCGAGGCGACCCGCGGGTTTCTTCGATCCTTCGACCGGGTGCCGCTGTCCGAACCGATCGCCGACGAGGCCTGCCGGCTCATCCGGAACCACCCGGGCCTGGCGCTGCGCCGTGCCGTCAGCTGGGCCGCGGCGCGAGTCGGCAAGCTCACCTTCGTCACCGCCGATCCCGCCTTCGTCGACGCCGATCCGCGCGGCGTGCGGCTGGCGTACGCGAAGCGCTGAGCCGCTGTCGCATCGGCTTCATCGTCGCGTCATGCCCCGGTGACCGCCGGTAACGAGGATGACGACCGGAGACGACCGTCCCGGGAGCCGCGCCATGCGCCAGTTCCGCAGCATCTTCATCTCCGACGTACACCTCGGCACGCCGGAGTGTCAGGCCGAGTACCTGCTCGACTTCCTGCGCAGCACGCGCAGCGCGAACCTCTTCCTGGTCGGTGACATCGTCGACCTCGCCGCGCTGCGTCGGCGCAGCTACTGGCCGGCGACGCATTCGGCCATCCTCGCCGAGTTCCTCGCGATCGCGGCCCGAGGCACCCGTGTCACTTACCTGCCGGGCAACCACGACGCCGCGTTGCACGCGCTCTGCGGCCAGCGGATCGGAGCGATCGCGGTGGCGGCGCACGCCTTGCACGTCGGCGCCGATGGCCGGGTGTACCGGGTCGCGCACGGTGACGAGTTCGAACGCGGCGAGCTGCTCCGGCACTGGCTGAACCTGCTCGGTGAGCGACTGCACGCACTCCTGATCTTCGTCAATCGCGGCGCGAACGTCGTGCGGCGCTGCTTCGGCTACAACTACCGGCCGTTCACCATCGCGGCGAAAGCGCGGATCGGCCGTGCGATCGGCTACATCCGAGGCTTCGAGGCCGACGTCGCCGAGCATGCACGCGAGTTCGGCTACGACGGCCACATCTGCGGCCACATCCACTACGGCAACATCCGCCGCTTCGGCGACACCTTGTACCTGAACGACGGCGACTGGGTCGAACACTGCACGGCTCTGGTCGAGCACGAGGACGGCGCAATGGAGCTGCTGCACTGGGTCGAGAACGCGACGGCGCTGGCGCGGGTCGAGGCCGAGACGGTGCTACCGGTCGTGGCCTTCCGCAGCGCGGCCTAGCGCGGAACCCGCCCGTACGGAAGTGATGTCCGGCGACGTCGTCGCGAGATGCCGGGGCGTTGCCCGGCTCACTCGCTGGAGGCGAGGCAGGATAGGGGCTCGGCGCGTGCCGCGAGCTGCCGTGCGAGTTCCTCGTCGCCGACGGTGACGACGAGCTTGCGCAGGTGGTCGAAGCTGCGTGCGACGGTGCAAGGCCGCGACCGTATGCCCGCGACGACAAGAGCGGCTCGCGCATGCTCGATCAGGGCCGCGCGGTCATGGCCGGCCGCGGCCGCGCGGGCGAGCACGACGAGCGGCTGAAGCCGTTCGTGCAGAGTCGTCGCCGGCGGCGCGCGCAGTGCCGCCTGGGCCGCGCGGGTCGCGGCAGCGACATCGCCCGCCCGGAGCTGAGCGTCGGCGAGCACGGCCTCGAGCCCGCCGAGAAATTCCTTCGAGAGCTCCGGCGAGGATTCGGCACGCCGGACGCAGGCGTCGATCTCCGGGAGGGCGCCGCGCGCCTCGCCCGCGCGTGCACGGGCCTCGGCGGCGGAGCAGTCGTCGCCGAGACCGACCAGTGCGGGAACGCTCTGCAGCGCGTCGCGCTGGCGCCCCGCCTCGGCGAACTCGGTCGCCGCATGCGCATAGTCCGCGCGCTCGAACGCGGATTCGCCGAGGTTGCCGTGGGTCGCGGCGAGCATCGCGTGCGGCGCGACAAGCAATTGGCTGAAGATCGCCAGCGCGCGCTGGAAGTGGCGCTCGGCCTCCTCCGGATGGCCGGCGCGGAGCTCCAGGGTGCCGCGCGAGTTCTGCACGTAGGCCGCGATGACGTGCGGCCCGGTCAGCAGCGCGCCGGCGGTCGCCTCGGCTTCCGCGAGGCGGGCGCGTGCCGCATCGAACTGGCCGAGTTCGACCTCGCGCAGCGACAGCGTCTCCAGTGCGCTGACGACCGCGAGGTCGCGATCGCCGTGGATCGCGCGCGCCAGGGCGAGGTTGCGCTCGAGCAGCGGAATCGCTTCCGGCGTCCGCCCGAGCTCGGCGAGCACCTCGCCGTAGAGTTCGAGCGACTCCTGCAGCAGCGGATCCTGCGGGTCGCCCGACCGCTCCGCCAGCGATTTCGCCTCCGCCAGCAGCCGCGCCGCCGTGTCGCGCTCGTCCAGCACCTGCACCAGCTGGCCCAGCCGCAGCAGTGCGCGGATCCGCGCGGGACCGGACACGCCGCCGGCACGGTCGTAGCGCTCGAGAGCCCCGCGCAGGCGCCCGGCGCCCTCGCGGTAGTGGCTCTCGCGGAACGCGGTGTGCCCGAGCTGCGCCTCGCAGTCGAGCCACAGCGGCGAGCCATCGCCGAAGGCCGCGAGCGCGAGGGCCGCGGCCTCCTCAATGTGGGTGCGCGCCGCCTGCAGCCGTCCGTAGCCGCGCTCGAGTTCGCCGATCGTCGCCAGGATCGACGCCAGCGACTCGGGGTCGTCGACGAAGCGCTCGTGTGCGCGCCGCGCGCCGCGGTCGAGCTGCTCGGTCGGCGTGCCGGGCGACGCGCCCGGACCGAGGCTGCGCATCAGTTCGATGACGAAGTCGCGGGTGACCCGGTTGCGTTCCGCGTCGTGGCGAGCGGCCTCCGCCGCCCGATCGGCGCGCAGCGATTCGCGCCAGCTGTACAAGGCCAGCCCGGAGAGCGCGAGCGCGGAGGCCGTGACCAGGCCGAACACCAGCGCGTGGCGGCGCACGAACTTCCCGGCGCGGTAGCGGAAAGTGCCGGCGCGGGCCCGCACCGGCTCTCCGGCCAGCCAGCGCTCGAGGTCGTCGCCGAACGCGGCCGCGCTGGCGTAGCGCAGCTCCGGCTCGCGCCGGAGCGCGCGTTCGAGGATCGCGTCGAGATCGCCGCGCAGGTGGCCGCGCAGCGCGGCCGCACCACCGCTCGCCACGGCGACGCCGGAGTCCGCGACGATCCGCGCGGACGGCAGCTGCAGGCGACCGTCGGGGTGGAACGCGACGCGGGCGCCGGTCAGCATCTCGTGCAGCACCGCGCCGAGGCCGTAGACGTCGGTCGCGGTGGTGATGCCGCCGCGCGCGAACTGTTCGGGCGCCGCGTAGGCCGGCGTGAGCACGGCGACCCCGGTACGGGTCGCATCGGCATCGGAGTCGAACGGATCGATCAGCTTCGCGATGCCGAAGTCGAGCAGGCGCACGGCGCCGTCCGCATCGACCAGCACGTTGTGCGGCTTCAGGTCGCGATGGACGATCAGGTTGCGGTGCGCATGCGCGACCGCGGCGCAGACGTCGACGAACAGCCGGACGCGGCGGGTGCCGTCGAGCCCGCGCGCGTCGCAGTGCGCGGTGATCGGCAGCCCGTCGACGTATTCCATCGCGATGTAGGGCACCCCGGCCGCGGTGATGCCGGCGTCGTGCAGGCGGGTGATGTTCGGGTGCGACAGCCGCGCCAGGATGCGCTGCTCGCGGACGAAGCGCTCGCGCCACTCCGGCGTCGCGAGCGCCGCGCGCATGCATTTCACGGCGACCCGCTGGGGCAGCGCCTCATCGCGATGGGCGGCGAGCCACACCGTCGCCATCCCGCCCTCGCCGAGCAGCCGCTCGAGGCGGTAGCGGCCGACCTCGGTGCCCGGCCCCGCACCCTCGGTCGCGGAGACCGCGAGCAGGTCCCCGGCGAGCGCCCCGACGTCGCGATCGAGCAGGCCCGGCGCATCCATCAGCCGGATCAGCCGGACACCCTGTTCGCGCCACTCCACGGGGATGGCGGCATCGGCGAGCGCACGCGCGCGGTCCTCGTCGTCGAGATCGAGCAGCCGGTCGAGCCATTCGGCCCGCGACGGCGTCGCCGGGTCGGGCTTCAAGCCTCGCGGCCCATCGCGTCGTAGATGAAGGCGCGGGCCTTGCGCCAGTCGCGCTCGACCGTGCGCCGTTCGACGCCGAGGATCTTCGCGACGTCCTCCACCGCGAGTCCGGCGAAGAAGCGCAGCTCGACCATCTCCACCATCCGTGGCTGGGTCTCGGCGAGGCGCCGGAGCGCCTCGTCGAGCGCCAGCAGGTCGACGACCTCGTCGGGCTGCTCGATGTCGTGGAGCTCGAGGTCGAGGTGCACGGCGCCGCCGCCCCGCTTCTCGGTGCCACGGCGTCGCGCACGGTCGATCAGGATGCTGCGCATCGCGCGCGCCGCGTAGCCGAAGAAATGGGCGCGGTCGCGCCACGGGATCTCGGCGTCGCCGAACAGCGAGAAGTAGGCGTCATGCACCAGCGCGGTGGTCGCGAGCGATGGCGAGGCGCGCTCGCCTTGGAGCTGACGCCGCGCCATTTCCTTCAGGCGGGCGTAGATCAGCGGCAGGACCGCGTTCGCCGCCTCCGCATCACCGGAGCTGGCCCGGCCCAGGAGCTGGGTGATGTCGACCATGAGCGGCATGGTAGCTTGCCCCTCCGACCGGTGTCGCCGATGACCTTTGAACTACTCGTCCGGATCGATCGCCATGTCGACGACCACCTCCCCGGATTCGCCGCGTGCTCGTTCGCGGATGCCGACGGCACGATCCACCGCTTCACCGACAAAGTGTCCGTCGTCACGACCAGACACCTGAGGGCGGACCGCGACGGCCCGCAAGCGGGCGGCCGACCAGTCGAGCAGGGCGGCCACTGGCCGCCGTTGCCTCGACGCGGGATCGGGAAGCGGAAGCCGCGAGGTCTCGCGGTGGCGGGCGGTGCCCGCCCTACGGCGTCGCCGGCGCGCAGCTCCCCGACGAGGGCGAGATCAGCCGCACCAGCGGGATGCGGCCGTGCAGGTTCTCCTCCGGCAGCGAGTAGGTGATCTGTGCCTCGGTGCAGGACGTCTGTTCGAAGGTCGCGCTGCCGACCGCGCGGGTGCTGGTGCTGCGCGGGTTGTCGAACGCGCCGCCGCTGGTGAGGAAGATCGGCAGCTCGGCGACCGTGCCCGCGTAGCTGCCCTGCAGGGTCAACCAGCGCTGCTCCGGGCTGCCGACCTTGGCGGCGGTGGGGGTGGCGGTCGCGTAGGTGAACCACGCGACGAACAGGAACGGATTGTTGCCGCGGACGTCGGCGAGGAAGCCCTGCCCGACCGTCGCCGGGTTGTACCAGGCGCCGGTGCTGCCGGCGTCGATCGCGGTCGGGCGCTGGCTGTTGCGCGCGATGGAGCCCGCGAAGATCTCGACCTGGTTCGCCGGCTGGCCGGCGACCACGAAGTCCAGGCGGCCGTCGCCGTCGAGGTCGCCGAGGCCGACGGCGTCGAAGCCGAACTGACCGCCCGCAGTGCGACCATTGACCGTCTGCAGCACCTGGCCGCTGGCGCCCGAATACAGCGTGACCTTGCCACCTTCGCGCAGACCGGCACCGCTGAAGGTGTAGGAGCCGACCAGCAGGTCGGCGTGGCCATCGCCGTCGACGTCGCCCGCACTCCGGCCGCAGCCGGCGCCTTCGCGGCTGCTGCCGGCGAAGCGGAACAGGCGGTGGCCGTCGCGGCCGGAGAACACGTAGGCCGCGCCGTTGCCGCCGCTGGCGTTGGGGTCGCCCACGTAGATGTCGTGGCGGCCGTCGGCGTCGACGTCGCCGGCATCGGCCACGAAGAAGGTGCCGAACTCCGAGCCGCCGGCGTCCGAGTCGAGATTGAACAGGCGCGTGCCGCTGGCGCCGGAATAGACGGTAACGCGACCCAGGCCCTGGCTCGGCGCCGCCACCGCGACGTCGGGAACGCCGTCGTCGTCGAGGTCGACCACGCGGGAGACACCCGAGCCGTAGCGCGTACCCGCGGTCTCGGACAGCGTGCGCAGCACGGCGCCGCTCGCGCCGGAGATCAGGTAGGCCGCGCCCGCGCCGACCGGGGCTCCGACCCAGAGGTCGGCATGCCCGTCGCGATCGAGATCGCCCGCGCTGCTCACCGCGAAGCCGAACTGGCTGCCGGCGACCGGCGCGTCGATCCGGCGCAGCAGATGGCCGTCGCGACCCGACCACAGGCTCACCTGGCCATTGCCCGGCGCGCCGGTGACGATGTCGTGGAGACCGTCGCCGTCGACGTCACCGGCGTCCCCGACCGCGGAACCGTTGTCGCTGTTCGGCTGGCTCAGCGTGAACAACAGCTGCCGGCTGCGGCCGGAATAGACGTAGGCCTGGCCGCTCTCGTTGGCCCCGACCACGAGGTCGGTGCGATGGTCGCCGTCGATGTCGGCGAGGTCGGCGACGGCCCAGCCGAAGCCGCAGCAGGCGGTCAGGGTCTGCAGTCGGGTCTGGGCGGCGGCCGGGTCGGCCAGGCCGAAACCGAGGGCGACGAGGGCAAGGAGCGAGCGGGAGCGCAGGTGCATGGAGGAATCCGTCGTGAGGCCCGCCGGTCGCGGGCGGCGTCACCATGGCCGCGGATGCCGGCCTGCGCCTGAAGGAAACCTATGCGTTGCCGAAGGCCTCGCGAGGCCTCCGTCCGCCGGGCCTCCGCGGCGTCCTTAGGTTTTCTTCAGATGGCGCGGGGATGCTTCCGACGCGGGTTCCGGCAGCGGACACGCGGCACTCGGCAGCAGGCGCTGCAGCGACTGCACAACGTCGCCGACGCCGTCGAGCGTGATCCGCAGATCGACCCGGGTGCAGCCGGCGAAGCGCGCGAGACCCCGCCCGACCGCCTCGATCGGACCCGCGCGGCGGCCCTGGAAGCGGCCGCCGGGGGAGCGATACACGGTGAACTCGGCGAGGTCGCCGTCGAGGCGGCCCTGCAGCACGTACCAGTAGGGGCGCGCCGCGTCGCCGCCCGCCGGGTCGAAGGTGAACCAGCCGGCGAAGAAGTCGTGGCCCCCGTTGCCAGGGTCGACCAGCAGGCCCTGGTTCTCGACCGCCGGATCGAAGTAGCTCCCGTGCAGGGCCTCGACCGCGAGATCGGGCGTCTCGACCGCAGCGACGGCGAGGTCGGCGGCGCCGTTGCGCAGGTCGGCCCAGCCGGCGATCGCGGCGACGCGACTGCCGGCGAGACTGTCGTAGTCGCCCTGCCAGCGGCTGCCGCGGCCCGCGGTGGCGGACGACGACAGTCGCGTCGCCTCCTGCCAGTGCTCGCCGTCGTCGGACTGCAGCAGCCAGGTGTGGGCCGCATCCCGGACGGCGCTGCCATGGGTGCTGCGCTGGCCGAGCCACCAGCGGCCGTCGCGGCGTTCCGGCGCCAGCGCCGAGAAGAACTGGTCGTCGTCGCCCCAGCCGTCCGGACGGACCTCGAACGGCACGCTCCAGCTGCGTCCGCCGTCGCGCGAGCGCGCGACGCGGGCATGGCTGCGGCACGCGAACTGCGCGTCGCAGCCGCTGCTGCACTGGCCGTCCTGGTGCTGATCGTCCCATGCGAGCAGCAGATCCTGATGCTCGCTGTCCAGGGCCAGGGAGGTCTGCATGAAGGCCCCCTGCGCGCTGCAGGACGCAGGGATCCTGAACAGGAAGCCGGCCTCGCGGTCGCTCACCGCGACCGCACTGGTCAGGGACGCGCCGCCGTCCTCCGAGCGGTAGGCGACGATGCCCGGGGCGAGCCGGCCGACGCGGTTGGCGGCGACCACCAGGGTGCCGTCGCGCAGAACGGTCAGGGACTCGCCGGTGATCGGGTCGCCGGACAGCGTGCGCACGGCGTCCCACCGTCGACCGTCGTCGTCGGACCGGGTCAGCAGGATGCCGCCGGCCGGGTGCTTCCACATCAGGTAGGCGCGGCCGAAGTGGGGGCTGGCCGGCTGCAGGTCGACCACCAGCGCGGTCTTGTCGTCGGGGCCGCTGCCCGAGACGAAGCGCTGCGGCGGTCCGAAGTGGACGCCACCGTCGACCGAGCGCACCAGCTCGACGCCGAGAATGCCGCGCGGGCCGGCCGGGATGTAGGCCAGCAGCACGCTGCCGTCGCGCGCGAAATCGATCACCGGATCGTTGAGCAGGCTGGCGTCCGCCGGCTTCGGGACCGTGCCGAGCTGCCAGTGCCGGCCGGCGTCGCGGGTCACCCCGATCCGCAGGTTGCCGCCGAGCGACAGGGCCATCCCGGCGACGACGAAATGACGAGCATCGAAGGGATCGGCGCGCACGACCAGCTCCGCGTTCTCGCCGAAGTGGCCGTCGGTCAGCAGGCTCTCGGCGACCGCCGTCGGGTCGAGTGTCGCCGTGACCGCGGCGGCAGCCGACGATGGACGCGGCCCGGCGGTGGTGAACACGTTCAGGGCGAGGTCGGGATCGTCGCGCAGCGTGGACGGCAGCGTGCAGGCGGCGAGACCGGCGATCAGCGCGGTGACGATCAGCCGGCGCGGCAGGCGCGCCGCCGCAGTGCTCGAGGGGACAGGGACCATGGCGGACTCCGTCGGGGGAGCGACGAGGGTCGCCCGGCCGCGCCGCGCCGACCTGAGGTTTCGCGAAGGAAAACCGAAAGACCGTCCGGCGTCGCCGTGACCGCCGCCAGATGACGAAACACGGGGACTTTCGTATGTTCGGCACCCGTCCCAGCGATCGCGTCATGCCTGCCGAATCCAGCGATCCCCCGGTGCGACCTGCGGCCAGCGCCCGTCCGGTGCGGCGCTGGTCGCTCGGCGACTGCATCGTCGACGTCGAGCGCCACTGCGTGCTGCGGCAGGAGCGCGAGTTCCGGCTCGCCCCGAAGGCAGTGGCCGTCCTGGTCTGCCTGATCGAGGCCGGCCAGCGGGTGGTGTCGCGCAACGACCTGATGGACGCGGTCTGGCCCGATGCCGATGTCGGCGAGGAGGTCCTCACCCAGGCGATCGCCGAACTCCGCCGGGCGCTGGGCGAACAGGCCCGGGACGGCGCCGTGGTCGAGACCATCCGCAAGTCCGGCTACCGCCTGCGCCTGCCGGCCGTCGCGCTGGCCGACGCGCCCTCCCCGATCGACGACACGACGTCCGCCGCGTCCCCGGAAGCGTCCGCGCGACCCGCCGACACCGCCGATCCGGCGGTCGCCTCGCGCGGGCCGGTCGACACGGCGGTGCCGTCGCGGCCGGCGGTGCCGCCCTCCACCCCGCCCGTCCGGCCCCCCTCCCGCCCGCGACCGGCGCTCTCCACCATCGTCGTCGCGGCACTCGTGCTGCTGCTCGTCGTCGCCGGCGCGCTGGTCTTCGGTCCCTGGGCGCGACACGACGACCGCACCTGGTCGCGGCCCGCGCCGGTGACCTCCGACCTCGGGAGCGAGTCGGCTCCGGCGCTGTCGCCCGACGGCGCGGCGGTCGCCTATCTGCGATCGACGCTGTCCGGCCGGCAGCTGACGACGGTGATCGAAGTCCGTTCGCTCGGCGCCGCGACGGCGACCGTGGTCGCGCGGCACGACCTCAGCGGCGATCCGCGGCAGCCGGCCTGGTCGCCGGACGGCCGCACCCTCGCGTTCGAGCGGCTCGACGGCAACGCCTGCCGGATCGTCGCCGTGTCGGCGATCGGCGGCGGCGACGAGCGCACGCTCGGCGACTGCGTCGCGGTCAGCGACGCGTTCTCCGAGATCACCTGGCGAGGCGATGGCGGCGCGATCGTCTACGCGCGGCCGGTCGATCCGAACGACCGGGACGGCGACACCGCGCTGTACCTGCTCGACCTGGCGACGCGGGAGTCGCATCCCCTGCCGATCGACGCGCCGCCCGGGAATCGCTTCCACCCGCGGCTCGCACCGGATGGCCGCACGCTGGCCTTCCTGCTCGGCAGCGAGCAGCGCGCGCGGGTCTTCCGGGTGGGTCTCGACGGCGGCACGGCCGCGGAACTGACGGCAAGCGAAGCGCTGGTGCGTGGAATGGCGTGGCTGCCGGACTCGCGCTCGCTGGTGCTGTCGTCGGGGCGCGAGTTGTGGCAGGTCGGACGCGACGGCGGCGAGCCCAGGCCCCTCGCGATCGGCAACGCGGTGCAGCCGGCGATCGCGCTGCGCGAACCGGTGCTGGTCTACGCGGAGGTGCAGTCGACCGCCTACAACCTGCAGGACTTCCGGGTTCCGTCGGCCGATGCCGTGCCGCGCTATGCCGACGCCGGCCCGGTGCTGTTCGGTTCGACCCGCCACAGCCGCCAGGCGAGCTACTCGCCCGACGGCGCTCAGATCGCGTTCGTCAGCGATCGCAGCGGCGACGACCAGGTGTGGAGCGGCCCGGCGGACGGCGGCGAGCCGCGACGGCTGTCGGCCTTCACCGGCGGACGCGTGGTCGACGACCTGACCTGGACCGCGGACGGCGAGGCCGTGTGGGTGTCCAGCCACGATCCCGACCGCCAGGGTCGGATCGAGCGCTGGCAGCTCCGCGACGGCCGCGTCGCCGCACTCGCACAGGCCGAGTCGCCGTTCGGTGCGATCGCGCGCGCGGCGGACGGCTCGGGGCTCTGGGTCAGCCGCGGCGACGCGCCGGCGCGCGTCGAACGGATCGACAGCGACGGCGCCGCGGCGATCGCCCCGGTCGACCTCGGCCCGGGCGCGATCAACGGCCTCGCCGACGGCGGCGACGGATTCCTCTACTTCAGTCGCAGCGGCGATCCGTCGCTGTACCGGCGCGAGTACGCTGGCCCGGCGGCGGTGCAGCGCCTCGCCGGCTCGCAGCGGATCGACGCCGACACCGGCTGGGTGCTGACGGCGGACGGCATCGTCCTGTGGGGACGCCTTCCGGGCGGCGAGGCACTGCTCGCGATCCCGCGCTCCGGCGGCGCGCCGGAACTGTTCTCCGGCCTCACCGGGATGTTCGCCAACCGCAACTTCGCGCTGTCCCCCGACCGCGCCCACCTGCTGTTCGTCAGCAGCGGCAACCGCGAGATCGACCTCAGGGTGATGCGCCTCGAGGCCACGCCGGCCGGTCGCTGAGCCGCCCGGGTGACGCTGCTGCGGCAGCGCCGCGGTGCTGGTGCGACAATCCGCCGATGGAACTGACCGAGTGGCTCAATCGCGCCCGCGATGGCGATGCGGCGGCGGCCAACCAGGCGCTGGCGCTGATCTACGCGCAGCTGAAGCGGATCGCGGCGGCGGAGCTCCGGCGCCATGCGCGCGGCGGCACGCTCGACACCACCGCGGTCGTCCACGAGGCCTACGCCAAGCTCGCCGAGAACGGCCACGCCCCGGTCAACGACCGCAGCCACTACTTCCGTCTCGCCGCACGCGCGATGCGTCAGGTCGCGATCGACTACGCCCGCACCCGGCTGGCGGTGAAGCGCGGCGGCGACCAGGCGCGGGTCGACCTCGAGGATGCCGGCCTGCTCGCGGAGCAGCGCGCGGAGGAGCTGATCAGCCTCGACGCCGCACTGGTGGAACTGGCGAAGAGCGAGCCACGCGCGGCCCAGGTGGTGGAGTGGCACGTGTTCGGCGGCATGAACTTCGTCGAGATCGCGGATGCGCTGGGGGTGTCCGAACGGACCGCGCGCGGCGACTGGGCCTACGCACGTGCCAGCCTGGCGGTGGCGCTCGGCGGCGACGCCGGCTAGGGAAGCCCTGGACACGCCCCGAGCCCCGGCCAGTCCGCGCGTTCCCCACCGTCCGGGGGGCGCGAGCCGCGGTCGCGACCCGGCGAGCCCGCCGATGGGGTGGTCCCTCGCGGTGGGCGCAGTGCCCACGGCGATCGGATGCGGGCCCGCTCCGTCGGCTGCCGCTCCGGCACCGATTCGTCGTTGTCCCTCCCGATGATCGACTCCAGGCCCACCGTCTCCCCGCCCGAGCCCAGCGTCCGCGAGCTGTTCGACCGCGCGCTGGCCCTGGACGCCGACGGCCGCCGCGCGCTGCTCGACGCGGAATGCGCAGGCCGACCGGCCCTCAGGGCACGGATCGTCGACCTGCTCGCGGCGGCGTCGTCAGCCTGCGCCGTGCTCGACGTCGGCCTGCCGGAGCTGGCCGCACCGCTGTTCGAGGGCGCGTCCGCGGCGGCCGGCGGGCCCGCGGTCGGACCCTACCGGCTGTGCCGCGAACTCGGCCGCGGCGGAATGGGTACGGTGTGGTTCGCCGAGCGCAGCAGCGGCGACTTCCAGCAGCAGGTCGCGCTGAAGCTGATCCGCGGCGACGCGGCCAGCGGCGAGGCCGAGTCGCGCTTCCTGCGCGAACGCGAGATCCTCGCGGGCCTGCGTCATCCGAACATCGCCGTGCTGGTCGACGGCGGAATCACCGCGGACCGCCGGCTCTGGTACGCGATGGAATACATCGAGGGCGACACCCTGCTCGCCTGGTGCAACGCGCGACGCCTCGGCATCGCCGAGCGGGTGCGCCTGCTGCTGCCGATCTGCTCGGCGGTGCACCATGCGCACCAGAACCTGGTGGTCCACCGGGATCTCAAGCCTGCCAACATCCTGGTGGACCGCCACGGCGTGCCGAAGCTGCTCGACTTCGGCATCGCCAAGCCGCTGATCGCCGACGCGCATGGCGAGACCGACGCCGAGGCTCGGCTGATGACGCCCGAATACGCCGCGCCGGAGCAGATCACCGGCGCGGCGATCACCACCGCGACCGACGTCCACGCGCTCGGCGTCATCCTGTTCGAGCTTGCGACCGGAGCGCGCCCCTTCCGTGCGGTCGATGGCCTGTTCGCGCTGCAGAAGGAGATCGTCGAGGCCGTGCCGCCGTCGCTGTCGGCCGCCTACGTCCGCGACGACGCGGGCGCGCGCCGCCCGCGCGAGATCGAGGCGGCGAACGCGCGCGGACTCGACCCGCGCGACTGGCGGCGCTGTCTGCGCGGCGACCTCGACCGCATCGTCGGGCGCTGCCTGGCGAAGGCGCCGGAGGCGCGCTACCCGTCGGCGGCAGCGCTGGCGGTCGACCTCGAGGCCTGGCTCGCCGGCCGTCCGGTGAGCGCGGCGGACGACGGCTACAGCTACCGCGCCCGGCGTTTCGTCCGGCGCCATGCCGCCGTGGTCGCGATCGCCGCCGCGGCGACGCTGGCGCTGCTGGTCGCGACCGCGGTCAGCCTGTACGAAGCGCGGCAGGCCCGCCAGGCGCTGGCCGAAGCCGAGCAGCGGGCACGGGCGGCGCGGGCCGCGGCCGACATGATGGGACATCTCCTCAATCCCACCCAGTTCCGAGCCCGCGGCGGCCGGCCGGCGCCCGCGACCTCGCTGCTCACCGAGCTCGAGCAGTCCAACGCGTTCTACCTCGACGAATTCCCGGATTCCCGCGCCGAGGTCGAGGTCCGTCTCGCGCGCGCCTGGCGCGCCGCCGGCAACATCGACGCGGCCGCGGCGGCGTACGCGCGCCTGTTCGCGCTGCAGGCGCAACGTCGACCCGACCCCATCCTGGCGTCGCTCAACCGCCTCGAAGCCGCCGAACTGGAAGTCCGGCGTGGCGACGCGGCGGCCGCCGAGCGCTACCTCGCCGCGGTCGAGCCGGCCACGGTGTCGGGTCCGAACGCGGACGTGTTCCGCCGCTCGGCGCTCGTGCTGCGCGCGCGCCTCGCGCTCCTCGCCGGAGACCCGGCGAGCGCGGAACGGCTGCTGGACGCGGCGCTGCCGCTGTCGATCACCCCGAGCGGCGCGCGCGGCATGCACTACGCCGAGAGCCGCTGGTGGCAGGCCGCCGCCGCCGCCGCGGCAGGACGACCGGACATCGCGACGGAACGCTTCGTCGACTCCGCGGTGACCTGGAGCGGCGACCCGATGGCGCTGCGGGACATCGTCGAACTCGATCCGGAACTGCCGCTGCAGCTGATCGACGCGCTGCTGCCGCCGGGCCGGGCGCGGCCGCTGGCCGAGGCGTGGCGCGCGGCCTGGGCGCGCCGACTCGCCCCCGACGACGCCCGGCTCGCGCGCCTCGATCGTCACCTGGCCGCGCCCGGTCGGACCGACGGCTCCTCCCCTGCGGCGCTGACCGAGGCGCGCCTGATCACCGGAATGGTCCTGTTCCAGAGCGCCCTGGCGATCCGCCCGGAATCGCACCTCGAATGGATCCGGCGCGAGCAGGTTCGCCCCGAGCAGCCCGTTGAAACTCGACCGTCCGGGTCGATTTCCGACACGCGAGCCCGCGACATGACCGGACTCGCTCTCGACGAAGCGCCCGCCCGCCGGTGTCCTTCGGAACGCAGCCGCGCGGGTGCCGGACGTACGCCGCCGGAATCGACCCGTAGGGTCGTGGCTCGGCCGCCGGCTAGGGCAGCACGTCGAAGCGTCGCCCGGTGAGGGCGTCGCGGCGCACCGAGCATTCGTCGCGCAGCACGATCAGCTCCAGCGTCGTCGCGGTGCGGACGAAGCGGTAGCGCGCGGAGCTGGCGTCGATGCCGTTGGCCTGGCAGGAGAAGGCGCCGCCGGTGTCTTCCAGCAGCACCTCGTCGACCTCGGCGCGCCAGCGCCCCGCGACGTCCTGCCCCGGCCCGTTGGCGGCGTGATAGCGGCCGTCGGCGTCGAAACAGATCTTCCAGAGGCCGGCGTTCTTCACGTGCGCGCGCCTGTGGGCCGAGAGTTCGACGCCGTAGCAGCCGGCGAGTCCGGTCGGCGCGGCGGCATGGCCGCAGGCGGCGAGGCCGACGAGCGCGAGCAGCGCGGTGGCCAGGCGTCGCGACACGGTCCGTCGGATCGGGGGCGGGGACGAGGGCAGGACCGCGGCTCCCTGGGGGTCGGGGAAGTGTCGGCGTCCGCCCGCGACCCTGCAAGCGCGGCAGCGATCGGCCCCGGACGCGTGGATTGCCGGATTTCCCCGCGGACTCCGTTGACGCCCATACGCACACCACGCCGTCCGAGGTCTCCCATGCGCTTCCGTTCCCTTGCCTGCGGCCTGCTGCTTTCCGCCGCCCCGCTGTTCGCCGCCGCCTCGTCGCAGCCGCCCAGCTCCGCGATCACCTACCAGGGCCAGCTGAAGGTCTCCGGGGCGCCCGCCAACGGCACCTACGACCTGCGCTTCACGCTCTACAGCGACCCCTTCATCCCGCTCACCGCGGCGCCGCCGATCACGGTCGACAACCTCGTCGTGTCGAACGGCCTGATCACCCAGGCGCTCGACTTCGGCTTCGCCCCCGCGGCCAACGGCGACGGCCTGTTCCTCGGCATCGAGGTGCGCGACGGCGCGTCGACCGGCGCCTACACCGCGCTGGCACCGCTCGTCGAGCTGACGCCGAACTACCTCAGCCAGTACGCCCTCGGCGCCGACCAGGCGCGCACCGTCGCCGACAACGGCGTCACCAGCGCCAGCATCGCCACCGGCACCATCACCAGCAGCGACTTCGCCGCCGGTGCGGTGGCCACCGTCGCGATCGCCGACGGCGCGGTCAATTCGGCGAAGATCTTCGACGGCAGCATCGTCGCCGCGGACCTCGCGGCCAATGCCGTGACCTCGGCGAAGATCGCCGACGGCAGCATCACCGACGCCGACATCAACCCGACCCTGGTCCAGCGCCGGGTGAACGGCACCTGCGCCGCCGGCAGCTCCATCCGCGCGGTCGCTGCCGACGGCAGCGTGACCTGCCAGGCCGACGGCGGCGGCGACGCCAGTACCCTGTGGTCGCTCTCCGGCAACGCCGGCCTCGGCAGCGCCAGCTATCTCGGCACCAGCGACAACGTCCCGCTGATCCTCAAGGTCAACCAGACGCGCGTGGCCTATTTCACGCCGACCGGCAACACGCCGAGCATCGCCTTCGGCGGCGGCGCCAACACCATCGGGACGAATGCCGTCGGCGTGACGATCGGCGGCGGCGGTGCCACCTCGTCGACCGGCGCCAACCTCGCCTACGACGACTTCACCACGATCTCCGGCGGCGTCGGCAACCAGGCCGGCAACAGCGACGCGACGACCCTTACCGGCATCTTCGCGACGATCGGTGGTGGCCACAACAACGCGGCGAACGGCGCCAACAGTTCCGTCGGCGGCGGCAGCGGCAACGTCGCCGGTGGCGGTGCGGTGGTGGCGGGCGGCGTCAGCAACAACGCCACCGGGCTCTATTCGGCCGTCGCTGGCGGCAACGGAAACAACGCCTCGACGACCTATTCCACGGTGGCGGGAGGCAACAACAACTACGCCGACGGCGCGCAGTCCACGGTCGGCGGCGGCAGCGGCAACACCGCCGGCAGCGCGAGCGCCGTGGTCGCCGGCGGCAACGCCAACACCGCGAGCGGCCCTGCGGCCGTCGTCTCGGGTGGCGAGAGCAACATCGCGAGCGCACTCGACACGACCATCGGCGGCGGCACCACCAACGTCGCCAACGCGAACTACGCGACCGTCGCCGGCGGCTTCCACGGCACCGCGAGCGGAGCCTTCGCGACGGTCGGCGGCGGCAACGGCAATATCGCCAGCGGCAATTCGTCGACCATTCCAGGTGGATTCAACAACACCGCCATCGGCAAATACAGCTTCGCCGCCGGCATCAACGCGAAGGCCGCGCACGACGGCAGCTTCGTCTGGTCGGACAACCTCGGCGGCGTGACCACGTCGACCGCGGACAACCAGTTCGTCGTCCGCGCCAACGGCGGTGTCGGCATCAACGGGTCGTCGCCGACCGATATCGAGCTCACGGTGCTTCCCAACAGCAGCGGCGCCGACTATCCGAACCTGTTCCTGCAGCAGAGGATCGGCAGCGGCGTGCTGCTGTCGTCCGGCAACGGCTCCAGCGCGGCCGCGAACAATGCCGCCTTCTACGTCGACCAGTACAACGGATCGGCGCAGGTGCCGTTGATGCAGATCGCCCCGAACCGCGACCTCACCGTGTACGCCGCCGCGATCAAGCCCGGCGGAGGAACCTGGTCGACGACCTCGGACCGTCGGTTGAAGAGGAACATCGCGCCGCTCGATGGCGCGCTGGATCGGCTGTTGCGACTGCGCGGCACCACCTACGAATACATCGATCCGGCGAAGGCGATCGGCCTTCCGGGCCGGCAGACCGGCTTCATCGCGCAGGAAGTCGCAGAGGTATTCCCGGAGTGGGTCAGCACCGGCCCGAATGGCTATCTGATGGTCACCGTGCGCGGCTTCGAGGCGCTGACCGTCGAGGCGCTGCGCGAACTCAAGGCCGAGGGTGACGTGCGGATCGAGGCACTGACCGCGGACAACGCGGCGTTGCGCGCGGACAACGCCGCGCTGGCCGACCGGCTGGCGCGGATCGAGCAGGCGCTGGGCCTCGCCGACACCGCGACGTCCGCGCGCGGGAGCGAGCAGCCATGAGACGCCTCGCATTCCTCACCGTCGCCGCGGCGCTCGCCTGGCCCGCCGAGGCACAGCAGGCCGGTGTCTACGATCTGACCTGGTCGACCGTCGATCAGGGCGGCGCGCGGGTCAGCGGAGGCGTCTATGCCCTCGACGGCACCATCGGGCAAGCCGACGCGGCCGCCATCGTGAGTGGCGGCGTGTACAGCGTGGCGGGCGGCTACTGGCCCGGAGTACAACCCAACGGAACCACCACGGTGCTGTTCAAGGACGGATTCGAGTAGCGCGGGCATGCCCGCCATGGCCTCGGCAGCTCGCGTCGGCGCGCAATGCGCGCCCTGCCGTCAGCATCTTCGCGACTTCGCTCGCATCAGCATCGTGCAGCGCTCGTCCTACGCGAAAAACGAAACCCCGCCGCCGCCGCGACATCTTCGCGGTCGGGGGCGGGGCCCGTAGAGTCGATCGATGCGGATCAGAGGCTTCCGCCGACGGCCTGGGCCAGCTTGAAGAACACGTCGGTGTTGTCGAGGGTGCCGGCGAAGCTCGACGCGCCGGCGCCGTAGGCCGACAGCGGCACGTCGCTCGCCGTGTGCACCGCCTGGTCGCCCGGCACCTGGCCGGTGATCAGGTAACCGATGTCCTTGTTGCGGACGCTCGGATTCGCCGGCGAAGCGGCTGGCGGGAACGGCTGCTGCGAGTCCTTGGTCGGGAACAGATGGGGCAGCCAGGTCTCGTAGCGGTCGGCGTTCGCGCCGTAGCCGATCAGCATCTTGAAGTCGACTGCGGTGGTGGTCGGATAGCCGTCCGCGGCGATCGTGTACTTCGGGAACTTCGCCGCCTCGTAGGTGCCGACGGCGGCGTTGCCGGCGGCCGGGGCCGCCTTCAACGCGGCGTCGGTCATCGTGGTCGCGCCGATGATCGCGGCGCCGGAACACTCGTGGTCGGCAGTGACGATCACCAGGGTGTCCGGATGCCCGGCGGCGAACTTCTTCGCGACCGCAACGGCGCGGTCGAACTCGATCACCTCGAGCACCCAGCGGTCGGAGTCCATCAGGTGCGCCTGCTTGTCGATCGACGCGCCCTCGATCATCGCGACGAAGCCGTTCGGATTCTTCGCCAGCACCTGCAGCGCCGCGTCGGTCATCTCGTCGAGCATCGGCTGGTCGGGGAAGCCGAAGGCATCGACGACGGAACGATCGCCGCGGCGGCCGGCGATCTTGTCGAAGGACACGTTCATGTTGGAGTACGCGAACAGGCCGAGCAGGCGGTCGGGCGTGCCGCCGGCGAAGGCCGCATCGAGGCCGCTCCTGTCCGGGGCGTAGGCGAAGCCGGCGCTCCGGAAGTCCGCGATCAGGTCGCGCTCCGGATCGAGCCTGCCCTTCGCGATGCCCCAGCCGGCGACGAGGTCGTCGCCCGCCACGTAGTCGTTGGCGCCACGGCGCTGCGAGCCGTTGACCGGCTGCGGCGACACGCTGTTGCCCGGGTTCGGCAGGAACCACTTGCGGCCGCCGCCCATCAGCACGGTCAGCCCGGTAGCGGCGCGGTCGTCGAGGAACTGGTCGACGATGCCGGTGCCGTTGCCGCGCGCCGCGGTGTGCACGGCGTTGGACGCGGGCGTCGCGTCGAACACGTCGGCGGTGGTGACGATGCCGAGCGATTTTCCGGACAGTGCGTGCAGGTACTCGGACAGGTACTCGACCCGCGGATTGTCGAAGGCGTCCACGGTGTCGTCGGGGAACACGCCCTCCTCGTTGTTGTTGCTCTTGTTGCCGGTGACGTAGTTCTGCATGCCCGGCGCGGAATCGGTGACGATCGAATTCAGCGACGCCGTCATCACCATCGCGGTGTTCGGGAACGTGTCCATCGCCAGCGGGTTCTTCGCCTTGCCCTGCGCGTAGCCGCGCATGATCCGCGCGGCGGTGCGCTGCGACGCGCCCATGCCGTCGCCCAGCATCACGATGATGTTTTTCGCGCCGCGGCCCTCGCCGAGGCCGATGATCTCGAAGTTGCCCTTCGCGACGACACTGCTGCCGTCATTCTGGGTCGCGACCACCGACAGTTCATGCACGCCGACGGCGTAGTGGGCGTAGGCGCGCCACGACGACACCACGCTGCCCTCCGCGAGGCCGGCGACGAGCTTGCAGCCGCCGGCACCGGTGGTGAGGTGGGTCGTCGCGTTCACGCAGCTCGTCGCGCCGGCGGCTTCCTCGATCCGGCCGAGCCGCGCGGAGAGCGGGAGCGGCGTCCCGAACACGAAGGTCGGGCGATTGACCCAGTTGCCGTCGACATAGAAGTCGACGGTCGCGATGGCCTTGCCGGCGTCCGGCTGCACGGTCGCCTGCAGGTCGAAGCGCTGGCCCTGCAGGAAGCGCGACACCAGCGGCGCGGCATTGCCGGTCGCGAACAGCTCGGACGGCGGCGTGAGGCGGGAGATCCGCGCGGCGCCGGCGTCGGCGCTCGCGAGCAGCAGCGCCGCGGCCAGCGGCCATGGCAGTCGACGGGTGGACATGGTGGATCCTCGGTCGGGGAAAGGGCTCAGGGGGCGACGTGACGCGGCGGCTTCGACGACGCCGGCGCGCGCAGCGCGCGGCTCGCCGCGGCATCGAGCCGCAGGCGGATGCCTTCGACGCGGCCGTCGTCCGCATCGGCGCGCACGCCGACGGCGAGCGTGCCGGTGAACACCAGCAGTCCGGCGCGGAACGGAATGTCGGTCGTGGCGTCGGGAAGTTCGACCGCGATCGCGGTCGGCGGCAGGTCGTCGGCCAGCGGCTCGTCGTCGCCGTCCAGCGCGACCGGCAGCGGCGCGAACAGGAAATGGCCCCGCGGCGCATGCGCCTCGCGCACCATGTAGCCGACCACGCGCACACGCCGGCCGTCGAGTTCGCGGGCGCGCTCCGACAGCTCGAGGCCCTCGGGGCCGATCGGCATCCGGAACAGCTCGGTGAAGCGCAGCTCGGCGACACCGCGCGGCGGCGCGGACAGGGGCGCGCGCACCTCGATCCCGCGCTCGGGTCCCTCCCTTGCGCTCGCCGACGCCGCGCACAGCGCGAGTCCAGCGATGATCATCGACCGCGGCATCCGGCGCATCCCTGCCTCTCCGTCCAAAGCGGTGCGCAGAGTGGCGCCGCACTATGACGCGGCGGTGAAGCGACGATGTCCTCGCGAATGCGCCGCGGCGCAGGAGAGCAGCGCGCTCGGCCGAGCACCGATCCGCGATCCGGATATGCCGATCCGCCATGGCGACACGGCCGGAAAAGCCGCCCGCTCGGCGAATTCGAAGGCAGGAAAACACCCGACCCGGCCTGCATTTTAGTTAGCGAAATTGGCCGATCCTGGAACCTGACAAACAAACATTTGAATTGTGACAAAGCGTTGACGCGGATATGACCGGTCACTACTGTTCGCGCCCGCTTCAATGGAATGAGTTAAGGCGGAGCAGCGTCCTGGAGAGACGAATGAGCTTCTGAATGCCCGGGCAGCCGCGGGCCGGATCGGGTCGCTGCCGTCGCCGCGCGCCGCGCCGTCGCTTCGATTTCGGACCAGGCGCAGCGCAGTATGGCCGGGCTCGACTTCATCGCATTCGGCGAAATCCCGGTCTCGAACTAAGTATTCCGCCGTATCGCGGGCGTCGCCGTGGGGCGCGACCGCTGTCGGGGAGGGTTTGCCGCATCCGGCTCGCATTCGTGGACGGCGGCGAGAAGCACGAACACGGACGCGAACACCGGCGTCGAGCGCCCGGCGCCGACGCCGTAACGATTCATCGCCGCGCGACAGGACGATCGCGGGACGACCCCCGGAATCAGGGAAACCTCGATTCCGCCGACCCTTTCCATGTGCATTCAGGAGGATTGCATGCAGGAGATTCTGGAGCCGACGCCGGTCGGCCGCACCGTCGTCGACGGGATCCGGGAGGTCGTCCGCAATGTCGAATACAAGGACTGGATGTTCGACGTGGAGGAAACCCACGGCGGCGTGATCCTGCTGAAGGTCCTGCCGAGTGCGGAGACGTTCGCGCTCGGGCCCGAGATCGCGCCGTTCACGACCTGGTACATCGACGAGGACATCACGTTCCAGCAGATCATCCAGCTGCTGTTCCAGGCGATCTCGGTCATCGAGAAGAGCGTCGTCAGCAGCGAATTCCTCTACCGCGACGTGCAGATCTTCCGGCCGCACGAGAAGACCGACAAGTACATCAAGGCCGAGAACCGCATCGTCGACCCGAAGAAGGCCTGGGTCATCCGTTCGCTCGCGGACATCCAGAAGATCGTCGCCGAGATCCGCTTCCGGCACTGGGAATTCCGGGTCTTCGAGGAGAACGGCGTGCCGCTGCTGCAGATCCAGTTCAGCGATTTCGACTCGCTGACCGGGACCGTGGGCATGCAGTACTCCCGCCGCTGGGTCTTCACCTACCAGGAGATGGGCGAGATGCAGGTGCTGCAGACCTGCTACCTCGCGGTGTCGACCGCGGTGCGGCACGAGTGCCGCGAGCAGTTCCTGTACAAGAAGAAGTGGATCTCCAATCCCCACCGCAGCGTCGCGCTCCTGGTCGAGGAACGGCACGGTGGGCGATAGGCTCGTCGAGGTGGTCGGAATCGGCAAGACCTTCAGGACCGAGCTGAAGGAACCGGGCCTCGCCGCGTCGCTCCGGAGCCTGTGGCGGAAGCGCTGGCGCGAGGTGCGCGCGCTGGACGATGTCTGCATGGACGTGCGCGAGGGCGAAGTCGTGGGCCTGCTCGGCGCGAACGGCGCCGGCAAGACCACGCTGCTGAAGATCCTCGCCGGCATCATCCGCCCGACGGCGGGCACGGCCCGCGTGCTCGGCCACGATCCCTGGCAGCGCGACGACCGGATGCGCCGGCAGATCGCGCTGATCATGGGACAGAAGGCGCAGCTGTGGTGGGACCTGCCCGCCTCGGACTGCTTCGTGCTGCTGGGCGAGATCTACCGGGTGCCCGCGCCGGAGCTCCGCGCCTCGCTCGCGGACCTCCGCGATCGCCTCGGTGTCGGCCACCTGCTCGACGTGCCGATCCGCATGCTGAGCCTCGGCGAGCGGATGAAGATGGAGCTGATCGCGGCGCTGCTGCATCGGCCGCGGGTGCTGTTCCTGGACGAGCCGACGCTCGGACTCGACGTCGCCGCGCAGCGCTCGATCCGCGAATTCCTGCGCGAGTACGTCGCGGCGTACCGGCCCGCGGTGATCCTGACCAGCCACTACTTCGAGGACATCCGCAAGCTCTGCGACCGCGCGCTCGCGATCCGCGCCGGCGTGCTCACGAACCTGGGCTCGGTCGACGCGCTGGTCGCCGCCCATTCGCCGCGTCGCCTGATCCGGGCCGTCCTCGACGGCGGCAGCGGCAGCTTCCGGCCGGTGGACTTCGGCGCGTTCGGCCAGGTCGTCCGCTTCAGCAAGGACGAGCTGCTGCTCGAGGTGGAGCGCGACCGGGTGGCCGAGGCCGTGCAGGCCATTTTCAGGAGCCTCGCCGTCGTCGACCTCCGCATCGCCGAACCGGAAGACTCGGCCGTCTACGAATCGGTGCTCGGCGGCGTGCCCGGCGCGGCGGTCGGCTCGTGACGCCGTTCCGCGCCGTGGTGGCGATCGAGGCACGTGCGCGGATGAACTACCGCGCCGACTTCTGGGTGAGCTCGGTGCTCGGCTTCGCGGTCGAGGTGGCGGTCGTCTGGATCCTGTGGACCGCGATCTTCGCGGAGTCGCAGTCGGTCCGGATCGCCGGCTTCGACGCGTCGACCATCTATCTCTACTACCTGCTGGTGATCCTGTTCGCGAAGGTGAGCCAGGGCGACCGCTCGGCGAACGACGCGGCCGAGGACATCTACCAGGGCAGCATGAACAAGTACGTGCTGATGCCGGTCCAGTACATCCGCTTCAAGTACGCGCAATACCTGGGACGGATGGTGCCGTCCTTCCTCCAGTTCCTGCTGTTCGCAGCGGCGCTCGCGACCGTGCTGCCGCTGCCGGCGGGAGTGCACCTCGACGCCGCCGCGGTCGCGATGTGCCTCGTGTCCCTCGTCCTCGCGAACCTGCTGCACTTCCTGATCGACATGCTGGTGCAGCTGTCCGCCTTCTGGCTCGGCAACGTTTCCGGGTTGCTGTCGATCAAGGCCTTCGTCGCCAGCATCCTCGGCGGCTATCTCCTGCCGATCGAGTTGTTCCCGGACGGCGTGCGCCGGGTCGTCGACCTGCTGCCCTTCCGGCACATCGTCAGCGCGCCGGTCGCGGCGCTGCTCGGCCGCGACGAATCGGCCTGGGCCTGGGCGACGCAGGCCACGCTGGCGCTGGCCTGGTGCATCGCGCTGTACGCGCTGTGCCAGCTCGCGTGGATCGCCGGCAAGTCGCGCTACTCCGGCGTCGGGATCTGACGAGGCCGCGATGCGCTACCTCAGACTCTACCTGCACTTCGTGCGCTTCTCGTTCAACCGGGCGCTGCTGTTCCGGATGAACCTCGTGCTGCACGTGCTGATGGACATCGGCTGGTACGCGACCCAGCTCGTGCTCTACACGACGATCTTCAACTACACCCACCTGCTCGGCGGCTGGACCTACGACCAGGTGCTGATCTTCGTCGGCGGCGTGTTCCTGGTCGACGCGATCGAGATGGCGGTGTTCGACAACAACCTCTGGTGGCTGCCGATCTTCATCAACCGCGGCGATCTCGACTACTACCTCGTCCGCCCGGTGTCTTCTCTGTTCTTCCTGCTGCTGCGCGACTTCTCGGCGAGCTCGGTCGCCAACGTCGCGATGGCGGGCGGCTTCCTCGCCTGGGCGCTCGGCCGCTACCCCGGGCATTTCGACGCGCTCGCCTGGCTCGCCTACGCCTGCGCGCTCGCCGCGGGCGTGCTGATCTTCAGCTTCTGCAAGGCGCTGTTCTGCCTGGCGGCGTTCTGGACCGGCTCGGACAAGGGCTTCCGCGCGATCTTCGGATCGCTGCAGCGCTTCGGCAACCAGCCGCACCGGATCTACCGCGGCTGGCTCGGCCTGCTACTGTCGTCCGTGCTGCCGTTCGCGTTCATCGCGTCCTGGCCGACCGCGGCGCTGCTGGAATCCAGTCCGATCCGGATCGCGACATCGGCGCTGGTCGTCGCCGCCACCCTCCTGGCGCTGCTCGCCGGCGTCTGGCGGATGGGCCTCGCCCGCTATTCGTCGGCATCGAGTTGAACCCCAGAGGAGCATGGCGTTGAGCGTCCGCAGCAATCCGATCCTGAAGCGCACGGTGGTCAAGTTCAGCGACGCCGCCGGCGAGGACATCGTCTTCACCCGCGGCCGCGGCAGCGTGGTCGTCGACCGCCGCGGGCGCGCGTTCCTTGATTGCGTGCTCGGCTACGGGCCCGTGGTGCTGGGGCATGCCGACCCGCGCTTCAACGAGAAGGTCGTGGCCGCGCTGGCCGGCGGCATCCATTTCCCGGGATTCGCCGACGCGCACGACGAGTACATCGCGCGGCTGGTCGCGGCCGCCGGCCTCGACGCGGCGGTCGCGCCGTCGTTCATGAAGTCCTCGTCCGAGGCGAACACCGCGGCGATCCGGATCGCGAGCCTGATGACCGGCCGCAAGGGCGTGCTGCGCTGCGGCTTCACCGGCTGGCACGACAGCCAGCACGCGTATTCGCCGTCCTGGCACGCGCCGCCGCCTCACCGACTGCCCTTGCGCAACGAGGACGGCCTGCGCGGCGTCAGCGGCGACGAGGCGGTCCACAACTGGATCTCGCTCGATCCCGCCGACCTCGTCGCGCTGCTCGACGCCCACGGTTCGCGCATCGCCTGCTTCCTGCTCGACGCCTTCCAGTTCGCGTTCGCGGACGCCGAGGTGTTCCGCTTCGCGATCGCCGAATGCCGCCGCCGCGGCATCGCGGTCGTGCTCGACGAGACCAAGACGGCCGGCCGGGTCGCGCCGCTCGGCGTCGCCGGCGCCCGCCACGACGACTGGGACCTGCTGGTGCTCGGCAAGGCGATCGGCAACGGCGCGCCGCTCAGCCTGCTGCTGGTGAAGGAGCAATTCCGCGAGCTCGCGCTGAAGGCGCAGGTCGGCGGCACCCATGCGAAGGAACTGCTGTCGGTGCACTGCGCGCTGGCGACGATGGACCGAATGGCGGAGGACGACGGCTACCGCGTGCTCCGCGACGCGGGCACCGAGCTCGCGACGCTGTTCAACGACGGCGTGCGCGAGGTCGGCCTCGCTGGCGTGCTGCGGCTGCAGCCGGTGTTCGGCGGCAGCTTGCTCGACATCGAATTCACCGACGAGCTGCAGCGGAGCCCTGGCGCGCTGCGCCGGCTGCAGGCGAGCTTCCTCGCCCACGGCGTGCTGCTGCTCGCCGGCCATCCCTTCTTCGTCTCGCTGGCGCACGCCGGCGCCGTCGAGCGCTGGCGCGCGAAGTTCGTCGCCGCGCTCCGCGACTGGTCGGCGACGCTGCCGACCGACGGCGCACGGCCCCGTGCCGCGGAATGCCCGGCGGCCTGACCGCCGCGCTCGCCCACCCCAGGACTCATCGCGACACCCCGCAAGGACACTCCATGACCACCGCCATCGAAGCCATCGTCCCCGCGCCCTCGGAAGCGCTGTTCCAGCAGTACTCCGAACTCGGCAATCGACTGAAGGACCGCATTCCCTGCCTCGAGTGGGACTTCCACGTCCCCTGGATCGACGCGATCCGGAAGCTGAAGCGCGAGCGCAACGCGGTGATCATGGCGCACAACTACCAGGCGCCGGAGATCTTCCACACCGTCGCCGACTTCACCGGCGATTCGCTCGCGCTGGCGCAGGAAGCGTCGCGGGTGCAGGCCGAGGTCGTCGTGCTCTGCGGCGTCCACTTCATGGCCGAGAGCGCGAAGGTGCTGGCTCCGGAGCGCACCGTGCTGATCCCGGATCTCCGGGCCGGCTGCTCGCTGGCCTCCTCGATCACCGCCGCGGACGTGCGCGCGCTGCGCCGCCGCTACCCCGGCGTCCCGGTCGTCACCTACGTCAACACGACGGCCGACGTGAAGGCCGAGTCGGATGCCTGCTGCACGTCGGCCAACGCGCTGCAGGTGGTCGAGGCGATGGGCACGGCGCAGGTGCTGTTCCTGCCCGATCGATTCCTCGGGGCGCACGTGCAGAAGCAGACGAAGGTCGAGCTGATCCTGTGGGAAGGCGCCTGCGAGGTGCACGAGCGCTTCACCGCGAGCCAGGTGCAGCACGTCCGCGAGACCTACAAGGCCAGGGTCGTCGCGCACCCGGAGTGCCCGCCGGACGTGCTCGCCAGCGCCGACTTCGTCGGCTCCACCACGGCGATGTCGGGCTGGCTGAAGCGCGAACAGCCGAGCCGCGTCGCACTGATCACCGAATGCTCGATGGCCGACAACCTGCGCGTCGAGTTCCCGCAGATCGAGTTCGTGAAGCCCTGCAACCTGTGCCCGCACATGCAGCGGATCACCCTGCCCGGCATCTACCAGTGCCTGCGCGACCTGTCGCCGGAGGTGCAGGTCGCGCCGGAGGTCATCGCGGGCGCGCGCCGGGCGCTGGAGCGGATGCTGGCGATCGGCCGCGGCGAGAGGGTGTGAACGCGATGCGCGCGCCCGAGCGTCCGATCGTCGTGGTCGGGGCGGGGATCGCCGGGCTCTCGGTCGCCCTGTCGATCCGCGATCGCCCGGTCGTGCTCGTCACCCGCGACCGGCGGGCGGCGAGCGGCGCGACGCCCTGGGCGCAGGGCGGGATCGCCGCCTCCTGGCTGCCCGAGGACAGCCCGGCGAGCCATGCCCGCGACACCCTCGTCGCCGGCAGCGAGGCGAACGACAGCGCCGCGGTCGCGATGCTGACGGCCGGCGCGCGGGACGCCGTCGAGTGGCTGATCCGCTGCGGCGTCCAGTTCGACCAGGGCGCGATCGGTCCGGCGCTGTGCCTCGAGGGCGGCCACAGCCACCCGCGCATCCTCCACGCGGGCGGCGACTCCAGCGGCCGGATCATCATCGAGGCGCTGACCCGCACCGCCTGCGCCGCCGGCAACCTCCGCTGGTGCGAGAACGCCGACGTGGATGGCCTCGTCCGGCGCGGCGAACGGGTCGCGGGCGTGCGCCTCCGCACGCCCTCCGGCCACGAGCTGATCGAGGCGGCGGCGGTGGTGATGGCCACCGGTGGCACCGGCGCGCTCTACCAGTGGACCAGCAATCCGCCCGAATGCGATGGCACCGGCCTAGTGCTGGGCATGCTGGCCGGCGCCAGCACGGCCGACCTCGAATTCGTCCAGTTCCATCCGACCCTGCTGTGTCCCGCGAGCGGCAGCGCGGGCAACCGCCTGCAGCTGATCAGCGAGGCGGTCCGCGGCGCCGGCGCGATCCTGGTGGACGAGGGCGGTCGGCGGCTGATGGACGGCGTCCATCCGCGCCGCGACCTGGCGCCACGCGACGTCGTGGCACGCACGGTCTGGCGCGCGCGGCAGGAAGGCCACGAGACCTTCCTCGACGCGCGCATGCTGGGCGAGGCCTGGCCCGTGCGCTTCCCGTCGATCTTCGCCGCCTGCCTCCGCCACGGCGTCGATCCGCGCGGGGCGCTGATCCCGATCGTCCCGGCGCCGCACTTCCACATGGGCGGACTGCGCGTCGACATCGACGGCCGCACCGACGTGGCCGGCCTGTACGCGGTCGGCGAGGTGGCCTGCAACCGGGTTCACGGCGCCAACCGCCTCGCCAGCAATTCCCTGCTCGAGGGCATCGTCTTCGGCCGCCGCCTGGGCGCTTTGCTGGAGCGCGTGGCCGACGAGGCTCCCGCCGCCGCGGCTGCGCCGCCGCGGATCGTCGGCGCCCCGGGCCTCGACGCCGCGCGCCTCGCGGACCTGCGCCGCTGGGTCGGCGCGACGCTGGGTCCGGAGCGCGAGCACTACGCGATGCAGGCGCTGTCGCAGTTCCTCCGCGAGGACGCCGTGCTGGCTCGAAGTCGCCAGGGCATCCTGGTGCTCGCGATGCTGGCCGGCGCGATCGAGCGCGTGCAGTCGATCGGCGCGCACTTCCGCAGCGACGCGGCCGCCGCCCTGTGCGGCAGCCCGGCGTGCTGAGGCGGCCGCGGACGGCGCGGCTCCCCATCCCCGGACGACGGGATCGACCCGTGTCCCTCGAGGCCCCTGCCGCACCATGAAACGAATCGCCCTCGCCTCGACCGCAATCGCTCTGCTGGCCGGCTGGCTGCTGCTGCGCCACGCGACCCTGACCCAGGGCGCCGCCCTGCCCGACGCCGGCAAGCGCGCGGTGCCCGTGCAGCTCGCGACCGTCGAGCGGCGCGAGGTGGCGGAGTCGGCACCGGCGATCGGGACGGTGCAGGCCTACAACAGCGTGCTGGTGCGGCCGCGGGTCGACGGCCAGCTCGAGCGGGTGGAGTTCCGCGAGGGCCAGGAGGTCGGCGCCGGCGACGTGCTCGCGCGGATCGATCCGCGGCCGTTCGAGGCGGCGCTGCGCGGCGCGCGCGCGCAGAAGGACCGCGATGCGGCGCAGCTCGCGAACGTCGAGCGCGACCTCGCGCGCTATGCCGAGATCGCCCCGCGCGGCACCGTGCCGGCGCAGACGCTCGACGCCGCCCGGGCCCAGCGCGACCAGCTCGAGGCCGCGGTCCGCGTCGACCAGGCGGCGATCGACCGCGCGGAGCTCGAGCTCGGCTACACCACCATCCGGGCGCCGCTCGCCGGCCGGGTCGGAGCGCGCCTCGTCGACGCCGGCAACCTCGTGCGGGCCGCCGACCCGACCGGCCTGGTGCTGATCACCCAGGTACACCCGATCGCGGTGAGCTTCACGCTGCCGCAGGATCGCCTGCCCGCGCTCCGCGCCGCCCAGCGGCTGGGCGCCGTGCCGGTGCAGGCCGCGGCCCGCGACGCGGCCACGCCGCTCGCCAGCGGCGTCGTCAGCCTGATCGACAACCAGATCGACGCCGCCACCGGCACGATCCGGGTGAAGGCGGTGTTCGACAACGCCGGCGACGTCCTCTGGCCCGGCCAGTTCGTCACCCTCGACGTGCGGCTCGACACCCGGCGCGATGCGCTGACGATCCCGGCGACGGCGGTGCAGATCGGCGCCGAGGGTGCCCACGTGTTCGTGATCGGCGATGGCGAGGTGGCCGAGCTCCGCCCGGTCGAATTCCGCCGCGCGGGCGGGGACCTCGCCGTCGTGACCGCCGGCCTCGTGGCGGGCGAGCGGGTGGTGACCGAGGGCCATTTCAAGCTCGCGGCTGGCGCTCGCGTCCGCGACGTCGGCCGTCCGCAGCCGAACTGATCGGAACGCCGTCGCGATGCACTTCTCCGCCTGGTTCATCCGTCGCCCGATCGCGACCTCGCTGCTGATGCTGGGAATCACCTTCCTCGGCGTGATCAGCTACCTCGAGCTGCCGATCACCGGCGTGCCGCAGATCGACATCCCGACCATCGTCGTCGAGGCCAACCAGCCCGGCGCCAGCGCCGAGACGATGGCGACGGCGGTGACGGCGCCACTCGAGCGCACTCTGTCGACGCTGCCCGGCGTGGCGGCGATGACCTCGACCAGTTCGCCGGGATGGACCTCGATCACCGTGCAGTTCGAGCTGTCGCGCTCCGTCGACAGCGCCGCGCTCGACGTGCAGACGGCGATCAATGCCGCCACCGGCGACCTCCCGAAGGACCTGCCGCATCCGCCGGTATTCGAGAAGACCAATCCCGCCGACGCCCAGCTGATGACGATCGCGGTCTACTCGGACGAATTGCCGCTCGGCAAGGTCGACGATCTCGCGGAGACCTACCTGGTGCCGGAGCTCGCGCGGGTGCCCGGGGTGGGCCTCGTCGACATCCACGGTCGGCAGAAGCCGGCGGTGCGGGTCCGGGTCGATCCGACGGCGGTCGCCGCGCTGGGCCTCGGCCTCGAGGACGTGCGTGCCGCGATCCGCGCGGCGACCACCAACGCCCCGAAGGGCACGCTCAACGGCGGCCGGCAGGCGCTGACCCTCGACGCCAGCGACCAGCTGGTCGACGCCGCGGCCTATGCGGAGCTCGTCGTCGCGTGGCGCAACGGCGCCCCGATCCGCCTGCGCGACATCGCGAGCGTGGTCGCAAGCGTCGAGGACGTGCGCCAGGGCGCGTGGCTGGGCGCCCGCCCGGCGATCATGCTGACGGTCCACAAGCAGACCGGCGCCAACGTCACCGAGACCGTCGAGCGGATCCGCGCGGAACTGCCGCGCCTCGTCCACGACCTGCCGGCGGCGGTCCACCTGCAGCTGCTCGGCGACCGCACCCAGACGATCCGCGCGTCGATCACGGATCTCCAGCTCACGCTGCTGGGAAGCCTCGTGCTGGTCACCCTGGTGGTCTACGCCTTCCTGCGCGACCTGCGCGCCACGATGATCCCGGCGGTCGCCATCCCGCTGTCGGTGCTGGGCACGCTGTCGGTGATGGCGCTCGCCGGCTACAGCCTCGACACCGTCTCGCTGATGGCGCTGACCGTCGTCATCGGCTTCGTCGTCGACGACGCCATCGTGGTGGTCGAGAACATCCTCCGCCACATCGAGGACGGCGCCGCGCCGTTCGACGCGGCACTCGCCGGCGCGCGCGAGATCGCGTTCACCGTCGTCTCGATGACGGTCTCGCTGGTCGCGGTGTTCCTGCCGCTGCTGCTGATGGGCGGCGTGGTGGGGCGGCTGTTCCGCGAGTTCGCGGTGACCGCGGGCGTCGCGATCCTGATCTCCGGCCTGGTCTCGCTGACGCTGACGCCGATGCTCTGCGCCCGGCAGCTGGACCGCGACACCGCCCACGGCCGCGGCCGCTTCCACGAAGCCGCGGAACGGCTGTTCGAGCGCCTGCTCGCCGCCTACACCGGGAGCCTCGCGCGCGCGCTGGCGTTCCCGCGGCTCACGCTGGCGGTCGCGGCGGCGACGCTGGTCGGCAGCGTCGCGCTCTACGTCGCGATCCCGAAGGGCTTCTTCCCGCAGCAGGACACCGGCCTGATCGGCGGCGTGACCGAGGCCTCGCCGGACATTTCGTATCCGGCGATGGTCGAGCGCATGCACGCGCTCGCCGCGATCGTCGAACGCGATCCGGAGATCGCGCATGTCTACTACTGGGTCGAGAACTGGCCGACCACCAACATCGGACGACTGCTGGTCGACCTGAAGCCGTTCGACGAGCGCCGGGGCTCGGCCTACGACGTGATCGCGCGGCTGCGCCGCGAGGTGGCGGTGCTGCCGGGCATCGCGCTCTACCTGCAGGCCCGCCAGGACCTGCAGGTGGGCGCGCGCACGTCGAAGACGCAGTTCCAGTACACGCTGCGCGACGGCGACCTCGCCGAGCTCCGCCACTGGGCGCCGATCCTGCGCGACGCGCTGCGCAGGATTCCCGCGATCCAGGATGTCGCCGGCGATCTCGAGGCCGCATCGCCGCGGCTGCGCGCGGTGCTCGACCGCGACACCATGAGCCGCCTCGGCATCACGCCGCAGATGGTCGACGACACCCTGTACGACGCCTTCGGCCAGCGCCAGGTCGCGACCTACTACACCCAGCTCAACGCCTACCGGGTGATCCTCGAGGTCGACCCGGCCTGCCAGCTCGACGCGGCCGCGCTCGGGCTGCTCCACGTCGCGGCGCCGGGCGGCAAGCCGGTGCCGCTGTCGTCCTTCGTCCACCTGGAGTACTCGGCGGCGCCGCTGACGGTGAACCACGACGGCCAGTTCCCGGCGGTGACGCTGTCGTTCAACCTCGCGCCCGGCCACGCCCTGAGCGAAGCGATGGCGGCGGTCGAGGCGAAGAGCGCCGAGCTCGGCACGCCGCCGGGGCTGACCGCGGTGTTCCAGGGCTCGGCGCAGGCGTTCAAGGCTTCGCTCGCCAACCAGCCGCTGCTGATCGGCGCGGCGATCCTCGCGATCTACATCGTGCTGGGTGTGCTCTACGAGAGCTACATCCACCCGCTGACGATCCTGTCGACGCTGCCGTCGGCGGGCATCGGCGCGCTCGGCGCGCTGATGCTGTTCGGCTACGAGTTCTCGCTGATCGCGCTGATCGGAGTGATCCTGCTGATCGGCATCGTCAAGAAGAACGGCATCATGATCGTCGACTTCGCGCTGGCCGGCGCCCGCGAACGCGCGCTGGCGCCGCGCGACGCGATCCTCGAGGCCTGCCGGATGCGCTTCCGCCCGATCCTGATGACGACGATGGCGGCCCTGCTCGGCGCCCTGCCGCTGGTCTTCGGCAGCGGCGCCGGCGCCGAACTGCGCCGCCCGCTCGGCATCACCATCGTCGGCGGCCTGCTGCTCTCGCAGCTCCTCACGCTCTATACGACGCCGGCGATCTACCTGTGGCTGGATCGTTTCCACGCGCGGCGCCGGCGCGGACGCGTCGACGACGAAGCGGTCGGCGCCGATCCGGCGCGGCCGCTGACCGCGTCGTGTCCGGGAAACTAGTGCCCGGAGCGATCGACCGCGACTTCGCCCGCTGCCGCAACGGTCGGGTGTCCCGAGAACTTCAGCGAGAAATTGATGAACAGCTCGAACGCCCCGGGCGACGGGCCGGCCTCGAGTCTCCAAAGACCGCGACTGTTGCGTCCCGCCAGGACCGACAGCCGGGTGCCGAGGGGCGAAGGGGCCGTGGCGTCGTCGATGTGCAGCACGCCGACCGGGTTGCCGAGGTACATCTGGTTCGCGCTGTAGTACGGGCCACTGGGGATGCCGTTGCTGTCCCACAGCGGAAGGCGTGTTCCATCGGGGGCGATCAGCGTGTATCGCGTCCGCGAGAATCCGATCGCAGCGTCCCAGCCCCCGGTTCGCGCGTCGTACAGGCGCGTATCCACCGCGACGCTGTCGACCGTGAAGTTCTCCGTGACCTCGAGCGTGCCGGTCACGGTGGGACCGAAGCCCGAGCTGTCCGGAGCGATCACTTCTTCCACTTCCGGAGACTCGAAGACCTCGGTGCCGAGCGTCAGCTGGATCGCACGATCGACGCTGGCGGTCAGCGAGCAGCGCTTGCTGACTTCGGTGTTGGTGAAGGTCAGCGCACCGCTG
The DNA here is from genome assembly GCA_044221335.1 of Ahniellaceae bacterium. Classification (GTDB taxonomy): domain Bacteria; phylum Pseudomonadota; class Gammaproteobacteria; order Xanthomonadales; family Ahniellaceae; genus JBGAPI01. The sequence goes on from JBGAPI010000002.1 coordinate 153,685, forward strand.
CTGGTGCCGACGGGCAGCGCCGAGCTGGCGGTGAGGTTGACGTCTGCGCTCGCGGTCGCGCTGCCGACGGCGCCGAGCGCGATAAGCGAACCCGATGCGACCGGCGCAGCGGGCGCGGGCGGCCGACCCACCGACAACGAGACCCACGACGGCGCGTCGATCCGGATCGTCACCGGCGTCGGTCGCGGATTGCTCAGATGATAGGTGTGGGCGGCGAAGGGCCCGACCACGCGCGCTTCACGGACGCCCTCCGGTGGAGTGACGGCGAAATCGGTGATGCCGACTTCGAAGCGATGCACCACCCGATCGACGTTGCCGTTGGTGAGATCACCGATGGTGAATTCCCGCTCGAAGACTCCGCACTGCGATCCGCTGCCGGCGATGGCGGCGAAGTTTCGCGAGCTGCCGGGAGCGAGTGTCCCCGACGGGACCTTCGAATCCAGGCTGAGCGTGGGCCCGCCGTCGGCCGGTGGCCGGATGACGTTGAGGCTCCAGTCGATCGGCGCGGGCGCACCCGACGGCGCGCGAAGCGAGTAGTTCGTCGATGCGAGCGTCGGCGTGCCGCCCACGGCCGCGACGTGCACGACGGTATCGAGCGGCGTGGCGACCAGCGTGTAGGCCGGGATCGGCTCGGCGACATCGGCGAGCGTCCGGTTCTCGACGACCGGCGTCGCCGGGCAAGCGTTCACCATCGCCACCTGCTGCTCGTTGCCGACGAATTCCACGCATCCTGCCGAGTGGGCGACGACCGCTTCGACTTCGTTCTGGTCGAGATTGAAGATCATCCCGCCGGACGAACCGACGAGCGCATGGTGTCCGTTGAGCAGCGTCTCGTGATTGGGCCCGAGACCGTAGAGCGTGACCTCCGGGTCGACCTTGGCCGACAGCGCCATCGGGTGACTGATCGACACCGCGCGATCGCCGCTTCGGGGTGCGCCCGAGCGGCGGATACGCAGGTAGGTCGCGTTCGGAACGGCACGTTCCAGTCGCAGCGCCGCGTAGTCATAGGCGCCCGCGACGGGGCCAACGGAATACGTGTTGGCGACGGACTCCACCACGCGGTAGAGGTTCTCGGCGGGGATGTGCGCGAAGTCGGGCTGCACGCACTTTCCCGAGGCGTCGCGCACGGATGCGAGCCCACGAATCACGGTGAACGAGGTCCCATCGAACTGGCCAGGCTGCGTTCCCTGCGGGCCGTGCGGTGCGGTCAACACCAGGTCGGGCCCGATCAGTACGCCGGACCGGCCCTGCTTCGCGCGCGTCTGGCCGTAGAACGGCGACGATGCCGTCAGCGGAGTTCCGGGAAAGTCCGTCGTGAATTGCAGGATCGGGATCGCGTAGGTGCCGTTTCTCGGCGCGCTGATGAGCGCCGTCGGAATCATGAAGACTTCCGCGTCGATGAGCTTCCTGATCTGCGGGTCGGTGATCTCGCAGGCCTCATTCCAGGGCGTCGAGGTCGCCCCTGCGGACAGGGGCACGGCGAGCGCGGCGGCAAGTGCCAGGGTTTTCATGAGAACTCCGATTCCGTTGAGGGCGCAGCGGGGCCCAGAGGACCCCGTCAATCCCCAACACGGAATTCACGCCCGAAGTTGATCACCCGACGCGCCGGAACCGCAGATCAGGACGATGACGGCGGACGAGTCGTCGAAGACAGGAGCGGCGACATGGCGGATCCGTCGACGCTTTGGCATTGCCGGCACGGCCCCGCATCCCGCGCAATCGCGTCGGATGGGAAGACTGGCGCGCCCGGAGGGACTCGAACCCCCGACCAACCTGGTGTTCGCCGAGTGGGCCAACGTCTTCGTCGATCCTAAGATGACGACCGCGCTACTCGAATGCACGGTAGAAGGATGACGACGACGATGAGGAATCACCGCCGAGACGATACGACGGCACACCGCAATAGACCGAACGAGTCGACGTCGTTACGCGAGGGGATGCATCGCATCTGATCAGGCGCTGCGTAACGCCGAAGACGCGAGCCGTTCGAAGCGACATAACCGACAATTACGCGAAGTGGGCCGACGGCCCCTCCGGGCGGCCAGCAAAGGGCCCCTCCGGGGCCCTGATCTCCCGACCGGGATGTACTAGGCCTTTGCCGCGGCGTCCTTGCCCTTGGCCGGCGACGCCCGGAGCTCACGCTCGGTTTTGCCCGCCGCGATTGCTTCCCGGAACCAGGTCGGACGCTTGCCGAAGCCACGCCACTTCGCATTTGGGTTCGACGGGTCGGCGTACACCACGCCCTTGACGGCGCGCTCCCCCTCCGTGGCCTTGGCCACCTTGGCGCCCTTCCCACGCCGCTTGCGGGTCTTGGCCATCGGAGCGGCCTTGGCGGCACTAGCACCCTTTGCTGCCGCCGTGGAGCGCGCCGCGGGTTTCCTGCCGATCAGGTCACTGAGATCGAGACCGTGCGCGGAAACGAGCTGCTCGACCTCGGCGCGGACGGCGGCGGCGGCTTTGGCGCGGAGGGAGGCAAGATGGGTTTCGGCTTTGCGGATCTGTGCCTGAAGTCGGGCGAGCGGGGTAGCTTTCGGTCTGGGCATGGTGATTCCTCAATTGATGAACTTCGGGCGCATATCGACTGACGAAATTCGTCAGCCGCATATAGCACAGCACCCTACGTGACACCAATCTTCCGGTGATTCGAGCATGTCAATCTGCAAGTCCCGCAGAGACTGCGATCCCCTCAAACTCCTTCTTGAGCGCTTCCAGTCTCAGTCGCATCGCCAATTCGTTCGGATTGAGCTTGACGTACTCTTCAAGGTACTTCACTTCCATCTGTGCCAGCACGACCAGCAGCCTCGATTCAACAGTGATCAATCCGAGATTCACAACCTCCCAATCTCGAAATCCAAACCGTTCGATGTGTAGATCCAGCTCTGAAATCTTTGCTTCCGAGACACCGACGCTCCGAAGGAGCATTTGGATATCGCTCGGAAGTTCCTTCGCGGAGATCACCAGAGATTCCCTGAGCTGCCAGATATGCCTTGCTAGCGACTTCGCCTGTTCCGCAAGCTGAACAAAGGTGGCAGTCGCATCTATCTCGACTGCGTGATCTGATGCGACGTGCTGGTAGCGATGAAGCTGGTCTACCCGTTCCCAATACTCGTCCATCTCTCTTGCGATTTTGTATAGGACACTCTCGTCGATCTTGAACGGATTCTTCTCGAACGACTGTTCATGAGCGGCCTTCATTTCGCGGAGCCGCTCTGGCGGGTATTCATCCACATCGTTCGTTTCGATGTGGTGCGGATAGCACAGGATTATCAAGTTCCAGTAACTCCGCCTGTCTTCATCCGACTGGCCCCGGCGGCCACCCCAAACTGCTCCACCCGTGGCCAGGTCAAAGTGCTCCACCGCTGAAGCGATGGGACGGAGGGTTTCTACGCGGCCGCCGTGCTCTTGGCAATGCGCTCTGAGGCTTCCTTGAGTCGCCAGCTCTTGCCGTCGAACTTGAGCAGGTGGCCGTGGTGCATGAGGCGGTCGAGCAGGGGCGCGACCACGACGACGTCGCCGAGCAACGCAGGCCAGTCGTCGATCGGGCGGTTGGAGGTGACGATGGTGGCGGCCTTCTCGTAGCGGCTCATGAGGATGTCGGCGAGTTCGTCGCCGGCGCCGGCGGGCATGCGACGCAGGAACAGATCGTCGATGACCAGCAACTGCGCGTTGATCAGCGGGGTGCGGACCTTGGCCAGGGTGCCGAGCTGGCGCGCCTGATGGATCTCTTCGAGCAGGACGTGGGCCTCGCGGTAGACGATCTTGTAGCCACGATCGATGGCGCTCAATGCCAGCGCCTTGGCGACGTGGCTCTTGCCGGTGCCGGGTTTGCCGAGCAGCAGCACATCCTCGCGGGCGTCGATGAACTTGAGCGTGCCGAGTTCGAGGATGTCGCGCTTGGGCAGCTTGGGGTTGTAGGCCCAGTCGAGTTCGCGCAGCTGCTTGCGCTCGCCGAGGCCGGAGTGCGCGTAGCGGCGTTCGAGCAGGCGCGAGTGGCGGCGGTCGAGCTCGTCCTGCACGAGCCAGGACAGGGCCTCGATGAAGTTCATCTGGCTGGCGTCGACCTGCAGGGCGCGCGCCTGCAAGGTCGCGGTCATGCCGGACAGGCGCAGGCGCTTGAGGGCCGATTCGAGTTCGGGGACGGACATGGTCATGCGGTGTTCTCCTGATGAGGGCGGCGGCCGCCGCCGGTGTGGGTGTCGAAGAAGCTCTGGTACTCGCAGATGTCGCGGATCTCGTCGGCGACCTGGGTGAGCGTGGGGATCGGCGCCGGCGCGGCGGCGCGCTGCTCGAGCGCCGCGCGCACGCTGGCGTAGGACAGGACGTGGCCCTCCAGCGCGAGACGCGCGACGTCCTCGATCTCGCTGGCCGGGTATTTGCGCGTCAGGCTGGCAAGTCCGTAGAGGGACTTCTGGCCGGCTCGGCCGCGGGCGCGGAACACGGCATCGCCGAGCTTGCGGGCGCACGGTCCGATCGCGGCGAGTTGCTGCAGCAACTGCTCGGTCTTGCGCGACGGATTGAAGATGCGGTCGCCCTCGTCGAAGGTGACCGATCCCTTGCGCGAGCTTCGCGGATGCCGGCGCAGCACGGTGCCGTCCATCATCAGGATGTGCACGTCGCGCTCGTACACGCGCACCTTGACCTCGCTGTACAGGCGCGCCGGCAAGGCGCTGTAGTAGCGCGCCTCGACCTGCACCATGCCGGCGTCGTCGACGGTGCGAACGACCTCGCGGAAGGGGCGGAAGCGTTCGATCGGCAACGGCTGCAGGTGGGGCTGCTCCTCGCGGTACATCTCCAGCACCTGGCGCTTCTTGCGGCCATGGATGCGCGGCGCCGCCCAGCGTTCCTCCCAGTGCGCGAGCCAGGCGTTCTGCGCCTCGATCGACTCGAAGCGACGGCCCTTCAGCGCGGTGTCCTGGGTGTGCTTGATCGCCGCCTCTACCGAGCCCTTGCGGTTCGGGTCGCGCACCCGGCAGACATCGGCAGCGACGCCGTAGTGCGTGAGCATCGCGGCGTACACCGGGTTGAGTTCCGGCTCGTAGAGGTCGGGGCGAATCACGCCTTCGCGCAGGTTGTCGAGCACGACGTAGCGGCAACTGCCGCCGAACGATCGCCAGGCCTCTTCGTGCAGGCTCGCCCAGGTCGCCTGGTCGGTCTTCCACACCACCTTGCGGAAGCACTTGCCCGAGTACTTGAGGGTCATCACGAACAGGTACGGCCGCCGGTAGCTGCCGTTCGGCAGGCGCGTCAGCGCGCCCTGGCCGTAGTCGACCTGCGCCTCCTCGCCCGGCAGGAACTCCAGCACGTCGAAGCGTTCCGGCTCGCGCGCCTTGATCGTACGCACGAAGCGCTTCACCGAGTTGTAGCGCGACGCGAAGCCGTGCAGGTCGACCAGGTCCTGGTAGATCGCCAGCGCATTGCGGCCCAGCGCGACCTGCGCCTCGATGAAGGCGCGATGTGGCGCGCAGGCGGATGCGCCGACCTTGGCGACCCGAGTGGCCGCCGGCGCGACCGGAATCCCGGTGGCCAAGGTGGAGCAGTTTGGCTCCGAGCCGGTGGCCACCCCGGAGCAGTTTGAACCTGAACCGGTGGCCAGGGTGGAGCACTTTGCCTGCAGCGCTCGGATGGTCCGCCGATTGACCCCGGTCCGCCGCGCGATCTCGCGCTGGCTCTCGCCGCGCGCCAGCAGAGTCTCCACGGTGATCCGCAAATGCTTCTTCAAGACGTTCACTCCTTCCTCCCCCGGTCATCGAGGGCGGCAAAGTTACGTCCCGTCGCAGCAGCAAAAAGCCGGCACTTCGGCCGGCTTCAGATCAGGTCAGGTGGAGCACTTTGGGGTGGCCACAGGTGGAGCAGTTTGGGTGGCCGCCGGGGGACTGGCAAGGATTGAATCGCTGCCCGCCCTCCTCCGCAGCCTCGATGTGACACACCTGCGCGATCAGGTCGTTTCGCTCACTGACCAAGGAAGCAGTGCAACCTGGGTACGCGCACCTGTTTCCTGACCTTGCGAACAAGGCACGAAGGACATCCGTTCTGACGGAAAGGCGGCTCATCAGTCGATGACAGTAGATGTACCTTGTGGCGCAGAGTTCGTGATTTTGGCTTCAGTGAAAAGCCGCAGTGCGAGACCTAAAATTCGTCGTCGTCTATGGCTCAGTGTCAATGTTCATCCCAAAACTTGATGACTGAGTCGACGTCGTCCTTTCGCTTGTTCGTAAGCACTCGCGCTGTGCCAGCGTAGGTCATTGGCCACATGGAACCTCCCCGCTCTCGCTCGCCTGCAACGAGTCGTGACCAGGAGTCACGGTATTCCTCCCACAACCTCTGGGTTCGATTGAGATGTTCGACTTGCTCTTCAGCATATCTAGTGCGCAGCACTTCGAGCGATTCCTCAAGCCTTTCCGTTGCTTCTTCAAGCGACTTGCCGGCAGCGATGTTCATGTCAGTCTGGGTCAGAGGCGCATTGGGGAAGAGGGTTTGAGACATCAATTCATCTGTGGCACGTAGAAATGCGGTGCAGCTGTGGAAGCATTCCCCGATTTCAGGAACTGAGATGGCGAATCCAGATGCAATCTCGTGACAGATGATGTGCCTAAGGTCGAAGGTTCTCGCGACTTGAGCGAATACCTTTTCCGGATCGGAGAGCACCGGGGACTTCGGCTCTCGCATGACCTCGTGGCGCCATCGATCAGTGACTCCTCGGAGACTTGTGAGAAACTCCTCACCTATAAGCGTCGACATGACTCCGTTCAGTTGGTCGAGTCTACTGAGCTGAATACTGTGCGATACGATCTCACCTACCGTTACAGCCTTCCCGTGAACGGCTCGAAGGACCTCGAAATTTATTCTTGTGGCGTTCGCTATAGCCTGTGCATTCGACAGGTAAGGCTCTCCCGAGTCGATCAGTTCCTGGATCGCCATTCGGAGATACGATTCGATGCAAGCGATGACTGCGACTGGGAAATATCTACAGAGTTCATCGTCGCTTTGATCGAGCGTTGAGAATGTGGATTCCAGCTTGGTCAGGCGAGAGACTAGCTCCATCGTTGCCGAGTCAGATCCTCGTCGAACGCGAATCTCGGCGATCTCTTGAATGATGTTTCGCGTTCTCTGTGGCTTGGCGCTCGTCGACATAGTGCTAGATCGGAAGACGGACAGTCAGTCGCCGGTAGGATACAACTAGTAGTTTAGGCACCTTTGTTCGACCTTCAACGCCGACTCGTGAGTCCCAACAACATACATGACCGGTTGGGAAATCGCTTGTTTGGCCCACCGAACGCCGCGATCGCGCAGCCAGATGTCACCGACCTGCAAGACAACACCGGCGTCGACGATTGGCGGATCGAAGCCGCCAAATTCGTGGTGAAGTTTGGAGAGGGCGTCGATTCGCACTGGTGCTCTTAGGTCACGAAAGCAGCAGGTGTCGACGAGCAGTCCGACGGGTACCAGGGCTGCCGATCAGACGGACGTCTCGATCGCCTGTCTCGCTCCTGGCTTACCCGGTCGTACGCCACGACCACTTCTCCAACCGCCATCAGCGGCCGGTCTCCACGGTCCCGCCAGAGGCCGCACAACAGCGACGTCAGGGCAGTCCCACCATCCGGCCACTCACGCTCGAGCAGTGTCATCGCGTCGCGCAGGTGATCGAAGGCGACGAGATTGGGGCCGAGGAGCTGGGCTCGCTCCGACGTCCTGGTCGTGCCTGTCCGGGTCCAGACGTGACCGATGTCGTGCAGCAAGGCATATGCGATACCGATGTCGCGTTCCGTCTGACCAAGCCGCGGACTGTCGGCCAGGAATTCGGCCACTTCGACGGAATGCGCCGCGAGTCCGCCTGGAAAGTCGTGATGACCGTTCGCTCCCGCCGTGCAGCGCCAGAACTCGGAGCACACCTCGCGCAGCGATAACACCTCGTTGATTGATTGTCGCATCGGGGGCGAGACGATCTCGTTGGCGATCATCCCGACGCGCAGGATCACGCCATCGACGGGACAGACGTCCTCGGGCAGGTGCTCCAGGATCGGAATGTTTGGATCGGGGCGAGCCGCGACGATGACGCGGTTGGGGAACAGAGCGCCCGGCGTCGCGATCACGCTGAGGCGCGCCTTCGGCATCTGTTTGGCGGGACAGCGGATCGAGCTGGGCGAGATCCAGCTCACGGCCTCGAAACGGCCGTTCTCCACCAGCAGCCGATAGGCGTACGGTGCGCCGGTTCCCGGTTCGACCGAGGTCCGGCCCGCGGACTCGATGACCGCGTCGAACTCCTGCAGGGCGGTCATGTTCTGGTAGGCATCGATGGTCTGCATCACTGATTTTCCTTGGAATGGGGCTCGAGACGACGGAGCGCGTCGGCCAGGCGGGCGCGCAACTCGTCGGGCGGGAGGGTGTCGAGTTCGTTCGCGCACAGCGGAGTTGCGCCGGAAGTAGAAGGCGGGCGCAGGCGCGACTCGACGAGGCCGGTGTACGCGCGCCCGTCACTTCGGGTCAGGTTGGGGACGAACCGGGAGTACACGCGGAACAGCATTTCGGTCGTGCTGTGGCCAAGCGTGCGCGCGACCCACTCCGGGTTTTCCCCGGATGCCAGCATCAGCGTCGCTGCGGTGTGGCGCAGCTGGTACGGGCGGCGCATCGGCAGGCCGAGGTGGCGCAGCAGCGGGCGCCAGACGCGGTTGTTGAAGTTGATCGCATCGATCGGCTTGCCGCTGGCCGTGTGGAACACGTACTCGCAGCCGGCGGTCCGAGACTTCCGTTGCGCCTGCAGGGCTTCACGTACCATCGGCAGCATGGGGATGTCGCGACGCGAGCCGTCGGTCTTGGTGTCGTCCTGAGCACCGTGGGTGAAGGTCTCGCGGATGATGATCAGGTTGCGATCGAAGTCGACGTATCGCCACTTGAGCCCGTTGATCTCGCCCGTCCGCATGCCGGTGAACGCCCACACGGTAAGGTAGGACCGGTAGTCCTCCCGGATGGTGTCGAACATCCGATTGAGCTCGATCAGGGTGAACGGTGCGACATCCGGGCGGCGTTCCTTCAGCGGCTTCAGGCCGCGGAAGGGCGCGGTGAGCCCATAGCGGTCGGCTGCCTCGTTGGTGATCATCCGAAGCACGCCCATCACTTCGTTGACGCTCTTCGGCGAAAGCAGGCGCCCACCGTGCCCCTTGCGCTCGCTGAGGCTCGCCCGAAACCCCAACACCAGCGGCCGATCGACGTCGGCGATCAGCTTGTCCTTGAAGAACGGAAGGATGCGCGAGTCGAGAACGCTGCGAACGGCAGCGATGTTGGTTCGCCGCCAACGCGGCCGACTCTCGGCGAACCAGGTCTCGACGAACTCTTGGAACGGCGGAGTCGGAATTGCGATCGGCGCGGCGACAACAGAAGGGGCCATCGCCGGCGTGGCGGTTTCCAACGCCTGCCCTGCCGGGATAGGGTCAAACTGCTTCCTCCGCGGGCTGTCGGGGAAGAAGTTGCCGTAGCGGAAGCTGCCGTCGCCGATCGCGCGCTCGATGCGCTGGAGGAGTTTTTCGAGGCGATCGCGATTGGTGGGGGTGTCCAAGAGCAGAGTCTGCTCACGACAACGCTGTCCCTGGTACCGGAAATCGATGAACAGCTGGCCCGTGTCGTTCCGACACCGGACGCTAGCCATGGGCGACACCACCGCCGGCCATCGGAATGCCACCGGTATCGGGAAGCGAGCAGCGCTTCATGTCGCGCTCGATCGCCTCCCAGATGAAGAGAAGCTTGCGACCACCGAACGGCCGGAAGTAATGGATCCCCTCGATGAGGACGGAGTCCTTCAGGCGATCGCGGATCGTGCGAGTGTCGTAGTGGATACGCTCAGACAGTTCGTCGGTGGTAAGGTAGGTTTCGCTCATTCGTATGCTCCGTTGCGAATCGGGCTGCGCACATGATCACTAAAATGATCACGTGATGTCAGTTATAGCACACGAATGATGGTTGTCAACATCGTCTGATCATTTTACGTGACGGATGTAGAGCAGGGCTGCCGGGATGCTTCGCTTCAAGCTCAAGGAACGAATCGCAGACAAGGAGTTCCGGGAGCGTCGCCGGATCACGGTGATCGAGATTTCCGAGGCGACGGGGGTCAACCGCATGACCCTTTCAAAGATGCTGAACAAGCATGGGGCAAACGTGCAGACCGACAATCTTGACCGTCTATGCAACTACTTCGGGTGCCGGATAGAGGAGCTCGTCGAGCACGTTGCTGGGGAATAGTCGCGGCGGAGCAGGCGTTGCCTTCAGCACGCTCGCCAAATTCGAATACCGCCCGATCGCACCACAGGCGCTGTAGGTCGAGGTCGGAAGCACAGGTCCGGCACGAGCCACGGAGCGAGCCATGTCGACACTGATCACCGCAAGCCTCGTAGACCGTCTTGTGGACGAATTGGCAACTGCTGAAGCGATCGACATCGCCTGCGCGTACTGCACAGCTTCGAAACCCGTCGAGCGAATCCTTGCCGCGGGCGCAATTGGGAAGCCCATCCGCGCGCTGCTTGGGATCGACGACTCAATCACTTCTCCTGGCGTCATCCGGCGCTTCTGTGACCTTCCCCGTGGGACGGTGCGGCTAGGGACCGCGCGGCCCCCGTCCACGGCGCGATTCCATCCAAAGGTCATTGCTTTTCATCGGCCGAATGGCAACGGAACCGCGTGGATAGGCAGCGCGAACTTGACCGACCTCGCGTACTCCGGTGACAACGAGGAGCTCGTTGTACAGGTGCCCCTCACGGCGGACATCCTGAATTGGTTTGAGAAGCTGTGGTCAAGCGCGCGTTCCCGGGTCGCCGATGAGTCTGCAATCCAGGAATACGAACAATCCAGAAGGTTCTTACCGAGACCCACTCCCACCGCGACGCTCAGACCTCCACAAGAGACAGCGCGCATCGAACGGAATCAGCTTCACGCATCTGACCACATGTCGTGGGATGCGTACTTCGCGCGGCTATGCGATGTGGATGTGTTCCGACCCAGCCATGACCACACAAGCTGGTCTGTTTTCGGAGAGACCTTTAGCTACCTCGAGACCATTCGGGAAGGGCAACTACTGTTCGGGCTCTCATCTTGGGAGATTCTCTCGGACCACGCGATCCGCGTGCTGATGCCACGGAGTCAGAGCGACGAGTGGGATGGCGCTTGGGGACTGCTCGGATCAATGGGCGCAGCGGCGAAGGCGAGCGCAAACTTTCGGAACGATGCCGAGTTTCGCGAGCTGATGCGGAAGATTGCAGCGCGCGCCGCAGCGTCCCGATCACCGGAAGAGTTCAGATCGAACGCCGAAGTTGCAGTTCGCCGAGGCTGTGAAATCGAACGAGTTGGACCAGGTGTGATTACCCGACTTCTAGCGCTAGCCTGCCCGCAGTACGCAATCTCGGTGAACAGTCAGTCGTCATATGGGCTGGGAATGGCAAGCCTCGGCAAGCAAGTCACGGCCACCGCGCTCGGTTCACCGAGGAGCTATCACCGACTACTGGAGTGGGCGCATCGCCAACCGTGGTTCTTGGCTCGCAGGCCCAACGGCGGAGTCGAAAGGCTCGCGTGGGAGAATCGATCTGCACTCATCGATGCACTGGTCTACGACCCCAGACGTTCTGCTTGAAGATGGATCTCAGCCAGCTGCTAGGCGTCCCTGGCAACGAAGGCGCAGTTCTCGCCACCTAAGAACGTGGAGTGGACCGCCTACAGCGGCACCGGAAGCAGCGCAAAACTCACTTGATAGCGAAAGAACCGGATCCCGGATGCCACTCTTAGCGCCCGCCGAATTCGCAAGTCGTCCTCGAGGGCAATGATCACGCCGGAGACGCGCTGGTCGTTCTCTGCCAGCTCGTCAAGCACGTAGCCCATGTAACGCTGGATCTGCCCGACGACGACATCGCTTGCACGCCCCTTTGGAGATTCCGGTTCATGAGAGGCCAGCATTCCGGAGCATGTGAAGCCACCGTTCCGGACCATGTGAAGCCACGATTCCGGGCCATGTGAGGCCAGTCGCCCGGGTCGGATTCCGGTCCATGGGAAGCCAGTGCGGGGCC
>JBGAPI010000003.1:0-160771 GCA_044221335.1 Ahniellaceae bacterium
CGGATTCGCGGGTGTAGTAGCGGATGGTGTCGCGCACCGCATCCTCGTTGATCGTGAGCTCCTCCGGCTGCAGGCCGTTGGCCTTGATCTGCTTCGGCACGAGGTCGCGCTCGGCGATGTTGATCTTCTCCTCTTCGGTGTATCCGGGAATCCGGATCACTTCCATGCGGTCGAACAGCGCCGCCGGGATGTTGAGCGAATTGGCGGTCGCGACCCACATCACCTCGGAGAGATCGAAGTCGAGCTCGAGGTAATGGTCGTTGAAGGTGTGGTTCTGCTCCGGGTCGAGCACCTCCAGCAGCGCCGACGACGGGTCGCCGCGGAAGTCCATGCTCATCTTGTCGATCTCGTCGAGCACGAACAGCGGATTGCGGGTGCCCGCCTTGGCCATGTTCTGGATGATCCGGCCCGGCAGCGAGCCGATGTAGGTGCGGCGGTGGCCACGGATCTCGGCCTCGTCGCGCACGCCGCCCAGCGACATCCGGATGAACTTGCGGTTGGTCGCCTTGGCGATCGAGCGGCCCAGCGAGGTCTTGCCGACGCCCGGCGGTCCGACCAGGCACAGGATCGGGCCCTTCATCTTCTTCACCCGCTGCTGCACGGCGAGATACTCGAGGATGCGCTCCTTCACCTTCTCCAGGCCGAAGTGGTCCTGGTCGAGCACCTGCTCGGCCAGCGCGAGGTCGCTGCGGATGCGGGTGCGGGTCTTCCACGGCACCTGCACCAGCCAGTCGATGTAGTTGCGCACGACGGTCGCTTCGGCGGCCATCGGCGACATCTGCTTCAGCTTGTTGAGCTCGGTCTTGGCGCGCGCCTCGGCCGCCTTCGGCATGCCGGCCTTGGCGATCTTGCGGCCCAGCTCCTCGAGCTCGTTGGGCGCGTCCTCGCCCTCGCCGAGCTCCTTCTGGATCGCCTTCATCTGCTCGTTGAGGTAGTACTCGCGCTGGCTCTTCTCCATCTGCGTCTTGACCCGACCGCGGATGCGCTTCTCCAGCTGGTGCACGTCGATCTCGCCCTCGGAGAGGCCGATCAGCAGTTCCAGGCGCTCGCCGATCTCGATCGTCTCCAGGACCCGCTGCTTTTCCGACAGGCGCACGCCGAGGTGGGCGGCGACCATGTCGGCGAGCCGCCCCGCCTCGTCGATGCCGGCGAGGCTGGTCAAGAGCTCCGGCGGGATCTTGCGGTTCAGCTTCACGTACTGCTCGAACACCGACAGCAGCGACTTGCAGGCGATGTCGATTTCGCGCGGGTCGCGGCTGGCGACCGCGTCGATGCCCTGCACGCGACCGACCAGCAGGCCGTCGCGTTCGGCCAGTTCGTCCACCCGGGCGCGGCGCACGCCCTCGACCAGCACCTTGATGGTGCCATCGGGCAGCTTCAGGAGCTGCAGGACGTTGGCGAGCGTGCCGATCTCGTAGAGTTCCTCGGCGCCCGGATCATCGGTCTCGGGGGACCGCTGCGCCACCAGCAGGATCTGCTTGTCGCCCTCCATCGCCGACTCCAGCGCGCGGATCGACTTCTCGCGGCCGACGAACAGCGGGATCACCTGGTGCGGGAAGACCACCACATCGCGCAGCGGCAGCACCGGAGTCACGGTTTCGGCGCCTTGCGTTTCGGTCTTGACGGTCATGAGCGGGTCTCCTGGTGGTCCAAGCGTTCGTGCGCGTTCACGCACGACGCAAAGCGGCGACGGCCGGGCGGGAGGATCCCGACCAGCCGCCGGCGGAGCTGGGGGCGACGACGGCTATTGCAAGCCGACGGCGGCGATCCATCGACTATTCGGATGCCGCGCGCGGCTGTGCGGTGCCGCTGTAGATGAGATAGGGATCGGCATTGCCGTTGATCACCGCCTCGTCGACGACGACCTTGCTGACGTGCTCGAGCGACGGCAGCTCGTACATCGTGTCGAGCAGGACGTTCTCCAGGATCGTGCGCAGGCCGCGCGCGCCGGTCTTGCGCTTGATCGCCTTGCGCGCGATCGCAGTCAGCGCGTCGGGGCGGAACTCCAGTTCCACACCTTCCATTTCGAACAGCTTCTTGAACTGCTTGGTGATCGCGTTCTTCGGCTCGTTCAGGATCTTGATCAGCGCCGTCTCGTCGAGTTCCTCGAGCGTGGCGACCACCGGCAGGCGGCCGACGAACTCCGGGATCAGGCCGAACTTGATCAGGTCTTCGGGCTCGACATTGGCAAGCACGGTACCGACGTTGCTGCGCTTGTCCTTGCTGCGGATCTCGGCCTTGAAGCCGATGCCGGTGGACTCCGAGCGCGCCTGGATGATCTTTTCCAGGCCGGCGAACGCGCCACCGCAGATGAACAGGATGTTCTTGGTGTCGACCTGCAGGAATTCCTGCTGCGGGTGCTTGCGCCCCCCCTGCGGCGGCACCGAGGCGATGGTGCCCTCGATCAGCTTCAGCAGCGCCTGCTGCACGCCCTCGCCCGACACGTCGCGGGTGATCGACGGGTTCTCGCTCTTGCGCGAGATCTTGTCGATCTCGTCGATGTAGACGATGCCCGACTGGGCCTTGTCGACGTCGTACTCGCACTTCTGCAGGAGCTTCTGGATGATGTTCTCGACGTCCTCGCCGACATAGCCCGCCTCGGTGAGGGTGGTGGCGTCGGCGATCGTGAACGGGACGTTGAGCAGCCGTGCCAGGGTCTCGGCGAGCAGGGTCTTGCCGGAGCCGGTGGGCCCGATCAGCAGGATGTTCGACTTCGACAGTTCGATCTCGTCGCTCTTGCTGCGGGTTTCCAGGCGCTTGTAGTGGTTGTACACCGCCACCGCGAGCACCTTCTTGGCGCGCGACTGGCCGACGACGTACTGGTCCAGCACCTCGAGGATCTCGCGCGGCTTCGGCAGGTGCGAACGCGCGGCGCTGGACTTCTCCTCCAGCTCCTCGCGGATGATGTCGTTGCACAGCTCGACGCATTCGTCGCAGATGAACACGCTGGGGCCGGCAATGAGCTTGCGCACCTCGTGCTGGCTCTTGCCGCAGAACGAGCAATACAGGATCTTGGCACCGTCGCCACCCCTGCCCTGACGTTCATCACTCATGGAACACTAGCCTCCAACGCGGCCGGAAACGGCCACGTTCAGAATATCACAGGAGTCCCGGTCACCCGCCCGGCTGGGGCGGGACGAACCGAAACGAAGGTCACAATTCCGTCAGGAACCGGCTCAGCCGGTGCGAACGGACTCTTCCGGGCGCTTCTCGAACACCTGGTCGATCAGGCCGTAGTCGCGCGCCTCGTTGGCGCTCATGAAGAAATCGCGCTCGACGTCGGCGGCGATCTTCTCCACCGTCTGGCCGGTGTGGCGCGCCATCGACTCGTTGAGGCGCTGGCGCATGTGCAGGATTTCCTTGGCCTGGATCGCGATGTCGGTGGCCTGGCCCTGCGCGCCGCCGGACGGCTGGTGGATCATCACCCGCGAATTCGGCAGCGCGAAACGCTTGCCCTTTTGGCCCGCGGACAGCAGGAACGCGCCCATGCTGCAGGCCTGGCCGATGCAGATGGTGCTGACGTCGGGCTTGATGAACTGCATGGTGTCGTAGATCGCGAGACCGGCGGTGACGACGCCTCCCGGGCTGTTGATGTAGACGTTGATGTCCTTGTCCGGGTTCTCCGACTCCAGGAACAGCAGCTGGGCGACGATCACGTTCGCCATGTAGTCGTCGATCGGGCCGACGCAGAAGACCACGCGCTCCTTCAGCAGGCGCGAGTAGATGTCGTAGGCCCGCTCGCCGCGCGAGGTCTGCTCGACCACCATCGGCACCAGGTTCAGGTTCTTGATCACGTCGCGTACTCCGGGAAAGCGGACCACCGAGATGGTGGCACGGATGGCCATTGCAAGGCGACCGCCGCTGCACGGCGGAACCTCATCGGAATAAAGACCCGGAAAGGAAAACGCCAGGCCGGAATCGCTCCCGTCCTGGCGCTTACCGTGGCGCCGGAGCCTGCTCCGGCGGCCATCGAGGGGTGTTACCCGCGAACCGACTGGATGACCTGCTCGAAGCTCATCGGCACGTCGGTCTTCACGGCGTGCTCGGCGACCCACTCGATCACCTGGTCTTCCAGCACGCGGTTGCGCAGTCCGTTCGACAGCTCCGGATCGCGGGCGTACATCTGGATGACCTGCTGCGGATCCTCGTAGGTCGAGGCCAGCGTCATCAGCTCGCGGCTGACGCGCTGCTGGTCGATCTGGATGTTGTTCTGGCGGGCGATCTCGTTCATCAGCAGGAACGCCCGGATCCGCTGCGCGGCGTTCGGCAGGAAGGGCTCGACCTCGGTCGGCGGGGTCAGCTTGGCCTGCTCGGCCTGCTGGCGCGCCTGCATCAGCAGCGCGCGGGCTTCCGTCTCGACCATGGTCTGCGGCAGCTCGAAGCCGCTGTTGGCGGCCAGCAGCTTGTCCAGCACCTCGACCTTGAGGCGCATGCGCAGCGCGCCGCCGAGCTCGCGCTCGAGGTTGGCGCGCACGTCGGAACGGAACTTCTCGAGGCCGCCCTCGGTGATGCCGAACTGCGCGGCGAACTCTTCGTTCAGCTCCGGCAGCTTCGCTTCCTGCACGCGCACGACGTTGATCTCGACCGCGCACTTCCTGCCGGCGATGGTCGCCTCGCGGAAGTTGGCCGGGAACTCGAGGTCGAGCTTCTTGCTGTCGCCGGCGGCGGCGCCGTTCAGCACGCCGTCGAATTCCGGGAACAGCGCGCCGGAACCGATGATGGTGCCGACCCGCTCCATGCCCTCGGCCGGGAAGCGCACGCCGTCGCCGCTGGCGCTGTACTCGAACACGACCAGGTCGGTCGGCTGCGCGGCGCGCTCGACCGTCGGCCAGCTGCGGCGCTGCATGCGCAGGGTGTCGATCATCCGCTCGACGTCGGCGTCCTCGACGGTCGAGACGGTGCGGCTGACCGCGAGACCGGCGACGTCGACCGCGCCGATCTCCGGCACGACCTCGAACACCGCGGTGTAGGCGACTTCGCCCTGCTCGCCACGGCTCTGGGCCTCGATCCGCGGCTGCGCGGCGATGCGCAGGTTCTCGCTCTTGACCGCTTCCTGGAACGAACTGCTGATGACTTCACCCAGGGCCTCGGAGCGCACCTGGGCGCCGAAGCGCTGCTCGATCACCTGCGGCGGCACCTTGCCCGGACGGAAGCCCTTCAGGCGGATGGTCTGCGACAGCTCGCGCAGCCGGTTGCGCACCTGCGTGTTCATGCCGTCGGCCGGAAGGCGGATGGTCAGCTTGCGGCCCAGGGTGCCAGTGTTCTCGAGCGAAACCTGCATGATCGTTCCTCAAGGTTCAACGAAAAAAGCGCCGTGCGGCGCTGGTGCGAAAGGAGAGACTCGAACTCTCACGGGTTGCCCCGCTGGAACCTAAATCCAGTGCGTCTACCAATTCCGCCACTCTCGCGATCGACATCAACATCAAATCTGGCGGGGGCGTGCGACGCGAGGTCCGGTGGAAGATGGTGGGCCGTCTAGGACTCGAACCTAGAACCTACGGATTAAGAGTCCGCTGCTCTACCAATTGAGCTAACGGCCCACGAGGAAACGCTTCCGCCAACCTTCGCGCTGACGCGCTCTGCCGGCGATGGCTACCCGGCGAATCGCTTCACCGTGCAGCCGGACTGGGGTGGCTGATGGGACTCGAACCCACGACAACTGGAATCACAATCCAGTACTCTAACCAACTGAGCTACAGCCACCATAGATCGTGAATCGAGTACCGATTTGCTGCAGTCGACGGTGGCGCGCCCGACAGGAATCGAACCTGCAACCGCCGGCTTAGAAGGCCGGTGCTCTATCCAGTTGAGCTACAGGCGCCTGGCCGGCAAGCAACGGACTGGTCGGGGTAGAGGGATTCGAACCCCCGACGTCCAGCTCCCAAAGCTGGCGCTCTACCAGGCTGAGCTATACCCCGCTTGACTCCGTCGGGCGCCACCGGTCGGGTGTCGCCAAGGCGCGCGCATGGTAGGAGCCGCACACACCAACGTCAATCGAAGCGTCGTACCGCTCGACCCTGCCGATCCGCCGCCGAAACCACCGGCGGAATCGCGGCTCCAACTAAAAAGGGCGCCAAGGCACCCTTTCTTTCAGCAATTGGCGCGCCCGGAGAGATTCGAACTCCCGACCACCAAGTTCGTAGCCTGGTACTCTATCCAACTGAGCTACGGGCGCAGAGCCGCGCATTATGGGGAGGTCACCCCCCTTCGTCAACACCTCCACGAAAATATTTTCGGAAATATTTTCCGGCGGGTTCATTCCTTGGTCGATTTCTCGAGGCCACGCGCGCGCCGGAGGCCGGCCGCGCCGAACTTCTGCGTGATCCGATCGGCCACCGCGTCGGTGCGCGACGTCCGCTCGACGATCGCCGGCGGCGCGAACAGGTCGGCCTGCGGCGCGGCCTCGGCCGTCCCCGCTTCGACCAGGCCTTGCGCCGACACGCCGAGCAGACGCAGCCGCGGCGGCCGCTGCTCCTTCCACCAGCGCTCGAGCAGCGGTCGCGCCGTCGCATGGATCACCGCCGTCGCGTCGCTCGGCGCCGCCAGTGTCGCCTGCCGCGTGTGGGTCTCGAACGGCGGCGCGCGCAGCTTCACCCCGATGGTGCGTGCGACGAAGCCATGATGGCGCAGGCGCTCGCCGACCCGTTCGGCCAGCCGCATCAGCCAGGTCGCGGCATCGGCCCACTCGGTGAGGTCGTAGGCGAAGGTGTTCTCCGCGGACAGCGACTTCTCCTCGCGCTCGGCGCATACCGGCCGCTCGTCGATGCCGGCCGCGAGCAGCTGCAGTCCCGCGACGTCGCGGCCGAGCGCCCGCGCGAGACGCAGCGGATCGGCGCGGCGCAGCGCGCCGATGGTGCGGATGCCGATCGCGGCGAGGCGCTCGTCGGCGACCTTGCCGACCGTCCACAGCCGGCCGACCGGCAACGGGTCGAGCGTCGCGTGGACGGCATCGGGGGACAGATGCAGGAATCCGTCGGGCTTCGACAGCTCGCTGGCGAGCTTCGCCAGCAGCTTGTTGTGCGCCATCCCGACGGACGCGGCGAGGCCGGTGCGCGCGCGCACGCCGTCCTTGATCCGTCGGCCGATCGCCTCGATGTCGCCGAACAGAGCACGGCTGGCGCCGACGTCGAGGAAGGCCTCGTCCAGCGACAGGCCTTCGACCTCCGGCGTGATCTCGCGGAACACCGCGAACACCTCGGCCGAGACCTCCGTGTAGCGGCTCATCCGCGGCGCCACGTAGATCGCGTCCGGGCAGCGCCGCCGGGCCTCCGCGGTCGGCATCGCCGAGCGCACGCCGAACTTCCGCGCCTCGTAGCTGCAGGTGCTGACGACGCCGCGCCGGCCGAGTCCGCCGACGATCAGCGGCAGTCCTCGCCACGCCGGATGATCGAGAACCTCGATCGCGGCGTAGAACGCGTCCATGTCGACGTGGACGATGGCGCGGTCGGCAGTCGACGAGTCGTGCACGGGAATCGAACGGACGGCGACGCGACGGCGGCCGGCGGCCGCCCTAGGACGGCCGGATGGTCGGCGACAGCGCTTCGATGAGGTCGAATGCGCCGAGCTTCTCCTCGGTCAGCGTCAGCGCCGCGCAGTCGTCGTTGAGCCGCGAATAGTCGTCGATCGAGTCGCGCAGCATCGCGTCGTAGGAGGCCGCCGAATGCCAGCGGTCGATGGTCAGGTAGACGCCGGGCGTCTGCCGCTCGCGCACCAGCTCGATTCCCAGATAGCCGGCATAGCGCGCGAACAGCCGCGCCCAGTCGCCGCTCGGACCGTAGGCCGTCTCGAAGGCCGGCACATGCTGCGGCTGCACGCGGTAGCGCCAGATCACGATGTAGGCCACGCACGCCTCCGGGAATTTCGCGGGATCCGATCGACGCGCCGGCGCGATGACGACCGCCGACGGATGGTCTATCGTCGTCGTGATGAGTTCCCCGCACAAGCCCTATTCCAAACCCGCCGGCGGCTGGGACGCGCTGTGGTCGTCGTGCCGGCACCTGTCGCGCGAAGGCGCGCTCTGGCGCGGTGCCGGCACCCTGCTGTCCGCCAACCAGCCGGACGGATTCGACTGCCCCGGCTGCGCCTGGCCCGATCGCAACCCCCACTCGACCTTCGAGTTCTGCGAGAACGGCGTCAAGGCGGTCGCGGCGGAAGCCACCCGCCGCCGGATCGGCCACGCGTTCTTCGCCGCGCACACCGTCGCCGAACTCGCGCGCTGGGACGATCGCGCGCTCGAGGCGCAGGGCCGCCTCGTCGAGCCGCTGCGCTACGACCTCGCCAGCGACCGCTACCTGCCGATCTCCTGGGACGAGGCCTTCGCGCTCGTCGGCGCGCGCCTCGCCGGCCTCGACGATCCGCGGCGCGGCGTGTTCTACACCTCGGGCCGCACCTCCAACGAAGCCGCCTTCCTGTACCAGCTGATGGTGCGCGAGCTCGGCAGCAACAATCTCCCGGATTGCTCAAACATGTGCCACGAGCCGTCCGGCGTGGCGCTGACCGAGCAGCTCGGCACCGGCAAGGGCACGGTCACGCTGGACGACTTCACCCGGGCCGACGCGATCTTCGTGTTCGGGCAGAACCCCGGCACCAACCATCCGCGGATGCTGGGCGAACTGCGCGACGCCGCCAGGCGCGGCTGCCGCATCGTCGTCTTCAATCCGCTGCGCGAACGCGGCCTGGAGCGCTTCACCCATCCGCAGGACCCGGTCGAGATGCTGACCGGCGGCAGCACCGCGCTCGCCAGCCACTACCACCAGCCGCGGATCGGCGGCGACCTGGCCGTGCTGACCGGCCTGCTGAAGTGCCTGGTCGAGCGGGATGCGGTCGACCGCGACTTCATCGCCGCGCACACGGTCGGCTTCGACGCGCTCGCCGCGCGCGTCGCAGGCACGTCCTGGGACGACATCGAGCGTGGTTCCGGCCTCGCCCGCGCCGCGATCGAGGAGGCCGCGTCGATCTACCGTGATGCCCGTTCCTCCATCGTCTGCTGGGGCATGGGCATCACCCAGCACCGCCACGCGGTCGCGACGATCCAGATGATCGGCAACCTGCTGCTCGCGCGCGGCAACATCGGTCGCCCGGGCGCCGGCGCCTGCCCGGTGCGCGGCCATTCCAACGTGCAGGGCGATCGCACGATGGGCATCCACGAGAAGCCCTCGGCCGTGTTCCTCGATCGGCTCGGTCGCGAGTTCGGCTTCGAGCCGCCGCGCGAGGACGGCGTCGACGTGATCGCCGCGATCGAGCAGATGGAGCGCGGCGAGGTCGAGGTGTTCGTCGCGCTCGGCGGCAACTTCGCCGCGGCGACGCCGGACAGCGTGCGCACCCAGGCGGCGCTGCGTCGCGTCGGGCTGACCGTGCAGGTGTCGACCAAGCTCAACCGCTCGCACCTGGTGCACGGCCGCGAGGCGCTGATCCTGCCCTGCCTCGGGCGCACGGAGATCGACCGCGGACCGCTGGGGCCGCGCGCCGTGACGGTCGAGGACTCGATGTCGATGGTGCATCTGTCGCACGGGATGAACGCGCCGGCCGCGGCGACGCTGCGCTCGGAGCCGGAGATCGTCGCCGGCATCGCGGTCGCCGCCCTGCCCGCATCGGCCACGCCGTGGCGGGACCTGGTCGCCGACTACGACCGCATCCGGGCGCGGATCGAGCGCGTGGTCGAAGGCTTCGAGGACTTCAACCGCCGGGTCCGCACGCCCGGCGGCTTCCACCTGCGCAACAGCGCCGCGGCGCGCGAGTGGCGCACCGCGTCCGGCAAGGCACGATTCTTCGATCATCCGTTGCCGGCGACGGCGGCGGACGGCGCGCCGACCATGACGCTGATGACGGTGCGCAGCCACGACCAGTACAACACCACGATCTACGGCCTCGACGACCGCTACCGCGGCGTGCGCGACCGCCGCAACGTGGTGTTCATCGCGCGCGCGGACCGCGAGCGGCTCGGCTTCGCCGAGGGGCAGCGGGTCGACCTGCACGCGCTGCCGGAGGACCCGCGCCGGGTGATCCGCGGATTCGAGCTGGTCGACTACGACCTGCCACCGGGCTGCCTCGCCGCCTACTTCCCCGAGACCAATCCGCTGGTCGCGCTGGAGCACCACGCCGAACGCGCCCGTACGCCGGCCTCGAAGTCGATCGCCGTGCGGCTCGTCGCCGGTGCCGGCTGAGATGTCGGATCCGGTCGCAGCGCTGCTTGGCCTGCTGCACGCCGACGGTCCGATGTCGGTGTCGCGCGCCTGCAAGCGCCTCGGGCTGCCGGCGAGCCGGCTCCGGCGGGTACTGGCGAGTCTCGTCGAGGATGCCGAGCCGGAGCGCGGCCACGTCGTCGTCGAACGGCTCGCCGACGGCCGCGAACGCCTGGCGCTGACGCCGCGCGGCCGCGCCGCGAACGGCTGGTTCGCGGCCCCCGCGCTGTCCGCCGTCGACACGCTGCGGATCGATGGCGGCGGCAGCAGCGACCGCCTCGACTGGCTGGCCGAGGAGGTGCCGATCGCGCTGGTGTTCAATGGCCATGCGCATGCGGTGATGCTCGCGACGCCGGCTGATCTCGAGGACTTCGCCCTGGGCTTCGCGCTGTCCGAGCGCATCGTCGAGCGCGCCGGAGACCTCCGGATCGGAGAAATCGGCACCGGCGACGACGGCATCAGCATCGAATGCCTGATCCCGGAGCCCGCGTTCCTGGCGCTGCGCGAGCGGCACCGTCATCTTGCCGGCAACAGCGCCTGCGGGGTCTGCGGCCAGGAGGCGCTGGCGACGCTGATCCCGCCGCTGCCGGCCGTCACGACCTCCGCGCCGGTGGCCGTCGAGCGCGTGCACGCCGCGATGTCGGCGCTGGCGGCCGCGCAGACGCTCAATCGTGCCTGCGGTGCGCTGCACGGCGCCGGCGTCGATGCGGGCACCGGCCTGCTCGTGCGCGAGGACATCGGACGCCACAACGCGGTGGACAAGGCGATCGGCGCCGCGGCGCGCGCCGGGCAACGTCCCGAACTGCTGGTGGTGACCTCGCGGGCCTCCTACGAGATTCTCGCCAAGGCGGCGCTCGCCGGCATCGGCACCGTGGCCGCCATTTCCGCGCCGAGCGCGCTGGCGGTACGGATCGCGCGCCGGGTCGGCATCCGCCTGTTCGGATTCACCCGCGAGCAGGCCGCGACCGTCTACGCTTGACCCTTCCAACCCACCCGAGGTCGCAACCATGAATGGAATCAAGATGGCCGGCATCGTCTCCGTGATCGCCGGCGTGCTCGCCCTGATCTACGGCGGCTTCAGCTACACCAAGGAGACCCACGAAGTGAAGCTCGGCCCGATCGACTTCGCGGTGAAGGAGAAGGAAGAGGTGCACGTGCCGATCTGGGCCGGCATCGGCGCGATCAGCCTCGGTGTGGTGCTTCTGCTGGTCGGCGGTCGCAAGTAGGGCGGGACTCGCCGCGGGCCGGTCACGCTTCCGGGGCAACCACCACCGCGGTCCCGTAGGCCAGCACCTCGGTCACCCCCGCAGCCACCTCGTTGGCGTCGTAGCGCATCGCGATCACCGCATTCGCGCCGCGGCGGCGCGCCTGCTCGACCATGTCGCGGTAGGCGTCGGCGCGGGCGCGCTCGCACAGTTCGGTGTAGAGCGTGATGTTCCCGCCGAACAGCGTCTGGATGCCGGCGCCGATGTTGCCGACGATGCTGCGCGAGCGCACCACCAGGCCGCGCACGATGCCGAGGTTGCGGACGATCCGGTGGCCCGGCAGCTCGAATGCCGAGGTGACCTGTTCCGTGCCGATCAGGGGTAACGTGCCGGACGTCGCTTGCATCGCGGATCTCCTGTTGGGAAGGACAGAAGGGACATGGGGACGCCATCGCCCCGGGCAAGCGCAATCAACGATGGCGCAACCTGGAACCCCGCGGATCGGCCCGGGTGCTGCAGGCGCGCGGCGGCACGCCGTCTCCGTTCTTCGGCCACTGACGCGGGGCCGATCGTCGTGGGCGGCCGGACCGCCGACGAATGCCGAGCGCCCTCGACCATGGTTGGCTTCCGATCGGACCGTTGCACCGCGTCGCGGCGCCGTGTCACGCGCCGACACATAGGTATCGGTCCGCTAAACGCGTCCGCCACCCCCCGGCCGGGTTCAGCTTCGCGTTAGCGGCGGATGCCCAGCATGTCCCCCACGCCAATCACGGCGTTCGGAGGAAACCATGAACAGCTTCGCGCGTGTTGCCGCCCTTCTCGTGCTCGGTGCCACTTCCAGCCTGGCGGCGGCCGGAGACTACGGCGACCGCTACGACCGCGGTGGCTACGACGACACCTATCGCTCCGCCGACAGCTACCGGCAGGAGGCGGTCGAGCTTTCCTACGGCAACGATCGCGGTTATCGCTACGACGATCGCTACTACGGCGGTCGTCGTCACCACAACGACGGTGCCCCGCTGGTCGGCGCCCTGATCGGTGGCGCGCTCGGCAACACCATCGGCAAGGGCGACGGCCGGGTCGCCGCCACGGTCGCCGGCGCGCTGATCGGCGCGGCGATCGCCAGCGACGGCCGCGACTACGATCGCGACGACCGCTACTCCTACTACGGCCGCCGCGACTGGCACGACCACCGCTACAACCAGGGCTATCGCTACGGCTACGGTGGTTATGGTGGCGAGCGGCGCTACGACTACCGCGACGGTCGCTATTGCCACGGGCGCTAACCCCCTCACCCTGGCCCTCTCTCCCGCGAGCAGGGGAGAGGGGATCACAGCCCGCCCACACCATGAAAATGGGGCCCCGACCGGGGCCCCATTTTCTTTGGGACGAGCGTCCTTCACGCGACGATTGCGAATCTGTCGTCCGGATGAACGACCAGCGCCGCGATCGGTTCGGTTCAGATCGGCGTTAGCGAGCGCGAGAGAAGCTGATCACGCGCCACTTCCGGCGCCTGGAGGGGAATCATGAACAGCTTCGCGCGTGTTGCCGCTGCCCTGGTGCTGTGCGCCACATCCGGCTTGGCGTTTGCGGGTGGCTACGGCCGTACGACCACCACGGTCACCGGCTACAGCAACGGCTACTCCACGTCGTATGCCAATGGCTACAGCTACGGCAACGGCTACCGTTACGGCACCGGCTACACCTACGGCTACAGCAGCGGCTACAGCTATGGCTACAGCCAGCAGGTAAGCACCCGCTATTCCGCTCCGACCTACTACGACCCTGGCACGCGGGTGTCGATCGGCTACGACTACAACCCGGGGTATCGCTACGGTCGCGAGCGGCGCCACGACTATCGCGACGGTCGCTATTGCCACGGCAGGTAGGACGCGCACAGCGCGCCAACGCCGCGGCGCCTCGCAATGGCGGCCAGGGGCCGCCCTACGGAAAAGGGCCCCGGTCGGGGCCCTTGCCGTCTAGCGTCGCGCATGACGCGACATCTCCGAGGCGCCTCGCGATGGCGGCCAATGGCCGCCCTACGACGCGTCGAAGTCACCCAGCGCCATCAGCAGGCGCCGCGCCTTCTTGTTCGGCTTGCCTTCCGGCGCCTCGTAGCCGGCGCGCTCCAGCCGCCGCGCCTCGCGACCCGCGCGGCGGGCCTCGATGCTGGCCTCGGACTCGCTGTACAGCTCGGCCGCGTCGGAGGCCGAGCCGCGCTCGTCGGCGATCTCCAGCACCTCGATCTCGTAGTGGTCGTCGGCCTTGACGATGTGCAGCTGGTCGCCGGGGCGGACCAGCTTCGAGGACTTCGAGATCACCACGTCGTTGATCGAGATGCGCCCGGCGTCGATCGCCTCGCGCGCCAGGGTGCGGGTCTTGAAGAACCGCGCGGCCCAGAGCCAGCGGTCGATGCGGACGGCGTCTTCGCTCATGGCTGCATCCTACTGTCGATCATTTTCAACGAGTTGCTCATTCATACGTGAAGCATCCCCCCAAAACCCAGGCAGAGCCTGGGTTTCGCGCCCCCTGACTCTGGGGGCTGACCGCAACGCCCTGCACGGCCGCCGTCTTGTAGCCATCGATCAGGCTGTCAGCAGCGCGTTGACGCGGCGGACATAAGCAGAAGGATCGTCGAGCTGTCCACCCTCGGCGAGCTGGGCCTGCTCGAGCAGGATCAGCGCGAGGTCGGCCGAACGTGCGGCGTCGGTCTCGGCGGCATAGCGGCGCAACAGCGCGTGCTCAGGATTGATTTCCAGCACCGGACGCGACGGACCGGTCTCGTGCCCGGCCTGCTTCAGCAGACGCTGCATGTACAGCGCCATGTCGTGCTCGCCGAGCGCGATGCAGGACGGCGAGTCGACCAGGCGCTCGCTCGCACGCACGTCGGCGACGCGCTCGCCGAGGTCGGCCTTCAGGCGCTCGACCAGCGGCGCGGCCGCGGCATTGCGTTCCTCGCGGCGCGCGGCGTCGGCGCTGTCGGCGAGGTCGCCGAGCTCGAGCTCGCCCTTGCCGGCGTGGCGCAGCTTCTTGCCGGCATACTCGGTCAGCTGGCCCATCATCCACTCGTCGACACGGTCGGTCAGCAGCAGCACCTCGATGTCGCGGGCACGCAGCGCCTCCAGCAGCGGGCTGCCCTTGGCGGCGGCGTGGCTGTCGGCGGTGACGTAGTAGATCGCGGCCTGGCCTTCCTTCATCCGCGCGATGTAGTCGTCGAGCGAAACGTCCTGGGTCGCGTCGGCGTTGCGGGTGGAGGCGAAGCGCAGCAGTTTCGCGATGCGCTCGCGGTTGCCGTAGTCGTCGGTGACGCCTTCCTTCAGCACGTTGCCGAACGCGGTCCAGAAGGTCGCGTATTTGTCCTTCTCGTCGTTGGCGAGTTTGTCGAGCAGGTCGAGCGTGCGCTTGGTGAGGCCCGTGCGGATCTGCTGCACCAGGCGGTTCTCCTGCAGGATCTCGCGGGAGACGTTGAGCGGAAGATCGTCGGAATCGACCACGCCGCGCACGAAGCGCAGGTAGGAGGGCAGCAGCTGCTCGCTGGCGTCCATGATGAACACGCGACGGATGTAGAGCTTCAGGCCCTTGCGGTCGTCGCGGCCGGAGAACACCTGGTCGAACGGCGCCTGGCTCGGCAGGTACAGCAGGCTGATGTAGTTCTGGTTGCCCTCGACCCGGTTGTGGCTCCAGGCCAGCGCGTCGTCGAACGCGTGGGTGACGTGCTTGTAGAACGACTGGTAGTCGGCGTCCTGCAGTTCCGCCTTCGGCCGCGCCCACAGGGCGGCGGCGTGGTTCACGGTCTCCCATTCGTCGCCCGGCTGGCCGTCCTTCTCCACCCGCATGCGGATCGGGAAGCCGATGTGGTCGGAGTACTTCGACACCAGCGACGACAGCCGCCAGCGCGACAGGAACTCGGTCTCCTCGGGCTTCAGGTGCAGGGTCACGCGGCTGCCGACCTCGGCCATCTCGGCCGGCTCGATCGAGTATTCGCTGCTGCCGTCGGACTCCCAGCGCACCGCCTCGTCCGGGCCGAGGCCGGCGCGGCGGGTGACGAGGCTCACCTTGTCGGCGACGACGAAGGCCGAGTAGAAGCCCACACCGAACTGGCCGATCAGCTGGGCATCCTTGCGGGCGTCGCCGGACAGCGCCTCGAGGAAGCGCTTGGTGCCCGAGCGCGCGACGGTGCCGATGTTCTCGATCACCTCGTCGCGGCTCATCCCGATGCCGTGGTCGATCACGGTCAGCGTCTTCGCGTTCGCGTCGAACTCGATCTCGATGCCGAGTTCGCCTTCGCGCGCCGCCAGCTCCGGCTGCGACAGCGCAGCGAAGCGGCGCTTGTCGCAGGCGTCGGACGCGTTCGACACCAGCTCGCGCAGGAAGATCTCCTTGTGCGAGTACAGCGAGTGGGTGACCAGCTTCAGGACTTCGGAAACTTCGGCTTCGAAACGACGGGTTTCAGTGCTCATGACGGCATCGGAATCGCGTGTGGGGCCCCAATTCTGGGAACACATCAATGCTTTTCAACGGCTCCGCATCAATCCGGCCGCGCTGCGGGCGGATTTCCGGAAAAAGGAAACGCGAACGGCCGCCAGCGGCGGCCGTTCGCGGATCACCGCAACGCCTTACTCGGCGTTGGAGGAGATGCTGGCGCCGATGTCCTCGCGGATGCGGGCGGCCTTGCCCTCGCGATCGCGCAGGTAGTAGAGCTTGGCGCGGGCGACCTTGCCGCGGCGCTTGATCGAGATCGAATCGATCGCCGGGGAATAGGTCTGGAAGACGCGCTCGACGCCGGTGCCGTGCGAGATCTTGCGCACGGTGAAGGCCGAGTTCAGGCCACGGCTCTTGATCGCGACGACCACGCCCTCGTAGGCCTGGACGCGCTCGCGGTTGCCTTCCTTGACCTTGACGTTGACCACCACGGTGTCGCCCGGGGTGAAGTCCGGCACCTTGCGGGTCGCCTGTTCGGCTTCGAACTGCTGCAGAATGTTCATGATTACCACCACTGGTTGATCTGATTTCTTTGTTGCTGCCCACATCCGGTCGCGCTTCGCGCGGACCGCTGTCACTTCGCCGGTCCCGCCGCGTACTCGCGGCGGAACTCGTCCAACAATTCGCGATCCTTCGTCGTCAACTCCACCGCCGCCAGCAGGTCCGGCCGGCGCAGCCAGGTGCGTCCGAGGGACTGCTTGCGGCGCCAGCGTGCGATCGCGGCGTGGTCGCCGCCCTTCAGCACCTCCGGCACCGTGGCGTCGTCGAAGGCCTCGCTGCGGGTGTAGTGCGGACAGTCGAGCAGGCCGTCCGAGAAGGAGTCCTGCACCGCCGATTCCGCATTTCCCAGCGCGCCGTCGGCCAACCGCCCGATCGCGTCGATCACCACGCAGGCGGCCAACTCGCCACCCGACAACACATAATCGCCGATCGACAGTTCCTCGTCGATGGCCGTCTGCAGCACCCGCTCGTCGATGCCCTCGTAGCGGCCGCACACCAGGATCAGGCGCGGCAGCCTTGCCAGCGCGACGATCTTGCGCTGGGTCAGCCGCGCTCCCTGCGGACTGAGGTAGATCACCCGCGCCGGTGCCGTCGCCGCCGCCCGCGCCGCCGCGATCGCGGCCAGCAGGGGTTCCGGCTTCATCACCATTCCCGGTCCACCGCCGAACGGCCGTCCATCGACCGTCCGGTGGTTGTTGGTCGCATGGTCGCGGGGGTTGTGCGTGCGCAGCGTCAACAGCCCGCGCGACATCGCCCTGCCCACCACGCCGACGTTGGCGGTCGCCGACACGAAGTCGGGAAACAACGTCACCACATCGACTTGCAACCTAGAACTCCGCATCCCAGTCGACCGTCAGCACACCGGCTGCGAGGTCGACCGACTTCACCACCTGTTCCGGCAGGTACGGGATCAGGCGCTCGCGCTCGCCCCGCACCACCAGCACATCGTTCGCTCCGGTCTCGAACAAGTGCGACACCGTGCCGAACTCGACGCCATCGACCGTGACGACCTTCAAACCCTCGAGGTCGGCCCAGTAGACCTCGCCACGCTTCGCCTTCGGCAGCTGCGAGCGCTCGACCAGGATCTCGAAACCGTTCCAGGCCAGCGCCGCCTCGCGGCTGTCGACCTCGGGCAGGACCGCGACGATGCCCTTGCCTTGTTCGCGACCGCGGACGCCGCTGAGCGTCCGCTCCTCGCCACTGCGCCGCAGGATCCACGGCTGGTAGCGGAAGATGTTGGCGCGCGGCTCGGTGTAGGACTCCAGCTTCACTTCGCCGCGCACGCCGAACACGCCGACGATCCGCCCGACCACCAGGGGCCGGCGTCCAGTCATCGGTTCAGGCCGCGGCGACGGCCGTCTTCTTCGCCACCTTCATCAGGTACTTCACCTTGTCGGTCGGCTGGGCGCCCTTGCCGATCCAGTACTCGGCGCGCTCGGCGTCGAGCTTCAGCGGGATGTCCTTGCCGCTGGCGATCGGGTTGTAGTAGCCGATCTGCTCGATGCTGCGACCGTCGCGCGCATAGCGCTCGTCGGCCACGACGATGTGATAGAAGGGACGCCCCTTGGCGCCGCCACGGGACAGGCGAATCTTGACCATCTGCGATCTCTCGAAAGGGATACTGAAGAGCCACCGCTCTACAGCGGCCCGGAAAAAGCGCGACATTGTAGCGGCTTGGCGCGGAAATGGAAGTCCCGGGGGATCGCTGGTGCCGCGGATCTTCGAGCAGGGCCGAGGGCCCAGGGCACAGCGCCCAGCGAAATCGCCGCAAGCGCGCGAGTTTTCGCCCTGCACGAACGCTCTGCGCCCTCCCGAAACGACTGGCCTCGACTCTACTGGGCCCAGGGCCCAGGGCCCTGAGCGCTGTCCTTGCCATTCCCAAGGGCACCGCGCACCAGGTCGAGGTTCCCGCGAATGAACGGATGCCCCGGCAGCCGCCGGTCCGCCTCCTCCAGCAAGGCCAATGCCCGCGGCCGGTTGCCCGCGTGGAAATTGGCCATCGCACAGAGATTCAGCGCGTTGAGGTCGGTCGGCACCTTGACCAGCGCCCGCTCCAGGCACTCGAGCGCGACGCCGAGGTCGCCCTGCTTCAGGTGCTGCTGGCCGAGGAAGATCAGGGACTCGGGCTGGTCGCGCCAACGCTCGAAGGTCGTGCGCCATTTCGCGCGCAGCAGGTCGAGGTACTTCTGCCGGCGGGCGTCGTCGGCGTTGGCGCCGTAGCCGCAGCCGGAATCGCCGGCGTGCGCGTACCAGAGGCAGGTGTCCTTCGGGACCCACTGGAAGGCGCTGCGGACCGCGCAGGCGACGAAGAAGTCCTGGTCCTCCAGCACGTCGAAGGCCGGGTCGAAGCGCGCGCCCTCGTCCACCAGGCTGCGATGGAACAACGCCGCGACCGGCTGGCAGCGGTTCTGGAAGTACAGCTGCATGTGGGTACCGGCGCGGCCGGACATGGCCACGACGCGCCCCTCGGCATCGACCACCCGGGCGCTCGAATACAGGAGGCGCACGGCCGGGTCGCGCGGCGCCGACAACAGCGCTTCGACATGGTTCGGCAGCAGCACGTCGTCGTCGTCGAGCAGGTTCAACCAGTCGCCGCGGGCGGCGTCGAGCGCCGCGTTGGCGGCCTCGGCGCGCGGCAGGCGCTGTTCCGAGCGGACGAGCCGGAGCGGCACGCCTTTCCAGTCTGCGGGCAGGTCGCGATGCGCCGCACCGCTGGCGGCGACGACCACGACCTCGAGCGGCCGATGCGTCTGCGAGGCCGCGGAATCGAGCGCCCGCGCGAGCGTCGAGCGGTCCATGCTGCGGACCAGGATCGAGACCAGAGGACGCGGCTCGGCATTCATCGGCGCGACGACGCGGCGCGGTTCAACGCGGCCGGAACTGTCCCATGCCGCCGAGCGCCCCGCCCATCTGCCGCATCAGTCCCTTGATGCCGCCGCCCGAGAGCTTCGACATCATCTTCTCCATCTGCTGGAACTGCTTCATCAGCCGGTTGACGTCCTGCGGCTGCGTGCCGGATCCGCGCGCGATGCGGGCACGGCGCGAGCCGTTCAGGGTGTCGGGGAAGCGGCGCTCCTTCTTGGTCATCGAGCGGATGATCGCGATCGAGCGCTTGATCTCGCGGTCGTTGACCTGGTCCTTCACGTTCTGCGGCAGCGTGGCGACGCCCGGCAGCTTGTCCATCAGGCTCTTCATGCCGCCCATGTTCAGCATCTGCTCGAGCTGGTCGCGCATGTCGTTCAGGTCGAACTTCTTGCCCTTGATGACCTTCTCGGCGAGCTTGGTCGCCTTCTCCTGGTCGACCTTGCGCTGCACGTCCTCGACCAGCGACAGCACGTCGCCCATGCCGAGGATGCGCTGCGCGGCACGCTCCGGGTGGAAGGCCTCCAGCGCATCGGTCTTCTCGCCGGCGCCGACGAACTTGATCGGGCAGCCCGTGATGGTGCGCACCGACAGCGCGGCGCCGCCGCGGGCGTCGCCGTCGGTCTTGGTCAGGACCACGCCGGTCAGCGGCAACGCCGCGGCGAAGGCCTTCGCGGTGTTGGCCGCATCCTGGCCGGTCATCGAGTCCACGACGAACAGGGTCTCGACCGGGTTCAGCGACTTATGCAGCCGCGCGATCTCGTCCATCATCGCCGCGTCGATCGCGAGACGACCGGCGGTGTCGACGATCAGCACGTCGGCGTAGGCGAGCTTCGCCGCCGCCAGCGCGCCCTGCGCGATCGCCACCGGGTCCTGCCCGGCGGTCGAGGGATGGAACAGCGCGTCGACCTGGCCGGCGAGCGTCTGCAGCTGCTCGATCGCGGCCGGACGGTAGACGTCGGCGCTGACCACCATCACCTTCTTCTTGCGGCGCTCGTGCAGGTAGCGCGCCAGCTTCGCGACGGTGGTGGTCTTGCCCGCGCCCTGCAGGCCGGCCATCAGGATCACCGCCGGCGGCTGCACGTTGAGCGCAAGCTCGCTGGTCGCCGCACCCATCACCCGGGTCAGCTCGTCGTGCACGACCTTCACGAGCGCCTGGCCCGGCGTGAGGCTCTTCAGCACGTCCTGGCCGACCGCGCGGACCTTGATCCGCTCGATCAGCGCGCTCACCACCGGCAACGCGACGTCAGCCTCGAGCAGCGCGACGCGCACCTCGCGCACCGCCTCGCGGATGTTCTCCTCGGTGAGCCGCGCACGACCGCGGAGGCGATCGATCGTGGAAGACAGGCGCTGGGTCAGGTTCTCGAACATGGCCGGGGATCTGGTCTGGAAAACAGCCGGCAAGTATAGCCGCGGCCGCCTCAGTCGGCGGCGTCGCGCACGGCCATCAGCGCGAAGCCGAGCAGATTGAGGCCCTGCCAGCGCTCCGGGTCGGCGGCCGCCGGATCGGCGGCGGCGAGACCGATGCCCCAGACGCGATCGACCGGACTGGCCTCGACCAGCACCTTGCGGCCGGTCTTGCGCAGGAATTCGGCCAGCGCCGCGTTCTGGGCGAACTTGGCGCGATTGGCGGCAACCACGATCCCGAAGCGCTCGCGTTCCCAGGTTGCTTCGTCGAAGCCGCGCACGGTCCGGCCGAGGGCCTTTGCGGCGCCCGGATTGGCAGCGCGCAGCACGGCGCGCGCCGTGTCCTCGTCGCCGAACAGCCGCGCCTTGGCCTCCATCATCCGATGCTCGGCCGTCGGGTAACGCTCGCCGTCGAGTTCGAACGGTGCTTCGAACCACTGGCTGAAGCACGACGCGCCGACGCCCCGCCCGGGACGGTGCCCCCAGAAAAAAAGGAAGTCGAGCTTCTCTCCGGCGCTGTGGCGCCGGCGGAGGCGTGCCAGGTATTCGGTATCCGCGGGCTGGGTCATGGCGTCTCCCCGATGGATCGGGAACGCAAGACTACGGGCAGCCGTCACCGGTGCAAGACCGCCGAGCTGCGCGCTTCGCCCCGGATTCGCCCCGGAATCACCGTCCGGTCCTGCGGCGCGGGGACGTTTCAGCGGTCAGCGGGTCGCCTCGACCCGACCGCAGCTTCCTCCGCGCATGCCGCCTTCGTGCCCCGCCCACCCCGAATTTTCCCCCACCCCTCGCCGGCTCGCATGGCTCCTGCGGCTGCTGGCGGCGGGACTCGCTGGCATCGTCCCTCCTCCGAGAGGCCGGCCCGCCGGAATTCACGAGCGACGGTGTCGGCACGGCCCGGGCCGGCGGAGAGCCGCCACGGTGATCGCCGCATCGGTGATCCTGTCCCTCGGACGGACGGCCGCCGCTGCTGTGCCGGCTGATATCGAGGCCGGCCTCCGGATGCCGCAGCTGCGCGCGGACATCGTCGATCCGCGGCGGCAGGGCGCGACGGGCGACCGTCACGAACTGGCGTCGCTGATCGGCGGCGACGGCGATTTCCCGAGCCCGCTGCCGCCGCGCCTTCCGAACGGCAGCCGGCTCACCCTTGCCGACCGCGAAGACGCTGGCGCGCTGTTCCTGCTCGAGAGCAGCGACGCGCTCACCCTCGTGTCGTGGGTTCGCGAGCGGGGCAGCTGGCGCGAGGCCTGGGCGTGGTCGGTCAGCGGACGCGATGTCGCCTGGCGCCGGC
This sequence comes from Ahniellaceae bacterium, assembly GCA_044221335.1. Taxonomy (GTDB): domain Bacteria; phylum Pseudomonadota; class Gammaproteobacteria; order Xanthomonadales; family Ahniellaceae; genus JBGAPI01. The sequence goes on from JBGAPI010000003.1 coordinate 21,930, forward strand.
ATCTCGACGATCCCGACGGCGTCTATCCGACGGCCGCCCATCACCCGCGCCTGCCGCAGGCACGCTGGCTGCACTGGCGCCCCCAGCATCGCCTCGCGGTGCTGACCTGGGCCAGCGCCGACGAGACGGCGGACGGCCCGGAATTCCGCTACGTGCTGCTGGCGGCCGATGGCGACGACGGGACGCGCCGCGAAGTCGCAAGTGGAGAAATCGTGCTCAACGCCGGCAGCGACGATCCGGCCGCCGGTCCGGTCTCGATCGACGCCGATGGACTCCGCTTCGACGGACGCCCGGTCGGGATTCCGATGTCGGTCGTCGGCATCGATCGGCTCGAATTCACCCTGCCGTTCGGACTGCTTCTTCTGGGCGACGCCTGGGTACCGGCGCCGCTGACCTTCGCCCTTGACCATCGCGGGCTGGCGACGCCGATCCCCGAGCGCCATCCGCTGAGCCTGGTCGCGCATCGGCTGGCCGAGCTGCGCATCGATTCCGCCGCCGGCCCCTGGGCCGCGGAGGGCTTCGTCGATGCCTGCGCGCCGAGGACCCGGCGCTTCGCCATCGCCATCTACCCGCCGCCGGCGGAGGGCACCGCGCGGATCGAGGTCGAACGCGGCGCCTCCGGCTGGGCGATCGTTCCACCCTCGAACCTCGCCGCGACCCGCCCGGTCGACCGCTGCCCGGCAGGCACGGGCTGGAATTATCCCTACGTCGGCCCGACGCGCTGATCCCGCGGCGCTGGCGGCTCACGCCGCCACGGCCTCCAGGTAGCGCCGGAACGAGCGCCCTACGGCGCCACGACCGTCGCCGAGGATGTTGCGGCCCCAGGTGTAGCCGTAGACGTCGGCATAGTCGAGATCGGCGACCGCGGCGCGCATCCGTCGGACTTCCGAGGGCGGCAGCGGCATCAGGTTCGGATAGCTGTACATGAAGCTGACGTGGCGGCGATCGGGCACCACCTGCAGCGCATCGCCGGGGAACAAGGCTCCACCGCCGCGGGGACCGTCCCGCCAATACAGTGCGGTGCTACCGGGGAAGTGGCCACCGAGGCGCAACAGCTCGACCGAGTCGGACAGCCGCAGCGTCTCGCCGTCCCAGAACTCGATCGCCGGCGACGTCCGTCGCACCCAGGCGCGATCGGCGGCATGCAGGAGGATCGGGACGCCGCCGAGTGCCTCGCTCCAGTCGACCATCGCGGAGTAGAAATGCGGGTGCGAAATCACCATGGCGGTGGCGCCGCCGCGGCGGCGCACTTCGTCGACGGCGGCGTCGGTGACGAGACTGACGCACTCCCACAGCAGGTTGCCCTGCGCGGTCGGCAGCAGCAGGGCACGCTGCGGGATCGCGAAGTCGGGGGCGATGCCGATGCCGAGCAGGCCGTCGTCGTCGGCGAGCGTCAGGCGGTGACTGGTCGCGAGCGCGGCCGCAGTGGTCCAGACCTGGCCCTGGGGTCCGACGTATTGCCGCTCGTCGTCGCAGACCGGGCAGCGCAGCGGGGGCCGCGGGGATTCGGCGTACTGGGTTCCACAGGTGGAACAGATGAAGCAGGGCATCATGATTCTCCTCAGGCAAGAGCCGGCGCGACCGGTGCGCCCGGCCGGGTGTAGACGTCGACGACGCCGTCGTAGGCGCGACGCACCGCGGGCCGCGCACCGACGCGCTCGAACCAGCGCGCGAGCGCAGGGGCGTCGGCGAGCGTCTGGCCGTGCGGCGCATGCGGGACGATCCACGGATAGATCGCGATGTCGACGATCGAGTAGCCGCTGTCGAGCACGAATTCGCGGTCGGCAAGGCGCCGGTCGAGCACGCCGTAGAGTCGAGTCAGCTCGCGGGTATAGCGCGCGACTGCGAACGGCACCGGCTCAGGCGCGTAGACCCGGAAGTAGCCGGCCTGCCCCGCCATCGGCCCGAGCGCACTGATCTGCCAGGCGAGCCACGCGTTGGCCTCGGCGCGGGCCCGCGCGGCACTGGGCCACAGCGCGCCGGCTTTCTCGGCGAGGTAGGTCAGGATCGCGCCCGACTCGAACAGGGCGAGCGGCCCCGCCCCGTCAGCCGGCGCGTGATCGACGATCGCCGGGATCTTGTGGTTGGGCGAGATTGCGCCGAATTCCGGCGCGAACTGCTCTCCGGCCGACAAGCGCACCGGGACGATTCGATGAGCGAGGCCCAGCTCTTCGAGCAGCACCCGGACCTTCAGGCCGTTCGGCGTAGGGCTGTAGTGGAGGTCGATCATCGCTTGGACTCCCGGTCGGTTCTCGATAGGGGACACTGTAGGCGTATGCTGGCACCTGCATTGCTCCACTTCTGGAAGAACCAATGGAACCAGTTTTTCCGTTCGAACTCGCGCTCCCGCGACGTGGCGAGGGCGCGATCGCGGCGGCCCTGCGGGCGCGCCTCAGGGCCGCCATCCTCGAACGACGTCTGATCCCGGGCAGCGCCCTGCCCTCGACCCGTGCCGCCGCCGCGGCCCTGGGCATCGCGCGCAACACGGTGATCGGTGCCTACGACCAGCTGCTCGCCGAGGGACTGCTCACGCCGCGCGAGCGCGCCACGCCGATCGTCACGGCCTTGCGTCGCCCCCTCGCCGCCGGCCGCGGCTCGGCCATCCGGAGCAAGGCGATCGATCCGCGCTGGCGCAAGCCGGAGCTGGCGCTGGAGCCGCCGCGCTCGCTGCCGGAGCGCTGCTTCCGGCTCGGCATTCCCGACAACCGGGCGTTTCCGCACGCGCTCTGGCGTCGGCTCACGGCACGCGTGCTCCGGCGCCTGGCCCGCCAACCCTTCCTCTACCCACCGACGGCCGGCCTGCCGGAATTGCGCGCCGCGATCGCGCAGCACGTCGCATTCTCTCGCGCCGTCGCGTGCACGCCGGAGCAGGTCCTGGTGACATCGGGCTCGCAGCAGGCCTTCGACCTGATCGCGCGACTCCTCGGTCGCGGCGGACGCTGCCGCGTCGCGGTCGAAGACCCGGGCTACCCGCCCCTGCGCGCGGCCTTCCTCGCGGCCGGCGCGAGCTTGCTGCCGGTGCCGGTCGACGACGAGGGACTGGTGGTCGAACGCCTGCCGCGCGCCGTGGATCTCATCTGCGTCACCCCCTCGCACCAGTCGCCGACCGGTGCGACCTTGTCGCTGCCGCGGCGTCAGGCGCTGCTCGAGGCCGCCCGCCGCCTCGACGCGCTGATCCTCGAGGACGACTACGACGGCGAGTTCCGCTACGGCCGCCATCCGCTCGACGCGCTGCAGACGCTCGACCGCGAGCAGCGGGTGTTCTACGTCGGCACCTTCTCCAAGAGCCTGTTCCCGGGACTGCGCAAGGGCTACGTGGTCGCGCCGCCGTGGGCGACCGCGGCACTGACGACGATCAAGCACGTCTGCGATTCGCACGCCGACGCCACCGGTCAGGCGGTGCTCGCCGAGTTCATCGCCGATGGCCACCTCGCTCGCCATGCGCGGCGCATGCAGCGGCTCTATGGCGAACGCCGTCGCGCGCTGCTGGGAGGCATCGTCCGCCATCTCGGCGAGTGGCTGACGCCGATCCCCTCCGACGCCGGCATGCATCTGGCGGCGCGCGTCCGCGACCCACGCCATGCGCCCCGCGTTTTCGCGCGGGCGCTGGAGTGTCTGCCGGGTTCGCAGTCGACGGCGGCCTATGCGATGACGCACGACGTGCCGCCGGCGATCACCATCGGCTACGGAGTCGCGGATCTCGATCTGATCGGGCCAGCCTTGATCGCGCTGCGGCGACGCCTGTCGGCGGGATAGCGCCCGACGAATGGAGCCCGGCCGGTGAGGTCTCGTGTCACACCACCGCCATTCCGCCCACCAGCAGCACCCCGACCACAGCCGCCCCGAGGGCCGAGAACGCGATCTGTCGCGCCGTCCGTCCGCGCGACCACAACAGCAGCCCGCTGATGCCGAGCGCGACCATCGCCAGCGCAAAGCTGTCCGACAGCAGGACCCAGCCGGCGCCGCCGCCGACGCCTTTGTGCAGACGCAGGAGGGTCGCGAGCGTGCTTTGCTCGGTATTGCGCACCTCCACGGTCGCGTTGCCCGGCGTGTAGGCGGCGTTCCAGGTCACGCGAGCATTGCCGCCGGACAGCATCCAGCGCCCCGGCTGCTGCACGGGCTGGCCGTTGAATTCGGCGGGCCGGCCGGGCTGGACGCGTACGCTGTCGATCGGGACATGCAGCGATTCGCGCAGCCAGTCGCGCAGCGCCTCCGGCGTCGCCCGGGCGGACTCCGGCACTCCGATCTCGACCTTCGACAGCTCGGTCGAATCGCCCTGCGGCAGCTTCAGCATGTCCCGATGGTTCTGCACGAAGCCGCTGACGCCGAACAGGATCGCGGCGAGCGCGCCCCAGGCGCCGGCCCACAGGTGCAGCTGGCGGATGACGCGATGCCGCGCCATGCGCTGGGCGGTGATAGCGGTCCTCGCGGACGTATGGGTGAACATGGTCTGGATCCCCGCCCTGCGGCGCAGCAGGTGATGCTAGACGCCGGTGCGCTCCAACACTGCGGGACGGTCGGCAGTTGTCGCGCTGAGCCTCTGGATCGCGACATCGAACCGAAACTGCCGCGCGAGCGCAGCGAAGCAATCCGGCGCCGTCGCACCTGGCCTTGGGGTGGGTGTTTAGAAATGGCTCCGTTTTTCTCCGCCGCGCTCGCAACGACAAGGAGAAGAATTCGGGAAGGCCGACCGCTCACGCCACCGCCAGCCCCCCGATGATCAGCAACGTCACCACCGCGCCTCCCGCGATGCTCAGCGTCATCTGCCGCGCACTGCGCCCTCGCGCCCAGAGGATGAGCCCGCTGATCCCGAGCAGGACCATCGCCAGCGCGAAGCTGTCCGACAGCAGGATCCACGCAAGCCCACCGCCGACCCCCTTGTGCAGCCGCAGCGCCGCCGCGAGCGGGTCCTGGCGGACGCTGCGCACTTCCAGCGTCGCGTTACCCGGCGTGTACTCGGCCTGCCATTGCACCCGGGCGTTGCCGCCGGAAAGCATCCAGCGCGCCGGCTGCCGCACCTTCTGGCCACCCAACTCGCCGGGGCGGCCGCCCTGCTCGCGCACCGACTCGACCGGCACCTGGCGTTCGTCGCGCAGCCACGCGAGCAGCGCGCCGGGCGAGGCGCGAGCCGCCTCCGGCACCTCGATCTCGACCTTTGACAACTCGGTCTGGTCGCCTTGCGGCAGTTTCAGCAGCGCGCGATGGTTCTGCACGAAGCCGGTGAAGCCGAACAGGATCGCGGCCAGCGCGCCCCAGGCACCGATCCACAGATGCAGCTGGCGGATCAGCCGATGCGTCGCGCCTCGGCGAGCGGAGGCCGATGCGGCGACGGTGGCGGGTCGTGACAGGTAGCTCATCGCGTTCGTCCTAGACGTCGACCCAGCGACGCAAGAGGTTGTGATAGACCCCGGTGAGATCGATCAGGGCGGGATGAGCGGCGTGATCGCTGCCGAGCTTGCGGATGGCCAGGTCGAGCTGGAACAGCAACTCGCGCTCGCCGCCGTCGCGCACCAGGCTCTGGACCCAGAAGAACGACGCTACGCGCGCGCCGCGGGTGATCGGCTCGACCCGATGAACGCTCGTCGCGGGATAGAGCACCAGGTCACCGGCCGGCAGTTTCACCCGGTGGCTGCCGAAGTTGTCCTCGATGACGAGTTCACCGCCGTCGTATTCGTCGGGCGCGGACAGGAACAGCGTCGCCGACAGGTCGGTGCGCAGCGGCTGCACGATCTGGCCGCTGCGGTCGTAGCGCACGGCGTTGTCGATGTGAGCGCCGAACCCTTGCCCCACGCCGTAGCGATTGAACAGCGGCGGAAACACGCGCGACGGCAGCGCCGCCGCGAAATACAGCGAACTGGCCTTCAGCGCCGCACGCACCTCGGCACCGAGGTCAGCCGCGAGCGGATCCTGCTCGTCCAGCTGCTCGTTGTTCTTGGCACGCGCGGACTGATGGCCGGCGGTCACCCGTCCGTCCACCCAGGTCGCCGCGTCGAGGCGGCGACGCAGGCCCGCGACCTGGTCGGCGGACAGCACTTCGGGAACATGGAACAGCATCGTCGTCCTCGTGTCAGGGTCGGCGCCGCCGGACGACGGAGCCGCAAGCCGCTCAGAAGCGGTAGGTCGCGGTCAGCGTCGTCGAACGGGAGTCGCCCGGCGTACCCCAAGCGATGTCGCCGCTGGTGCGGACCCGGGTCAGGAACTTCTCGTCGAACAGGTTGTTGACGTTGAGCTGCAGCACGAGGTCGCGTTGGACCTTCCACGCCACCATCGCGCGCTGCACCCAGTAGCCGTCGACCTGGTTCAGCGGTCCATCCACGTTGGTCGCCGAGTGCTGGCTGACGTAGAACGCGCCGACGTAGGTCGCGCCATAGCCGAGCTGCCAGTCGCGCGTGACGTCCCAGGTGGTCCACAGGCTCAGCGAGTCCTCCGGCGTCGACAGCAGCGGGTCGCCCCGGGTGAAGTCGCCGCCGTGGTCGGCGACGTAGTCCGAGGCGCCGTGCAGCACCTTCGACCGGAGGTGCGCGTAGTTGGCGAACACCGACCAGTGCTCGCCGAGGCTGCCGGAGATACCGAGCAGCAGGCCGTCGACCCGCGCCGCGCCGTCAAGCGCCACCTGCCCGGTCGGATTGTCGGGATTGCCGGGGTCGGGCACCTTGTAGTTCGTGCGGTCGTTGCGGAACAGCGCGCCGGTCAGCGACAGCCTGCCGTCGGCGAGGTCCCACTTGGCGCCGAACTCGTAGTTGAGCGCCTTCTCCGGATCGGCGTCGCAGTTGGCGGTGCCGGTGCTGCTGGTCGCGACGCAGCTGCCGTTGACGGTGGCCGCCGACGGCGTGCGCGAGTTGCTGAAGGCCGCATAGAGGCTGGCTTCGGGCACCGGCTTGTACACCAGCCCGGCGCGGTAGGAGAACAGCGAGTCGCGGTTGTCGGCCGGCGCGCCGGTGCCGGTGACCTGACCGATGCCGGTGTTGACCGGGTTCGGCACGCTGGCCGTCGGCGCGGTGAACAGCCGCACGATGGAAGTCGTCGCACTGGCTTCGTTGCGTTCGCCGCGGACGCCGAAGTTGAGCGACCAGCGGTCGTCGAATTTCGCGTTGTCGAACAGGTAGAACGCGCGATTGTCGAGCGTCCCGCGCACCTTCGAGGCCAGCGTCCGGTTCACCGGGCCGGTGTAGTCGTCGTCCGGGTCGCCGATCGGGGTGAACGGGAGGTGCCCCGGGGCGGCGAAGGGATTGCTGCCGTCGGCATTGCGGAACGCGTTGTAGCCGGACAAGCGGTAGCCCTCGTGCGAGAACGAGGCGCCGGCCACCAGGTTGTGCTCGATGCCGGCCGTGGCGAACGTCAGCGTCGCATCGGTCTGGTTGTACAGGAGCGTGTTGCGGGTGTCGCGGATGTTGCCGCGCGGTCCGCTTGGCATGTAGGTACCGGCCGGCACGACGATCTGCAGGGCGGTGCCGGGGTTCAGCGTGCAGGAGGCGCCGCTGGGCTGGAGGTTGCCCGGCAGGCAGAAGGTCCCTTGCGGCGGATCGACCAGCGTGTACTGGGTCACCCGCTGGGCCCGCGAGAGGTTGCGCAGGCGGACGCCGGACCCGAAGACGTGCTCGAAGACGTTGGTCAGGACGTCGGCGCGGATCCGCTGGGTGTCGAAGTCGCTGTAGCCGTAGTACGCGTGACGGTCGACTCCCGGAAGGACCGCGCCCTTGTAGGTCGGCACGCCGTACTGCGGGATGTTGTCGTCATGCTGGTGGAAATAGCTGACCGTGTCGGTGGAGTCGGTGCCGAGACCGAAGGCGATCGACGGCGCCAGTCCATAGCGGCGGAAATTCTCGACCTCGCGACCGGGCGCGTCGTTCCGATGTGCCATCAGGTTGACCCGGAACGCCGCGTTGTCGCCGATCCGCGTATTGCTGTCGAGCGTCGCCCGGCCGTAGCCGTCGGTACCGGCGCCGATGCTCGCCGCGCTGCGGTCGGTCAGCATCGGCGTCTTGCTGGCCAGGTTGATCGAGCCCCCCACCGAACCGGAGCCGGCGTAGACCGAGTTGGCGCCGTTGACCAGCTCGACGTGGTCGAGGTTGAACGGATCCGAACGCGTGTACTGCGCGCTGTCGCGCACGCCGTCGACGGTGATGTCGTTGCTGCCGGAGAAGCCGCGCAGGTTGATGCTGTCGCCGTAGCCGCCACCGCCTTCTCCGGCGCCGAAGGTGATGCCGGGCAGGGTCGACAGGATGTCGCGCAGGTTGAGCAGGTTCTGCTCGCTGATCACGCGCTCGGGAACGATCGTGATCTGCTGCGGGGTGTCGAGCAGCGGCGCCGTCAGCTTCGGCGAGGACGGCAGCGCATCGACGATCCCGTAGACGCCGATCGCCTCCAGCCGCGTCGCCTCGCGGGCGGAACGCGCGCCTTCGGCCGCCGCCAGCAGTTCGCCGGACCCGTCCTTGCCTGCGGCGTCCACGGCCGCACCGGCGAGCTCCGGCGAGGTCGCGTCCGCGGCCAGGCCGAGTGCAGGAGACAGGCTCGCCAGGAGAACGACCGCGCACAAGGGCTGCCGACGAGAACAACTTCCGTTCGATCCACCACGCATTCCATTGCACCTCAGCGACTGTCCGAGGTGCGACTATAAATGATAGTGATTCGCATTTGCAACCGATCGCGAATCAGAACCCCCCTGCCGATGCGTCGACAGGCGGCCTCATGGAGAACCGCTGTGACGGAACCCAAGCCAGGAGCCGCCTCCGCGTGCCGAGGGGCGACTTGGCCGCTAACGTGTGGCGCCGAACCAACATCCGAAACAGCGATCCTCCCGATGACGAAGTGGCTCCTCGCGGCCGTCCTGGCCGCACTCGCACCCCGCTCCCACGCCGAAGTCTGGGAATCCACACTGCTCAATCGCCAGGCAATGAGCGACACCGGCAATGCCGGCAGTGCCTGCGGCAGCCTCAGCAGCGCCGATGGCCGTTTTCTTGCGTTCTGCTCGGCGTCGGCCAATCTGGTCGTCGGGCAGGCGGACACGACCGGCTTTCCGGACACGCAGACGATCCAGCAGGTCTTCCTGCTGGATCGCAGCACGGGATCGACCCTGTTGGTTTCGCACGCCCTCGGCGCCCCGCTCACCGCGGCGAACCGGCTGTCGGAACCGGTCGCGGTCAGCGCCGACGGCGCCTACGTGCTGTTTCGCGGAACGGCCACCAACCTGGTCGGTCCGTTGCCGGGCGCCTACCTCGACATCAACAATGTCTACCTCTACGAGCGCAGCAGTGGAACGGTGACACTGGTCTCGCGCTCGACGGCCAACGACGGGTTGCCGGCTCTGGGAAATTCGACACCGATCGCCCTCAGTGCCGACGGCCGCTGGGTGCTGTTCAGCAGCAACGCCGGCGACGTGGCGGCCGGCGCCACCGACTCCAACAACAGTTCGGATGCCTATCTCTACGACCGGCTCTCCGGCACATCGATCCTGGTCGCTCACGCCCCGGGAGCCCCGAACACCGCGGCGAGCGGTGGCAGCACCGCCTACGGCTTCAGCGCGGATGGCCGCTGGACCTTGATCTACGCCAACGGCTCGTATTCGCTGTTCGACCGCGACTCGGGAGCCACGACGACCGTGGCCCATGCCGCCGGAGCCCCCGGAATTCCGCCCGATGGACCGTTCAGTTGCACGGTCGTCAGTGCCGACGGCAGCAGCGTGCTGTGCAGTGGCTCGGCCACCAACATCGTCCCTGGCCTCAGCCGCCCGAAAGCATCCGGCTACGACGTCTTCCTGTACGGACGCAGCACCGACAGCTTCACGCTGGTGTCCCATTTGAGCGGCGCAGCGCTGGTGACCGCGAACGACAATGCGAGCCCGGTCGCCATCAGCGCCGACGGCAGTCGCGTCCTCTACGCGAGTACCAGTACCAAACTGGTCAGCGGCTTCGTCGACGGAAATTCCGCGGGTGGGACCGACTACTACCTGTTCGACCGCGCCAGCGGAATCTCGGTACTGGCCACGCGCTCGAGCGACGACCCGCAGAAGTCCGCCACCGATGCCCCGACCGCCGCTGCCCTGAGCGCCGACGGCAGCCGCGTGATCTACGCGTCGACCGCGGCCGATGTCGTGTCCGGATTCGTCGACAACGATGGCAGCGGCAGCGACGTCTACCTGTTCGATCGGCCCAGCGGTCACACGTTTCTCGTCTCGCATGCGGCCGCGAATGCCGCCCGTTCCGGCAATGCCACCTCGGCGCCGACGCTCATCGGCAGCGACGGCAAGACGGTCCTGTTCCGCAGTCGCGCCACCGACCTGGTGGCCGGTCTCCAGGACAGCAACAACGCGGACGACCTGTTCGTCTACGACACGGCGACCGGCCTCGGCGGAATCGCGGTGCACAACGTCCGGCCCACGACGCTGGTCGACTCCGGCGGCGCGAACCTCAGAGCGCTGAGCAGCGACGGCAGCCGCGCATTGTTCGAGAACCCGGGCACGACCTACGTCGCGAACAGTCTCGACCGCAACGAAGGCTTCGACGCCTTCGTGTTCGATCGCGACAGCGACGTCACCACGATCGCGTCGCACGCCCTCGGCCAGCCCGGCACGGCAGGCAACGCCCAGTCCTTTCCCGTCGGGATGGATGCGAGCGGCAACTCCACCGTGTTCGTCTCGGCAGCGTCGAATCTCGTCGGCGCAACGCCGTACACCGGGGTCGCCCAGGACTACCTCTACGACCGCATCAGCGGCACCGTGACGCTGGTGTCGCATGCCCTGAGCGGTGCGGCAGTACTTCCCAATGGCGGCGTGAACGGACAGCCGCAGATCAGCGCGGACGGCGACCATGTCGCGTTCGGCAGCTGCGCGAGCGACCTGGTCGTCGGGATCAACTATCGCAGCCCGTGCAACGTCTTCGTCTTCGATCGCGCCAACGGATCGATCCAGCTGGTCTCCCATGCGCTCGGCAACGTCGCGGCCACCGCCAACAACGGCTCGACCGCGCTGGGCATCAGCGCGGACGGCAACCGGATCCTGTTCCAGAGCACGGCGACCGATCTCGTCAGCGGATTTTCGGACGGCAATTCCTTTCCCGACTACTACCTCTACGATCGCCCGACCGGTGTCATCCAGCTGGTGACCCGGGCCGCGTCGTCGCCGACCACCTCCGCCAACAACCAGCCCAGTCTGGGCAGGATCAGCGCCGACGGCCGGCGGGTCGTCTACGACAGTTCTTCCACCAACGTCGTCCCCGGTCAGACCGAGTCCAACGGAATCGACGGTGCCGACGGCTATGACGTGTTCCTGTTCGACGCGGTCGGCGGCACGACCACCCTGGTCTCCCATGCCGCCGGCGCGCCGGCGACGACCGGCAACCGCAGCAGCCAATTCGGGGCCGTGAGCGCAGACGGCGGCGTCGTGACGTTCGAGAGCAGCGCCACCGACCTGATCGGAGGCTATGCCTCGCCCGCCGGCATCCTGTCCGGCGTCTACCTGTACGACGTCGCCACGGACACGCTGACCTTGGCCTCGCGCGCGCTCGGCCAGCCGACGACGGCCCCGAACAGTTCGTCCCACGCCGTCGGGGTGAGCGACGACGGCAATCGCGTCCTGATCCTGTCCGGCGCCGACAACATCGTTCCCGGCGTGACCGACGCCAACCACGACTACGACGCCTTCGTCTTCGACCGCCGCAGCAACAGCACCGCGCTGGTGTCGCATGCCGCGGCGTCGGCGACCACCACCGCGAACGGCTACGTCTGGCCCTACGTGTTCAGTGCGGACGGCAACTGCGTGCTGTCCCAGACCAGGGCGCGGAATCTCGTCGGCGGCCTCGCCTACCCGTCGACGTTCGGCTACGCGCCGCTGCTGTCCTGCCGTCGCCTCGAAGTCACCGTCACGGCGAGCGCCGGCGGCAGCGTGTCGCCGGCGCCGGTCAGCGTGGTCCGCCCGGGAACGACGCTATCGATCGCGATCGCGCCGCATTCCGGCTACGACGTCCAGTCGGTCAGCGGCTGCGGTGGCAACTGGACCGGCAGCGGCCCCTACCTCACCGCGCCGGTGCAGTCCGACTGCACCGTCACGGCGAGCTTCGTGCTGTCACCGAACGTGCTGTTCCTCGACGACTTCGAGTAGCGCATCGATCGGCGCCCGGCGCGGCTGCGGAACGGAGTCGGGAACGGATCGAAGCGACGGCGACCCGCCATACGTTCCCCTCTTCCGGTTCCCGATTCACGCTCAGGCGAACGGATCCCTGAGCACGATGGTCGCATCGCGGTCCGGGCCGGTGGAGACGATCGCCAGCGGACAGCCCGAGAGCTCCTCCAGCGCACGCAGGTAGGCGCGCGCGGCCGGCGGCAGCTTGTCCCATTCGGTGATGCCGTGGGTGGACTCCTGCCAGCCCGGGAACTCGAGATAGACCGGCTCGCATTCGTTCCAGCCGGCGGAGTCGAGCGGCGCGTACTCGGTCTGCTTGCCGCGGTACTTGTAGGCGATGCACATCTTCAGCGACGGCATGCCGTCGAGGATGTCGAGCTTCGTGATCGCGAGGCCGTTGATGCCGTTGATCGCGACTGCGCGCTTCAGCGCGACCAGATCGATCCAGCCGCAGCGGCGCGGGCGACCGGTGGTGGCGCCGAATTCCGCGCCGCGCTGGCGGATGCCCTCGCCCACCGCGTCGTCGAGCTCGGTCGGGAACGGGCCGCCGCCGACGCGGGTGGCGTAGGCCTTGGCGATGCCCAGCACGTAGTCGATCGCGTCGGCGCCGACGCCGGTGCCGGCGAGTGCGCCGCCGATCGTCGTGTTCGACGAGGTCACGTACGGGTAGGTGCCGTGGTCGATGTCGAGCAGCGAACCCTGCGCCCCCTCGAACATCACCCGCTTGCCCTGCTTGCGGAGATCGTGCAGCAGGCCGGCGATGTCGTGCTTCATCGGGTCGATGTAGTCGCCGAACGCGAGTGCGTCGTCGAGCGTCTGCTGGAAGTCGATCGCCGGCGCGCCGAGGTACTGGGTCAGCACGAAGTTGTGGTAGTCCATCACCGTGCGCAGCTTCTCGGCCAGCTCGGTCGGGTACTTCAGGTCCGCGACCCGGATGCTGCGGCGCGCGACCTTGTCCTCGTAGGCGGGGCCGATGCCGCGTCCGGTGGTGCCGATCGCCTTGCCGCCGGCCTTCTTCTCGCGGGCCTGATCCAGGGCGATGTGGTACGGCATGATCAGCGGGGTCGCCGGGCTGACCTTCAGCCGCGAGCGCACGTCGACGCCGGTGGCCTCGAGTTCCGCGATCTCCTTCTTCAGCGCCGCCGGCGACAGCACCACGCCGTTGCCGATCAGGCACAGGGCATCCTTGCGCAGGATTCCCGACGGGATCAGGTGCAGCACCGTCTTCTTGCCGCCGATCACCAGCGTGTGGCCGGCGTTGTGGCCGCCCTGGAAGCGCACTACCGCGCCGATTTCCTCGGTCAGAAGGTCGACGATCTTGCCCTTGCCTTCGTCGCCCCACTGGGCTCCGAGGATCACTACCGACTTACCCATCGCGGAATTCCTGGTTGGATTGGCCGACACGCGCGCTCGCGCAGCGTCCCGACCGGCTCGTCGGGACACCCCATGATCGCGCACGAGGAAAAAACCGGCTAATGATAGCGGGCTCGCGTCCGCGAGCCAGCTATCGGAGGAACTGGAGCCCGAGCAAGCCGAGGATCATCGCGATCCCGCCCAGCGTACGGACGCGGTGCGGGTGGCCGCTGGCGAGCTCGGCCATCAGCCGCTGCCATCGGACCGGAAAGGCGAACAGCACCAGCCCCTCCAGGATCGCCATCACGCACAGCGCGAGGCCGAGCTGCGCTCCCATCGGCTTGCTCCCGCCGCGGCTACTTCTCGCGACCGCCTTCTCCGAAGTACCTGAAGAACTCGCTCTTCGGGTCGAGCACCAGCACGTCGTTGCCGCCCTTGAAGGATTCGCGGTAGGCCTCGAGGCTGCGGTAGAAGGCGAAGAACTCGGCGTCGGACCTGTTGGCGGCGTTGTAGGTCTCGGCCGCCCTGGCATCGCCCTCGCCGCGCGCCAGCTGCGCGTCGCGGTCGGCCTCGGCGAGGATCACCTGGCTCTGGCGGTCGGCATCGGAGCGGATGGTCTCGGCGATCTCGTTGCCTTCCGAGCGCAGCTTGTTGGCGACCTGGCGGCGTTCCGAGCGCATCCGGTCGAACACCTTGTTGGACAGCTCGTCCGGGAAATCGATGCGCTTCACCCGGACGTCGACGATCTCGATGCCGAGGTCCGCGATCGCCGACTTCGTCGAGTCCTGCATGGCGCTCATCGCGTTGGCGCGTCCGCCCGAAACGACCTCCGTCAGCTTGAGGCCGCTGATCTCGCGCGACAGCTCCTTGCGGATGATCGGGGTCAGGCGGTTCTTCGCGACGTCCGTGTCGCCCTGGGTCTTGGTGTAGAAGCGGCTGACGTCGCTGATCTTCCACTTCACGAAGAAATCGACCAGCACGTCCTTGTTCTCGGAGGTGAGGTAGCGCTCCGGCTGCGAGTCGACGGTCAGGACGCGGCGATCGAAGTAGCGCACGTTCTGGATCAGGGGCAGCTTGAAGTGCAGCCCCGGCTTGTAGTCGGTGCTCACCACGGCGCCGAACTGGAACACCACCGCGTACTCGCGCTCATTGACGATGAAGGCCGAGCTCGACAGGGCGACGAGCACGATCAGCAGCAGGATCAGAAGGGTGTTTTTCATCGGTCGCGGTCCTCGCGGTCCGGGCGGTCGGTGACCCGGCCGCTGCCGGCGCTGCTGCTGGGTGTCGGAGTGGCGGTGGCGGCGGCAGCCTGCACCGGCGCCGGTACGGCGACGGGCGTGGTCTTGTCCAGCGGCAGGTAGAACATCTTCTGGCCCGCGCCCTCGACCAGCACCTTGGTGTTCATCGACAGCACCTGCTGCATGGTCTCCAGCAGCAGCCGCTTGCGGGTGGTTTCCGGCGACGCCTTGTACTGGGCGAGCAGCGCCTTGAAGCGCTCGCTGTCACCGGCCGCCTTGGCGATGGTGGCGTCGTGATAGCCCTGGCCCTCGGCGCGGATGCGGGCCGCGCGACCGCGCGCCTCGGGCACCACCTTGCTGGCGTAGGCCAGCGCCTCGTTCTCGAAGCGCTGCTTGTCCTCGCGCGCCGCGGTGGCATCGTCGAACGCCTCCTGCACTTCCTGCGGCGGCCGGATCTTCTGGAAGTTGAGCTCGGTCACCTGCAGGCCGGTGTTGTAGTTCTTGAGCAGTTCCTGCAGCGTGGCGGTCGCCTGATCCGCCAGCTTCGTACGCTGGTTCGACAGGATCACCTCCATCGGATTCTCGCCGACCACCTGGCGCACGGCCGACTCGGCGGCTTCCGAGAGCGTCAGTTCGGGATCGCTGGCGCCGAACAGGAACAGGTCCGGCTTGTCGACCAGGTACTGCACGTTGAAGTCGACGAAGACGATGTTCTCGTCCTTGGTCAGCATCCGCACGTGGTCGGAGGAGGCGCGCACACGGGTCGTCTCGACCACGTAGACGGTCTCGATCGGGCTCGGCCACTTGAAGTTCCAGCCCGGTTGCATGACACGGCTGATCTTTCCGAAGCGCAGCACCACGCCACGCTGGGTCGCATCGATCGCGCGCGAACTGTCGAACACGAACCAGATCGCCAGTACCGCCAGCACGATCAGGCCGATGCCGCCGCCCCCGTTGCCGCCGAACAGTCCGCCGAAGCGCTCGCGGAAGCGCTGCAGCGCGTTGGACAGGTCGGGTGGCTCGTCTCCCCCGCCCTTCTGCCAGGGGTCACGGCGCTTCGGGCCGGGTTCGTTCCATGCCATCGTTCAAGCTCCAGGGCGCCGCCAGTCGCTGTCGACGCTGTTGTGGATCGGATTGGGGCCAGCCGCGAGTGATGGGGGCGCGGTGGCCATGATCAAGGCGACCGGTGTACCGGGACTCCCAGATCGCGAAGTGTAGATCGGACCTCGGTTCGCAATCCAACCGGCCCGACGTGGCAGTGCCGCACCTGGGCCGCTCGAGCCGTAGGCCATGAGCACCGGGCCGGGTCCCGTTCTACAACGGCGCTTCGGGCAGAGGGATCAGTGCGCGGAGCAACGCCCCATCCCCGTCACCAAGCCCGAACAAGGGCTCGACCTGCTCCCGCGGCGCGTCGACGGTGAGATGCCAGCCATCGTCGCCATCGATCTCCGCAGCAACGACGCCAGCGGCGAACAGGCGGGCGCGCAGGCGGCCGCGGGCGTGCGGCAGCACGATCTCCTCGCGGATGCGCTCCGGTGCCAGCTGGTCGGAGATCGCGGCGCGCAGCAGGTCGAGGCCGGCGCCGGTCAGTGCCGAGGTCCAGACCCGCTGGTTGCGGCCGCCGTCGATCGCGTCGCGGCGCGGCAGCGCGCCCTCGATGCGGTCGATCTTGTTGTAGACCTGGATCTGCGGCAGATCGCCGGCCCCGATCTCCTCCAGCACCGCGAGCACGTCGGCCATCCGCTCGTCGCGCTCGGGATCCGAGGCGTCGGTCACGTGCAGCAGCAGGTCGGCGTCGCGCGCCTCCGACAGGGTCGAGCGGAACGCGGCAACGAGGTCGTGCGGCAGGTCGCGGATGAAGCCGACGGTGTCGGCGAGCACCGCCGGCCCGCTGTCGAGACCCTCGAGGCGACGCACGGTGGGATCGAGCGTCGCGAACAGCTGGTCGGCGGCGTAGACCTCCGCGCGCGTCATCGCGTTGAACAGGGTCGACTTGCCGGCATTGGTGTAGCCGACCACGGCGATCACGGGAATCTGGCCGCGGACGCGGGCGCGCCGGGCCTGGTTGCGCTGCACCTCCACCTTGGCGAGGCGTGCCTCCAGCTGGTCGACCTTCTTCGCCAGCAGTCGGCGATCGGTCTCGAGCTGGGTCTCGCCGGGGCCGCGCAGTCCGATGGCGCCGCCGCGCTGGCGTTCGAGATGGGTCCAGCCCCGCACCAGGCGGGTCGCCATGTGCTTCAGCTGCGCCAGCTCGACCTGCAGCTTGCCTTCGTGCGAGCGCGCCCGCTGGGCGAAGATGTCGAGGATGAGTCCCGTTCGGTCGACCACCCGGCACTCGGTGTGGCGCTCGAGGTTGCGCTCCTGGACCGGCGACAGGATGTGGTTGACCAGCACCAGGTCGGCGCCGAGATGGGTCTTCAGCTCGCGCACTTCATCGGCCTTGCCGCTGCCGATGTAGTAGCGCGGATTGGGCTTGTCGACACGCGCGCCGATCTCGCCCAGCACCTCGGCACCGGCGGAGCGGGCGAGCTCGGCGAACTCGCTGCGGCGCTCGGCGTCGTCCTCGCCGGGGCGAAACGGCTGCACGAGGATGGCGCGCTCGCCCTTCCTCGATCGTTCAAACACGGAACACCCCGTTCAGGCCATCGCGACCGCCGGAAAGCCCGGTCAGTGCGACTCGCCTTCCCCGCCGGTCGTCGGATGGTCGTGATCGCCGGTGTGGGCCCCGACGCGCACGTTGCGCGACGGCACCACGGTGGAGATCGCATGCTTGTAGACCATCTGGCTGACCGTGTTGCGCAGGAGCACCACGAACTGGTCGAACGACTCGATCGTGCCTTGCAGCTTGATTCCGTTGACGAGATAGATCGCCACGGGAACACGCTCACGACGCAGCGCGTTCAAAAAGGGATCCTGCAGTGACTGTCCTTTGGACATGTTGTTCTCCGAAACCTCGGGTGGGTCGGGTATAGCCGGCCAAGAGTACCAAACGAGCGCGAGTTTGGAACTCGGGGACCGCAGGCCGGCGACGGCGGTCCGTGAGATAGTGCCGGTTTGAACCCGAGGAAACCGCGTCATGAGTGAGACAGTCACCCAGCAGGCCGTCCTGGTGGCCGATCCGGAGGCACCGGTGGTGTTTGCCGATCGCGCCGCCGGGCTGCTCTGGCACAACGACACCCTGCGGATCACCCTGGAGGCTATGGTGGCCGACCACAGCCGGGCGCCGGCCGCGCTCCATCGCAAGGTTGCCGGCACCGTGATCCTGCCGATCGCGAGCGCCGAGGCCCTGGCGAAGCTGATCCTGTCGGCAGTCGAAAACGCGAAGGGCAAGCGCGAGGCGCCATCGACCCTGCAGTAGCGGCGGCGCAAGCCGCGACCCGCGATACCCAGCCTTCGCGGGCCGAAACCGCTCCTGCAGTCAACGCCGCAAACGCACCGCGGCAGTCAGTTCGTTCCACCAGTGCACGAGGAACGAGCGCAGCACCCCGCGCCGCGTCTGCACCTTCAGGCCATCGGCCAGACGAAAGATCTGGTGGTAGTACCAGGCGGTCGCGCCGAGCACGTTGATCACCCGGAGCAGGAACCAGGGACTGGTCGGCGAGCGCCAGCCGCTGGCGGCCATCCGCAGCCGCTTCTCACTGCGCGGCAGCTCCTCGCGCACTCCGGCCAGCAATTCGGCGACGGAGTCCGGGTCGACGCAGAACGGCCGCGCGATGCCGATCACGTCGCAGTCGCCCTCCGTGAGCGTCGCGTTCATCGCGCGGCGCGTGCGGAAGCCGCCGGTCACCATCAGCGGCATCGTCGCCACCTGGCGCACGGCGACGGCGTAGTCGAGGAAATAGGCCTCGCGCTGTCGGGTGCTCTCGCGCACCGGCTCGGCGCTGTCCGCGACGCCTTCGAAACCCAGCAGGCGCGGCTGCTCATAGTTGCCGCCGGACAATTCCAGCAGGTCGATGCGCTCGGGGTTGAGCAGCTCGACCACCTGCAGGCAGTCGGCCGCGGAGAAGCCCCCTTTGCGGAAGTCGTCGGAATTGAGCTTGACCGCGACCGGGAAGTCGGCGCCGACCTTGTTACGGACCGCGCGTACCGTCTCCAGCAGCAGCCGCGCGCGGTTCGGCAGCGGGCCGCCCCAGGCGTCGTCGCGGAGATTGGTCACCGGCGACAGGAAGGAGCTGATCAGATAGCCGTGGGCACCGTGCACCTGCACGCCGGTGAACCCCGTCTCGCGGGCGATCGCGGCGACCTCGGCGAAGCGCCGGATGATCTCCTCGATCTCGACCTCGGTGAGCGCACGCGGCGTCGCGTAGTTGCCCATCAGGTCGAGCTGCACGGCGGACGGGCCGACCGGCTCGCGGCAGACGTAGCGCGGCGACTGCCGCCCCGCGTGCGAGATCTGCATCCACAGGTGGGCACCCTCGGCTGTCGCGGCGCGCGCCCAGTCCTTCAGGCCCTGCCGCGCGCGGCTGTCGACGGACGGCGGATGCTCGATGTCGATGGCCACATTGCCGGGCCGCTCCAGCACCCGACGATCGATCATGACGTTGCCGCTGAGGTGCAGCCCGGCGCCACTGTCGGCCCAGCGACGGTACAGCCGCATGTGCCGGAACGTCGCCCTGAGCTGGCGGTCGGCGACCCCTTCGGTCATCGCCGCCTTCGCGATCCGGTTCGGAAGCACCGCTCCGCAAGGCAGGGTCAGCGGTGTCGCGATCGGCTGGTTCACAGCAGTTTGGCGATGTCCTTGCCGATCTTCTCCGGCTTGTCGATCGGCGCGTAGCGCTTGACGACCTTGCCGTTCTTGTCGACCAGGAACTTGGTGAAGTTCCACTTGATGCCGTCGAAACCGAGGATGCCGCCGGCCTCCTTCTTCAGCAGTTCGTAGAGCGGGTGCGTGTAGGGGCCGTTGACGTCGATCTTGGCGAACATCGGGAAGCTGACGTCGTAGGTCAGCGCGCAGAAGTTCTTGATCTCCTCCTCGTTGCCCGGTTCCTGGTGGCCGAACTGGTCGCAGGGGAAGCCGAGCACGGCGAGGCCCTTCCCGGCGTTCTCCTTGTAGAGCTTTTCCAGGCCTTCGTACTGCGGGGTGAAGCCGCACTTGGAAGCGACATTGACGATCAGCAGGGTCTTGCCCTTGAACTCGGCCATTTTCTTCTTCTTGCCGTCGATGTCGGTGACTTCGATGTCGTAGATGCTGCTCATGGTCGGCTCCGGTCGAGACCGCGATCTTCGCATACCGGGCTTGGAGCCCGTATTCCAGCCGGTGGTCGCGGCCGGGGCGCGAATGCGCTAGCGTTCCGAGGTCAACGCCGATCCCGGGAGCTCACCGATGATCCGCCACGCTACCGTCCGCTCGCTCATCTCCCCCGAGGAATGGCAGGCCCGCGTCGACCTCGCCGCCGCCTACCGGCTGGTCGCCCACTACCACTGGGACGACCTGGTGTTCACCCACATCTCGATGCGGGTGCCCGGTCCGGACCACCATTTCCTGATCAATCCCTACGGCATGCTGTTCGAGGAGATCACCGCGTCGTCCCTGGTCAAGGTCGATCTCGACGGCAACAAGGTGATGGAGTCGCCGCACCCGGTGAATCCGGCGGGTTTCACCATCCACAGCGCCGTGCACGCCGCGCGCGAGGACGCGCTGTGCGTGATGCACACCCACACGCTGAACGGCGTCGCGGTGTCGGCGCAGCGGGAGGGTCTCCGGCCGATCTCGCAGCAGTCCCTGTTCGTGCTGGCGGCGCTCGGCTACCACGACTACGAGGGCGTAGCGCTCAACCCGGACGAGAAGCCGCGGCTCGTCGCCGACCTCGGCGGCAACGCCTTCCTGATGCTGCGCAATCACGGCCTGCTGACGGTCGGACCGAACGTCGCCGAGGCCTTCCTCGCGATGTACATCTTCGAGGCGGCGTGCGCGATCCAGGTGCGCGCGATGGCGGGAGGCGGCGAGCTGATCCCGATTCCCAAGCCGCTGGTCGACGGCATCAAGGCACAGGCGGCGGCGGTCACCCGCGGGATGGGTGGCGGGCTGGTGTGGCCGGGACTGTTGCGCAAGCTCGATCGCCTCGACCCGTCGTTCCGGGATTGAAGGCAGGGCGCGCCCTGCGCGCCGTCGCCGCACCGCTCCGGTCGTGCGTCCTACGGCGGGTGCGCCGAGGCGCACCCTGCGTGCGATGCCTCGAGACGGCGGCCGGTGACCGCCCTAAGGAGCGCACAACTGCGTCAGCACGATATCGTCGATCAGGATCGAATCGGTGATCATCGACGGCGACTGCAGCACGCTCCAGGAGTCCACCGCGATTCCGCCGCTGATGTTCTGCAGTTACGCCGAACTGTCGGTACCGGTGATCTGCCAGGACGCGGGCTCGGTGCTGCCATCCGACCAGAACCGGGCACGCAGTTCGGTGGTTGTCGGGTTCAGCTGCCGGGTCTGGAAGCGGGCACGATAGACCGTGCCGACCGCCGGTCCGGCGACACCGGTGCTGTGCGCGATCTGTTCCTCGTTGCCGTTGGTCTCCCGCCATACGCCGACGCCCGGCAGGCCGCGGAAGCTGCCCTCGATGAAGATCGCGTAGCCCTGCCCGTTCGGGATCGTCTCGGTCAGGTAGCCGCCGTTCTGCCGCACGTAGAAACCGACTCCCTGGGTCGACGCGTTCTCCAGGCGGAAGCGGAAGGTGACGTCGACGTCGCGCGTGGCCGTGTCCGCTTTCATCCGCCCGAGCGAGTAGCCGGTCGGGCCAGGGCGCAGTCGGCCGAAGCTGCCCTGCACGTCCGCCAGTGCGACATCGCCGGCGACCCGCCAGGGCGCCGGCCAGCCCGCGCCGTCGGCGGCAGCGAAGGTCTCGATGAACGTGGGGACGCCGCAGTCGGCATCGAAGGTGTCGGCGAAGATCAGGTCGGCCGGACTCGCCGCTCGCGCGCCGAGTCCCAGGGTGAGCCCCAGCAGGAGCCGTCTCATGGCGCACGACGGCGCGACCCGACGAAGTAGGTTCACGGGACTCATCAGTGGGTGATGATAGGGCAGCGCTGCCCATGCCTTCGTGCGTCGATACCCCGGATTGCCCCTTTGGTCAGCGGGCGCGGGGCCCGGGCACAGCCCCGGGCACAGCCCGGGCCCCGCGGGGGTGACACGGCCAGCAAGCGTGGCCGAGCGAGGCCACGGTTCCCGCGGTGAATCCCGCTAGTAGGGGCGGACGCGGCCGTCGTCGATGATCACCCGGCTGCCCTCGTGGACGCCGTTCAGGTGACCCTGCTGGACGGTGACGTAGCGACCGTTGTCGGTGCGCACCGTGATCTCGTAGTGGTCCTTGCCCTTGCGGCGCTTCTCGACATTGTGGCCGATCACGCCGCCGGCCACGGCACCGGCCACGGTCGCGGCCTTGCGGCCGTCGCCCTTGCCGATCGTGCTGCCGAGGACGCCGCCGGCGACCGCGCCGATCACCGTTCCGGCGCCGCTGGTACGCCCTTGCTCACGCCAGACCTCGATGCGCTCGACGTAACCGCAGTTGTCGCAGCGGTAGCGGGCATAACTCGGGGTCGCGACGCCGAGGCCGATCAGCGCCAGGGTCAGGGCCATCCATCCGGTTCGCTTGTTCATGACAGTTCTCCGGTTGCGTACAGCGCCTACAGGAAAGCCGAAAACGCCTGAATAATCCGTGACATGGCGCACGCCAGCCGGCGTGCCGTTCAGGTGACGGACAGTCTGGTCGGGCGGGCAATGCCCGCTCCGCGCCTCGCAACGGCGGGCAGTGACCGCCCTACGCGTGCCGCAGCTTTTCGATCGCACGGCCCAGCCCTGCCAGCGTCATCGGGAACATGCGGTCGCCGATCAGCTTGCGGGTGAGGTCGATCGAGGCGTGGTAGCCCCAGGTGTCCTCCGCCATCGGATTCAGCCAGACCGTGCGCGGATAGACGTCGGTCAGCCGCTTCATCCAGACGGAACCGGGCTCCTCGTTCCAGTGCTCGACCGAGCCGCCGGCCTGGACGATCTCGTAGGGACTCATGCAGGCATCGCCGACGAACACCACCCGGTAGTCGGCGGCGTACTTGTGCAGGATGTCCATCGTCGCCGTGGTGTCGGTGTAGCGCCGGCTGTTGTCCTTCCACACCCGCTCGTACAGGAAATTGTGGAAGTAGAAGTGCTCGAGGTGCTTGAACTCGGTCTTGGCCGCGGAGAACAGTTCCTCGCAGACCCGGATGTGGTCGTCCATGGAACCGCCGATGTCGAGGAACAGCAGCACCTTCACCGCGTTGTGGCGTTCCGGGCGGAACTTGAGATCGAGCCAGCCGGCGTTGCGTGCGGTCTCGCGGATGGTGCCGTCGAGGTCCAGCTCGTCCTCGGCGCCGCTGCGGGCGAAACGGCGCAGCTGGCGCAGCGCCACCTTGATGTTGCGGGTCCCGAGCTCGATCTGGTCGTCGAGGTTGCGGTACTGGCGCTGCTCCCAGACCTTGACCGCGCTGCGGTTGCGCGAGGCGCCGCCGATGCGGACGCCCTGCGGGTTGAAGCCGGAATTGCCGAACGGCGAGGTACCGCCGGTGCCGATCCAGCGGCTGCCGCCCTGGTGGCGGCCCTGCTGCTCGGCCAGGCGATCCTTCAGTGCCTGCATCAGTTCGTCGAAGCCGCCCAGCGCCTTGATCTTCGCCTTCTCTTCGTCGGTCAGCATCAGCTCGGCCTGGCGCCGGAGCCACTCTTCCGGCACCGAGCCGAACAGCTCGTCGCCGATCGCGGTCACGCCTTTGAAGTAGGCGCCGAACACGCGGTCGTAGAGGTCGTATCGGGTCTCGTCCTTGACCATGCAGGTGCGCGCGAGCAGGTAGAAGTCGTCGATCGTGGTGTCGGCGACTCCCCGCTTCAACGCCTCGAGCAGCGCGAGGAATTCCGTGAGGCTGGGCTTCAGGCCCGCAAGCCTCAGGGCGAAGAAGAACCCGATCAGCATCGCCGCGCACCCGGACCGCGACCGCCGTCGCCCCGCCGCGCCGGACGACGGCAAGGGCCGGCCGCGTGCGAACCGGTCGACCCGCTCACGACCGCCGCGCCATGAACGCGAGCTTCTCGAACAGCTGCACGTCCGCCTCGTTCTTCAGCAGCGCGCCGTACAGCGGCGGGATCGACTTGCGGGCGTTCTTCTCGTGCAGCACTTCCGCCGGGATGTCCTCCGCGAGCAGCAGCTTCAGCCAGTCGAGCAGCTCGGAGGTCGACGGCTTCTTCTTCAGGCCCGGCGCTTCGCGCAGGTTGAAGAACGCCACCAGCGCCGCGTTGACCAGGTCCCGCTTCAGGCCGGGATAGTGCACGTCGACGATGCGCCGCATCGTTTCCTCGTCGGGGAAGCGGATGTAGTGGAAGAAGCAGCGGCGCAGGAAGGCGTCCGGCAGCTCCTTCTCGTTGTTGGAGGTGATGAATACGATCGGCCGCTCGCGGGCGCGGACGGTTTCGCCGGTCTCGTAGACATGGAAGTCCATCCGGTCGAGTTCGCGCAGGAGGTCGTTGGGAAACTCGATGTCGGCCTTGTCGATCTCGTCGATCAGGAGCACCGCACGGCGCTCGCTGGTGAAGGCCTGCCAGAGCTTGCCGGGGATGATGTAGTTGCGGATGTCCGACACCTTGGGGTCGCCGAGCTGGGAGTCGCGCAGGCGCGAGACCGCGTCGTACTCGTAGAGCCCGTGCTGCGCCTTGGTGGTCGACTTGATGTGCCATTCCAGCAGCGGGGCTCCGAGCGCCTCGGCCACCTCGATCGCCAGCTGGGTCTTGCCGGTGCCGGGTTCGCCCTTGATCAGCAGCGGTCGCTGCAGCGTGATCGCGGCATTCACCGCGAGCTTGAGTTCGTCGGTGGCGACATAGGTCGAGGTGTCGGTGAAACGCATCGGCTCGCTCCGGAATCGGTCGCGACGAGAGTACAACCGACACTGGGAGGGAGCCTCCACCCCGATTGCGGCATCATCCGCGGTCGGACCCGAACCGCACGGCCGGCCCCGATGAGCAAACAGTACGACCGCGACTACTTCGACCGCTGGTACCGCGATCCCGCGACCGCGGTGAAGTCCGACGCGACCCTCGCCCGCAAGGTCGCGATGGCGGTGGCGATCACCGAGTACCACCTCGCCCGGCCGCTGCGGTCGGTCCTCGACGTCGGCTGCGGCGAAGGCGCGTGGCGCGAGCCGCTGCTCGCGCTGCGGCCCGGTCTTTCCTACCTCGGCCTCGACGGCAGCGGCTACGCGATCGGTCGCCACGGCGCCGCACGCAACCTCCGGCTCTGTCGATTCGAGGACCTGGACACCGTCGAACTGGATGAACCGGTCGATCTGCTGGTCTGCAGCGACGTGCTGCACTACCTCGACACCCGCGTGCTGCGCCGCGGCCTCGCCGAGTTCGGTCGCCTGTGCGACGGCGTCGCCTACATCGACCTGTTCGCGCGCGGCGACCGCTTCGTCGGAGACCGCGACGGCTACGTTGCCCGGCCCGCCCGCTGGTATCGGGCCGAATTCGAGCAGCACGGCTGGACCTCCGCCGGCGGAAACTGCTACCTCTCCGCCTACCTTGCCGACGAGGCGACGGCGCTGGAGGCGTTTCCGCTGTAGCGTTGCCCGCCTCCGTCTTCCCGTCGCCGTCCCCGAGGCCTCCACCGATGAAACCGACGCTCCTCGCCACCGCCCTCGCCCCTGCCCTGCTGTTCGCCGGCGCCGCCACGCTCGCCGGCGACCATGGTCCCGCCGCGACCGCGGCCAAGTCCCGCTCGATGACCGAGATCCTGTCGACCTCCAAGGCCTCGGAGTGGCGCGCCCTGGATCCCGCCAACCTCCTCTACCTCGACCTGCCGGCCGGCCAGGTGGTGATCGAGCTGTCCTCGGACTTCGCGCCGAAGCATGTCGCCAACATCAGGAAACTGGCGAAGCAGGGCTACTTCGACGGCCTCGCCATCCTGCGGTCGCAGGACAACTACGTGGTGCAATGGGGCGATCCGAATGGCGGCGACGAAAACAACTCCAAGGCCAGGCCGATGGGCGATGCCGCCTCCACGGTCGAGTCCGAGTTCGAGACGCCGTGGTCGAAGACGATCGACTACACGAAGCTGCCCGATGGCGACCTCTACGCGCCGGAAGTCGGATTCTCCAGCAGCATGCCGGTCGGGCGCGACCCGAAGACGGGTCGCGGCTGGCTCACGCACTGCTACGGCATGGTCGGGGTCGGTCGCGGCAATGCGACCGACAGCGGCAGCGGCGCCGAACTCTATGTCGTCAACGGCCACGCGCCACGGCACCTCGACCACAACGTGACCGTGGTCGGTCGGGTCGTGCAGGGCATGGAGCTGCTGTCGGCCCTGCCGCGCGGCACCGGTCCGCTGGGTTTCTACGAGAAGCCGGAACAGATGACGACGATCACCCGCATCCGCGTCGGCAGCGAGGTGCCGGCCGGCGAACGCAAGGAACTCGAGGTGCTGCGCAATGGCAGCGCGAGTTTCAACGAGTTGACCGAGATGCGCCGCAACCGCCGCGACGACTGGTACGTGGCGCCCGCCGGGCACATCGAGCTGTGCAACGTCCTCCTGCCGGTGCGCACCCGATAGGACGAGCGGCACGCGAGTCCCGATCGCGGCACGCGTCCCGCCGGCGAGATGGCGGGTTCCCCTCATTTTCCGGAATATCCGACATGCCCAGACTCTGGAAACCCTCCCGCGGCAAGCTCGGACCGCTGTCGCCACTGCTCGGCGCATGGCGCGCCACCGCGGACTCGCCGCGCGGTCCGCTGGTATGCGAGCGCCGCTTCGCGCTCGAACTCGGCGGCACCTACGTCAGGCTGGACGCCCACTGGCGCTTCGGAGGGACGCTCGGCTACAGCGAGCTCGCGCTGTTCGGCGCCGGAACGGGTGGCACGCTGGAATTCTGGTCCTTCACCAGCGACGGCAAGCGGTCGCAGGGTCGACGCAGCGAGCCGACGGGTTTGCCGGCCGAAGCGATCGCCTTCGAGGCCGAGATGCCCGCCGGGCGGGCCCGGCAGGCCTACTGGCCGAATGCGGACGGCAGCATCGGCTACGCGGTCGAGGCCCGCAACGCGAAGGGCTGGCGGCGCTTCCTCGAACACCGCTACGTCCGCGTCGACGGCGACTGAGGGACTCTCCTCAGGGGCAGGCGATGGCCTGGCTCTCGAGGCTGTCGCTGAACAGTACGTCGCGCCCGTCGAAGATCGCGACGGCACCGCCGCGTTGTGCCGCCACATCGTCGCCCGGAGTGCCGATGGCCGCGGCCAGCACCGTACCGCTCGCCGACCAGCCGAACAGGCCGTCGATGCTGGCGGTGCGCGGCGTCCACGGGCTGCCGGCGATCCAGTTCACGCCGTCGAAGCTCATCGGCTGCACCGCGCCGCACGCGCCACCCCCGCGGGCGAAGGGCATTCCGACGAGCAGCGACGGCGACGTTCCGCCCAGACTCCATCCTGCCCGATCGCCGGAGATCGAATTCAGAGGAAGCAGGACGGGCGTCGCCGCCGCCGAGGCGAAGTCGAGGATCTGACCCGACTGTCCCGCCGCGAGCGGCGCCGCGACGATCAGGTGCGCGCCACGGATCGCGACGGCGTGCCCGAACAGAGCGCCGGTCGAGGGCGGGTTGCCGACCAGGCGGGTCGACGTGGACCAGGTGACCGCGCTGCGGGAGAACAGGTAGGCCGCTCCGGCGGCATACTCGAGCGAGATCTTCTTGTACGGTGCCCCGACCAGCGCGGTGTCACCGTCGAGCGCCACCGCGTGGCCGAAGAAGTCGTGCTGCCTGCGGTCCGACGCCACGAGGCGCGCCTGCAGGCTCCACAGGCCCGCCGTGCGGACCATCACGTATGCGGCACCGCGGGTGCTGTCCGCCCGCTCGGATCCGACGAGGAGGGTATCGCCGGACAGGGCCAGCGCGCCGCCGTAACGGTCACCGGCGACGCCGTCCGGAGGGACGATTCGCGCCTGCAGTACCCAGCCGGCGCCCTCGTCGGTGTAGACGTAGACCGCGCCGCTGCCGATGCCGGTCGCGCCGACCGCGAGCGTGTTGCCGTCGAGCGCGACCGCCGCGCCGAACTGGGCGCCGGGGAGGCCATCCGCGGGCACCGTCCGGCCGCGTGACGCGCACGGCCAGCTGGCGCAATCCCAGGTATCGACCGCACCCGTACCCTGGGCGACGCCCGGCGCGCCGGAGGCCACGCGGTCCCCGCTGCGGGCGATGGCGAAGCCGGTTTCGTCCAGCATCGCCTCGGACGCCGGTCGCAGAACGCCGATCCCGGAATCGGCATGCACCGCGCAGACCGCCAGCGCCGCGGCAAACCCGAACATGCGGGCCACGTGCGCGGCGGCAGGGTTCGCGAACAGGGGACGGGCGGAGTGCGACATGGCGCCATTAGGTGACCGCACGACGCCCAGGTCAAGCCGGCGCTGAGGGAAATCCCCCATGCCTCTCGCCGGACCGCGCGCACGGGGTCTACCCATCGCGTCGAGGGTTCCGCCACACTTCGGCATGGTCCTCTTCGCTGCCCTGCTCTCCACGCTGCTCTATCTGCTCGCTGCCTACGGCGAGTGGCGGCGGGTCCGTCAGGGTGCCGTCGGGCCGCGCTGGCGGGCGCTCGCCGCGCTGATCGCCCACTTCGGCCTGCATCTGCAACAGGCTCTGGCGGGGCGTGGCCTCGACCTGCATTTTCTAGCCGCGCTGTCCGCAGTGGCGCTGTCGATGGCTGCGGTGACCTGGCTGGTGTCGATCCGCCAGCCGATCAATCGCCTCGGCATCGTGGTCTACCCCTTGTCGGCCCTGCTGGCGGCGAGCTACGGCCTGCTGCGCTCGCCGCCCTCGGTCGTCCCGGGTCAGACCTGGCAGATCAACCTGCATGCGCTTTTCGCCCTGCTCGCCTTCGGCGTCCTGGCGATCGCAGCCGTGGTCGCGCTGCTGATGGAGGCCCAGGAACAGGCCCTGCGGGCACGGCGGCTGTCCGACGTGCTCGGTTCCTTCCCGCCGCTGGCGACGGTCGAGTCCCTGCTGTTCCAGCTGATCGGCGCTGGTTTCGGCCTGTTGACCCTCACGCTGGTCACCGGCCTCGTATTCGTCGAAAACCTGTTCGCGCAGCACCTGGTGCACAAGACCGTGCTGTCGATCGCCGCCTGGCTGATCTTCGGCATGTTGCTGGTGGCGCGCTGGCGCTACGGCTGGCGTGGCCGCCGCGCGGTGCGCTGGACGCTGACCGGCATGCTGTTCCTGTTCCTCGCCTTCGTCGGGGTCAAGTTCGTGCTGGAAATCGTGCTGCACCGCACGACGTAGAGCGGCAGCGGGGCGCTTGCGGTCCGCCGGATGCTGCTCCTGTGGTCGTGCCGGACTGCCCCCGCCGTCCTGACCCCGGGCCGTGACCGGCGGTGACGGCCGGATACCCCGGAACGCCGATGGACATCGCGGTCGATTTTCGCGACGTACGGACGTGTTCAGACATTTCAATAGAATGTTAAGCTCAAACACCCGTTGGCCAGCCTTCGGACGCCCGCCCCCTCGTGAACGCCGTGGTCAAGACCGCGAATCGACGCCAGTTCCAGCGCATCAGCCTGGAGGGTGACGTTCGCGTCTACTCGGAACGCGCGATGTGGACCACGCGACTGGTCGACATTTCCTTGCGCGGCGCCATGATCGAGCGCCCGGAAGGCTGGGACGGCCAGCGCGGTCGCACCCAGCGTCTCGACATCCGCCTCGGCAATTCGTTGACGATCAGCGCCAGCGCGAGCGTCGCGCATTGCTCCGACCGCCGCATCGGCTACCGCTTCGATCGCCTCGATCTCACCAGCTTCACCCGCCTGCGCCGGCTGATCGAACTCAACCTCGGCGACAGCGACGAGTTCCAGCGCGAGCTCGGCGCGCTCGGCAACGTCCCTCGCCTGTAGTTCGAAGGCAGTCCGCGCGCCGCAGTGACGACCGATCGCGCGTCGTGCGACTCGTGGTCTCCTCTCCGCGCAAGCAGCGAGACGTCTGAAGGAGCGGCGCCAGCTTCGACGTCGCATTCCCGCCTGCCCGGCACCTGGCGAACCACATCGTTCCGACGACCACGACTTCGGACGAAGGAATCGAGCGGCACTCACGGTCGGAGGCTGGCTACAATCCGGCCATACGCGCCACGCCGCCACGTTGCCGACCAGGAATCGCATCGATGATCGACCTGATCGCCGCGCTGCTGACCCTGACCGCGGTCCTCGCCTACCTCAATCACCGGCTGCTCGGCCTGCCCTCGATCATCGGGGTGATGGCGATCGCGCTGGCGATCTCGCTGGCCGCCCTCGGCGCCGAGGCGCTCGGCTGGGGAGCTCCGAAGGCGCTGGTCGCGGGCTACCTCGCGGCCGTGGATTTCAACACGGTATTGATGCAGGGCATGCTGTCCGTGCTGCTGTTCGCCGGTGCGCTGCACGTCGACTTTGCCGAGCTGCGCGCGATGCGCTTGCCGATCGCCGTGCTGTCCATCGCCGCAACCACGCTGTCGACTCTCCTGGTCGCGTGCCTGTTGCGGCTGGTGCTGCCCTGGGCCGGGATCGACCTTGCCTTCGAATGGTGCCTCCTGTTCGGTGCGCTGATCTCGCCCACGGATCCGATCGCCGTGATGGGAATCCTGAAGATCGCCGGCGCGCCGCAGCCGCTCGCGACCACCATCGCGGGCGAATCGCTGTTCAACGACGGCGTCGGTGTCGTGCTGTTCGGACTCACCCTGGCCTTCCTCGCGAGCCCGGGAAGCCCGGACCTCGACGGCGGCATGATGGCGTTCGTGCGTGAGGCGCTCGGCGGCGTGTCCTTCGGCGCCGCGCTGGGCTATGTCACCTACCGGATGCTGAAAAGCATCGACAGCTACCAGGAGGAGGTGCTGCTGACCCTCGCCGCGGTGCTCGGCGGCTACGCGCTGGCGCACCGGCTGCACGTCTCGGGGCCGCTGGCGATGGTGGTGGCCGGCCTCTATGTCGGCCACCACGGCCGCAACAGCGCGATGTCGGATATCACCCGACAGTACGTCGACCAGTTCTGGGAACTCGCCGACGCCATCCTCAACTGGCTGCTGTTCGTCCTGCTGGGGCTGGAGGCGCTGCTGCTGTCGTTCAAGCCGGCCGTGCTCGGCGGCGGCCTGCTCGCGGTGCTGGTGGTGCTCTCGGCGCGCTTCCTGTCGGTCATGCTGCCGCTCGGCCTGATGACCCGCTGGATCGACCTGCCGCGCGGCTCGGTGCCGGTGCTGGTGTGGGGCGGTCTACGCGGCGGCATCTCCGTCGCGCTGGCTCTTTCGCTGCCGCCCGGCCCGGAGCGCGAACTATTGCTGGGACTCACCTATGTCGTGGTCTGCTTCTCGATCCTGGTGCAGGGACTGTCGATCGGGTGGGCGGTGAGGTCCTGGGTGAGGGGTGACCTGCCGTAGTCGACGTCCCGCTTCCGTCATTGCGAGCGCAGCGAAGCAATCCAGTGCCGTTGAGCGTCGGCATTCAACGTCAAGAGCAAAGGCACTGGATTGCTTCGCTGCGCTCGCAATGACGAGGACCGGTCACAGCGCGTCGAGCGCCTGCGACAGGCGATCCACCGCGACGACTTCGACGTCCTTGTAGCCGCGCTTCGGCGCATTGGCGCGCGGCACGATCACCCGGGTGAAGCCGTGCGAGGCGGCCTCTTTCAGGCGCTCTTCGCCATTCGGCACCGGGCGGATCTCGCCGGCGAGACCGACCTCGCCGAACGCGGCGAGGTGGCGCGACAGCGCGCGGTCCTTCAGCGACGACACCACGGCGAACAGGAGCGGCAGGTCGGCCGCGGTCTCCTGCACCCGGATGCCCCCGACGACGTTGACGAACACGTCCTGGTCGAACACGCCGATGCCGCCGTGGCGATGCAGCACCGCGAGCAGCATCGCGAGGCGGTTCTGCTCGAGGCCGAGCGCCACCCGCCGGGGGTTGGCCAGCGGCGAGCGGTCGACCAGGGCCTGCACCTCGACCAGCAGCGGCCGGGTGCCCTCGCGGGTGACCATGATCGCGCTGCCGGCGCTCGGGGCCTCCTGCCCCGACAGGAAAATCGCCGATGGGTTGGCGACCTCGCGCAGGCCCTTCTCGCCCATCGCGAACACGCCGAGCTCGTTGACCGCGCCGAAGCGGTTCTTGAACGCGCGCAGCACGCGGAAGCGGTTGCCCGGCTCGCCCTCGAAGTAGAGCACCGCGTCGACCATGTGTTCCAGCACGCGCGGCCCCGCGATTCCGCCCTCCTTGGTCACGTGGCCGACGAGGAAGACGCTGGTGCCGCTTTCCTTGGCGTAGCGGGTGAGCCGCGCGGCACTCTCGCGGACCTGGCTGACCGAGCCCGGGGCGGCCGGCAGCAGTTCGGTCCAGATGGTCTGGATCGAGTCGATCACCAGCACCTCGGGCTTGTGGGCCGCCGCCTCGGCGAGGATGCGCTCGACACAGGTATCGGCGAGCGCGTCGATGCCGTCGACCGCGAGGCCGAGCCGGGTCGCGCGTCCGGCGACCTGCGCGAGGCTCTCCTCGCCGGTGACGTAGAGTCCGCGCAGCGTGCCACGCAGGTTGGCGAGCGTCTGCAGCAGCAGGGTCGACTTGCCGATGCCGGGATCACCGCCGACCAGCACCACCGAGCCCGCGACCAGGCCGCCACCGAGCACGCGGTCGAGCTCGGCGATGCCGGTCTTGTGGCGCACCTCGGCGACCTCGGCGACGCTCGCCAGCGCGGTGACCTTGGCCTGCCCCGCCGCTGCCCCCGCATAGCTCTTGCGCTCACCGCCGCGCGGGCCTTCGAGACGGATCTCGGCCAGCGAATTCCACGCCCCGCAGTCGGCGCACTGGCCCTGCCACTTGCTGTGTTCGGAGCCGCATTGGGAACAGACGTAGGCGGTTTTTGCTTTGGCCATTGTTCGGGAGTCGGAGGATGAGCATCGCGAGCGTCGTAGGGTGCGCCTTGGCGCACCGGTTCTACAACCTGATCGAAGGTACGGTGCCCGCGTCGCAGTCGATGAGACCGTGGGGGCGGCGCGAGCCGCGAAGTCTGAGGCGCGCAAGCCCCGACCGCGCGGGATGGACGAAGCGCCGCGATCGGGGCTTGCGCTCCTCCCACAACAAAACCGTCCTACGCATCGTCGTCGACGAACAGCACGCGCCGGGTCACGCCGCAGATCAGGTCATATCCGATCGTCCCAGCCGCCGCCGCAACGCGTTCGACCGGCAGCTCCGGGCCCCACAGCAGCACCTTGCTGCCCACGCGGGCCGACGGTACGCGGCCGACGTCGACGGCGACGAGGTCCATCGACACCCGGCCGAGCACCGGGGCCGCGTGGCCGTCGATGTGCACCACGCTGGCGGGCCCGGCGTGCCGCGGATAGCCGTCGCCGTAGCCGATCGCGGCGATGCCGACCTCCATGTCGGTCGGACACTCGAAGCTGCCCGCATAGCCGATGCGCTCGCCGCGGGCGACCTGCTTGATCGAGATCAGACGCGTCGCGAGGCTCATCGCCGGACGGAAGCCGAGGTCGGTGCCGACGCGATCGGCGAAGGCCGACACCCCATACAGCAGGCCGCCGACCCGCACCCAGTCGGCGTGCGCCGCCGGGAAGGCGACGAGGCCCGCGGAGTTGGCCAGCGAGCGCTCGCCACCGCGACCCGCGGTGGCGCGTTCGAAGGCCGCGATCTGCGCGGCGGTGATCGGCTTTTCGGGCTCGTCGGAGGCGGCGAAGTGGGTCATCCAGGCGACCCGTCCGGCCAGCGCCGGCAGCGCGGCGAGGCGCTCCGCGACGGACGGGATCTCGTCCGGATCGAAGCCCAGGCGATGCATGCCGGTGTCGATCTTCACCCACACCGACAGCGGCTGCGGATCGTCGTCGCGCTCCAGCAGATCGACCTGCTCGCGGTGGTGGATCACCGGCTCGAGCTTCAGGCGCCGCGCGGCGGCGAGCTCGCCGGCCTCGTGCACGCCCGACAGCACCACGATGCGTTGCCGCGCGCCGGCGGCGCGCAGGCGCTGCCCGTCCTGCACCGAGGCCACGCCGAAGGCATCGGCATCGCGCAGCGCGCGGTAGGCGCGCTCGAGACCGTGGCCATAGGCGTCGGCCTTCACCACCGCCATCACCCGACTGCGGCCGGCGAGCGAGCGAGCGCGCTCGAGGTTGTGCCGGAGGGCGCCGAGGTGGATGGTCGCCGTCGCCGCCCGGCTCATCGGGCGTAGCCGCCGTAGTCGTCGGCGGCGAGGTTGTCGAAGCGGGTGAACTGGCCGTTGAAGGCCAGCTTCACCGTGCCGGTCGGGCCGTTGCGCTGCTTGCCGATGATGATCTCGGCGATGCCCTTCTCGGTCGATTCCTTGTTGTAGTACTCGTCGCGGTAGATGA
Source organism: Ahniellaceae bacterium (assembly GCA_044221335.1). Taxonomy (GTDB): domain Bacteria; phylum Pseudomonadota; class Gammaproteobacteria; order Xanthomonadales; family Ahniellaceae; genus JBGAPI01. Next base: position 55,972 of record JBGAPI010000003.1, read on the forward strand.
AGACGATGACGTCGGCGTCCTGCTCGATTGCTCCCGATTCTCTCAAATCGGCCATCACAGGGCGCTTGTCGGTCCGCGTTTCCAGCGAGCGGTTCAGCTGCGACAGCGCGACCACCGGCACGTGCAGCTCCTTCGCCAGCGCCTTGAGACTCCGCGAGATCTCCGAGATCTCGGTCGCGCGGTTCTCGCTGTTGCCGGGAACCTGCATCAGCTGCAGGTAGTCGATCACGATGATCCCGAGATCGTGCTCGCGCTTCAGGCGACGCGCGCGGGCGCGCAGTTCCATCGGTGACAGTGCCGGGGTGTCGTCGATGAAGATCTTCGCTTCGGCGAGCATCGTCGTCGCGGAGGTGACGCGCGGCCACTCGTGGTCCTCGAGCTCGCCGGTGCGCAGGTGTTGCTGGTTGATCCGGCCCAGCGACGAGATCAAGCGGAACGCCAGCTGGGACGCCGACATTTCCATCGAGAACACCGCCGCGGCCTTGCCGGTCTTGATCGCGGAATACTCCGCAAAGTTCAGGCAAAGACTTGTCTTGCCCATGGCCGGCCTGGCCGCGACGATGATCAGATCGGAGGGCTGCAGGCCGGCCGTCATGTGGTCGAAGTCGGTGAAGCCGGTCGGCAGGCCGGTGACCGCCGACTTGTTGGCATAGCGCTCGTGCAGCTGCTCGATCGCGTCCTTCAGCGCGTGGCGCATCGCGACGAAGCCCTGGCGCCCGCGGTTGCCGGCCTCGCTGATCCGGAAGATGCGCTGCTCGGCGACCTCGACCAGCTCGCGCACCGCGCGACCTTCCGGCCGGAAGGCCTCGCCCGCGATCTCGGTACCGGCGTCGATCAGCTGCCGCAGCACCGACTTCTCGCGCACGATGTCGGCGTACGCGGCGATGTTGGCGGCCGACGGCGTGGTGTTGGCGAGCTCCAGCACGTAGCCGGAACCGCCGACCTGCTGGGCGATGCCGAGCGCCTCGAAGCGCTCGACCAGGGTCACGGCGTCGGCCGGGACGTTCTTCTCTGTCAGCTCGGAGATGGTGCGGAAGATCAGCTGGTGGTCGCGGCGGTAGAAGTCGGCCTCGGTGATCTTGTCGGCGATCTTGTCGAAGGCCTGCGACGACAGCATCAGGCCGCCGAGCACCGCCTGCTCGGCCTCCAGCGAGTGCGGAGGCACGCGCAGCGCCTGGGCGGCACGGTCGTCGGATTCCGGGTAGTCGTCGGGATTGATCATGGTTTGGCAAGCGTCGGAATCGGCGAGGCGGAGGGAACGGACGGAAGTCCCGCGGTCGACACGATCGCGGTAGCGCGATCCGCGCTCCAGGGTCGTTCATTTTACCGGATGAGACCGCACGATCGTGGCCGCCGGCGGGCGAAGCGCGGGCACCGCGCTTGCCGCGGCCCAGCCGACCCGACCATACTTCCGGGACCCGAGGAGAATCCGATGTTCACCATCGAAGTGCGCCACAAGGTCGAGGATTTCGCCGAGTGGAAGAAGACCTTCGACGCCGCCATCGACGTGCGCCGCGCCGCCGGGGAGAAGGCCTGCCGGATCTACAAGGTGCACGGCTCCGACGACGACGTGGTGGTGTCGCTGGACTGGGATTCGCTGGAGCGCGCCCGCGCCTTCATGAGCTCGCCACGGCTGATGGAAGCCATGGCCCGCGCCGGCGTGCGCGAACTGCCGCACATGCTGATCCTCGAACGCCACGATTGAAGGCAGGGCGGCCATTGGCCGCCGTTGCGAGGCGCTTGGCGATGGCGGGCAGTGCCCGCCCTACTTTCCTACTCGAAGCCGTCGACGAACAGCACTCCGGTGGGGACAACCGTCCGCACGCAGTCGTAGGTCTCCGCGATTCGCGGCCCGGTGTCGAGCACCGCGAAATCGCTGACGTTGACCTTCAGAGCGCCGGGCGTCTGGTCGAAGATCCGTGCGCCGCCGTTGTTCGGGTCCATGCCGAGTTCCGCCCACTTGTGGGTGTTGTAGCGGTCGTCCTCGGCGGTCAGCGCGATGTTGCCGCCGTCGGCCAGAACCATGCCGTATTTCTGCAGCGTCCTGAGGATCACCTGGGCCGCGGCGTTGTAGCCGGCGAACGGGAAATCGGCGCGCAGCCTCAGACGGGCGCCGTAGGGAACGGTATTCACCGGGCCGCTCGGGGCGCCGGCGTGGTTCCCGGGATGCACATAGAGCTTGCCGCCGCTGCCGCCGAGGCTGGGATCGTTGGCCATCCGCGGATTGGGCAGGATGAAGCGGATCGCATGGCCGAGGTGGCGGTCGGCGGGATTGGGCTGCTGGGTCGCGGCGTAGACGTCGTCGGCGCTGAACAGCAGCGCGGCGATCGGAAATCCGGCGGCGTCCGCGCTGGTGCAGTGCTCGCCGCGGCCCTGCGGCGGATAGGTGTAGCTCAAGTCCCACGTGGCGAGGCAGAAGGCCTCGATCTGGTTGTTCGGCAGCAGGTTGGCGTTGTAGGCCTCGTAGAGGATGTTGCCCTTCTGCACCAGCAGATGGCAGTCGGCGCAGGTGGGATTGTTCGGGTCGTCGTCGTCGCAGTAGTTGTCGCAGTGGTAGTCGTTGGTGAGGCTGCCTTCGATGTTGCCGACGGCCGGCAGCGGCATGGTGGTGCCGGGATCCTCGCAGTCGGTGTAGTAGTAGTCCTGGTAGCCCTGGTGGATGGCGATCGCGCGCATCGGATCGCTGTCGGAGGCCTGCAGCACGACGATCGAGAAATCGATCTGCAGGCGGTTGCCTCCGCCCCAGCCGCCGAGGCCGGTCAGCGTGCTGATCATCGTCGCCGAGGGGACGTTGGGCGCGGCGGAGATCGGCGCGCTGCTGATGTCCTGGTTCCAGACGGCACCGGCAGGAAAGCGGGGAAGGCTGGCGGCACCGGACGGACCCGACGCAACGAGCCCGAGGAGCGCGAGGCCGCTACCCGCGAACACGCGGCCGAGGCCGCGACAACGAAGCTTGGTCATGACATCCCCCTGGGACGCGACCGTGGCAGCAGCCGTGGCACGATACCGCGAAGGGCGGCGCAATTCCCGTGTCCATGGAGTCGAACGAACTGCGGGGGCCGGTCGAACAGCGTTACCACGACCGTGCCCCGCGCCCCGCTCCCACCCTCTACCAGACGAGATCGCTCGGCACGCCGTCGTCTCCCGCGGCGAGTTCGCCCGGTTCGTGCAGGACGGCGACCACCGACGGGAACAGCTCGCGCACGGCGACCGCGAGTTCGCGCGTCACCAGCAGGAAGCGGCCGTCGTGCTGGACCACGCCGAGATCGCCGGCGTTCAGCGCCGCGAGCTGGTCCGCCCGGACGTAGATGCGGCGGATCTTGCCGGTGTACTCGAAATTGCGGGCGATCTCGGCGGCGGCATCGTTCTGCGCCTTGCCGTCGAGCAGCGCGGTGAGCTTCAACTTGCGCTCGGCCTTCTCGCGCTTGCGCTGCTCGGCGGCGCGCTGTTCGGCCTCGCGCTCCGTGCGCTCGGCGTTGGCACGCAGCGCGTAGGCGCGGGCAAGATCGATCTCTTCCTGGCTGCGCGGGCGCGGCGGACCCGACTTGCGGGGCTCTGCCGGCTTGCCCTTCGGCGGCCCGCCGTGAGGCGTGTGCCTGCCGCCGGCCGGGTGCGGCGGACGACCCTGCGGGCGCGCGGCGGCGCCGGGCTTGCCGCCGCCCTCGTGGCGCGACGGTCGATTCTGCGAGGGTGCCGGCGCGGCCGGCTTCGAGGGCTTGAGGCCCGCGGCCAGCAACTGGTCGCGTAGGGAATTGCTCATGCGCTTCGGTCAGTAGTGGGGCGGAGGCGGCTCGTCGCGGACGTCGGCACCGGAGCCGACCCTGAGGTCGGCGACGCTGTCGCGCAACTGCTTCAGCTCGCGCGTGAGGCGATCGACGTCGCGCTGCAACGAGGCGACGATGCCGTTGAGGCTGCCCACCAGGTCGTCCTGGAACGCCAGGCGAACCTCCAGTTCCTCGATTCGTCGTTCGTTGCTGCTCATCGCGCCGATGCGGTGCCGCGGGGGTGGCGATGCTAGCGCGGGGCGGGCGCGGGGGACAGCCAGCCGAGCGTCGTGCAGCGTTCCCGGGCCTCGTGCGGCAGCGAGGCGAGCGCGCACAGCCACTCCGCCTCGTCGTGGCGATCGGCGATGTCGACCCAGCGGCCGCCGTAGACCAGCATCAGCCGCGGCAGCAGGGTCTCGAGCTGGCCGCGCAGCGGCTCGGCGAGACGACTGCCGTGGATCAGCCGCAGCATCCCCAGGTCCTCGCGGATGCGCCGCTCGTTCGGCCCCAGCCGCAGCGCGGCGGCGATCGCGTCGCGCCACTCGTCGTCGAACTGGCCCGCTGCGGACTTCGCCAGCACCAGGCCGTCATGACCGTAAGGCCAGTCCGGGCGCAGCCGGACGGCATTCCGGAACGAGGCGACGGCGGCCTCGTTCAGCCGAACCGCCTCCAGGACCGGCGTTTTCGGATGCGCGGCCGCGAGCAGCGCCGCGCGACCATGCAGTTCCTGCCACTGGCCGTCGGCGGGATCTCGGTCCCGCAACGCGGCGGCTTCCGCCACCAGCGCGCGCAATCGCTCGGCACTGAAGTCGCGCGGACGGGTGGCAGCGGCGACGACCCCGTCCTGCAGCGGTTTCGCCTCCATGGCGGCGAGCGCGATGCCCGGCGTGCGCCAGGCCAGGCCGACTGCGGCTGTCAGCAGGACCGCCGGCAGCAGCCAGCGCGGGGTCACGGCGCGTCGGCGGCGAACAGCGCGGCGGAGATCCGCGCCGGCCGGTCGATCACCAGCAGACGGGCCTCGGCGTCACCGACGATCTCGGCGGCCGCCGCACGGCCGCGGGCCAGCTGCGGCGGCCGGTGGTCGAGGTTGTGCGCGTCGGAGGCCAGGATCGTCACCCAGCCGCGCTCCAGCAGTTCGATCGCCCGTTCGCGCGCCTGCGGCCCGAAGCCACCGGTGACCGAGTCGGCAGTGACCTGCAGCAGCGCGCCCTCCGCGATGAGCGGATGGATCGCTTCGAAGCGGCGCAGGATGTCCTTGTTGCGTTCCGGGTGCGCCACCAGCGTGCGGATGCCGCGGCCGCGCAGCCACGCGATCAGCTTCTCCGAACCGGCCGGCAGCACACCGTGGGGGAACTCCAGCAGGAGCAGCGGCTGGCCTTCCCACTGGCCGACGAAGGGCAGCGCGCCGTCCTCGGCCCACATCATCACCTCGGGGCCGGCGCGGACCTCCCCGGCGACCGCGATCTCGAGCGCGACGCCGGCGTCGGCCAGCTGCTGGCGGAAACGGACGGTGCGCTCGCGGGTGTCGCCGACCTGGTTGTCGAAACGCCCGAGATGGAAATGCGGCGTGAGCACGGAATGGGTGATCCCGGCCGCCAACGCGGCGCGAGCGAGCGCCAGCGCCTCGGCGTCGGTCTGCGCGCCGTCGTCGATGCCGGGCAGCAGGTGGCAATGCAGGTCGTACATGGCGAGCGCAGCCGGATCAGCTCTTCTTCGAGCTGCCGTAGCCGTAGTCGTGGTAGTAGCTGTCGCCGGAGTAGTAGTACTTGCCGTAGCCGTAGCCGTAGCCGTAGCGGGACTTGCGCGGCACCACGTGGTTGACCACGGCGCCGATCAGGGGCGCGTTGGCGCGGCGCAGGCGCTTCAGGCCCTGGTCGACGAGCTGCCATGGCGTGGAGTCGCTGCGGACCACGTAGACCACCGCGTGGACCAGCCGGGAGAGCACCAGCGCGTCGCTCACCGCGAGGGTCGGTGCGCAGTCGATCACCACATGGTCGAAGGCGTTGGACAGCGAGCCCAGCGCCTCCTCGAAACGCCGCGACTGCAGCAGCTCCTGTGGATTCGGCGGAACCGGGCCGGCCGGCATCACGTACACGCCCCCCGCACCGATCTGGCGGATGCACTCGGAGATCTGCGCTTCGCCGGCGACGAAGTGCGAAAGGCCCTTGCAGTCGGCCAGCTCGGGCAGGCCGCGGTGCACCGCCGGGCGGCGCATGTCGGCGTCGATCAGCAGCACCTTGCGCATCTGTCCCATGGCCTGCGCCAGGTTCACCGACAGCGTGGTCTTGCCCTCGCTCGGCACCGACGAGGTCACCAGGATGCGCTTGTGGCGCTGGTCGATGGCCGACAGCATCACGCTGGTACGCACCGTGCGGATCGCCTCGGAGAAGGTGGACTTCGGCGCCTCGCTGAACTGGCGCAGCGGTCCGCGGTCCTTGGCATCCTTGGTCGCAAGCTTCGGCAGCATGCCGAGCACCGAGATGCCGAGCCGGCGCTCGACGTCCTCGGCGCCCTTCAGGGTGTTGTCGAGGTGGTCGAGCATGAACGCGAGGGCCACGCCCAGCGCCAGGCCGACCAGCAGGCCGACGATGGTGGCGCGTCGCTTGTCGGGGTAGATCGGCGAGCCTGGCACCAGGGCCGACTCGATCAGGCGGGCATTGGCGTTCTGCACGCCGTTGGACGCGCTGGTCTCCTTGAACCGGGTCTGGAACATCTCGTACAGCTGGCGATTGCTGTCGACTTCGCGCTGCAGCCGCTGCAGCTCGTACTGCTTGCGGTTGACGTCGCGGATCTCGCCCTTGGCCGAGCCGAGTTCGCCGGCGATCGCGTTCTCGCGATCGCGCGCGGCCTGATACTCCTTCGCGATACCGTCGGCGACCTGTTCCAGCTGCTTGTGGAAGGCACTCTTCGCGGTGTCGAGATTGGCTTGCGCTTCGACGTACTTCGGATGACGGGGGCCGTAGCGACCGGCGAGTTCATTCAACTGCCGCTCGGCCTCGACGACTTTCGACTTCAGTTCCGACACCAGCGGGTAGCTCAGCAGGCCGGGAATCTTCTCGAGCGCCTCGCCGCGACCACCGGCGGAGCGCACCTGACCGTAGATCGACTCCTTCTCGACCCGCTCGCGGCGGGCCTCGGCCAGACGCGTGGTGGCGAGATTGAGTTCCGTGGTGGCCAGCGTGTCGACGCCCTTCACGTCGATCAGCCCGCCCTTGTCGCGGTAGTCCTGCAGCGCCTTCTCCGACTCCTCGAGCTTCTGCCGAAGGCCGGACATGCGCTCGTTGAGCCAGGTCGACGCGGCCTCTGCCATCTCGATGCGGCCCTCGAGGATCGACTCGACATAGGCCTGGGTCATGGTGTTGGCGAGTTCCGCGGCGAACTCCGGATCGGCCCGGTCGAAGCTCACCTTGACCAGCTGGCTGTTGCGGATGGGCTGGATCGACAGGCCACCGAGCACCTGGCCGACGGCGGACGAGAACTCGACCTTCGGATCCGGTGGCGGCGCCGGCGCGGCGGCGGCTTCGGACTTGCCCGGCAGCAGCTTGCGCCAGCTGAATCCCCGCTCGACTGGTTTGGCGCGGAACTTCTCCACGCCGAGCTTCGCCACGACGCGTTCCGCGAGCGGACGCGAACGGAGGATCTCGTACTGGGTCTGGTAGTACTCGCCGAAATCGTAGTACTGCTGCGCCGCCGCCACGGAATCGATCGACACGAACTTCACCGGCTCGCGTTCGATCAGCATGGTCGCCGTCGCCCGGTAGACCGGGATGTCGCTGTAGGCCTTCAGCGCGGCGAGCAGGCCGCCGACCAGCGCCAGACCCAGAACGCCCCACTTGTAGCGGAACACGACCCGCAGGTAGTCCTGCAGGTTCGGCAATTGGGTTCGTTCGGGCGCAGCCGACTCGAGCAGGTCTGGAGGAGTGGCTAGATTCATGGCGGTGATGCTACCGGCGCTTGGATTCCGTAGGGCTGTCCCGACCGGCGGGTCAGAAGAAACTTTCGTCGACGGTGATGATGTCGCCCGGCGACACCGGATCCTCCATCGATACGCGTCGACCCTGCTTGTCCTTCGCGCCTTCCGAGATCAGCGTGATCTTGCGTTCGGAGGCCCGCTCCGTGAGCCCGCCCGCCAGCACGATCGCCTTGCGCACGGTGAGCCCGGGCTGGAAAGGGTGTCCTCCCGGCGACTTCACCTGGCCGTTCACGAAGTACGGACGGTACTCGACCATGGCGATCGACACCTTCGGGCTGCGCAGGTACTCGCCGTCGAGCGCCTTCACCAGCCGCTTTTCCAGCTCGGCCAGAGTGACGCCGGCCACCGACAGCTCGCCGAGGAAGGGATAGGCCATGCGGCCGTTGGTGCCGACCTTGGTGGTTACCGACAGATCGGGCTCGCCGAAGACCGTGATCGCCACGCTGTCGCCCGGCCCGAGCCGGTAATCCCGGTCGACCACGGCGCTGCCATCGTCCGCACGCGCCGGAGCGACCACCAGCATCAGCAGCATCCATGCCAGTGCCCACAGCCGCCGCGACCAATCCCGATCACCCATCGAGCCGCCTCCAGGAATCCATCGACGGAATCGAGTGCCACGGGAGTCCGCCGAGCGCGGCATTCCAGGTCCGCGCGGACCTGTCGCCGGACCCTGTGCCGTGCCGATCCGGAAAGAACCCCTTCCCTCCGGATCCACCCACGTTCCCGAACACCGATTCCCCGCGCCATTCTAACGGAGCGACCTCATCGATCTGTGAACACCTCAAAACAAAAAGCCCCCGGGACGGGGGCTTTCGCAAACTAATGTGCATGCGGGTGGCGGAATGGCGAAATCGTTCCGTTGTCGCGTCGTTCGTCCGGCCGGCGACGGAAACCCCGCCCTACAGCGATCCTTCGAGCGACAGCAGCCAGAGGCTGCGGTCATAGCTGATGTTGTCGGCGTTGGAATCGCGGTTGTAGCTGTGATAGCCGGCGCCGAGCCGGAGGTGGGTGCGCAGCTGGTAAGCCGCGGAGACGCCCCAGAAGTTGAGGTCGTCCTCCCGGAAGGTCGGCTCGTGGCGCTCGGTGCCCCAGCCCCCGTCGACGGTGGTGCGAAAGCGGTCGCTCCACTCGTGCGACCAGCCGAGGGTGTAGTCGCGACGAAGGATGAAGTCGCCGACGCCATTGGTCTCGTCGGTCTCGCGATTGGCGGTGAAGTCGACGGTCGAATAGGTGCGCGGCCGCCACTGGATGCCGACCTTCCACGAGGCGCCGGAGAAATCGGAGCGCGTCGGATCGTCGAAGGTCTTCTTCGAGCGCCCGATCAGCACGGTTCCGGTAGTGCGCGCCGTGGCGTCCCACTGGACGCCGACGTAGTACTTGCGCTCGCGGTTGTCGAGGCTGCCGTTGGTGTCGAGGTCGTCGAAATCGTAGTTGAACCGGGTCTGGCTGGCCTTCAGCACCGCGGACGTGTGCGGAGCCAGCCGAACGCTGAATCCGGCCCCCAGCGTGTCGGAGTCGTAGTCGCGGAAGCGGGTATAGATGCGATTGTTGAGATAGGTGCGGGACTGGGTGCTGGCTTCGAGTTCCAGCTTGCCGCGCGAGGTGTCGGTTCCGAAGCGATACTTGCCGCCGAATTCGGAAACGCGGTAGCGATCGACATCGAGGTTCAGGAGCGCGAGATCGCCTTCGCGGGCAGCAGAGCCCCGCTGATCGTGCGAATAGCGCACGCTCGCATCGAGCGCGAACGCGTGACGCAGCCGTGGGCTGTAGAACCAGTCCACGCCGAAGCGGTTGTCGCGGTAGTTGTCCTGGCTGCTGCCGGAGAAATGCTGGAATTCGCCGGTATAGGTCAGCGACAGCAGGTTGCGCTCGCCACCGGTCTCCAGCCGGACGCCCGGCGAGAAGCGGCTGAAGCTGGCACCCTTCTTGTCGCTGTCCTGCAGTGCGACATTCGAGTCGTAGCCGAAGCTGAGTCCGGCAGTCGGCAGGACGCGGAACGGCCCGATGTGCAGACCGAGCATTCCGCCGCGCGGATTGTCGGAATCCTGTTGTGCGTCAGCGGACTGCGCGCCTGCGCCACTCGCGCACGCCGCTAGAAAGATCCCCGCCAGAGCCCGAAAAATGTCGTGTGACTTCATTCTCCACCTCGATCGTTCCGGCTCCGGCACCGACCAGCCCCCTGATTAGTGTGGAATCTGCCAGACAAATTCAATTAATTCAAGCAATTCTAGTGCATTACTTACGCAGTATGTGAGATTGCGCCCGGTTTTCAGCGTCGCCTGTCGGCCTCCGCAGCCACGGTCCCGGCCGCGAGCAGCACGACGAACCAGGCCAGGTTCGCGGGAATCTGCCAATTGAAGTCGAACAACGCATGGGCTCCGAGGCTCACGATACAACCGAATGCGGCGAGGCCCGCGCCGCGCATCGCCGGATCGCGCCGCCGGCGCACGGCAAGCAGCGACTGCACCAGCGCGACGAGCAGCAGGGCTACCCACAGTCCAGTGCCGATAATGCCGCGTTCGGCTAGTGTTTCCACCCAATCGTTGTGGGCATGATCGTAAAAGACCGCCACACGATCGGACTTGAAGGCCGGAAAACCCACGCGGAATCCGCCCGGTCCGAAGCCCACCCAGGGTCGGGCACGCCACATGTCGAGCGCGATCCGCGAGACCTCGTAGCGCTCCTCGTCGGTGTTGCCGAGGTCGAGCACCATCCCGGGTCCGGCGCTTCCGTCGGCGGCGACCGCGACCGTCGGCACATCGGTCTGGCGCAGGCGATCCGCCAGCCGGTCGACGCCGACCCAGGAACCGAGCACCAGGGTATCCACGAGGACGATCGAAGCGAGCAGCCACAGCAGCATCCGCGGCAACGGCCGGATCAGCAGCAACCCGGCCACCCCGACCGCCGCGAGCGACAGCATGAAGCCCGCGTTGCCCATCCGCGACTGGGTGAGCACCAGGCCGACGACGATCACCGCCAGCAGCGCGCGCTGCAGCACTTTCGCGCTCAGCAGGACCGCCATCCAGGCCCGCAGGCGCTGGCGCCAAGTCAGTACCTCGGGATCGGCCAGACTGCCGATCAGCAGGCCGAATCCGACGCTCGCGGCCAGTTCCAGGCACCCGGCCAGATGATTGCGATTGACGAAGGTCCCCGTCGCGACGCCGCGACCGACGTTCTTCGGCCCGAACGCACCGTATTCGATCCCCGACAGCACCATGAACGCGCCATAGGCGGCCTCGAAGGCACCGGCGACGAAGACGGTCAGCAGCAGTCGCCGCATCCAGATGCGGGACCGGAAGCCGATCACGACCAGCGCGGCCAGCAGCGCGAACAGAACCGACTTCAGCCCCTCCCGCGACGCCGCCGCGCGATCGATCGGCGCCAGCCAACCGCCGATCACCGGGAGGCTGTACGCGACCGCCCAGGCCGACCAGGCGGCCAGCAGCCAGAGAAATGTCCCGTTCCCGGAGAAGGCGAGCCGGCCGCGGAGGCCGCTCATGGCGACCAGGACCGCCGCAAGGCCGACCGGCAGGGCGAACCAGGGCCAGATCCAGTCGCGGTCCGCGCCGAGCGGCAGCGGCAGGACGGCCACCACGGCCATCACCAGGCACCGGGCGGCGTCCAGCACCACGTCCGGGGCGTCGGCACTCGCCGCGGCGCGGGAGGCCGTTCGACGCCGCCGCTCGGGATCGCTCACGGCAGTATCGTTCCGGCCGGCGCGGATGGAGCGGTTTCGGGCAAAGGCGGCAGCCGCCGCATGACGCGCACCATGACCGCGTGGTAGCCGAACGCGACCACGAGGAACAGACCGTAGCGTGCCGCCTCGGCGACGCCGAGGCGCTCCAGCCCGACCCCGATCGCCGCGCAGATCGCCGCCACCAGCGCGAGGATCGCCACGGTGCGTTCGACCCCGATTCCGGAGCGGCGGAGCACATGATGCAGATGCTGGTGATCGGCAGTCACCGGCGAGCGCCCGGCCGACCAGCGCCGCCACATCACCGACACCGTGTCGATCAGCGGCAGCGCGAGCAGCCACAGGCCGGTCACCGGCGCGAAGGCGCGCGCCGGACCCTGCGACAGCGCAACCAGGTTCCACGCGAGCACGAAGCCCAGCAGCATCGAGCCGGAATTGCCGAGGAAGGCGCGCGCGCTGCGCTCGCCGATGCGGACGTTGAAGGCGAGGAAACCCAAGGTCGCACCGATGAACCAGCCGAGCCGCTCGGTCTCGACGTAGGCGCCGGCCGACAGCGCCAGGACCGCCATCGCGACCAGCGCGATCAGCGCGACCCCCCCGCAGAGGCCGTCGAGCCCGTCGATCATGTTGGCGGCGTTGATCACCCCGACCGTCGCGAACACCGTGACCGGCACCGACAGCAGGCCGAGCGCCAGGACGTGGCCGGGCCACAGCAACTGCCCGAAGTCGTCGAGCTTCACGCCGCCGACGAGGCACATCACCAGCGCGGCGGCGATCTGCGCGACGAATCGAACGGTCGGGCTCAAGCCCTGCTGGTCGTCGCGGATGCCGACCGCCACCAGCAGCGTGGCGCCGATCCAGAACGCCGGGTGCCAGAGCACTTCCCCGGTGATCGACGCCAGTACCAGCGCGGCGAGCAGGATGCCGATGCCGCCGACCAGCGCGGTCGGCTGCACGTGGGTCTTGTGACTGTGCGGGTAGTCGACCAGCCGCAGGCGCTCCGCGACGTGGCGCAGCGCGTACACCGCGGTGCCGGCGATCGCCAGGGCGAGCAGCGCGCGGATCAGGCTGGCGATGTCGCTGCTGACGCCGTCCATGCCTAGGCTCCGTCCACGTGTCCGCGCGCGTCGGCCGCGTGTTCGACGTACCAGTGGTAGGCGTCCGCCAGGCCTTGTTCCAGCGGCGTCGCCGCGGTCCAGCCGAGCCGCGCGAGGCGGCTCACCTCGAGCAGCTTGCGCGGCGTCCCGTCGGGCTTGGTCGGATCGAAGCCGAGCGTGCCCTGGAATCCGACGATGCGCGCGATCAGTCGCGCCAGTTCGGCGATCGACAGATCCTCGCCGCAACCGACGTTGAGGTGCGAGCGCATCGGCGCGGTCTCGCGCTCGTAGTCGGCTCGCGCCAGGCGGGCGACGAACCAGCAGGCATCGGCGAGGTCGTCGACGTGCAGGAACTCGCGCCGCGGCGTACCGCTGCCCCAGATCGTCACGCTGGCGGCGCCGTCGCGCCGGGCCTCGTGGAAGCGCCGGAGCAGCGCCGGGATCACGTGGGAACCGAGCGGGTCGTAGTTGTCGCCGGGGCCATAAAGGTTGGTCGGCATCACGCTGCGGAAATCGCAGCCGTACTGGCGATTGAACGATTCGCAGAGCTTGATGCCGGCGATCTTGGCGATCGCATACGGCTCGTTGGAAGACTCCAGCGGACCCGTCAGGAGCGCCTCCTCGCGCATCGGCTGCTCGGCCAGGCGCGGATAGATGCAGGAGCTGCCGAGGAACAGCAGGCGCGCCGTGCCGTGGCGATGCGCCGCGCGGACCAGGTTCAGCTCGATCGCCAGGTTGTCGGCGATGAACTCCGCCGGCCGCGTCGAATTGGCGTGGATGCCGCCGACCCGTGCCGCGGCGACGAACACCAGCTCCGGCTGCACCAGGGCGAAGCAGCGCTCCACCGCGGACGGATCCTCGAGATCGACTTCCGCGCGCCCGACTGTCGCCAGGCGCGTGCAGCCGTCGCGCGCGAGACGCCGCACGATGGCCGAACCGACCATCCCGCGGTGCCCCGCGACCAGGATGCGGCGCTCGCGCCAGTCCTCGAGCTGCACCGGCGTCACGCTCACTTCTCGTCCCGCCAGTGATAGCGCGGACCACCGCGCGAGAGGTCGTGGCGCGCGAGCTTGAGATCGGCCTGCATCATCTCGCGGGCCAGTTCCGCGAAGCCCACCTGCGGCTGCCAGCCGAGCTCCTCGCGCGCACGACGGGCGTCGCCGAGCAGGGTCTCGACCTCCGCCGGCCGGTAGTAGGCAGGATCGACGCGGACCACGGTGTCGCCGACCTTGACCTTGCCGCCCTCGCCCGTCACGGCCGCCACCACGCCGACCTCGTCGGCGCCGCTGCCGCGCCATTCGAGCGCGAGACCGAGTTCGGCGGCCGTGGCGACCACGAACTCCCTCACGCTGTGCTGCACGCCGGTCGCGATCACGTAGTCGCGCGGCTCGGGCTGCTGCAGCATGCGCCACTGCGCCTCGACGTAGTCGCGGGCATGGCCCCAGTCGCGGCGCGCGTCGAGGTTGCCGAGGCGCAGCACGTCCTCCAGCCCGAGCCAGATCCGCGCCAGCGCCCGGGTGATCTTGCGGGTGACGAAGGTCTCGCCGCGCAGCGGCGACTCGTGGTTGAACAGGATGCCGTTGCAGGCGTAGATGCCGTAGGCCTCGCGATAGTTGACGGTGATCCAGTAGGCGTAGAGCTTGGCCACGCCGTAGGGCGAGCGCGGATAGAACGGCGTCGTCTCCGACTGCGGCGTCTCGGCGACCTTGCCGTACAGCTCCGACGTCGAGGCCTGGTAGAAGCGCGTGGTCTTCGTCAGGCCGAGCGTGCGGATCGCCTCGAGCAGGCGCAGCGGCCCGAGCGCGTCGGCGTTGGCGGTGTATTCCGGCTCCTCGAAGCTCACCGCGACGTGGCTCTGCGCGGCGAGGTTGTAGATCTCGTCGGGCGCGAGCTTGCCGATCAGTCGCAACAGCGACAGCGAGTCGGTCATGTCGCCGTAGTGCAGCCGCAGTCCCGGCCGCGGGTCGTCGTCCTCGCGATACAGGTGATCGACGCGCTCGGTGTTGAACGACGAGGCACGCCGCTTGATGCCGTGCACCTCGTAGCCCTTGGCGAGCAGGAGCTCCGCCAGGTAGGCGCCGTCCTGCCCGGTGACGCCGGTGATCAGTGCCTTCTTCATGCAGGCCTTCTTCATGAAACTCCGGAGGTGACCGCCGGGCGCGAAAGGAACTGCCCCAGCTTGGAAAAATTCTTCAGCGCGAGCGTACCGAGACCACCGAGCCGATGGCGGCGGATGATCGTCAAGTCCTGTCTCGATTTGCGCCAGATGTTAGCCAAAGAACGGTTGCTGACGCCGCCCACCCGCATCTTCACCAGCACCTGGGGCAGGTAGACCACCCTGCCCTTCGCCGCCAGCAGCGCGCGCAGCATGAAGTCGTAGTCGGCGGCGATCGACAGCGTCGTGTCGTAGCCGCCGATCCGCCCGAGCAGCGAACGCCGGATGTAGAAGGTCGGATGCGGCGGCATCCAGCCGCGCCGGAGCAGCCCGGGCGAATACTCCCCGGCCCGCCAGTAGCGGATCACCCGCGCGGTGTCGGCGCGGTCGACGTAGGTGAGGTCGCCGTAGACGATGTCGACCGATTCGTCCGCGAACGCCTCCGCGATCCGCACGATCACCCGATCGTCGGCGAACTCGTCGTCGGCATGCAGGAGCCCCACGGCGTCGCCGGTGGCGAGCCGGAGCCCCTTGTTGAGGGCGTCGTAGATGCCGCGATCGGGTTCGCTGACGAGGACCGCGAGCCGGTCGCGCCGCGTCGCGAGCAGATCCAGGGTGCCGTCGTCGCTGCCGCCATCGATGACGATGCGCTCGATCCGCGCCGGATCCTGGCGATCGATCGACGCGAGGCAGTCGCCGAGCGTGGCGGCGCAGCGGAAGGTGGCGGTGATGATGGACGTCTTCACCGGCCGAGTATTCCACGAGTGCACGATCGCGGCCGTCCTGCGACACTCCGCGCCCGACGGACCCGACGAAGACTCCGGATCGATGAGCGTGGTGCTGCGACCGAAGATGGCCTCCCTGGAACTGGTGCGCGGACTGGCGGCGCTCGAGGTCTTCGTCGATCACCTGTTGCAGCTGCCCGACCTCCGCGAACGCTTCCAGTGGCTGGTGCCGCTGTCCAACTTCGCGACCGAGGCGGTGGTCCTGTTCTTCGTGCTGAGCGGCACCGTGATCCGGATCGCGCTCGAGCGCTCGGGCTGGCAGCTCGGCCACTTCGTCCGGGCGCGACTGGTGCGGATCCTGCCGGTCTATCTGATCGCGCTCGCCGTCGCCGCGTTCGCGCAATGGCGGCTCGGCGACGCGATCGATCCGGTCCAGTACGGCGGACACCTGCTGTTCCTGCAGACGATCCAGGGGCAACTGGTGTTTCCCGTCTCGACCAACCTGCCGCTGTGGTCCCTGAGCTACGAGATGTTTTTCTACGCGGTGACCGCGCTGGTCCTCGCACTGACGCGCTCGCCGGCACCCGGCCGCGGATGGACCGCCTGGGCGCTGCTCGCCGGCGCCGCCGCGTTGTCGACCTACGTCGCGACGCCGGGCGGGTTCCCGGGCTACGCGCAGACGATGCTCGCGATGTCGGCGTCCTGGCTGCTCGGCTTCCACGCCCCCGAACTCGGCCGCCGGCTGCGTCCGACGGCGGCGCAGGCGGCGGTCTTCCTGGCCCTGATCCCGCTGGTGTCGCGCCTGCCCACCGTCCACGGCTACTACGCACCGACGCGGTTCTTCCTGCTGGCCGCACTGACACTGCCGCTGATCCTGCACCTGCGCGCGACCGGCGAGGGCGAGCCGCCGCGGCCGCTGTTCCTGTGGACGCTGGCGGCAGCGGTCTTCGCGATCGCGGCCGCGACGCTGGTCACCTCGGACAGCCTGCCGAGCTCCAAGCGGATCTACACGTTGCTGCCTCTGGGCGTGCTGCTGGTCGCGCGTCCCGCAATCGCGCTCGGGCAATGGTTCGTGCGCACCGGGGAGCGCTGGATCCTGGAATTCGGACGCAGCTCGTATTGTCTCTACGCGGTGCACTTCCCGATCCTCGCGCTGACCCGGCACGCGTTCGATCGCTGGCTGCCGCAGCTCGTGGTGCCGATCGTGGCCGTCGGCCTGCTGGTCTGGGTCGCGGAATTCGGGATCCAGCCGTGGATCGCGCGCCGTGTCGCGGCGCCGAGGCCGGCGGCCTGACCTCCCGATCGGCACAGCGATGGACGATCGCGGATCCCGACCCGGCGCCTTCCGGCAACTGCTGCTGCTGGCCCCGCACTTCGCCCCGACCAACGCGGCGGACGGCCAGCGGGCCCGCCTCTACCTGCGCCACTTCCGAGCGAACGGCTGGCAGCCGACCGTTCTGGCCGTCGCGCCGCACTGCGTCCATGCTCCGCTCGATGCCTTCCTCGAGGCGGCGATCCCGGACGACGTGGAGGTGCGCCGGATCGTCGTCCCGACCTCGCGCTGGCTCGGCGACACCCTCGCCCGGCGCGCGCTGTGGCCGCTCGGGCGCGCACTGACGGCGCTGCTGGCCGAACGGCGCTTCGACCTCGCCTATCTCAGCACGACGCAGTTCGCCTGCTTCGCGCTCGGCCCGGCCGTGCTGCGGCGGCGCGGCGTGCCCTACGTGCTCGACCTGCAGGACCCGTGGCGCAACGACTACTACCGCCGGAGCGGCGTCGCCCCGCCCGGCGGCCGCCTGCGTCATGCCCTGGCCGGGCTGGAGGCGCGGCTGCTGGAACCCTGGTGCGTGCGCGGCGCGGCGGGCTTCACCAGCGTCTCCGCGGACTATCCGCAGACGCTGCAGTCCCGCTACGGATCGCTGGCACCTGCGCTGCTGTTGCCATTCGGCTACGACCGCGACGATGCCGCGCGCGTTGCGGCGCAGCCGCGCGACGACCTGCCCTTCGATCCGGCGGACGGTCGACGCCACTGGGTCTATGTCGGCCGCGGGGGCCGCGACATGCACGCCGCGCTGGCACCGCTGTTTGCCGCCCTGGCGCGCCGCCTGGCCCGTGAACCCGACCTGCCGTCGCGCCTCCGGCTGCACTTCATCGGGACGTCCTATGCCGCCGCCGATCGCGCCAGCGGCAGCCTCGCCGAACCGATCGCGGCCCATGGACTCGGCGCGCTCGTGCTCGAGTCGCCGGAACGGGTGAGCTATCGCTTGGCCCTGCAGGCGATGCAGGCGGCGGCCGTCCTCCTGGTGCCGAGCTCGGACGACGCCAGCTACAACCCGTCGAAGCTGTTCGCGAGCCTCGCGCTCGCGCGGCCTACCCTGCTGCTCGCGGGTGCCGGCAGCCATGCCGCCAAGGCCGTCGGCGGGGTCGACGGGGTCCGTCGGCTGGGAGGCGACACCGACCCGGGTGAGGCCGATCGATGGGTCGACGACTTCCTCGCTGCGCGAGTCGCGCAGCCCGATCCGTCGGCGCCGGCGATCGCGGCGATGGAGGCGGAGCGCCTGTGTGCCGCCCTGTGTCGCTACTTCGACGAGCGGCTCGCGGCGTCGCGTTGACCGCGGCTCAGGTCGGTGCGGCGGTCGCCGTCGCCGACAGCGAGCGCGGCGTGATCCGGCTGCCGAGCGGCGCGATGGTGCCGCGCGGCACGATGCAGCCGGGCGCGACCAGGCTCATCGCCCCCAGCCACACCTCGTCCTCCAGCACGATCGGCGCGGTGACCAGCCGGAAGGCCTCGTCGCGGTGATCATGGTTGCCGGTGCACAGGTAGACGCCCTGCGAGAGGCAGCAATGGCTGCCGATGCGGACGTCGGCGAGATTGTCGATCCAGGCCGACTCGCCGATCCAGACGAAATCGCCGACGCTGAGGCGCCACGGGAACTTCACCCGCGCATGGGGCTTGACCACGCAGCCGCGACCGATGCGCGCCCCGAACAGCCGGAGCAGCGCGACCCGCCAGCCCGAGCCCGGCAGCCAGGTCGAAAACAGAGTGCCCTGCACGAGCCACCACAGCGCTTCGACCAGCGCCGGGCGGCCGCGGTCGAAGCCGGAGGCGTCGTAGCGATCGAGCCTCATCGCGGCGTCCCGCCGTCGGTCGCGCCGCGCAGACGACGGTCGACCAGGGCCAGCGAGAGGATGGCCTCGGCGATCAGGCGCTGCATCGCGTAGTGCCAGCCGCGCCAACCGTCGAGGGCGAGGCCGCGCGCGAACAGGACGTAGCCGAACACCAGCCACGGCGCGATCACGATCCGGCGACGCAGCCGGTCCGGCAGCGACAGCCGTGCCGGATCGGCGGCGCCGAGCTTGTCGGCCTCCTGTTCCGCATAGCGCCACTGCGCCGAGAGCCAGCGCGACAGCGGCTTGCGGTCATCGTGCGCGATCGGTGTCGCCAGCTGACCGACCGGGCCGTCGACGGCGACGCGATGGGCGTGGCCATCGTCCTCGAAGCGGCCGGCGTCGCGCCGGAACAGCGCCACCCTCGGCGGCAGCAGCGAACGCTTCAGCGCGCGCCCGCCGATCCAGAACTCGAAGCGCATCCGGTATGCGAGGGGCCCCGTCGACGGCGGCAGCGCGCGAAGCTCGTCGGCGAAACCCGCGCCGAGGACATGGTCGGCGTCGAGACTCAGCACCCAGTCGGAAGCGAGCAGCGACAGCCCATGGTTGCACTGGGCCGCGAAACGGTCGAACGGCCGGGTGGCGACCTCGACGTTGGCGAAGCGGGCGGCGATCGCCAGCGTGGCGTCGGTGCTGCCGGAGTCGAGCACCAGCACGCGGCGGGCGAAGGACAGGGCCGCGAGCGTGCGTTCGAGGTTCGCTTCCTCGTCGCGGGTGATCACCAGCACCTCGATGTCGGCCGGATCCACTTGGTTCACTCCAGTGCGGCGAGCCAGGCGTCCGCGATCGCCGGCGCGGAGTAGCGCCACGCACGCTCGCGCACCGCAGCGACCATCGCCGGATCGGCTGCCGCCGTCAATCCGCGTTCGAGCGCCGCTGCCAGGGCGGCTGCCGGATCGGCGTCGCGGTGCTCGAAGCGGTTCGCCGCGGGCAGCGCGTCGACGAGGTCGGCGAAACAGTCCAGCGAGGACACGACCGGCAGCGCGCCGCCGGCCATCGCCTCGACCACCGCCACCCCGAAGGTCTCGCCACGCTCGGCGAGCGAAGGGTAGGCGAACACCGCATTTCCGGCGTAGTGCGCCGCCAGCCGCGCGGGATCGAACTCGGCGCCGACGAAGCGCACCGGCAGTCCCTCCGCGCTCGCCTGCAGCTGACGCAGGTAGTCCTCGCCGCCGCCGCCCTGCCCCGCCGCGCTCGGGCCGACGATCACGAGTTGCGCCGCGGGGCGCCGGTCGACCAGTTTCCGGAATGCATCGATCAGCAGATGCACGCCCTTCTCCGGGTGCACGCGGCCGGCGTACAGCACGCTGTCGGAGGCCCGGCTCACCGCCGCGTTGGCGACGATCGCACCGTCGAAAGCGTTGCCGACCACCCGCAGGCCGTCGGTCAGGCGCGGCTGCTGTGCCGCGATCGCCGCAGCGATCGCGCGGGTCGGCGCCACCACGCGCGCCACCCGCCGGTACAGCCCGAACTGCCGCTTCGGATAGCGGTTCGCGCTGATCGCGACGCGGCCGCGCGACGGTCGGAGAGCCGCCAGCGCGGGCAGCCAGAAGTCGTTGGTGATCAGCCAGTCCGCCGGTGGCGCGGCGGCGATGACGCGGGCGGCGTCGACCAGGTCGCGGGCAAGGTCGAGCGCGATCCGGCCGGACTGCGTGAAGCCGCCGATCCGCCGGAACTCGACCTCGCCGATCCGTTCGGCGGCAGGCATGTCCGGGTGGCGGCAGGCCAGCACGGTGACCGCGTGGCCGCGGCGTGCGAACTCCGGCGCCAGCGCCCACCACATCTTCGCCATCGCGCCGCCCCGCACCGGTGGCAGCGGGAACATCGGACCGGTGGCGATGGTGATCCGCATCAGCGCCCGGCGTCGCCGTCGGACACCCAGGCGGGCCGCGGCGCGTCGCCGAGCAGCCAGGCGTAGGTCTGTCGCCAGCGCCGCCCCAGCGCCTCCCAGGCGAACTCGTCGAGCATCCAGCGCCGTCCGCGCTCGCCCTTGGCGCGCAGTCCGGCAACGGGCGTCGCCAGCGCTTCTGCCAGCGCCGCCGCGACGGCCGCGGCCTCCGGCACGATCCACCAGCCGGCATCGTGCGCGACCAGGCCCTGCCACGGCGCCGCCGTGGTGGTGATCACCGGGCAGCCGTGCGCGAGGCTTTCCGCGACGGAATTGCCGAAATTCTCCGAGAAGGTCGGCAGGACGTGCAGCTCCGCGGCGGTCAGCAGGTCGGCACGCAGCGCACCGTCGACGGCGCCGAGGAAGCGCACGCTGCGGTCGATCCCGCGCTGCCGCACGCGGGCCTCCAGCGCGGCGCGATACTCCGGCGCTCCGGGGCCGGCGATCGCGAGGCACCAGTCCGGCGCGTCTCCGGCGACCGCCGCCCAGGCGTCGATGAGCAGTTCCAGGCCCTTCTTCGGATGCAGCCGGGAGAGGAACAGTGCGACCCGCGGCGCCGGCAGTCCGCCCAGCCGCGCGCGCGACGCCGTTGCATCGATCGCCTCCGGCACCGCGACGCCGTTCGGCAGGAGCGCGACCGGACGCGGCCCCAGTACCGAATGCGCCGCCGCGACCTCCATCGCCGAGGTCGCGTGCACCAGCGCCGCCGATGCGAGGTTGCGGCGCTCGAACGCCCACCAGGCGAGCGCCTTGCGGCCGCGGCTGCGCTGCCGCGACCAGGGCTCCAGCATGCCGCGCAGGGACACAACGAGCGGCCGCCGATGGCGCGCCGCGGCGATCCGGGCATCGCGGTTCGGCTGCATCCAGAGGCCGTGGTTGTGCACGATCGACGACTCCGCCGACAGCCGCGACAAGCGCCGCGCGAACGCCGGGCTCCAGCCGCGGAACCAGCAGGTCAGTGGTCCGGCGAGGTCTTCGTGATGCGACGCGCGCGCGGGCAGCAGCAGCGGGCCGTGCCGGCGGTAGTCGAGACTGGCGACCGCGGCCTCGATGCCCGCGGCGCACTGCGCGTCGGCCAGCGCCGGCACCGAGCGGGCGACACCACCCACGTCGCGATTGATCGACGCGACCACGTGCAGCACCTTCATCAGCGCCTCCCGATCGCCGCCAGCGCGGCCATCAGTCCGGCGCTGGCGGCGGCGTAGTCGTACTCCGCGATCCGCCGCGCGGCAGCCTGCCCCATCGTCGCCAGTCGTGCCCGGTCGGACAGCGCGTCGCGCAGGCGCTCGGCCAGGGCCGCGACGTCGCCGGCCGGAAACACCCAACCGGTATCGCCGTCGACGATCAGGTCCGGATGGCAGCCGACATGGCTGCTGACCAGCGCCGGACGTTCCAGGCAGAAGGCCTCGTTCACCGCCAGCCCCCAGGTCTCCCAGGGTCCGACGCTCGGCAGCACGAGGAGGTCGCCGAGCGCGTAGATGCCCGGCATCCGCGACTGGTTGGTGAATCCGATCCGATGCAGTCGCGGGTCCGCGGCGGCCGCGGCGTCGACCTCCGCCGCCAGCGCTCCGTCGCCGACCAGCACCAGGTGCGCACCCGGAACATCCGCCGCAGAGAATGCGGCGATCAGGTCGAGCGGCCGCTTCTTGGCCTCGAGCTTGCCGACGAACAGCGCGACGGGGGCCGCAGCGGCGATGCCGAGTCCGGCGCGCAACGCGTCCGCCTCGCTGCGCGCCGTGGCGCGCGCGGCGACGAAGCGCTGGTTGTCGATGGCGTGCGGCGCGAAGAACAGGCGTTCCTCCGGTACGCCGTGCGCTCGCCAGAACGCGCGGTTGGCGGCGCCGACATGGAGCACCGCGGCGAAGCGGCGGAACAGCCAGCCCTTGGCCGCCGCCCGCCAGCCACCGGCGGTTCCCGCGAGGCCGTGGGAGTCGCCGCGCATCAATAGCGGCCAGCGGCGAAGCAGCAGCTGCCGGAGGGTGCTTCGGTGGCTGTAGGACATCAGCAGCACCGCATCCGGCGCGTATCGCTCGAGTGCCGCATCCAGATCCGGGTTGTGCAGGCCGAGGAAGCGCTCCGTACCCGGCTGCGCGGCGCAGTTGGCGACGAACTCGTGCGCGTAGCCGTCAAGCAGCGGCACGTCCCAGGTGAGGCTGCGCCCGAATCCGGGGTCGCGCCGCTCGGTCACGCCGAAATCCCAGAGGTAGAACACCCGGAGGTCGAGGTCAGGGCGCGTGGCGAGATGGCGGAACCACGGGGCGTAGTACTGGATCGGGTGGGTGGTGACCACCGCGAGGCGGACGCTCGCGGAGCGCTCCCGCGGCGCCGGCTCAGCGGGCACGCGACTCCGGGACGACGGTATACATGCTGAACACGCCGCCGTTCGGGTTGAACACGACCGGCACGCTGCGCATCAGAACCAGGAAGCTCAGCAGCGCCACCGAGGCCTGGAACGAGGCGGTGATGAAGATGCTCATCGCCGCCTCGGTGTTGAGCGAGAACATGCAGAAGCTGAAGCCCAGGAAGGCCCGCAGCGAGTGGATCGGGGCACCGCGCGACAATTTCTCGACGGTGCCCAGCACGCGCGCATTGAACCAGGCGAGCAGCAGCAAGCCGAATCCGCCGAAGTTCGCCCAGGCCTCGTTGAAGGTGCCCCAGCCGATGGTGGTCGCCAGCGTCGCCTCGCGCTCCTGCAGGCCGTATTCGATGTTGAGCAGGTAGGTGCCCTCATGGCTGCGCGGCTTGTCCGGCCAGAACACCCGCGGCACCAGCAGGGCCGGGATGATCTTGTAGGTCTCGCCGTACAGGAACGGCACCGTGTCCCCGGCCCGCGTATAGGTCAGCAGGAACATGTGGAACAGGCTCGCGCGACCGACCAGGGTCCGCGAGGACTGGAATTCGGAGCTGAGCGGATCCTCACGCTCCTCCAGCCGGTCGATGCCATGATTGATCCACTTCCCGAAGTACTCCGGAAAGTCGAGGACCGTCGGCGCCGGGGGCGCATTCGGAGTCCAGTAGATCAGCCGCATGTGCTCCTTGCCGAGATGGAGCACGCCGAAGATCGTGCCGCCGAGGATCAGGGCGAGCCAGGGCACGCGATTGCGCGCCATCGTGAAGCCGAGCACGGCCGCCGCGAACGCCGCGAGGCCACCGACCAGGAACAGGCTCGCCGTGGTGGCCATCAGGTAAAAGGCGAACATCGAGATGAACATCACCCGGTGGGTCGTCGGCCACTCCGGCTGGCCGAGCTTGTGGCTGAGCCCCATGATCCCGATGACCGAGCAGCCGCTGGCGACGGAGCGGAACAGCGGAATGAAGTCGCCGAAGGAACTGAGCCAGCCTCCCAGCATCGACAGTTCCCACAGCGTCCCGAAGGCCATGAAGCCCATGAACAGCATGTCGGGATCGCCGCCGGACAACATGCGCATCCGTTTCACCGCCGGCAGCGGCCGCTGCAGGCCCCGCCACCACAGCGCCGTGGCGACCACCAGGTAGGCGACGACCCACATCGCCGCGCCGAGGCGGTCGTCGGGGGAATACGACAGCACCCCGGGATGGCGATCCAGGAGCGGCATGCCGAAGGCCCAGACGAAGGAGCCCGCATGGATCGGGAAGATCGGCAGGCCGACCCGCTTCGGGTCCTTCGACCACAGGTAGGCCGGGAACAGGCCGGCGATCACGATGGAGAAGCAGCCGACGTAGTTGAGCATCGAGTCCTGTTCACCGCGCTGGATCGACCACAGCACGATGAAGAAGCCGATGCCGAGGAACGCACCCCAGAACGGCGGCGCCTTCCGCTTCCCGATCGCGAACTGCTCGAGCAGGGTCGTGCGACCGGTGCCCGGAGCGGAGTCGTCGAATTCGTAGAGCTCGGTCATGGTCGGAGGCGGTTGCCGTCGGGAGCGGAGTCGGGGCTTGCCGGGCGGCCGGCCTCAGCGGGAATCGAGATGACGGCGGTAGCAGGCCTGGTACGCGCCCACGACCACGTCGGCGGAATAATAGTCGCTCGCGCGCCGGCGGCAGGCGGCGCGATCGATCTCGGGCAGGCGCCGGACCCGCGCCACGGCCTCGTCCACCCCGTCGAGGTGGAAGCCGTGCACGCCGTCGACGACGATCTCGGGGACCGCGCCGCGCGGCGTCGCCAACACCGGCGTGCCGCAGGCCAGCGCCTCCGCGAACACGATCCCGAACGGCTCGTCCCACTGGATCGGCACCAGCAGCGCCGCCGCCGCGCCGAGCAGCGCGTTCTTGCGGAGGTCGTCCACCGGACCGACGTAGTCCACGCCCGGCAGCGCGAGCCGCGGCACGACCTCGTTCCGGTAGTAGTCGAGCTCCGGCCCTTCCGTCGGCGCGTTCCCGGCGACCACGATCCGCCGCCCGGCTGCCCGCGCGATGTCGATCGCGAGATGCGGCGCCTTGATCCGGTCCAGCCGCGACAGGAACAGCAGCGGCGCGTCGGACGGCACCGCGGGCACGAAGTCGAAACGCTCGAGTTCGACGAAGTTGGGAATCGCCGTCCAGTGGCGACTCCCGCGGCGGCCGAGTGCCGCGATGTACTCGCTGCAGCCGGTGAACGCCAAACGCTCCCCGAGCAGTCGCTGAGACCATGCGGTGGTGCGCGTCGAGGGATGACGCTGGTAGGACATCAGGAGCGGCAGGGGCGTCCCGACGAGGCCCCACAGATACGCGAGCCGGCTGAAACTGTGCAGAAGGTCCGGCTTGAACGCGTCCACAGCGCGCCGCAAGGCCAGGGCATGGCGGAGCGTGCCGGCCTGGCGCGGCCAGGGATGGAAGTCGTCGACCACGACCTCGGACTCCGGATGCGCGACGAGGCCGACCGCGTGGCCCGCAGAACGCAGTCCGGTCACCAGCGCGGCGACGATTCGTTCGATCCCCCCGTACAGTCGCGGCGGCACCGGCAGGAACGGGTCGGCGGTCACTAGAATGCGCATGGACGACTCAGGGGCGCAACGGGATGGCGTGGGGATGGAGTGCGGGGATCGGCGTCGCGCCGACGGACCGGCTTCGCTCGCGATGAGCGATGCGCGCAGCGAATCGCGGGTCGCCGCCCTGGACGGGCTGCGCGGCCTCTCGGCGCTCCTGATCCTGCAGCTGCACTACCTGCCGACGCTCGAGCCGCGCTGGCTGCCGGCGCCGCTGGCCGATCTCGCCCGGACCAGCTTCATCGGTGTCGACCTGTTCTTCGCGCTGTCCGGATACCTGATCGGCACGATCGTCTTCCAGCGCGGCGACGCACCGAACTTCCTCCGGGTGTTCTACGCGCGGCGTGCGCTGCGCATCCTGCCCCTGTTCGGCCTGATGCTCGTCCTCGCCCTGCTGGGCGACCGGCTCACCCAGGATCTGCTGCCGCGCTTTCGCCCGCTGTTCCAGCCCGACCTGCCCTGGTGGTGCTACGCCAGCTTCAGCCAGAACCTCGCGCCGATCGTCCTGGCCGGCGTGCAGGTGCCGGCGCCGTGGTTCAGCACCGCGTGGTCGCTGGCCGTCGAGGAGCACTTCTATCTGGCCGCGCCGCTGCTCGCGCGCCTCGGCTCGCGACGGCTGCTGGTGCACGGCGCACTGGCGCTTCTGCTGCTGTCGCCGCTGCTGCGGCTCGGCGGCGACCTCGCAGGTGCGGGTGCGATGCATCTGTACACCGCGACGCCGTTCCGCCTCGACGGCCTCGCCGCCGGCGTGCTGGTGGCGGCGAATCAGGCCGGATTCCTCGGCGCGCCGCGGCGTTCGCCGTCGCCGGCCCTTGCGCTGGTCCTGTTCGGGGCGGCGATCCTGTGGTTCACCCTCGACAATCCGATGCGGGCCGATTCGCTGCCGTTGACCCGCTACCTGGGCTACTCGCTGATCGCGATCGCCGCGGCGCTGCTGGTGCGCTCGCTCGCGCAGACCGGAACGCGCCTCGGCGCCCTGCTGTCGTGCCGGCCGCTGCGCCTCGCGGGCACCTGGGCCTACGGCCTCTACCTGCTGCACGTGCCGGTACTGTGGCTGACCCACCTCGTCCTGCGCGGCGCGCTGCCGTCGCTGGAGACCCCGGCGGCGATCGCGACGACGGGTCTCGCCGCACTGCTGGCGGTCGCGGCCGCAGCCGCCAGCTGGTACGGACTGGAGCGCCACTGCCTGGCGCTGGCCCACCGCTTCCGCTACGAACATCCCGTCAGCCCGAAGGAACCGGAGACGGCCGAAGCAGCGGCGCGAGCGCCGTGAGCAGTTGCTCCTGCTCCACCTGCCAGCAGTAGCGGCTTCGCGCCGCCGCGAGGGCGGCGGCGCCCGCCCGCGCACAGCGCTGCCGGTCGTCGAGCAGAGCCCGGACCCGCGCCGCGGATTCCTCCGGATGGCCGAGGTCGATCAGGCAGGCTGCATCGCCCAGTTCGGCGGCCAGCCGCGCCTGCGCCGGCGTGTCGGAGAACACCACCGGGAGGCCGGCGGCGAGGTACTCGAAGATCTTGTTGGCGAGGCAGCATCGGTGGTTCTCGGTGCGGCAGTTCTCGAGGGCGAGGCCCAGCAGGTTCGGGCGCGCCGCCGCCATCATCTGGCCCGGCGGCACCGGCGGCTGGAAGACGATCCGCTCGGGCGCGATACCGGCCGTGGCCGCGCGAGCGAGATAGTCCCGGCGGAACTCGTCATCGACGCGACCGAGCAGGGTCAGCGCGAGATCCTCCGGCAATCGCGCGAACACCGGCAGGAATTCCTCCAGGCCGCGATCGGGGCCGACCGTCTGCGAGCACCAGTAGAGGCTTCGGCGGCGTTCCTGGAACGGCAGCACGGCGGACTCGTCGATCATCGGCACGTTGTGCAGGATCTGGAAGTCGCCGCCGTAGCGCCGCGCCAGCACCGTCGCCATTTCCTCCGAGGTGGTGATCCGATGCGTCGAACGACGCAGCACCGGCTGCAGCAGTCGTTCCAGCCGACTGCGCTCGGCCTTCGCATCGTTCGGGTAGATGCCGACATGGTCGTCCTCGACGTCGACCACCAGGTGGGCGCCGGTGATCCGCGCCAGGCGGTCGACGGCGAGCATCCCGGGGACGTTGAATCCGATCCACGCACGCGGCCGGAAGCGTCGCGCCGCCGCGACCAGCGGGCGGACCCAGCGCGCCTCGCTGTGCTCCGCGATGCCATCGGTCCGCACGCCGCAGCGCCACGCCGCGAGTGCCAGCCGCTGTTCCGCCGCGAGCACCCGGCGCCGCCATCCGTGCGGATGCGGCACCAGCGTGGCCGCCCAGGGCCGGCTCGCCAGCAGCGCCGCGTCGAGCGCGCTGACCCATTCGCTGTGCTGGATCGCGAACACCCGCACAACGTAGCCGTGGCCGGAGAGGGCGTCGGCGAACTTGACCGCGCGCGGACAGCTGGCGACGTGGCCGGAGAGCACCAGACCGACGTCGATCGACGTGCTCGCGATCACCCTCCCGCTCCCGACGTCGCGGCGCCACGCCAGCGCTCCCACGCGGCGAGGTCGAAGTTCTCGTGGCCGCGCTGCGCGTCGGGCAGCGTCCCCGCATGCACGGACGCGAGCAGCAGCGGCAGCAGCGCGAGGAAGTCCGCGCCCTTGCGGGTCGGATGCAGCGTCCAGCAGCCGTCGTCGGCCAGCACCAGTCGACGACGGCCGCGCGGCCCCAGGCGCCGGAACATCAGTTGCTCCGGCGACATCGGGTAGCCGCGCGACAGCCAGCGGCGCACGGTCAGCTCCAGATGCAGGCGACCCTGCACCCAGGGCAGTTCGGCCGCCATCCGCTCGCTGTCGATCAGGAGGCAGCGGGTCGAGAACCAGTCGTCGAGCCAGCCGTCGGCGACGCGTCGCGCCGGGCGACCCTGCTCGCGCGAATAGTTCCCGGCGTCGTCGCTCCAGGGCGGCGCCGGACGCGGACTGGCCGCGACAGCCTCGGGATGGCGCTCGAGCGCCGCAAGCGCCGCGGCAATCCACCGCGTTCCGACGGCCTGGTGCAACAACAGGTCGGCGTCGAAGTGCACGACATGGCGCGCGTTCGCGTAGTGGAAGCCCGCGAGGTAGCCCATCACCGCGGTGCCTCCGTAGTCGTGCGTCGCGCGCATCGACGGCCGCAGGTAGCGCGCGGCGAGCTCGGCGAATTCCGCCGCGCCGGGACGCAGCACCAGGTGGCGATCGATCAGCCCCCCGGCCTGCCAGTCGCGCACCAGCGCCGCCATGCGCTCGACCCGCTCGCCGTAGGCCGGTTCGGGAAAACGGCGTTCGGGATCGACCAGCGGAGTCGCCTGCGGCCGGCAGGCATCCATCACCACGAACACCGAGTCGACCTGGTCGCGCTGGGCGGCGATCAGCGCCGGTACCGTTGCGGCGGCATAGTCGACGTCGCCGGCGGACACGTTGATCTGGAGGCAGATGCCGCTCACGCCGCGCGCTCCAGCTCTGGCCGCAGGGCATCGACCAGCGCGCGGCGGAAATCCGGCCATTGCCAGGCGGCCGCCGCGGCCTGCGCCGCGGCCCGCAGTTCCGGCAGGCGCGGCCGTTGCCCGTCGAGCCAGCGGATCGCCTCCGCCAGCGCGACCGCGTCGGCAGCGGCGACGACGCGGCCGTCGACGCCGTCGCGGAGCAGCATCGACGCGCCGGTCGCGGTCGTGGTCAGCACCGGAGTGCCGACCGCGAGCGCCTCGGCGACGACCATGCCGAAGGAATCCGACAGGCTCGGCAGCACCAGCCCGTGGGCGCGCCGCATCGCCGCGTACAGCGTCGCGCGGTCGACCGGCCCGTGCACGCTGCCGAGCCGCTCGACCCGGCGCCGCCAGGCCGCCGGCAGCTGGAACGAGCCGTAGACGTCGACCGTCACCTGCCCCGCCGGCAGCCCCTCCAGCGCCTCGACCAGATAGTGCGCGCCCTTGCGGATGCCGAAGGTCCCGGCCCAGACCAGGCGCAGCGGACCGCCATCGCGTTCGTCGGCGTAGGGCAGCGCCGTCACCGGCGGGGCGCCGAGAGGCACGACGCGCATCTTGCGGGTGTCGAGGCCCGCGGCGGCGTAGCTGTCGACGACGTGGCGCGAGTAGCAGAGCGCGACATCGGCCAGTGCGAATTCGTCGCGACGGCGCGCGGTGCGCTCGTCGCGCCGCGCTTCGGTATGGTCGTGCCAGGCCCCGCGCAGTTCGGGAAAGCGCTGAAGCTCGCGGCGCTGCAGCGCGTCGACGAAGTCGTGTTCGGCGCTCGGGATCTCGTACAGCCGCGGAACACCGAGCGCGACGGCGCGCCGGAACAGCGCGAGGCAGCCGTACTCGTAGCCGTAGGCGGCCGTGCCTTCCGGCAGCCGCTGCGCGCTCCAGCGGTCGAAGTCGCGGGTCGCCCAGTCCCAGACGCGATCGGTCCAGACCCCGCTCGGGTCGACCCGACCGACCAGGAGGCGCAGGACTTCCCCGACGCGATGGCGTTCCATCCGCGCGGCTCCGGGGCCGCCCAGCCGGCGGCGCCGGAGCAGCGCCTCGATGCGGCGCCCGGGCGCGCCGAGGCGCCGTGCGGCGCGCAAGGACCAGTCGTCGTCGCGCACCACGAGCCCGGCGCAGAAGCGCTCCAGGAGGGCCGCCTCGTCCAGGGCGACGAGCACCTGCTCGACGAACGGCGGAATCGCCATGTGCGCGACCACGACCTTCATGCGCCTGCCCGCCAGCGCTGCATTCGCCGCGCCCAGCGCCAGCCGGCGACGCGCGCGACCGTGCGGTAGAGCAGTCCGCCCTCGGGCGGCAGTCGCGCCGGATGCAGCGCGAAGGCATGGCGTTCGGCGCGATCGGCCAGCGCCATCGAATGCGGCGGAACGCCCTGCGCGAAGCGCTGCCAGCACAGCGACAGCCCGCGGCGCACGCCGTCGTCGTCGAGCAGCGCGCGGACGGCGTTCTCCGTGCGCTCCAGCGCCGCGTAGCCCGAGGCCATCGCCACCGGGTCCTTGCGGCCCGACAGGCTGCCGTCGATGTTGGAACGGTAGTAGCAGCGGGCGGCGGGAACCTCGACGAGGTCCGTCGCGTGCGCGATCAGGCGCGCGAAGAATTCCAGGTCGTCGAGCAGGCTCAGCGACTCGTCCCAGCCGCCGGCGCGGTCGAGCAGCGCGCGCGGGATCAGCCAGCGCGCCGGGAACAGCATGCCGGCGCCGGTGCGCCATTCCCGGGCCAACCAGGACCGCGGCTCGAATCGGGTCGGCGTGCCGGGCGCGGGCCACTCGACCTCGTCGGTCTCGCGGCGGAAGCGGGCCCAGTCGGCACAGGCGAGGCGATCGTCGCGCCCGTCGAGCGCGGCGACCTGGGCCGCCAGCTTGCCCGGCGCCAGCAGGTCGTCGGCATCGAGGAACTGCACGGCGGCGCCGCGGCTCGCGGCAAGGCCGGTGTTGCGCGATGCGGCCGCGCCGCGCGGCTCCGGCGTCAGAAGACGCACCGGGGCGCGCTCCGTCCATGCGGCGACGCGATCGCGACTGTCGTCGCTGGAACCGTCGTCGACCACGACGACGTCGAGCTCGACGCCCTGCTGTCCGACGACACTGTCGAGCGTCTGGTCGATCCAGGCGCCGGCGTTGAAGCAGGGGATGACGACCGAGACCCGCATCAGCGATCGCCGAGCTGCGCGCGCCAGGCCTGGCGGACCAGGGCGGTGCGCGACTCGGCGACGTAGTGGTGCATCACCGCAGCCGGTGCGGCGATCTCGGCGGCGTCCGGCAGCACCCGGTAGTCGCTCGCATCGAGCTGGCGACCGCCGTCGGCGGCGAGCAGCATCGCGACCAGGGCCTGCTCGGCGTAGTAGTGGGTGCCGGCGTCGGCGATCATCGCGGCGAGCCAGCGCTCGATCCGCGACCAGTCGATCGCCTCGGAACGGAGCCCGGTCACGCCGCTGTTGACCTGCGCCGGCAGGGTGGCGCCGGCGAGCCGTTCGAGCAGGGCGCGCGGGTAGCCGTAGTTCTCGGCGACGTCGACCATCGCGAGCGGCGCATCCGGCGCCTCCAGCCACTCGAGCAGCTGCTCAGGGTGGCGCTGGAACAGCATGTCGGAGTCGAGCAGCAGCTGCCAGCCGTGGCGGCCGAGGTGCGGGTCGGTCAGCTTGCGGAAATTGACGAGGCCATGCCACATCCGATGCACGTTCGGGAACTGCCGGAGCGGCAGCTCGCGCTCGAGCCGCGCGCGGGCGTCGGTCTTCCAGTCGACGGCGAGGCCGGGCGCGACCCGCGCGAGCAGCGCGACATGGTCGGCGCGCAGGCTGCCGTCGTCGATCAGCGTCACCGAGTAGTGCCTTCCGGTGCGGCGTTGCAGGCTGTGCAGGCAGAACGCGGTCTGGTCCCAGAACTGCGCTCCGGTGAGGAAATACAGCGGCACCGCCGCGGTCGGCGCGGAGATCGGCGCGCCGGGCCGGAGGGCGGCAGCGGCGCGCCGCATCTCGCGGCGACACGCGGCCGTCCGCCAGTACTCGCCGAGCCCCCCCTCCGCCTGGATCTTCTGCCAGCGCGCGCGCGGCGAATGCCATGCCCAGTAGGCCAGCCGGCCGAGACCGGCGCGACGCAGGAGGCTCATGGCCGTTCGGGCTCCACCTGCACCACCACTGCCCGTCCCGCGAACTGGCCGCAGGCGCCTCGCCAGCGGATCCGGGCGGCCGGCGAACGCCACGCGCGGTAGCGCCACCAGGCGCGCCAGCAGCGCAGCCGCGCGCCGAGCGGACTGATCCCGGACCAGGGCGAGACGCCGTGCAGGCGCAGCAGGGTCAGCCAGCTCGCCTGGATGCCCTCGTTCAGTCGGGCGAGGTAGTCCGGAGCGATGCGACCGGGCGGGATCAGGTGCAGCAGTCGCAGCACCGGCAGGTAGGACACCGCCCAGCCGGCGCGGAAATTCACCATCACGATGTCGTTGTCGCCGGCCGAGGACAGCGCCTGGCCGGCACGATCGGTCAGCTGCTGGCGACCCCGCGCGGCGCGGCGGTCGAGCCAGGCCTGCGCGCACTCGCGGCGCAGCACCATGCCGGCGCCGACCGGCGCGCACGGCGGATACGACAAGGGCTGCTGCGGGCGCGCCTCGATCCGACGGTCGCCGAGCTCGCGCAGGGCGAGCAGCGGCAGGAACTCGCTCATCCAGGGTTCCGGGGGGCGCTCGTACTCGGCGACCACCGGTCCTCCGGTCAGGCCGACCCTGGGATGGGAATCGAGCTCGGAGAGCGCCGCCGCGAGATAGCCCGGCGCCAGCACGTTGTCGTCGTCGACCAGCACGAACGTTGTTCCGAGTGCCGCGCGAAAGCCCGCGGCACGGGCATTCGACAGGCCGAGTTCCGGCTCCGCGACGATCCGGGTGCGCGCCGCCAGCGCGGGCCAGTCCGCCACGAGAGCGGGGGACAGCGCGGTGGCCGAGCCGTTGTCGACGATCAGCAGCTCCCACTCGGCATCGAGCTGCTGTGCCGCGAGCGCTGCCAGCGTGCGCGCGAGACGGCCGCCGTGCGGGTTGTGGGCGCAGACGATGACGCTGAGTCGCGGCACGACGGGAACGCTCATCGCGGCGGCGTTTCCCGCGGGGCGCCGTCGAGGCCGAGGTCGACCAGCAGCGCGGACTCGCGACCGCGCCAGGCGTCCTGCCGTTCACGCATCGTCGCCAGCGCCGGCTCGATGCTGTCCGGGGTCAACGCGATCCCGAAGTCGTCGTCGCCACCCTCCGCGTAGAGCCGGAACAGCACGCGATCGCCGAGTTCCTTGCGGAAGTGCGAGAACTCCCAGTAGCCCTGCATCGGCGTGGTCGCGTCGGACATCGGCGGCACGGCTTCGGTGGTGACGGCATTCGCGCAGGAGAAATCGACCAGCGGGAACGCCGGCTTGCCGGCCGCCGCCGCGGCCTCGGCATGCAGCCGCACGAGCGCGCGCTTCCACTCGTCCATCGCCGCCCAGAAACCGGCCTTGCGGTAGATCTCGCACTCGGCGGCATGACCCGGCGAGATGAAGACGCGCAGGTCGATGCCATGGCGGTAGGACTCCGCCAGCAGTCGCCGGTAGCTGGTGAACGGAGCCTCGCGCCCATCGCGGCCCTGTGCCATCGCCTTGGGCAACAGCGCGTTGCCGGCGAGCTCGTCGAGGTAGATCCGGCTCTTGATCGCGAAGGCGCGCCGCCAGCCGCCGGCGGCGAGTACCTGCTGCGACTGCTTCGTCCAGTGGCGCTGGCCGTTCGGGTAATAGGGCCAGTCGATGTCCTCGAGCGCGTGATGGTGCAGTTGCGTCCAGCTGTCGTCGAGCGTGTCGGCCGAGAAGGTGGTGACCCAGCGATCGGCGAAGGATCCGAGGCTGCCGAAGGCTCCGGGACGGTACAGCCGCGTCTCGGAGAAGTCGGACTCCGGCGCCTCGGCGGCATCGAACATCCTGAAATCGATGCCGATCACCACCGTCTTCAGCGGGTCGGCCAGCAGTGCGTGGTCGAAATAGCGGGTCACCTCGTAGATCGTCGCGCTGGGTAGCCCGGCATTGAACGGGCGGAGCCCGCGCTGGCGGAACACCGGGTGGTCCGGATCGAGGCCGTATTCGGTGCGCGAGGAGCCGAGCAGCACGGCGTCGATGTCGCCGTTGGCGAGCCGCGCCGCCTTCCACAGCCGCACGTGCCTGTCGAGCGCGGGCTTCCAGTCGACCTCCGCGGCGGAGAGCCGCGTCTCGAACAGGTTGTAGGGGTCGATCCGGCGGTTGAAGCCGCCGACCGCACCGACCAGCAGCGCGAACAGCAGGAAGAACGCCACGCCGAAGCGGCGCGCGCCGGGGCCGGCCTGGCCGGTGGGACTCGCGGAGGTCGACTCGCTCATCGGCTCAGAACTGGAAGTAGAGGAAGGACTGCACGCGGTTCAGCAGCACCACGGCCAGCGCCGCGGCGAGCGCCAGCAGTACCGCCCAGCGCAGGTTCGGGCGGAACTCGAGCCCGAAGTCGTGGCGCGGCGCCGCCGCCGTGCGGAGATCGCGCGGGATGAACACGTGGATCGCCGCGGGCATCCACCAGCACACCGCGAGCAGTGCCAGCAGCACCCCGATCACCTCGTGCGGATGCCCGAAGAGGCCGTTCGGCGACAGCCCGTCGGCGTGCAGCGGCAGCCACGAAGGCAGCCGCTGGAGGACCGCCTCCGGCAGCGACCGCGGCAACGACAGGCCGCTGCCGCCGAACATCGCCGACAGCATCCGGCCGGCGACTTCGAAACTCGGTGCGCGGAACATCACCCAGCCGACCACGACCGCGACCAGGGTCAGGGCCATCGCGGCATGCCGCGCCAGCACGCCCTGCCCCGCCGTCCAGCCGAGCCGCTCGCGCAGTGCGGCCCAGGCGTGGTTGATGCACAGGTAGGTGCCGTGCAGTGCGCCCCAGGCGACGAAGGTCCAGGCGGCGCCGTGCCACAGGCCACCGAGCAGCATCGTCAGCAGCAGGTTGAGGTAGCGCCGCGCCGAACCGCCGCGGTTGCCGCCGAGCGGGATGTAGAGGTAGTTGCGCAGGAAATACGACAGCGTCATGTGCCAGCGCCGCCAGAAGTCGACGATCGAGGTGGCCTGGTAGGGCGAGTTGAAGTTCTCCGGCAGGCGGATGCCGAACAGGAAGCCGAGCCCGATGGTCATGTCAGAATAGCCGGAGAAGTCGAAGTACAGCTGGAAGGTGTAGGCCATCGCGCCGCACCACGCCTCGACGAACGACAGCGTGTCGGTCGCGGCATGGCTGAACACCAGGTTCGCCGTCGGCGCGACCTGGTCGGCGATCACCACCTTCTTGAACAGGCCGACCACGAGCATCGCGATGCCCCAGGGCCAGCGCTGTCGCCAGGAATCCCAGGCCGAGCGCTGCACGAACTGCGGCAGCACGCTCTGCGGGTGCACGATCGGGCCCGCGATCAGGTGCGGGAAGAACAGCACGAACAGCGCGTAGTGCGGCAGGTCCGGCGCAGGGTCGTGGCCGCGCTGGGTGTCGACCAGGTAGGCGATCTGCTGGAAGGTGAAGAACGAGATCGCCAGGGGCAGCACGATCCCGACGGTCGGCAGCGCGACGAGCCCGCTGGCGTCGAGCGTGCGGATCAGGAAATCGAGGTACTTGAACAGTGCCAGCAGCGCGAGGTTCATTCCGACCGCCGCCGCCAGCAGGCCGCGTCCGCCGGGCCGGCGCCGGTGGATGGCGACGCCGAGGTGGTAGTTGACCAGCACCGAGCCGCCGATCAGCGCGAGGTAGCGAGGATCCCAGTAGGCGTAGAACACCAGCGACGCGACGATCAGCGTCGACACCACCGCACGCGTTCCGGGCCGGGCCAGCGCGAGCCGGAACGCGATCCAGGCCAGCGGCAGGAACAGGAACAGGAAGGGATAGGAGCTGAACAGCATCGGTGGTCCCGGGGGCCGGTCTCGTCAGGTCGTCGGGTTCATGAGTGCGGCCCACGAACCGCAGGCCACAGCGCCCGCAGGCGCGACAGCATGCGCCAGCTGCGCGAGCGGAGGATCCGCTCGATCGTGGCGCCGCGCTCGGCCAGCGCCAGCCGCGCGTTGCCGAGTTCCGCGGCGAGACGCGCCTGATCCTGCCGCGCGAAAAGCGGATGCCGCGGCGCCAGCGCGGCGAGGTCGGCGACGAGGGTTTCGGCATGATCGAGCCCGGCGGCAGCAGGAAGCATCCGGGCAGGCAGCTGCAGGGGCTCGCCGCTGGCGCGAGCGGAGCGGCCGGCAGCGATCATCGCCGTCGCCAGCGCGACGACCCGCGCCGTCGCGGCACCGTCCGCGCGTACCTGGTCGGCGACGAGGAAGTCCTGCCACCAGCAGCGCTCCGGTGTCGCCTCCAGCACCTCGTCCAGCACCCGCGCGATCGCTCCCGCCTCGCGGATGTGCCATGCCGCGCGCAGGAGCTCGGGCACGCCGCTGTAGTCGATCAGCACGACCGGCTTGCCGAGGATCATCGCCTCGATCGCCACCGTCGACGGCTGGCAGACGACCAGATCGACGCCGGCCAGCTGCTCCGCCAGCGGCGGCGGATCGCCGGTGGTGACGGCGCCAGGAATGTCGGCGAGCGGTTCCGAGAGGCGCCAGACCAGCTCGCGGATGCGGCCCCTGCCGTAGAGCGCGGCCAGCACCGGGCTCAGGTCGAGAAACGCCTGCCGCGCGACCGCCCGCTGTGCCGCGTCGAATCCCGGAGTGCGCGCCGAAGCCACCAGCACCCGCGGCGCGGACGGCGGCGCCTGGCAGCGCCGGGTCGCGCCGAGCGGATCGAAGCGCGGGCTGCCGGTGATCTCCACCCGGCCGACGTTGCCCCAGGCTTCGAGCAGGCGCGCCTGGCTGGCGCCGAGACAGGCGAACTTCGACGACTGCAGCGGCCGCATCAGCGGCATTCCGCACTGCTCATCGGCATCGCGCGGATGGGCGAAGCAGTTGCGCCACTCGAGGACGCCGTCGGCGAGATGCAGGCTCGGTACGCCGCGCGCCGCGAGGCCGGGCAGCGCCTGCGCGGCGAGCGCCCCGGACTCGTCGTTCGTCAGCACGAGGTCGAACGCCGGCAGTCGCGCCGGGTCCGCGAACGCGCCGGATTCGACGTCGCTCCATTCGCCCGGCAGCGCTTCGCGGAGCAAGGCGAAGAAGCCGTGCTTGTGACGGCCGTCGACGACCGCGATGCGCGGCGTCGGGCTCAGTGGTGATGCCAAGGGTAGTTGCCGCGCGACAGCCGCCAGGCCCGCTTCGCCTGCCGCCACAGCGAGGCCCAGGCGGAGTTGCCGGCATCGACATCCTGCCGCGCGAAGCCGCGCAGCCGGGTCAGCGCGACGTCGGCATCGCTGATGAAGCCCGCCGCCCGCGCCTGCCGATAGGCCTCGTACCAGAGCTCGCCCGACGGATGCCCGGGGAATTTCCACGGCTGCGTCGTGAGCTCGGTGTAGTGCAGCAGCGCAGTGTCGGGGCGCGCGAGGTCGAACTCGTTCCAGCGCCGCTCCATTTCGCCGATCGCGAACGGATGGCGGGCGAGGAACTCCGGACTCATCTGGCTGAGATCGTCGTAGCGGAGCAGCCCGGCGTCGATGTCGGCGTAGTAGGCGGCGAGGTCGAAGCGGGTGCGCGCGCAGTCGATCAGCGCGACGCTCATGCCCCACTGGCGCGCGCCGCGGCCGGGATAGGCGTCGCCGCGGGCCAGGAAGTCGACCCCGTCGGTCGACGCGTCGAGCAGCGGCACGATGTCGGTGAGGCAGACGATGTCCGAGTCGAGCCACAGCGCGCGCCCGCGGTGCTCCATCAGCTCGGGAATCAGGAACCGGTACAGGGAAAACTCGGTCGCGCGGTTGCGGTATTTCAGCGCCAGCGGAAAGTCGAGCAGCCGCGGCGGAAGTCCCTCGACCTCGAGCGCGTTGTGGGTGCCATTGAACACCCGGATCTCGAGCGGCCGGCTCGCGTGCCGGCGCAACGACCAGATCAGGGTCTTGCGCTCCAGCAGGCTGGCCTCGCCGGAGCCGATGAAGATGACGGTGGGATGCGTCGCGCTCATCGCGGCCGGTAGACACGGTTGTGGGTAATGCTGTCGGGATCGGCGCCAGCCGCGATGCGCTCGCGTCCGAGCCGGGTCTCGTGGCGCGTCGCCAGCGCCCAGCCGAGCTCGTCCATGAAGGCGCCGATGCCGTCGTCGCGCTTCGGACTGACCTCCACCTGGACGGTCTTCGGCCGCGCCGCGCCACCGAGCAGCGCGCGCATGCCGCGCAGGATCGGCAGCTCGTTGCCGTCGACGTCGATCTTGACGTGGTCGACGCGCTCGACCTCGCCGGCGGCGACCAGCCCGTCGAGCGTGCGCACGACCTTGCGCTCGACGGCGGCCGCCGTGAAGTCGCGGCCCTGGTCGTCGACCGGAGTGTCGAGCTGGCTCTGCGACGTGCCGGCATCGAAGCGGAAGTAGTGGAAGGGCCCGAAGCCCTCGCGCTCGCCGAGTGCCAGCGTGTAGACCCGCACGCGCTCGGACAGCCCGTTCAGCGCGAGGTTCTCCAGCAGGCTCACCGCGTTCGCGAGGTGCGGCTCGAAGGCGTAGACCCGGCCTTCCGCGCCGACCAGCCGCGCGGCCACCACGGTGTACAGGCCGACGTTGGCACCGACGTCGACCACGCGGTCGCCCTCGCCGAGGCTGTCATGCAGCCACGCGATCGTGCCGGCCTCCTTGTGCGCCAACGTCGTCGCGCGCTCGATCTCGACCGGGTTGCGGCAGGCGAAGCGGTAGTGGCGGCCGCCGGCCTCGGCGTCGACGTGACGGACGATGCGCTCGCGGCGGGGCAGCAGCCAGTCGATCGCGCGGGAACGCAGCCAGTCGCGCGGGCCGCTCATGCCGGATACTCGATGTTGATGGTGAGCGTCTTGCGCAGCGCGCCCTCCGGACCCGTCATCGGATGCACGCAGTGCAGCGAGTTGAATGTCTTCACGAAGGTCACGCACTGGTTGGGCTCGAAGGCGAAGGTGTGCAGCGTGTCCACCGCGTCGAAGGTCAGCCAGCGGTTCAGCTGGTTGTAGGTGTCGCGCGGATCGCGCGGCTTCAGCGTCGAGGTGCCGCCGCCCCACTCCGGCCGCCATTCACCGGGACGGTTCATCGACAGCACCAGCGTGATGAGCTTGTTGGGGGCGTCCGTGTGCGGCAGGATCGAGCCGCCGGCGGCCGGCATCATCGAGAACTCGAAGCGCGCCGACAGCGGTGTCGGTCCGGACAGGCGGCCGCGCAGCAGCCAGCGCGCGAGGTCCTTCAGTCCCGGGCGACCGACCGCGAGACCGAGGTCGACATGCCGCCGCTTCAGCATCGCGATCACGCCTTCGATGAAGGCGGGCGACTCCACGCCGGCGAGGAACCGCTGCCACGACGGGTGGCCGGCGATGAAAGTCCGGTAGTTGTCGGCGTTGTTGAGCTTGGACAGCGCGTATTTGTTGCCGAGATCGGGCCGGTGCAGGAACAGCGCGGTGTCCGGCCAGCTGGCCGACAGCTCGGCGTAGGTCGCGGGATCGAGCACCGCCGCGCTGTAGGCGATCGGATAGGGGTCGTAGGTGAGCTCGGTGCGGTCAAAGTTCAGCATGGGGTGTTTCCGCGGGGAGGAGGCTCGCCGGTTGTCTGCAGGAACCAGCGGCGCGGCTGGAAGTACATCGACTGCCGCACCCGGTGGCTTTCGGCCACGGTGAAGCGAAGTCCCTCGACCATGTCGCTCACGGTGAAGCCGCGGGTGCGGACGGAGAGCTTCATCGAGTAGGCGCCGGGGCGCAGACCGAAAGGATCGAGATCGAGCACGATCGTCTGCCGGCCGGCGACGAGATCGAAGCGCGCGTCGTCGTGGTCGCTGAACAGCTGCAGCACCCGCTCGTCGTCGAGCGCCTGGTCCTGGATCCCGACGAACAGCTGCACCTGCGGCAGCGCCTGCTGCGCATCGACCTCGACCCGGAGCCGCACCGGCGTTCCGGGCTCCAGCACCGTCAGCGTGCTGCCGTCGACCGGGTCGGCGAAGTCGACGCGCACGATGCGTGCGTCGTGGCCGGCGTCGGGCGGGAACTCCCAGCGGGTCGCGGCGCCCTGCCCCGCCGCCTGGCCGAGCTGGTCGCGCTCGTAGCGCATCATCACGTCGTTGGCATCGCCGACGTCGACCACGTTGCCGGCCGCGAGGTAGGCCGCATGCTCGCAGGCCGACAGGATCACCTGCGGCTGGTGCGCGACCAGGATGAACGAGGTGCCGCGCTCGCGCAGCTCGCGCAGCCGGCGGTAGCACTTCAGCCGGAACCGGAGGTCGCCGACCGCGAGCACCTCGTCGATCAGCATGATGTCGGGGTCGGTGTGCACCGCGCAGGCGAAGCCCAGGCGGGACAGCATGCCCGAGCTGTAGGTGCGGATCGGCGCATCGATCGCGTGGGCGATCTCTGCGAAGTCGATCACCGCGTCGACCCGCTCGCGGATCCGCTTCGGCGGCACGCCGAGCAGGGCGAGGTTCACGTCGATGTTCTCGCGGCCCGACAGCACCGGATTGAATCCCGCCCCCATCGCCAGCAGCGGTGCCAGCCGGCCGCGCACGTGGATGCTGCCCTGGTCGGGGCGGATCAGGCCGGAGATCAGGCGCAGCAGGGTGGTCTTTCCGGCCCCGTTGGCGCCGACCAGTCCGAGCGACTCGCCGCGACGCAGCGTCAGGTCGACATTCCGCAACGCCCAGAACTCGCCGGTACGCAGTTCGGAGCGGTTCGGCGCGAGACCGAGGCACTCGGCGCCGACATCGGTCGCGGCGTACAGCATCGAGCGCTTGAGGCTGCGGCAGAGCTTCTTCGACACGCCGCGGACCGCGACCACGATGTCGTCGTCGCGACCGGTTTCCTCGGTCCGGATCGCGTCGTTCATGCGCTGATCCGCTCCACCGCATAGGGCACTGCCAGCCGGAACACGACCCAGGAAACGAACAGGCCGAGCAGCGCCGCTGCGGAGATCCACAGCGACGGCGCGAGCGCCGCAAGGTCGCCGACCGTCGCCGCGTCGCGCGCGAGCGTGAGCAATGGCGCCACCGGATTCCAGGCGGTCCAGGCCGCGACGATCGAACCGGGGCGCGGCACGTAGATCACCGGCGAGGCGAGCATCCAGACCATGCCGAGGATCGACAGGCCGCGGGTCACGTCGTCGCTGATCATCGACAGCGGAGCGAGCAGCACGCCGAACAAGGTACCGAGCAGGATCAGCCCCCCCACGGCCGCCAGCCCGACCAGTGCCTGCGACGACGGCAGCAGGCCGAACCAGGCGAAGCAGGCGGCGATCAGCAGCAGCCGGACCATGAAGTTGAACAGGGTCGTTCCCACCGCCACCAGGACCAGGGTCTCGCGCGGGAAAGCGATCCGCGCCAGCAGGAAGCGCGCCTGCCCGACCGCGGCGACCGGGCCGGACAAGGCGTCGAAGAAGGTCTGCCACAGGGTGATGCCGATCAGCGCGTAGGCGGGATAGGGAATCTGCGACGTGCCGAAATCGATCGCCTTGCCGCGGCTCGCCGCGGTCAGCGCGAAGGCGGTCACCAGGGGTGGCACGAAGGCCCAGATGTAGCCGAGGAAGGACGCGCGGTACTGCGCCTTCAGGTCGCGCAGCACCATGATCCGCGCAAGCGGCAGCGCGGCGAGCAGGTCGCGCCACATGCCGGCGACGAGCCGGCGCGGCCGGCGCAGCGCCGGCAGGGAGTCGTGCACGACGTCGTGGTCGCCGCTCATGCCGGCGCCCTGCCGATCGCGACCGTCGACGCTCGCGGTGCGCCGGCGACGAGGCGCCGGAGCACATGGCCGACGTCGCGCCGGAACTGCTCGCGGCCGAAACGTCGGCGCATGCGCTCCACGGCGTGGAGGCGCTCGTCTTCCGGCGGCGGCGCAAGAAGAACGCCGCGCAGCGCGGCCATCAGCTCGGTCTC
Organism: Ahniellaceae bacterium; assembly: GCA_044221335.1. Lineage (GTDB taxonomy): Bacteria > Pseudomonadota > Gammaproteobacteria > Xanthomonadales > Ahniellaceae > JBGAPI01. Next base: position 97,770 of record JBGAPI010000003.1, read on the forward strand.
GGCCACCGCATGGGACAACGGCGGGACGGACAGCGGGTCGACCGAGCCGTCCACGTTCAGGCCGACCGCGACGCTTCCGCACATCATCGCCTCGAGGAACACGATCCCGAAGCCCTCCTTGCTGCTGGGCATGACGAAGACGTCGGCGGACCGGAAGACGTCCACCATCGCCTCGGCGCGGATGGCACCGGCGAACACGACCGCGTCGCCCACGCCGCGCTCGTCGGCATGCGCGCCGAGCTCGGGACGGTCCTCCCCCTCGCCGACCACGAGGTAGACGAGGTCCGGGAATTCCTGCCGGAGCGCCGGCAGCAGGTCGATCACCGAGCGATGGCCCTTGTAGCGATCACTGCGCGACAGCCGGCTGACGGTGAGCAGCACCCGCTTGCCGGCGAGACCGAGTTCGTCGCGGACCGCGGCGTGCGCCGGGCCCGGCTGGAACTTGTCCCCGACCATGTTCGGCAGCACCACGACCTGCCAGGGCTCCACCGCGCACCAGCCCAGCACCCGCTCGCGGGTATAGCGGCTGACCGCGGTGATCAGGCTGGCGCGCTCGCAGGCGAACCGCCGCAGCCGGCTCGGGCGGGACCAGGCGTCGATGCCGTGCACCTGCAGCCAGCAGCGGCAGCCGAGCAGGCGCGCCGCCGCCAGCGCCAGCGGCATCAGGTTGACGTGCAGGCAGAGCACGACGTCGTACCGGCCGCGCAGCGCCGTCGCGAGGGTCGCGGCGACCAGTCGCAGCCGCGACGGGGTCAGGCAACGGAACGCGACTTTCTCCGGCAACCGCGGCGAACTCGCGGCGGACAGTCCGAGCAGGTCGATCGACGTCACTTCGGACTCGGCCGACAGCGCCGACAGCAGGTCGCGGTTGTACTGCGCGATGCCGCCGTAGCCGCCGAAGCTGTCGGTCGCGATTCCCAGGATGCGCATCAGGCGCCCACCGGCTCGCGCAGCCAGGAGGTGGCGAAGCGCCGCGCCCAGGTATTGAGGTTGAGCCTTCCCCCCTGTGGCACCGGACGGGCCCGATCGAGCCAGTCCTGCAGCGGCGTCATGAAGCCGGTCTTGCTGCGGTCGATCACCGCGCGCGGCAAGGCCCGCGACGGCGCCGCCGCGAGCAGGCGCTTGCCGTGACCCTGCCGGCGCAGCGCGTCGAGGCCCCCCAGCGAGCGCCACAGGTGCCGGTCGACCAGCGGCGTGCGGACCTCCACCGAGTGCGCCATGCTGGCCCAGTCGGTGTCGCGCAGCAGCTGGTTGCGCATGTAGGCGCCGGCCTCCAGGCAGGCGACTCTCGAATAGTCGTCGCTCACTCTCAGCACGCCGAGATCCTCGAGGCGATCGGCCCAGCGCAGCCGGCGCAGTCCTTCGCGGACCACGTCCTCCGGCAACAGCCGCTCGAGTTCCCAGGGCATGAACAGGCCGCGACGCAGCAGGTAGGCGCCGGACCAGCGACCGCCGAGCTCGAGCATGCCGGCGGCCTTCGGACTGAGGCGCGTCTGGCGCGCGAGCAGCAGCGCCGCCACCCGCCGCACACCGCCGCCGAGCAGCGGGATCCGGCTCGGCAGCCACATCCGGCGCACCCACGCCGGCACCCGCTCGAACACGTCGTAGCCGCCGAACAGCTCGTCGCCGCCGACGCCGGACATCACCACCTTGAGACCCTGCTCGCGCGCAGCCTTGGCCGCGAACCAGGTATTGACGCCGTCGATGCTGGGCTGGTCCATCGCCGCCATGATGGTCGGCAGCTCACGCTCGAACTCGGCGCGCGACACCAGACGTTCGACGTGGCGCGCGCCGTAGCGATGCGCGGTGTCCGCCGCGAGCGGTCCCTCGTCGACCGCGCTGTCGCGGAATTCGTCGAAGCGCAGGGTGACGGTGGTGACCGGCCGCGGATCGAGATCGGCCATCACGCCGAGGATCGCGCCGGAATCGATGCCGCCGGAAAGGAATGCGCCGACCGGCACGTCGGCGACGAGATGCGCGCGCACGCTGTCGATCAGCGCCTCGACCACCCGCTCCGTCGCGTCGCGGCTGTCGCGGCCGGCATCGCGCGCGAACAGCGATTCGGTGCGGAAATGCGCCTGCGGCTGCTGGGCGCCGAGCGCATCGACCCAGAGATAGCAGCCCGCCGGCAGCGCGCGGACCTGCTGCCAGCAGGTGAACGGCTCCGGCACGTGCCCGAACAGGAAGAAGCCGACCTGCCCCGCGGGTTCCCGCGCGGCCGACACGCCGCCGCCGGCGAGCAGCGCCTTCACCTGCGAGGCGATCCGCACCGTCCAGCCGTCGTCGGCGTAGTACAGCGGCTTGATCCCGAACGGATCGCGTGCCAGCAGCATCCGCCGGCGAACGCCGTCCCACAGCGCGAACGCGTACATCCCGCGCAGGTGATCGAACATGTCGCTGCCCCACTCCTCGTAGGCCAGCAGCAGGACCTCGGTGTCGGATTCGGTGCGGAAACCGCGGCCTCGCCGCGTCAGCTCGTCGCGCAGTTCGCGGTAGTTGTAGATCTCGCCGTTGAAGGTGATCGACAGCCGGCCGTCCGCCGAGTGCATCGGCTGCGCGGCGCGCTCGTCGAGGTCGATGATCGCCAGCCGGCGATGTCCGAGACCGACGCGGCCGTCGTCCGAGAACCAGGCGCCCGCGCCGTCCGGCCCGCGCGCCTGCATGTGGTCGCGGATCCGGACCAGCTCGCCGCGGTCCAGCGGAGCGGCAGCGCCATGATAGGCGTAGAGGGCGGCGACGCCGCACATCAGGCCGGCTCCTTCGCGGGGCGCTGGGCGATCGTCGTCACAGGTGGCCGACCGCGCCGAATATGGCCACCGCGGTCGAGGCGAGGATGCCGGCGCCCTGCAGCCCGGCCGAAAGGCGAAATCCCGCGGCGAGAAAATGGACGATCGCCGGCATCGCCCACACCGCGTAGCGGTCGAACGAATGGAAGCCCCAGTACGGTCCGGTGGAGAAGATGAAGAGGCTGTTGCCGAACAGCCAGGCCGCCATCGCGCGATCGAACGCGGATGCCGCCCCGCCGGCAAGCCGTCGCGCCGCGATCGCCATCGCGACCAGCACCATCGCGACATTGGCGGCGATGTAGCAGAGCTTCCAGGTCGGCACGGGCAGGCGCAGTGCGCCGGCGATCAGCGCCTGGAACGGCCAGCCCCAGTGCGGCGCATTGGCCGCGTCGTAGCCGAGCTGGGCCAGCGCGGTCGCCGGGATGTTGGCGGCGTGGCCGTACATGCCGAGCTGATGCAGCCAGTCGCCGTACTCGATGCGGTTGAACGGAAGCAGCATGCCGGCGATCAGCCCGCAGCCGAGGACGTAGCGGACGAACGCCGGGCCGCGCCCGGACTCCGGCAGCAGGAAAACGCCGCCGAGGCAGGCGAACACGCTGGCCGGGCGGAACAGTCCTGCCGCGCCCATCACCAGGCCCGCGGCCAGCGGGTGTCCCCGCTGCAGCAGCAGGTAGCTGGCCAGGATCAGCAGCAGGTTGGCCGGCTCGCTCATGCCGAGCGCCGAGCAAAGCACGAAGGCCGGGCTCATCCATGCGAGCATCCAGGCCCCCTGCAGGCTGCCGCCGCAGCGGCGGAAGGCGACCGGGACCGCCGCGGCGGCGATCATGCCGAGCAGCACGGCGCTCCAGGCATAGCCGAACACGCGCCCGGGTGGGCCGATCAGCACGCTCCATCCGGGGAACACCCGCGTATGCCAGCTGTCCGGCGGCAGGACCGCGCCTTCGAACATCGCCTGGGCGACGACGACGTAGGACGGCACGTCGGTCGCCTCGAGCACGGCCGTCAACGCCCGCCCGGAGACCCCGAGCACGATTCCGAACACCACCAGCCGCATCGCCAGCGCGACGCCGAACAGTGCGCGATCGGCGCCGCGGCCGTCGCCGGCGCGCCCGGAAGCGAAGCCGAGGTCGGCATCGACCGCACTCACAGGCGCTCGTCCACGCGATCCGCCGGCCAGATGCTGCGCAGGTCGAACAGCACGCCACCAGGACGCAGCCAGGACCGGACCTCGCTGACCGCAAGCCGCCGGAACTCGTCATGCGCGACGGCCAGCAGCACGGCGTCGTAGGTACCGGCGGTGGGCGCCGCGCACAAGTCGATGCCGTGCTCGCGCCGCGCCGCCGCCGCATCCGCGCGCGGATCGAGCACATCGACCGCCGCCTGCAATCCGCGCAACTCGGTGACGATTTCGACGACGCGGGTGTTGCGCAGGTCGGCGCAGTTCTCCTTGAAGGTCAGCCCGAGCACCAGGATGCGTGCGCCCGGCACAGCGCGACCTCGCCGCGCCATCAGACGCAGCAGGCGCGTGCCGACGTATTCGCTCATGCCGTCGTTGATCCGCCGCGCCGCCTTGATCAGTTCGGGGTGGGCGCCGACTTCCTCGGCCTTGTGGATGAGGTAGTAGGGATCGACGCCGATGCAATGGCCGCCGACCAGGCCCGGGCGGACCGGCATGAAGTTCCACTTGGTCCCTGCCGCCGCCAGCACAGCCTCGGTGTCGAGGCCCATGCGGTGGAACATCACCGCGAGTTCGTTGGCGAGCGCGATGTTGACGTCGCGCTGGGTGTTCTCGACCGCCTTCGCCGCTTCCGCCACGCGGATCGACGGCGCGCGATGGGTGCCGGCGCGGACGATGCGGCGGTAGATCGCGTCGACCCGTTCGGCGGCCTCCGGCGTCGAACCGGACGTGACCTTGACGATGTCGGCCAGACGCCGCGTGCGGTCGCCGGGATTGATCCGCTCCGGGCTGTAGCCGCAGTGGAAGTCGACGTTGTAGGCGAGACCGCTCAGCTGTTCCAGCAGCGGCGCGCATTCCTCGTCGGTGGCGCCGGGGTAGACCGTCGACTCGTAGACGACCAGGTCGCCGCGCTTCAGCACCGCGCCGACCGCGCGGGTCGCCGCGAGCAGCGGGCCGAGGTCGGGCAGCTTGTGGCGGTTGACCGGGGTCGGTACCGCGATCAGGTACACGGTACAGTCGGTCAGCGCGGCGGGGTCGTGCTGGAACTCGATCCGGTCCCGCACCGCGAAGATCGCCGCCGGCTCGACCTCGCCGCTGTCATCGCTTCCTTCGCGCAGGCGTCGGACACGCTCCGCATCGATATCGAAGCCGACCACGTCGAACTCCGCCGCGAGCGCCACGGCGAGCGGCAGGCCGACGTAGCCGAGGCCGATCACCGCGATGCGTTCGTCGCCGTTGCGATGCCGGGGGTCGGCGGGGATCGTCGTCATCGTCGGATCAGTGGCGCCCGGGGCTCATCGCGCCGCCGTTGCCGGAGCGTTCCTGCAACTGCGCGACCTCGCGGCGCAGGTCTGCCAGCTCCAGCGAAAGCTGGTCGTACTCCTGCTGCTTGCGCTTCAGGAAGGCCAGCGTCACCCGCGCCTTCGCCTTCAGGCCCGACGGCGTCAGCGCGTAGGCGTAGGCGAGCTTGTGCTGACTGTTGGTGAAGTTGCGCACCTTGAGCCAGCCCTTGTCGATCAGTGCGCGCACGCAATAGTTGGCCTTGCCGAGCGACAGGCCGAGTTCGGCCGCGAGCTCGCGCTGGCTGATCCGCGGGCGCTCGGCCAGCAGGCGCAGGACGCGGAAGCGGAGTTCGTCGTTCACGGGATCGTTGCGGTCGATTCCGGCACGCTACCGCCCTTCGGCTGAGGGCGTGCCGTATGGCCTTGCACCGGGTTGTTGCGGCACGCGCCACGGGCTCTTGGCGGCGCGTGCTCTTGAAGGTTCGCGGCTTGTGCCGCTCCTGCATCGCGGCTTGCGCCGCTCCTACATAGCGGCTTGCGCCGCTCCCACGGGGAACAGCATGGCGAGGTGCTTGCGCGGGACCACCACGCTGCATGCGTCGCCGAGCATCCGCACCAGGAGTCGTACGCGCTCCAGGCCGCAGGCGCTCTGGAAGATCGCGGAGAGGCCGGACAGCGGCCCTTCGGTGACCGTGACCTCGTCGCCGGGACGCAGATCCGGGGCGTTGAGTTCGACGATGGTGTCCGCATCGCTGCGCGAGCGGATCGACGCGATCACCTGCTCCGGCACCTGGGCCGGCGCCGTGCCGAAGCGCACCAGTCCCGCCACGCCGCGGGTCGAGCGCACCGGTGCCAACGAGGTGAGGTCGGCGTCGGCACGCAGGAAGACGTAGCGCGGGAACAGCGCTTCGATACTGTCGACCATGCCGCGGGCGCCGCGGCGCGAATGGCGCACCCGCGGGTACAGGCACTCGTAGCCCTGGCGCAGCAGGTTGGCCAACGCCACCGGCTCCGCGCGCGGCTTGGTCAGCACGGCGTACCAGCGGGGATCAGCGAGGGCGGTCGTTGCGTTCAACATGTGAACGCAAGGTACTAAAGCGCCTGACCCGGTTCAAGGGAACGTAGCGCGCGAATCGCCGCGCCGTCGCGAATCCAGCGCCAGGCAGTGTGAACGATCGTCGCGAGATCGCCGTGCCGCGGCCGCCAGCCGAGCTCGGCGGTCGCGCGCTGCGGGTCCGCGAACAGCGCGGCGGGATCGCCGTGACGGCGCGGCCGGAGCGCACGCGTGGCGCGTCGACCGAGCTCCCGCTCGCAGGCCGCGAGGACCTCCAGCACCGAGAAGCCGCGGCCGGAGCCGAGGTTGAACACCCCGCCGTCGAAACCGGCGAACAGGGCATCCAGCGCCGCCAGGTGCGCGCCGGCGACGTCGGCGACATGCAGGTAGTCGCGGACGCAGGTGCCGTCCGCGGTCGGATAGTCGGTGCCGTTGATCTCCACGGGGGCCGCGTCCCGGAGTGCCGTCAGGATGCGTGGCACGAGCCGGGTCTCCGGGACGTGCCATTCGCCGAGGGTGCCGTCGGGATCCGCGCCCGCGACGTTGAAATAGCGCAGCCGGACGGCTCGGAGGCCGTCGTCGCGCGCGGCGACGATCAGGTTCTCCGCCGCGAGCTTGCTGCGGCCGTAGACGCTGACCGGCGCCAGCGGCGCGTCCTCGCCGACCGGGGCCGAATCGGGCTGCCCGTAGACCGCGCAGGTGCTGGAGTGGACCAGCGTCCCCACCCCGGCCTCGCGCATCGCGGCGATCAGGCTGGCGGTGCCGTCGGTGTTGACCCGGCGGTAGCCCGCAGGATCCCGTTCGCCATCGGCGACGACGCAGCGCGCGGCGAGGTGAGCGACGGCCGTGACCCGGTGGCGACGCAGTACCGCCGCGAGTCTGCCGCTATCGAGCAGGTCGCCACGCTCGAACGGCCCGAAGCGCAGCGCCCATTCGTTGCCGGTGGACAGGTCGTCGTACGCGACCGGCAGCCAGCCGCGCGCGGCGATCGCCTTGCAGACGTGGCTGCCGATGTAGCCGGCGCCGCCGGTGACGAGGACCGCGCGCTGTCCGGGTCCGAGCGTCATCCGGCCGTGGCTTGCCCGGACAGCAGCCGGTCGAAGTACGCGATGGTGTGGCCGAGGCCGACATCGAGCGCGACTTTCGGTTCCCAGTCGAGCAGCTCGCGGGCACGGCGGATGTCGGGACGGCGCTGGGTCGGATCATCCGCCGGCAGCGGTCGGAACTCGATCGTCGACTTCGAGCCGGTCATCGCGATCACCTTCTCCGCGAGCTGGCGGATGGTGAACTCGCCCGGGTTGCCGAGGTTGATCGGACCGGTGACCTCGGGCGGGCTGTTCATCAGCCGGACGAAGCCGTCGATGAGGTCGTCCATGAAGCAGAACGAACGGGTCTGGCTGCCGTCGCCGTAGAGCGTGATCGGCTCGCCCTGCAGTGCCTGCACGATGAAGTTCGACACCACGCGACCGTCGTTCGGATGCATCCGCGGACCGTAGGTGTTGAAGATCCGCGCGACCTTGATCGGCAGCTGGTGCTGGCGGTGATAGTCGAAGAACAGCGTCTCGGCGCAGCGCTTGCCCTCGTCGTAGCAGGAGCGCAGGCCGATCGGGTTGACGTGGCCCCAGTAGTCCTCCTGCTGCGGGTGCACCTGCGGGTCGCCGTAGACCTCGCTGGTGGAGGCCTGGAAGATCCGGCAGCGCAGGCGCTTCGCCAGGCCCAGCATGTTGATCGCGCCGTGCACGCTGGTCTTGGTGGTCGCGACCGGATCGTGCTGGTAGTGGATCGGCGAGGCCGGGCAGGCCAGGTTGTAGATCTGGTCGACCTCGATGTACAGCGGGAAGGTCACGTCGTGGCGCAGGAACTCGAAGCGCGGGTGATCGAGCAGGTGCGCGATGTTGCGCTTGGTGCCGGTGAACAGGTTGTCGGCGCACACCACCTCGTGCCCTTGCGCCAGCAGAAGGTCGCACAGATGCGAGCCGAGGAAGCCGGCACCGCCGGTGACGAGGATGCGTTTCGTGGGGTCGTAGTTGCGCATTCGGGGATCTGTCCGTCGAGGCTCCCTCTCCCCCGCTTGCAGGGGAGAGGGTTGGGGTGAAGGGGCTGGGAGGTGCAGCGGCGAGGCCATCCCGCAGCGCCTACCCCCTCACCCTGACCCTCTCCCCCGCACGCGGGGGAGAGGGAAACATCACGCGAGTTCCGGCCGCGCGACCGACCGTCCGCGCCCGATGCCGTAGTAGGCCAGACCTGCCGACTCGACCGTCTTCGGGTCGTAGATGTTGCGGCCGTCGAACACCACTGCGCCCTTCAGGGCGTCCTTGATGCGCGCGAAGTCCGGGCTCCAGAAGGTCTTCCACTCGGTGACGATCGCCAGCGCGTCGGCGCCTTCCAGGGCCTGGAAGGCGTCCTCGCAGAGCTTGAGATCGGCCCGTTCGCCGTAGATGCGACCGGTCTCGTGGCTCGCCTCGGGATCGTAGGCACGCACCGTCGCGCCGGCGGCCCACAGCTGGTCGATCAGCACTCGCGACGGGGCTTCGCGCATGTCGTCGGTGTTGGGCTTGAACGCGAGTCCCCACAGCGCGATGGTCTTGCCGCGGAGCTCGCCGCCGAAGTGGCGCGAGATCAGCTCGAACATCCGGTTCTTCTGGTCGTAGTTGACCGCCTCGACCGCCTGCAGGATGCGCGCGGTGTAGCCGAACTGGCGCGCCGTGCGATCGAGCGCCTGCACGTCCTTCGGGAAGCAGGAGCCGCCGTAGCCGACGCCGGGATAGATGAAGGAGTAGCCGATGCGCGGGTCCGAGCCGATGCCGTGGCGGACCAGCTCGACATCGGCGCCGACCCGCTCCGCGATGTTGGCGATCTCGTTCATGAAGCTGATCTTCGTGGCCAGCATCGCATTGGCGGCGTACTTGGTCAGCTCGGCCGAGCGCACGTCCATCAGCACCAGGCGCTCGTGGTTGCGGTTGAACGGCGCGTACAGCGCCTTCAGCGGCTCGATCGCGCGCGCCGAATCGGCGCCGATGACGATGCGGTCGGGACGCATGCAGTCCTTCACCGCGTCGCCCTCCTTCAGGAATTCCGGGTTCGACACCACGTCGAAATCGACGCTGACGCCGCGTGCCGCAAGTTCCTTCGCGATCGTCGCGCGCACCTTGTCGGCCGTGCCGACCGGCACCGTCGACTTGTTCACCACGACGGTCGCCCGCGCGAGGTGGGTACCGACGGTGCGCGCCACCGCCAGCACGTGCGACAGGTCGGCGCTGCCGTCCTCGTCCGGCGGCGTGCCGACCGCGATGAAGATCACCTTGGCGGTCGCGATCGCGGCGGCGGCGTCGGTGGTGAACTTGAGGCGGCCGGCGGCGCGGTTCGCGGCGACCATGTCGTCGAGACCGGGCTCGAAGATCGGCACTTCGCCGCGATTCAGGCGATCGACCTTGTGGGCGTCGATGTCGACGCAGGTGACGTCGTTGCCGACCTCGGCGAGGCAGGTACCGGTGACCAGGCCGACATAGCCGGTCCCGAAGATGGTTACGTTCATGGCGGTATCGTCGTTCGAAGGGGAATCGTTGGCGGCCGCCAAAACGAACCCCGGGCCATGCGGCCCGGGGTCATGATCGGCGAAACGCGGGAATCAATGCGGACTGGCGATCTCGCCACCCTTGTTCGGGTCGATCGGCGATTCGTCGGTGCGCGGCTCGCCGTCGGGAATCAGCGGGTCCATCGGGATCGGCTGGATCGGACCTTCGGGGTAGAGCTGGGTCAGGCGCAGTACGTCGGCCGGACAGGCCAGCGTGGCTTCATCGCCCATCCGGCGAAGCACGACCGCCTCGGTACCCTGGGCGTTGAGGTCCGGCACCACCATGTCGGCCTTGGCCAGGATCTCGCGCGGCGCCGTCGACGACGCGACCAGGAAGGTCTTGCCGGTGTCGACCAGGCCGGTCAGCGGGATGATCCGCTCCGGATCGCGCTTGTTGCCGACATAGACCTCGAGGACGTGGCGGGTGCCGCCGAAGTCCAGCGGCCGCTTCATCGGATTGTCGATCTGGACCGTCTGGTACTTGCCCGGCACGTCGATGTACTCGCGCAGCAGCACCGACTTCGGCTCGCGGCTGCAGTTCAGCGAGACCGCGGCAGTGCCCGGCTCCCAGACCTTGCCGAGGGAGAACTTGTCGTCCTTGTTCTCGTCGCGCTCGCAGTCGTCGAACTTGCGCGCCACCCGGAGCTCCGCATTGATGTCGCGCCACTGGGTACGGTCGGACGGGTTGACCTGACCGATCACGTCGACGATGCCGGGGCCGTCGCCGCTGCGACCTTCCTGGGCCTTCCGGCGCTGCTCGTCGACCCAGGCCTTGGAGCCGGCGCCGAGGCCGTTGACGACGCCGACGAACGCGGAGCCGTTGCACTGGCAGTCGCCGGTGTAGTTGGCGAGCGCGTTGAACGCCGCGTCGGCCTGCGACGGCATCGCTGCGGTCACGGCTTCGGCGGTCGCCGCGGCGCAGGTGCACGGCAGCGACAGCGCGATGCCGGGGCTGCGATGCGGCGCCCGGACGCGACTCTCCAGCCGCGCCTTCGCCCACATCTCTTCGGCACCGCAGACGCAGTTCTCGAGCGAGATCACCGCGGACGCGATCGCCCCGGCCTGTTTCGGCGCCTGCTTGACGCCCTCGCCGACCGAGGAATACATGGCGTTGCAGCTCTGGTAGGCCTTGACGACCTCGCGGACGCTGTCGGTCGGCTGGCCGCCGGTCGTGATCAGCACCCGGGTCGCCATCTCCGGCTTCTCATGGGCGCGCTCGGCGCTCTCGGCATTGGCCGTGACCGATGCTTTTGGATCGAACCATCCAGGGACGGTCTGCGATTGCGCGTGAACACCCGCGCCGATCAGCAACAGGAGCGGAGCGAGTGAGGCCGCTGCGGAGAATCTCATGGCGTTCCCTGTTCCAGGCATGAATCCAGGAGGAAGTCTAGCGCAGGCGCGGGTTTGGACCAATTATGGAGCCGCGCTTCCCGTCACAAACTTTCGTTTCATCCACCCGGTGGCGGACCGCGCGAGCGCGGTCCCCTGCCGGGCGCGATGAAAAGCGGTTGAAAAGCAAAGAACCCAGCTTCAGCAACAGGACGGCCGTACACACCGACTCCCGTCATGCACGCGGGAGCCGAAAAGAAGGAGCTCCATTCGCTCCTTACAGGAAAAAGGCCGCGCGAGCGGCCTTTTTCGTTACTTCAGGATCTCGAGGAGTTCGACCTCGAAGATCAGCGTCGCGTTCGGTCCGATGTCGCCCGGTCCGTGGTCGCCGTAGGCGAGATTGGCCGGGATGAACAGCTTGTACTTGCTGCCCACCGGCATCAGCTGCAGCGCCTCGGTCCAGCCCGGGATCACGCCATTGAGCGGGAATTTGGCCGGCTCGTTGCGGTCGTAGGAGGAATCGAACTTCTTGCCGCTGATCAGGGTGCCGACGTAGTTCACCTTGACCTGGTCGGTCGCGGCCGGCTTCGGGCCGGTGCCCTGCTTGATCACGAGGTACTGCAGGCCCGACGGGGTCGACTTCACGCCGGCCGCGGTCTTGTTCTTGGCCAGGAACGCCTCGCCTTCCTTCTTGTTCTTCTCGGCGGCGTCCTTCTGCTTCATCTCGGCTTCCGCCTGCAGGGACTTGCCGAACGCCTGGCCGACTTCAGCGGCCTCCTGGTCGGTCAGCAGCAGCTTCTCGCCGTTGACCTGCGCCTTCAGGGCCTGGATCACGATCTCGAGATCGACCTTGTCCTTGATCTGGGTGAGGTTGCGACCAAGGCTCATGCCGACCATGTAGCTCTGCTTTTCCTTGTCCGTGGTGAGCTTTTCCACGGCCATCGCCGAGGGGGCGGCCAGGGCGAAGGTGACTGCGACGGCCAGCGCCGAGCGGAACAACGACATCATGGAATCTCCTTGGGAATGATGGAACGACGCTGCGGGCGCCGAACGGGCTTGCGTGGGCCGCGCATTGTGGCGGCTGGCAAGTACCAACGCAAACGCGCCCTGGGACGTGCCAGAGCCGAGAAAGTTCCCGCGACCGGCCTCCCGGGCAGCCCCGGATGCCTTACATTGCCTCGCAGGAACGATCGGTGCGCGATGGGAACGACGGCACTGGATCCTGTTCGCGTCGCTTTCACTTCGCCGACGGCAAGGTCGGCCGTCCGCTTCGAGGAACTGCAGATGTCGAATTCCAATCAGGTGCTGGCCGAGGTCAGCGCACGCCACGGCAACCCGCTGGCCGCCGGTTCCGCGGAGGAGGCCGCGGCGATCGATCGCTTCAAGGCCTTCTTCGCGACCTTCTCTCCGGACAAGGTCGACAAGCTGCTGGGACTGACCTACGCGGACGACGCCTACTTCAACGACACGTTGAAGGAGATCCGCGGCCTGTCGAACCTCGCCCCGTACCTGCGCCACAGCGCCGAGGCGGTCGAGGCGTGCCGGGTCGAGGTGCACGACGTCACCCGCAATGCCGGCGGCGATTTCTTCGTCCGCTGGTCGATGATGATCCGCTTCAAGCGCTTCGCCAAAGGCGTCGACACGTGGTCGATCGGCGTCAGCCACCTGCGCTTCGACGCGGCGGGCAAGGTGGTGTTCCATCAAGACTACTGGAACGCGGCCGACGGCCTCTTCCAGTACGTGCCGCTGCTGGGCGGAATGATCCGCTGGATCAAGAAGAAGCTGTAGGGCGGGCATTGCCCGCCATGGCGAGGTGTTCCGGCTTCACTGGTTCTGCCCGGCGTCGGGGTAATGGCGGCCGGTGGCCGCCCCGCCATGGCGAGGCGTTCCGGCTTCTCTGGGCTCCGGCGCGGCCGGTGGCCGCCTCACGCGCCGTAGGGCGGCATGCCCGCCATGGCGAGGCAACGGCTTCTGGTTCTCAGTTCGGCGTCGAGGTAATGGCGGCCGGTGGCCGCCCTACGTCGCTGTAGGGCGGGCATTGCCCGCCATGGCGAGGTGTTTCGGCTTCTCTGGTTCTGCCCGGCGTCGAGGTACGGCGGCCGGTGGCCGCCCTACGGCACTGCTCGTCGTCGGGGTAGGCCGGCGGCCGGGTGGCCTACGTCACCCATTTGGCTGGCGCGGCCAGAAGTTCGTCGATCTTGCCGAGCAGCTCTGCATCGTCCGGCTTGACCTTGCTCGAGAACGACGCGACGACCTTGCCGTCGCGACCGATCAGGTACTTGTGGAAATTCCAGGCGGTTCTCGCGCCGCCGGCGCGCGGCGGCGAGGGCCTTGGGAACGGTGTCGCCTCCTCGCCCTTCACATGCACCTTCTCGAACATCGGGAACTTGACCCCGTAGGTCAGCGTGCAGAACTCCTGGATCTCCTGCTCGCTCCCCGGCTCCTGCTGCTTGAAGTCATTGGACGGGAATCCCACCACGGCGAATCCCCGGCCCTTCAGCTTCTCGTGCAGCGCCTCCAGACCCTCGTACTGGGGGGTGAAGCCGCATTTCGACGCCGTGTTGACCACCAGCAAGACCTCGCCGGCGAATCGATCGCACAGCTTGACCGGCTCCTTACCTGCCCGTGGGCGGAAGCTGTAATCCAGCGCCGGAGCACATCCGGCGTGCGCGAGGGAACCGGCCACGAGCCCAAGCGCCACGATCAAGACCTTGAATTGCATGGAATTCTCCAGTGAGCGAGGACCTCCGGGGAGGTCATGGGCCGCAAGGACCCTGCGAGTGCAGGCTCGAAGCGGGGAGCCGGTCGAACCCGAAACAGACCGGATAGCCGGTCTGGTCCGTTCGGGCAAGTTACCTGAGCCGTGACTGATGGCAGGGTCGGCAACGCCACGCTTGACCCCTGGAGATTCGGTGTTATAGTTGCCTACAACACCACTGCTTCAGCACGCCAGAGGACACCGCCATGTTGCACACCCTTCGCATCGCCTCCGCCGCCGCCTTCCTGTCGGTCGCGATCGTTGCCGCGCTGGCCCACCCGGGTGCCGCCGTTGCCCGCGTGCTGGACAGCACCGATGCCCCGACCGTCACCACCACCGTAAGCGTCGCGGGCACCGCGACGGCGCGCCACCACGCCACCGGTCGCATCATCGAGCTGCCGACCGTGACGGTGGTCGGCCACGTCCACCACGACGCCGCCGCCCGCCCCCGCGTCGACACGGTCGCGAGCACCGCCGAATCGCTGCCGCGCCAGGTCGGTGAAGCGCTGCCGCACCTGCGCTTCGACATGCCGTACTACTCGTTCGGCGTCAGCACCCGCGGTTCCACCGCCAGCGCCTCGGAGTAAACGGCATGTCCGTTACCTGGAACGACAACGCGCCGATCTATCGGCAACTGCGCGACAAGGTCATCGGGATGATCCTCGACGAGGCCCTGAAGGCGGGCGATGCCCTGCCTTCGGTGCGACAGGTGGCCGCCGACTTTCAACTCAACCCGATCACCGTCTCCAAGGCCTATCAGGACCTGGTCGACGACGGACTGGTCGAAAAACGACGAGGACTGGGGATGTACGTGACCGACGGTGCGCGCGATCAGCTGCTGGCCAGTGAACGGGATCGCTTCATGCGCGAGGAGTGGCCGACCCTGCGCGAGCGCCTGCGCCGGCTCGGGATCGACCTCGGCGAACTCGCCCGGGAACCGAAGACCGAAGGAGAGCAGGCATGAGCGCCGTGATCTCCGCCCGCAACCTCAGCAAGACCTACGGCCCCTCGAAGGCGCTGGACAGCGCCAGCTTCGAGATCGCCGAGGGCCGCATCGTCGGCCTGGTCGGCCCCAACGGCGCCGGCAAGACGACCGCGCTGAAGGCCATCCTCGGCCTCACCGACTTCCAGGGTGAACTCGACGTGCTCGGCATGGACCCGCGCACCCAGCGCGACCTGCTGATGCAGAACGTCTGCTTCATCGCCGACGTCGCCGTCCTGCCGCGCTGGCTCCGGGTGTCTGAGGCGATCGACTTCGTCGAGGGCGTCCATCCGCGCTTCAACCGCGCCCGCGCCGAGGGCTACCTGGCGCACACCAAGCTGAAGCCGTCGATGCGGGTGCGCGAGATGTCGAAGGGCATGATCGTGCAGCTGCACCTGGCGCTGGTGATGGCGATCGACGTCAAGCTGCTGGTGCTGGACGAGCCGACGCTCGGCCTCGACATCCTCTACCGCAAGGAGTTCTACAAGCACCTGCTGGAGGACTACTTCGACGCGAACAAGACGATCATCGTCACCACCCACCAGATCGAGGAAGTCGAGCACATCCTCACCGACCTGCTGTTCATCCAGAACGGCAAGATCGTGATGTCCGCCTCGATGGAGGAAGTCGCGCAGCGATTCAGCCAGGTGCTGGTGAACTCCGATCGCCTCGAAGCCGCCAAGCAGCTGAAGCCGATCGACGAGCGCCCGGCGGTGTTCGGCAAGACCATCCTGATGTTCGACGGCGTGTCCCACGACCAGCTCGAATCCTTCGGCGAGATCCGCGCCCCCAGCGTGGCCGACCTGTTCGTCGCCACCATGAAAGGTACCTACGCATGAACACGACGACCTTCAAGTGGCTGTTGAAGCGCGAATACTGGGAGCACCGCGTCGGCTTCTTCTGGGCGCCGCTCATCACCGCGGGCCTGTGGACCTTCCTGATGATCCTGCTGATCATCGTCGGCGAGATCGTCGCCGCCAAGGTCGGCGGCCAGCACGGCATCAAGCTCGGCCACATCAACCTCGGCAACCTCGCCGACCAGATGACCGACGAGCAGCGCCGGCAGGCCGGTGGCGCGATCGACCTGCTCACCGCGATCTGGTCGTCGATCCCGATCGCCGTGGCCTCGTTGGTCGCCTTCTTCTACTGCCTCGGCGCTCTGTTCGACGATCGCCGCGACCGTAGCATCCTGTTCTGGAAGAGCCTGCCGGTGTCCGATCGCGACACCGTGCTGTCCAAGGTCGTGACGGCGACCGTCACCATCCCGGTGATCGGCACGGCGGTCGGCGTCGTCACCGGGTTCGCGTGGATGGTCATCGCTTCCATCGCCACCCTGGCCTTCCACGGCATCAACCCGTTCACCACGATCTGGTCGATGGCGAGCCCGTTCAGCCTCTTCGCGGAATTCGTCGGCAACTTCCCGGTGTTCTTCCTGTGGTCGCTGCCGACGATCGGCTGGCTGCTGCTGGTGTCGGCCTGGGCGCGCAGCCTGCCGTTCATCTGGGCGGTGTTCACGCCGATCTTCTTCGGCATCGTGGTGTCGATCAGCGGCCTGATGTCGGACCTCGGCAGCACCAGCGGCTGGTTCTGGCGCCACGTGGTCGGTCGACTGCTGACCGGCACCGTTCCCTACATGCACACCGCCTACCGGGCCGCGTCCGGCAGTCTCGACAACATGGAGGTCCATGGGCCCCGCGACGTCCTCACGATCTTCTCGCCGATGACCAGCTGGGGTTCGTTGGCGACGCTGGAACTGTGGATCGGTGCGGCGGCCGGTGTGGCGATGATCTACGCGGCGATGCGCCTGCGGACGAATCGCGAACTGGCGGATTGACCGGAAGCGGCCCTCGGGCCGCTCGCTGGAACAGCGGCCCCGGGGGATGACCCCGGGGCCGTTGTCGCATCAGGGACGGCTATTTCGGATTCGGCGGCGGCGTCGTCCCGCCACCCGAACCGCCGCCCGAACCCGGGTCGGCACTCCCACCGTCGCCCAGTTTCGGCCCGGCCTTTTTCTGCTTCTTGATCCGCCGGCTCGGCGTCTTCTGCGGCGGCGGGTTGGTACCGCCGCCCGAACCACCGCCCGATCCCGGGTCGGCACTGCCGCCGTCGCCCAGTTTCGGCCCGGCCTTTTTCTTCTTCCTGATCCGCCGGCTCGGCATCTTCTGCGGCGGCGGGTTGGTACCGCCGCCCGAACCACCGCCCGAACCCGGGTCGGCACTGCCGCCGTCGCCCAGTTTCGGCCCGGCCTTTTTCTTCTTCTTGATCCGCCGGCTCGGCATCTTCTGCGGCGGCGGGTTGGTGCCGCCGCCCGAACCACCACCCGAGCCGGGGTCGGCACTGCCGCCGTCGCCGGGCTTGGGAGCCGGCTTCTTCTTCGTTCCGCCCGAGCCCGGATCGGCGCTGCCGCCGTCCATCACCCGTGCCGGGCTCGACGACGGGTACATCGACAGATGCAGCTTGCGGCTGCGCGCGGGGCCCTGCATGAAGGTCAGCAGCAGGACCCGGTCGCCGATCTCCGCGACCAGCACGCCCGCCTCGAGCCGCGCCTCGATGACGGCGCTGTCCTCGCCGCGGGTGAGGCGGATGCGCGCACGCTTTTCCGCTCGCAGTTCGAAGTGCAGGCGGTCGCCGCGCTTGAATTCCGCGATCTGGCTGCGATCCACGGTCCAGCCCTGGCGATCGACGACGTCCGCGACCGACTTCAGTTTCTTCAGCTTCATGTCCTTCCTACTCCGGTTTGACCTGCCATCCGCATCGACGTCCAAAAGACGCCCCTGGTGCATCAATCTCCTGCCGCTTCGGGCGGAATCCTTCCAGGCCGGCCGTTCATCGCGCTGCTGGAGCTGCCGCCACCGTCGCGTTCGGAACCCGTTCCGCCGCACCGATCCACGCGCCGTAGCCCGCCCAGTCGCGCGGATCGGCGTGGCGGCGCTGCCGCCACAGCTCCGCCTGCGCGGACGACACCGCCCGCTGGGGCGATGCCCCGGCCGCGAGGCTGCGGTAGAACGGCGCGACGAAGTCCGCAGCCGCCTCGTCGTCGACCGCCCAGGCGCTCGCGACGGCGGCGCCGGCTCCCTGCAGCAGGAAATTCGCGGCGAGGCCGTCACTGGTGATCGACCCGGACGGCCGATGGGCGGCGCCGAGACAGGCGTTGAGCACGACCAGGCGCGCCGCCACCGGCCGGGTCACGAGCTCCGACCATCCGATGAAGTGCGGCGTGCCGTCCGCGCCATCGAGCCACAGTCCGGCCTGCTCCGGATGAGCGCGGTCGTACCAGCCGTGGGCACCGACGTGGACCACGCCGTCGGCATCGGACAGGGCGCGCCACAGGCGCTCGCTGCCGGCGGAGGTCCATCCGTCGTCGGCATCGTGCAGGTAGGGCGCGAGCGCGCGTCGCTCCCGCTCCAGCCCCGGCAGGCCGGACAGTCCGCCGCGCGGGTCGTCGCGCCGCGGGCCGGCCGCGGCAAGCCCGGCAGGACGAAGGTCGCCGAGAATCGCGTACAGCCGCAGCCGATCGAAGCTCGGGGGCGCGGCACGCCCGGCAAGCCCCCCCGCATGCGGCAGGTTGGCGATGGCGAGATCCGCGGCGAGGGGGCGGTAGCCGAGGCGCTCCACCACTTCCGCGGCGGGATCGGCGGACGGCAGCGCCGACCAGGACAGGACCGAGAGTTCCGCATCCGCGACGATCCAAAGCTGATCGAGCTTCGCCGGAAGTACCCGATCCAGCGCCAGCGACTGCTGCAGCGCGATGCCGGACTGGCGGAGGGCTGCACGGTCTGGCGCGTGGGATTGCAGCAGGCGATCGAAGGCGGCGACCTCGGCCAGCAGTTCGGCGCGGGGCGGCAGCGCGGCCTCGTGGACCCCGTCGGCGTCGAGCCAGTGCAGGTGCCCGCCGCGCTCGCCGAGGAAATAGTCGAGCAGCACCGTCCCTGCCGGCGGAACCACGACCGTCGGCGCCACGGGTGACGGATCCGCTCGGCGCTCCGCGGCGACCTGTCGCTGCAGCCGGTCGATGCGCTCCTCCAGCCGGGAAGCCGGGGCCGCCCCGGGCGCGCTCATGCCAAGCAGGCCGCGTCCGATCTCGGCATCGATCTCGGCGGCGAGCTGCTGCGCCGCCGAGCCGACAGGCTCGGACGGCGCCGACGCGCGCTGCCACAGCAGGCGACGGTGGGACTCGATCCGGAGCCAGTGTGCCTGCGCGTCGCCGTCTTCCATCCTCATCGCGAGCTCCGCCGCTTCGCGCCAGCGCAGGTCGAGGACGTGCAGCACGGCGGGACTGCGGGCCCGTTCCAGCCGCGCGTCGATCGCGCGCAGCGACTCCCGGTTCCAGCGCCGCGCGAGGTCCTTCTCGCCGGCCCGCCACGCAGCATCCGCCGCCACTCCGCCAAGCGCGGCGGAGAGCCAGTGAGGTCGCTCGTCCTCCGGGCCATCGAGCAGCTCGCGGGCGAGCCGGGTCGCACCGGCGACGTCGCCGCGTCCGGCACGTTCGGCGACCTCGAGGACGGCGATTCGCTGCGCCAGCTCCGGCGTCGGCTGGCGGCCGGCATAGTCGTGCAGTTGGGCGAGGCTGCGTCCCGCTCGCGCGCGGTCGTCGACCTTGAGTGCCCAGCCGAGCTCCGCCACGGCGAGGTCGATCTTCAGCAGCAGATCGCTGCTGCCGGCCAGCCGCTGCCGGGCCTGCTCGATGCGCTCGACGGCGATCGCCGCGTCGTCGCCGTCGGCGGCCACCACGGCGCGCGACACCGCGATGCGCACCGCCAGCATCGGCTGCACGGCGACGTCGGCGAGCGCGGCCGCCGCGGCAAGGTCGCTCTCGGCCCGCACCGGGTCCCCCCGCCAGCGGGCGAGGTTCGCCGCGGCGACCAAGCCCTGCGCCTGCCACACACGGTCGCCCGCGGCGCGGTACTGCGCCAGTGCCTCGGCGATCGCGACGGCGGCGGCATCGAAACGACCCTCGCGGAGCGCGACCTGCGAGTCGACCAGCGCCAGCATCCCCAACGCCCAGCGGCTGTCGGCACGGCCGATCGCGGCGCGCGCGGCATCCAGCGCGGCGCGGGCGGCGGCGAGGTCGCCGCGGCTCATGTACAGCGTCGCCAGGTTGCGGGTCGAGTTGCCGACCTCGTCGTCGAGACCGAGGGCGACGAAGCGGGTGATCGCGCCGCGGTAGCACGACTCGGCATCGGCCAGCTTGCCCTGCACGCGGATCGCGACGCAGCGGTCGTTGTCCGCCACCGCGGCGATGTCGGCGAGCTCGTCCGTCGCCGCCGCCGCCACCGTTGCCAGCTCCGCCTCGGCCCCCGGGTAGTCGGCCAGGGCCAGTCGAACCTGGGCGTGGTCGAGCGCGGCGATGCGCGCGCTCCTTGGGTCCGACAGCGCCTCGAAGCGCTGCCGGGCCGCCGCGAATTCGACCAGCGCGGTCGCGAGGTGATCGCGGCGCCGCGCGCTCCAGGCACGCAGTACCAGAGCGCGTGCGGCGAGCCGCGGATCCTCGTTCACGGTCGCCGCGATCGTCAGCAGCCAGGCGCCGATGCGGACGCGGTCATAGGCCGCCGGCTCGGCGCCGTCCGCCAGCGGTATCGCGCGTTCGACGGCGTCGCGCAGCGACGCGCTGAATCCGGCGAGCACGCCGTCCTGCGCGAGCCTGCAGGACACCGCGACGGCGCTGTGGAATCGCGCATTGCGCAGGGTGAATTCCGGGGTCGCCTGCCCGGCGGCATCGAGGGTCTCTCGCAGCTCGAGATCGGCATGGCGCCACGGCACCGTATTCCCGGGCCAGCGCGGTGCCGCCGCGTCGTCCTGCCAGACCAGGTTCCCGCCGTCGCTGCGCAATGCCAGCGACACCGTCGCCGCCGGTGGACCGCGCAGTTCGACCCGGATCGCGCTGCCGTTGTCGGCGACGATTTGGGCGTTGGCGCCCCGCGCGCAGTCGAGCGCGAGGCGCTGCGCGACCGGGGGTGCCGCGGTGCGCGTGCCGGCAGACGCCATCCCGCCCGTCGGCAGCATGCTCCCGACGACCGCGACTGCGACAACACTGCGAACGAAGGACGACGCCATCCCGACCCCTGGCCCGGAAACGGAGGATTGCGGGGACAGGCCCCTGCTGACTGGCGTGCTGTGCCGCGCCGGCGAATGCATCCTGCATTCGGGTCGCCGCCATCGCGAATGGATGGCGTCATGCCAGGGGCTCGACCGACGGATTATGCGCGAATTGCCGCGACCTGGCGCGGCCCCCGGCGGGAACACGCAAGCGGCGCGGCTGGAGAGCCGTGCGGCGCGACCCGGCGGCCGGCGCCGGCAGGTGCACCGGAGCGCGCGGCGCTGCCGGGGTGGCGGCTAGCGCTGGTGCCGCTCCTGCAGTGTTCCGGCGAGCTCCGCGAGCCCCAGGCCACGCGCCCGCAGCAGCACCAGCAGGTGGTAGACGAGGTCCGCCGACTCGCCGAGGAGCGCGGCATCGTCCTGCGCGACCGCGGCGAGCGCGGTTTCGACGCCCTCCTCGCCCACCTTCTGCGCGATCCGCCGTACGCCGCCATCGAACAGCTTCGTGGTGTAGCTGCCTTCCGGCCGCTCGGCCTGGCGCCGCGCGACCAGCGCATCGAGCTCCGCCAGGAACGCGATCGCCGTCGTGGACCCGCCTCCGGTCGCGCCCGGCGCATCGAAACAGGTCGGCGTGCCGAGGTGGCAGACCGGACCGGCCGGCCGCGCTCGCACCAGGAAGGTGTCGCCGTCGCAGTCGAGGGCGATCGAGACGAGTTCCAGCCAGTGGCCGCTGCTCTCGCCCTTGGTCCACAGCCGCTGCTTGCTGCGCGAGAAGAAGGTGACGCGGCCGCTGCGGCGGGTCTCGGCCAGCGCGGCCTCGTCGACATAGCCCAGCATCAGCACCGCACCGCTGTCGGCGTGCTGCACGATGGCCGGGATCAGGCCCTCGCCCTTGTTCCAGTCGGGGATGCGCTCGCTACTGCTCATGGCCGGATCGCGATGCCAGCGTCGCGGAGCTGGCGCTTGAGGTCGGGGATGGCGAGCGTTCCGCTGTGGAAGATGCTCGCCGCCAGCGCGCCGTCGACGTCGGCGTCGCGGAACGCGCGCTCGAAGTCGGCGACCGACCCGGCGCCGCCCGAGGCGATCAGCGGCACGCTGCAGGCCGCGCGCACCGCGGACAGCTGCGCGAGGTCGTAGCCGGCGCGGGTGCCGTCGGCGTTCATGCAGTTGAGCACGATCTCGCCGGCACCGCGCGCGATCGCCTCGGCGACCCAGCCCAGCGTCCGTCGTCCGGCGTCGCGGGTCTTGTTCGGATCGCCGGTGTACTGTCGTACCCGCCAGTCGCCATCGACCCGTTCGGAATCGACGCCGACCACCACGCACTGCACGCCGAACTCCCAGGCCAGCGCGTCGATCAGCGCCGGGTTCTCCAGTGCCGGCGAGTTGATCGAGATCTTGTCGGCACCGGCGTGCAGGATCCGCCGCGCGGCATCGACCGAGCGGATCCCGCCGGCGACGCAGAACGGGATGTCGAGATGCTGCGCCAGCCGCTCGACCCAGGCGACGTCGGCACTGCGTCCCTCCGGGCTCGCGGTGATGTCGTAGAACACCAGCTCGTCGGCGCCGGCATCGCGATAGCGCCGCGCGAGCTCCTCGATATCACCCATCTCGACGTGGTCCCGGAAGCGGACGCCCTTGACCACCCGGCCATCGCGCACGTCGAGGCAGGGGATGATGCGCCGGGTCAGCATGGCGCCGGCTCGCCGACCGCGCGCGCCAGCACGCCGAGGTCGATGTGGCCCTCGAGCAGGGCCTTGCCGATGATCGCGCCGTCGACGCCGGCGGCGGCAAGGCGCGCCAGGTCGGCCGCGTTGCGCACGCCGCCGGAGGCCTGCAGGCGCAGCTCGGGGAAGCGCGCGACCAGTTCGGCGTAGAGCTCGACGTTGGGACCGGCCAGCATGCCGTCGCGATCGATGTCGGTGCAGAGCACATGGACCAGCGACAGCTGCCGCCGGCTCCGCTCGATCCAGTCGACGAGGCCGACACCGGTCGCCTCGGTCCAGCCCTTGACCGGCAGCCGGAAGACTCCCTGGGTATCGCTGCGGGCGTCGAGCGCGATCACGAGGCGTTCGCTGCCGAAGCGCGCGATCCAGTCCGCGACGACCTCCGGCGAATTGACCGCGACCGACCCGACGACCACCCGGCCGACGCCGAGTTCGAGCAGGCGCTCGACGTCGGCGAGCCCTCGCACGCCGCCGCCGACCTGCAGCCGGAGGCCGCTGTCGCGGACCAGTTCGGCGATCACCGGCAGCGCGGTGAAGCGGCCTTCGCGCGCTCCGTCGAGGTCGACGAGATGCAGCCAGGTCGCCCCGGCAGCGCGATAGCGGCGCGCGACCGCGAGCGGGGCGTCTTCGTAGCGGGTTTCGCGGTCGTAGTCGCCCTGCAGCAGGCGAACGACGCGGCCGCCGCGCAGGTCGATGGCGGGATACAGCTGCATGTCAGTACTCCAGGAAGTTCTTCAGCAGGGCCGCTCCGACGGTGGCCGAGCGCTCGGGGTGGAACTGCGCACCGAACACGTTGCCACGCCCGACCACGGCGGAAAACGGCGTGCCGTGGGTACAGGTCGCCAGCGTCGCCGCGCCGACCGGCAGCGCGTAGCTGTGCACGAAGTAGGCGTGCGGTGTGGGCGGGAGGTCGCGGAACAGCGGCGATTCCGCCGTCGGCACGATCTCGTTCCAGCCCATGTGCGGGATCCGCACTCCCTCGGTGGCCGCCATCTTCACCACGGTCCCGGGCAGCCGGCCGAGGCACGCGACGTCGCCCTCCTCCGAAGCCTCGAACAGGAGCTGCATGCCGAGACAGACGCCGAGCAGCGGCTGCTCCAGCGCCCGCAGGATGTCGACCAGCCCGAGCTCCGCCAGCCGCGCCATCGCCGGCGGTGCCGCGCCGACGCCGGGCAGGATCACCCGCTCCGCGGCGCGGATCAGCGCGGGGTCGCGCACCAGCGGCGCGTCGACGCCGAGGCGCGCCAGGGCAGCCCGCACGGAGCCGATGTTGGCGCCGCCGGAGTCGACCAGGACGACGGCGCTCATGCGAGGGCTCCCGCAGTGCACGGCACTTCGCACAGGGCAACGCTCACGCGAGGACTCCCTTGGTGCTAGGCAGGTCGGTGCCGTCGCGCCGGATCGCCTGCCGCAGCGCGCGCGCCACTCCCTTGAAGCACGCTTCGATCATGTGGTGCGTGTTCTCGCCGGACACCCGGACGTGCAGGTTGGCGCCGAGTGCGTCGGCGAAGCTGTGGAAGAAGTGCGACACCAGCTCGGTCGGCAGGTCGCCGACCCGCTCGCGCTTGAACTCGCCGTCGAATTCCAGCCACGCGCGACCGGACAGATCGAGCGCGACCTCGACGCGCGCCTCGTCCATCGGCAGCAGGTAGCCGTAGCGTGCGATGCCGCGCTTGTCGCCGAGCGCCTGGCGCAGCGCCTGTCCGAGCGCGATCGCGCTGTCCTCGACGGTGTGGTGCTCGTCGATGTGGGTGTCGCCGGCGCAGGTCAGGGTCAGCGCGAAGCCGCCATGGCGACCGATCTGCTCCAGCATGTGGTCGAAGAAGCCGATGCCGGTGGCGACCTCGGCTGCCGCCTCGCGGTCGAGGTCGACGTCGACGCGGATGCGGGTCTCCTTCGTGATCCGCTCGACCTTGGCGCGCCGCGGCCGGTCGACCAGCGCGTGCGCGATCTCCGGCCAGCGATCCGGGCCGGGCGCCAGCTTGAAACCGCGGATGCCGAGATTGCGGGCAAATTCGAGGTCGGTGTCGCGGTCGCCCACCATCGCGCTGGCGTCGAGATCGAGATCTCCGCGCGTGAGGTACTCGAGCACCATGCCGATGCCGGGCTTGCGCGTCGGCAGGTTGTCCTTGGCGAACGACCGGTCGATGTGGATGCCGGCGAAACTGAGCCCCTGCGACTCGAACACCTGCAGCAGCAGCGCCTGGATCTTGTCGAAGCCCTCCTCGGGATACTGCGGCAGGCCGAGGCCGTCCTGGTTCGTCACCATCACGAACTCGTAGCCGGCATCGCGCAGCCGGAGCATCGCCGGGATCACGCCCTCGACGAGGCGGAACTTCTCGTAGCTGTCGATCTGGAAGTCGGCGGGCTCCTCGATCAGCGTGCCATCGCGATCGACGAACAGGATCTTGCGGCGGCTCATGCGGCGCTCCTGGCCGACCCGACGGACCCGAGCACGGTCGCCAGCGCGCCGAGGAAGGCGTCGTTCTCCTCGGACCGACCGATGCTCACCCGCAGGAAGCCCGCCAGCCCGAGGTAGTGGCCGACCTGCCGGACGACCACCCCGGCCGCCAGCAGCGCGCGATAGCACGCCTCGGCGTCGTCGACCTGGAACGCGAGGAAGTTGGCGGCGCTCGGCAGCACCCGACGCACGCCGCGCTCCGCGACGAGCCGCGCGGCGACCCGCTCGCGCTCCGCGACGACGGCGGCGATCCGCTGCCGCGCGCGCTCGACGCCGGCCGGCGCGAGCGCCTGCAGGGCCACGTCGACCGACGGCGTCGGCAACGGATACGGGGCCAGCAGGCGACGCAGCACGGCGATCAGGGCCGGCGCGGCGATCAGCGTGCCGATCCGCGCGCCGGCGAGTCCGTGCGCCTTCGACAGCGTCCGCAGCACGACCAGGTTGGCGCCTTCCACCACCGCATCGGCCACGCTGCCCTGCGACGAGAATTCGACGTAGGCCTCGTCGACCACGACCAGCGCGTGGCCGTCGAGGCGCGCGGCCAGCCGGAGCAGGTCGTCGCGCGCGACGACCCCGCCGCTGGGATTGTTGGGCGTGCAGACGTAGACCAGCTTGACCCGGGGATCGAGCGCGCTCGCCGTCACCGCATCGATGTCGAGCGCGAAGCCGCGCGCCGCATCGAGCGGCACGTCGAGCACCTTGGCGTCCTGCAGCTCCGCCGCGACGCGGTACATCGCGAAGGTCGGCTGCGAGATCACGATCGCGTCGGCGCGCGCCTCGCAGTAGGCCCGGGTCAGCAGGTCGATGGGCTCGTCGGAGCCGCGCCCGACCAGCAGGCAGTCGGCGGGGACGCCGTACAGCGTCGCGAGCGCGGCGAGCAGCGCCGGCGGCTGCGGATCGGGATAGCGGTTGCAGTGGTGGCCGTCGTCCCACGGCGACTCGTTGGCGTTGAGCAGCACGCGGCCGCCACTCGCCTCCATCCGGGCCGAGGAATAGCCGCGCAGCCGGGCCACGCTGGCGCGCAATCGATCGAGACGGCTCATCGGGTCGCTCCGTTGTTTCCTGCCAGCCGGACCGCGACCGCGCGCTCGTGCGCGACGAGGCCCTCGGCCCGCGCCAGCGTCATCGCGCAGGGGCCGATCGCCGCGAGTCCCGCCAGAGTCGCCTCCTGCACGCTGATCGATTTCATGAAGCTCGCCACCGACACGCCGGACCAGGCGCGCGCCGCGCCGTAGGTCGGCAGCACGTGGTTGGTGCCCGAGCAGTAGTCGCCGAGCGACTCCGGCGTGTGGCTGCCGAGGAACACCGAACCCGCGGACTCGACCCGGGCCAGCAAGGCGCGCGGGGCGGCGACCTCGAGGATCAGGTGCTCCGGGGCATACCCGTTCGACAGCGCGACCGCCTCGGCGAGGTCGCCGACGACGATCAGGCGGCTGCCGGCGAGTGCCTGCGCCGCGATCGCTCGCCGCGGCAGCGTCGCGAGCTGTTCCGCGAGTTCGACGCGGACGGCGGCAGCCAGCGCGGCGGAATCGGTCAGCAGGATCGCCTGCGCGTCCGGGCTGTGCTCGGCCTGCGCGAGCAGGTCGGCGGCGACGAAGGCGGGGTCGGCGGTGCCATCGGCGATCACCAGCACTTCCGACGGCCCTGCCGGCATGTCGATCGCCGGACCGCCGGCGGTCGCCGCGACCTGCAGCTTGGCCTCGGTGACATAGGCGTTGCCGGGCCCG
The DNA here is from genome assembly GCA_044221335.1 of Ahniellaceae bacterium. Classification (GTDB taxonomy): domain Bacteria; phylum Pseudomonadota; class Gammaproteobacteria; order Xanthomonadales; family Ahniellaceae; genus JBGAPI01. The sequence goes on from JBGAPI010000003.1 coordinate 124,661, forward strand.
AACAGCTTGTCGCAGCGCGGCACGCTGGCGGTGCCGACGCTCATCGCGGCGATCGCCTGCGCGCCGCCGATCCGGAACGCGCGCGCGATGCCGCAGCGCCGCGCGGCATACAGCACGGCGGCATCGATGCCGCCCTCGCGGTCCGGCGGCGAGCACAGCACGACCTCGCGGCAGCCGGCGATCTGCGCCGGCACGCCGAGCATCAGCGCGGTCGACGGCAGCGGCGCGCTGCCGGCCGGCACGTAGAGGCCGACCGTCGCGATCGGCCGCCAGACGATCTCGCAGCGCACGCCCGGAGCGGTGTCGACGCCGACTTCGCGCGGCCGCGCGGCCTCGTGGAAGGCGCGGATGCGGCCGTAGGCCTCGTCGATCGCCGCCCGCACGTCGTCGGCCAGGTTCGCGATCGCGGCATCGATCCGCGCCCGCGGCAGTTCGATGCTGTCGATCTCGACCTCGTCGTAGCGTCGGGTCAGGAGGCGCAGCGTCTGGTCGCCATCGGCGCGGACCTGGTCGATGATGCGGGCGACGGCGGCGCGCAGCTCGTCCGCACGCGCGAGCGCAGGGCGTGCCAGTGCGGCGGCGCGTGCGCCGGCATCGAGTCGCGCCCAGATCAGAATCTCCGGGAGCGACGGAATCGGGTTGTCGATCGCGGCGCTCATGCCAGCATCCGCTCCACCGGCAGCACCAGGAGCGCGCTGGCACCGGCGCGCTTCAGCGACTCGAGCTGGTTCCAGCTCACCGAGCCGGTGCACAGCGACTGCACTGCCAGCACGTCGGGGCTGTCGACCAGCACCGTCGTCTGGGCTTCGGCCCCCGCGGGCAACTGGTCGCGCACCGCGGCCCAGGCGTCCCGGCGGGTGCGGAACAGCAAGAGCTTCGCATCCTTGACCGCCAGCACGCCGTCGAGACGCCGCAGCAGCAGCTCGGCCAGTTCGCCGCGCGCGTCGGCCAGCTCGCGGGTGGCGCCGACCAGCACCGCCTCGGTGTCGAAGATCCGCGCCGCCTCGCGCAGCTGATTGGCGACCAGTGTGCCGCCGCTCTGCACGAGGTCGCAGATCACGTCCGCGGTGCCGAGCCGCGGCGCGATCTCGACCGAGCCGTTCAGCACCACGACGCTGGCGTCGACACTGTTGCGCTTGAGGAAATCGCCGAGCAGGTTCGGATAGCTGGTCGCGATCCGCTTCCCGGAGAGATCGGCCGGGCTCTCGTAGGGCTCGTCCTGCGGCACCGCGATCGACAGCCGGCAGGCGCCGAAGCCGAGGCCGCGCAGCTCGGTGAGCCGCGCGCCGCGCTCGGCCTCGAAACCGAGGCGCTGTTCCGCATAGACGTTGCGGCCGACGATGCCGAGGTCGCAGACGCCGTCGGCGATCAGGCCCGGGATGTCGTCGTCGCGGACCAGCAGGAGATCCACGGCGAGCGTCTCGCCGAAGCAGAACAGCTTGTCGCGACTCTGCCGGAACTTGAGGCCGCATTTGCCGAGCAGCTCCTGCGACGGCTCCGACAGCCGCCCGGACTTCTGCACCGCGATGCGCAGGCGATCACGCTGGCTCACGAGCGGCGCTCCCTGCTGTCGGCGCCGTTGGCGGCCGTTCTGGTCTTCCGTCCTTTCACCGTCCGCTCCGCCGCCAGCGCATAGCCGCCGTTGCCCATCGTGAAGTAGCGCGCCACCCGCCCGATCGTCGTCACGCTGACGCCGGTGTGGTCGTGGATCTCGCGGTAGGACATCCCGCGCGCCAGCAGCGGCACCACCCGCCAGCGGTCGACCAGCGCCTCGAGCTCGGTCGGGGTGCACAGGTCGCGGAAGAAGCGCCGGAACTCCGCCACCCCCTCGAGGCTGGCGAGCGCCTGGTACAGCAGGGTCTCGGGATCGCCGGTGTCGTCCGGCACCACCATCTTGCGTTTCACGTCGTCGCTTCCGTTCTCGGATTTGCTCCAGTGTACTAATGCGTTAATACGCTGGCAAGCGGAAGCCCACCACGAGAGTTCCCTCCTGTGCGGACCGACGCTCTCAGCCGGGCGCGCGAACGGCGGCATGGAGCGATCGCAGGCGGGCTCGGACCGCCATCGCCAGGCGCATGAATCCGAGGTCGGCTGTGGGCGACGAGCGGCCGTAGGGCGCGCACTGCGCGCCATCGCGAGGCGCATGAAGTCGAAGTCCGCTGACGGCGAGGAGCGGCCGTAGGGCGCGCACTGCGCGCCATTGCGAGGCGCATGAAGTCGAAGTCCGCTGACGGCGACGAGCAGTCGTAGGGCGCGCACTGCGCGCCATCGCGAGGCGCTTCATTCCCATATCCGCTAGCGGCAAGGAGCGGCCGCAGGGCGCGCACTGCGCGCCATTGCGAGGCGCTTGGCAAGCACTTCCGCTAGCGGCGAGGAGCAGTCGTAGAGCGGAACCCTGCCAGCCCACGCGGGGAGCATCATGTTGAGGTCGGCTATCGGCCGTTGTCGACCACTCGCGTATCGCCTCGCGCTGCGGCCGAGGTGCCGCTCCAGCGGTCGGTGTTCGGCGACCGCGGTGGTGAATACGAAACACCTCGCAATGGCGCGCAGTGCGCGCCCTACGGCCGCTCCTCGCCGATAGCGGATTTCCTGACGATGCGCCTCGCAATGGCGCGCAGTGCGCGCCCTACGACTGCTCCTCGCCGTCAGCAGACTTGGCGACCCACTCTGCATCTAGGCGGCCGGGGTCCCAGGACCGCTTGCCGCCGAGGGGCATCTGGTCAAACTCGATACCCGGAACCGCGGCAGCGGAAATCGTAACCACGGCAACGATGATCGGACCAGACGGCAACGACCAGCGGAATCTGCAACCGCTCTGTGATCCCGCGCTGCCGGGACGCGAACGAAATCCCGGCGTCGGATCGCGAGGCTCCGAGCCGTCAACGCGCTCCTGCGATTTCCAGGCCCGCTGCGCTGGCCGAGATCCAGGTGACGCGATGGACCGCGCGTTTGACTTCGAACGGCGGAAAGTACGCCACGTCGCTCGCGCGCGGGCGGTAGCGCACCGGGTGCAGTTGGCTGAGCTGGTCCCAGTCAAGGCGCTCCTCCGGCCCCATGTCCAGTGACCAATCGCCTTCCTGGTGCCCGAAGTCGGGGAGTTCCGGAATCCCGATCAGGATTGTCCGGGGATTCTTCCGACGGACCACGATTCCCGACGAGAGACGATCCGTCGTGTAGGTGAACTGCGATTGCAGTGCGACCCTCGGGGGCGCGATGTGCAGCAGCAGGACATGGATCGCCTGCATGCCGCTTCCGGTCGACGACCACCCGAGCAACAGCACCCGCTGGTCACCGATCGCGAACTTCGGGCCGGGAATCGGTGCGAGCCGGTCGACCTGAGTGGACGACGTCAGCACCAGTGGCTCGGCGCCCGGTGCGGAGAGCCGGAGCTCGTCGGCGTAGTGATAGGTCCCTCGACTCGCCGGCCCGGTATCGATCACCTCGACACGCAACGCCGCCGCCGGATCGCTCGGGGGAATTCCAGCAGACGCGCGCGGACCGGCGACGCCGAGAATCAGCGCGCTCAGCAGCGCAATCGGAATGGAAGCTCTGGTCATGTGCACGCATGCCGCCTCGTCCATGCACCCAACGTGCGAGAGACGTTCGCCAGAACATTCCGGGGTGGCGCAAGCGTCCGCCAGGTCAGGGACGACCACGATCCGTCGGCGTGCGGATCGGGGCGCCCGTGCGGGTAGATCGGGACACGCACGACTTGTGCTTGATTTCCGGAACGCCACGGGAGACCTTCGCTCTCGGGGCCGGGAGCAGGGGCGGGAGTTCTTTTCGAATTGATGCGACGGATGGATCGGACCACCGAGCGTCGAGTCGATTCGACCGGAGCCCCGGATCCGGGGCAAGCACCGATCCGAGCAGGAGGCGCAGGCATGTTCATTTCCCGTATCGTCGGCCGGCTCCGGGACCAGCACTGGACCGCGATCGGCATCGACTTCGTCATCGTCGTCGTCGGCGTGTTCATCGGCATCCAGGTCAGCAACTGGAATGAAGAGCGCAACCTGGCGCAGCGGAAGCTGACGGCGCTCGATCGCCTGCACCGCGAGCTCGAATCCGATGTCGACTACCTGCAGGCGCGCGCCACTCTCCTGAAGGGTGCCAACGAACTGCGAACCGAGGCCTTGCGCAGGCTGGTTGCAGGGGATTGGGAAGGCGCTGACCGCGACGACACCGCCAAGGCTTTCGACACCGCGGTGATCGCCCCGTCCGTGTCACCGCCCCAGGGCATCTACGACGAGCTGATCCACACCGGCATGTTCGCCGATCTGGGGGACGTGAAGTTTCGCGACGCGATGTCCTCGTATGTCGCCTATATGAGCTTCGTCCAGGGGCAGGTCGCGTACATCCGGGACGGGATGATCGCGCGGAACGTCGGGCACGGCCATGCCGGGGCCCAGGTGCGCTTCGACCCGTCGGCACCCCGTCATCAGCGGACGGACTACGACGTGCAGGCACTGAGCAAGGACAGCGACTTCACCGCCATCATGGTCGACAACCATTCCGATCAGATCGCCCAATGGCAGTGGACGAACACGGCGCTGGCGCGTGCCAAGGCTGCATGTGCCGAGATCGCCCGTATCGACGGGCGCCCGTGCGACGGCGGAAAGGGACCGTAGCCGTCTAGACTCAAGGATCGGGGGAGAGCGATCGGGACACCCTCCAGTTGGCGGAACCTGGAGCAGAGTGGCCGGAACGGCGAGAGATCCGGTCGCCCAGAATCTGTTGCAGCAGCGATGTGGACCCCCAGGACCGACTGAAGAGATTCCGGGGTTTCGAGGCGCGAACGAGTCGCCCATTCCTGGCGCGTGATCGCGGGACGAATCGAATGGCATGAGCCATCCGCGCGTCCACTCGTGCTGCCCGGCGCACCTTCGACGATCCGGCGCATCACCCGACACCTCGGGTGTGCCCGGCTGAGCGGCGAAGGCCCGGTGGCAGGGCTATCTCGTCCGCTCGTAGAGCGCACTCTTCAACACATACCCGAACGAGAACTCGGTCGGCAGGAAATCGTGGTCGGACACCCGCGGGTCGTTGAAGAGCCGCGCGAACGGATGAGTCCCCCCGACGCGCCACTGTGCATCGCGGCAGTGGCGCGAACGGTGGCCGGCCCAGGTGACGATCTCATAGGTGTCGCCTTCGCCGGCGGCAGTCCAAAAGGTCTCGTAGGACAGGCGTTCCTTGCCCCAGGACGGGACGAACGGCGTCCCTTCGAGTCGGCATTCGCCATGAATCGACAGGTCCGCCGCCGCCAGGTCTCCGCTCGCCGAATCCGCCTCCGCGGCGAAGCGAACCGTCGCGGTCATCGCCGGAAAACCGCGGCTCCGCATGTAGCCGGCGAGTTCCGGGTCGGACACCCAGCTTCCGACGGCGAGGCTTTGCGTGCCGATCGGGCGATCATCGGCAGCATCGACCTGCCGTACTTCCGGGTACCACACGACCATGCCGCCGCGGCCACCGTCGAATCGGGCATCGACGTTGTCGTAGGTCGCCTTTTCGATGCCGATGATCTCGAAGAAGCTCCACGCCCACGCGCGGCGATCCGGGTGCTTCTCGAGGTAGGTCGCGAGTCGCGGCCAGGCACGGGCCTTCTCTTCGAGGGTGGTCAGCCGGATCCCCGTCGGCACGCGGTCCGCAATCGCCGCGGGATCGAACAGCAGGAAGCCGATGAGCTCGGAGGCGGGTCCCGAGGACGACGTAGCCACCGCACCGGGCGGGAGCGCACCGAGTTCGGTGCCCGCACGCGCGACCGGGCAGGCGCTCAGAACGGCGATGGCGAGCGCCGCTGTCGACAGGGATGGGTTCATCCGCAGACTACGGACCCAAATCCGGCGCGGATGCAGCGCACTCGTCCTGCACCGCGCGTCGCGACGACGGCGGTTCCCGCGGGCCCGGCAAGTCGGCGGGGCATCGACGGCGGATTGGCCAGGCCGCGCGTCGGGCACAGCTTCCGCGGGCTAGTCGGGAAGACCCAGCACCGCCGTCCCCTGCTCGAACGTGATGTCGACCGGAATCCCCGACTTGCCGATCCGGTCGAGGTCGGACTGCAGCGCGGGGCTGATCACGCCCTTCGCCGCCGCCAGTGCCTTGGCACCTTCGTAGTCGCCGTCGCCCTGCAGCGTGAGGATCTTCGCCGACAGGGCCTCCATCGCCTTGGCGGTCTTGTCGAAGTCCACGCGGTAGCGGCTGGTGGCGGCGTCGCGGGTGAACGCGCCCTGCTCCTCGAAGAAGTTGAAGCAGACCATGTTCGCCTTGCCGTGCGCGTCGGACGCGCCGAAGCGCACCGAGCGGATGATGCCGGCGAGGAAGGTGACGTAGTTGTCCATCAGCTTCGCCTGATCGAGCTCGCCCTTCGCGGCCAGGCGGCTGACCATGTACAGGCCGAGGATGTCGGCCTTGCCTTCCTCGTAGCTGGAGTGCTGGTCCTTCAGCGCGACCCGCACCGCGCCACGGCCGTTGATCGTGTTCTTGATGCCGAGGCCGTGCGCGACCTCATGGAACATCACGTTCTGGAAGAAGGCATCGAAGGTGACGTGCGGAAGCTGGTCGTCGACGATGACCTCCTTGGCGATCGGCGTCATGATCCGCTCGAACTTCGCGCGCATCACGTTTTCCAGCTGCAGGCGGCGCGAGCCCTTCTTCAGCTGGACCTCCTCGTCGTTCGGCAGGTTGATCGCGATCGTCTTCGCCCCGGCATTGGCATTGCCGCCGTAGTACAGCGCGAAGTAGGCGTTGAGGTCGGCGTTGGCGCCGGGGGTCTCGGCCTTGTACGCGTCGGCCACCGGCAGGCCCTTCTGCAGCTCCGGCAGGAAGCCGGTGAAGCGCGCCAGCTTCTCGCTCCAGACCTGGTCCTTCACCAGCACCAGACCCTCGTACGAGGTCTTGTAGCCGAACACGGCGTCGTCATAGGACTCGATCGGCCCGATCACGATATCGATGGGATTCGTCTTCATGTCCATCCAGGCCATGTCGCTCGGCTGGTAGTTGTCGTCGAGCAGCGCGGTGGCGCGCATCTTCAGGTAGTCCGCGAAGCTCTTGTCGTCCGAAAGTTCGGCCGCTTCGCGCAGCAGTGCAGCGGCCTGTTCCAGCTCGGCCTTGTAGGCCTCGTGGTAGGGCACCGTGATCAGTTTTCCGGCCGCGTCGCGACGCAGCAGCGTGTACAGCGACGCCTTGTCGGACAGGGTCGACTGTTCGAACTCCTCCTTCGTCATGTCGGCCGGATAGAACTGCACGCCCGGCGGCCGCGGGCCGACGCCGGCGATGAAGGGCGCGTCGTCGTGCAGCCGATCCCAGGGGCCGTAGTGGATGTCGACCAGGCGGCGCGTCGGTTCGTCCGCGATCTTGGCCATCAGCGCGGCGCGATCGCCGTACCACTGCTTCCAGAAGATCGCATTCATCAGTTCGGAGGCGCGCACCAGCTTGCCCAGCATCCGGCGCTGGGCGTCGGAAAAGCCGGACAGGTCGGCCGTGAGCTTGACGCTCGCGAGCTCGCCCTGGTGCAGCTCCGCGTAGGATTTCGTGGTCGCGGGTGCCGCGGCCGGCGGCGGCGCGGCCGCCTGCTGGTCGGAACCGCAGGCCGCGAGCCCCAGGACACAGGAAGCCGCGAGAACAGTCATGCGCGAGGTGGGATTCATCAGGGACTCCGGGGGGCGCCAGCAGGGCGAGGGGACTCGCGAGGATACGCCACCTGCAGGGGCGCGATCGGCGTCGACGCGAAGACGCGCTCGACGCCCGATGGGTCCGGCCTTCACCCGCTGCGACAGCCGCCCGCATCGGACTCCCGGAGTGGGTCCGTGCTCCGACGACGGAGCGGCCGATGGACTACTCGAAGTCGTCGCGGAAGATCAGGCCGGCGTCGTTGACGAAGATCGCACCGTACATGCCGAAATCGACGTGGGCCTCGCAGTAGTAGCCATAGCCGCCGGCGGTGTTGAAGGTGACGTTGACGCTGCCGTTGCCGCTGCTGACCGCCGGGACGGGCGAGTTCGGGTCGGGGGTGGGGACGGTGTTGACCACGGTGCCGCCACGCAGGGGATGGGCCGCGAAGTTCGACGTGAAGACGACGGTCTGTCCGGCATCGATCAGCACGCAGGCGGGCGAATAGGTGTTGTTGATCCCGACGTTCACACCGACGTTGCCGGTGCCGCGCAGGTCCATCGCCGTGGCGATGTTGCAGCCGTTGAGGTCGGCGGCGGCACTCCGGGCGCCGGGAAGCAGGATCGCGGCCAGCAACAGCGCGCGTGTCATGCGGTGCGGGTCCGCCGGCGCCAGGCCGCGATCATCCCGAGCATCGCCAGGGCGACCCACAGGGCCTCCCGCCCACGCCCCCCGAAGGCCGGTATCGCGATCGGCGTGTCGATGAGGAAAATGTCGCCGCTGCGATCGAGCACGTAGATGTTGCCAGCGTTGTCGGTGCCGAACGACGTCAGTCCCGTGGCTGCCGTGCCGTTGTTGGGAATCTCGAGCAGGCCGGTGGTGGACGGACATTGCGCGGGGGCGCCGACGAAGGCCGCTCCGCTCGTCGGGGCGCAGAAGATCTCGCCGGAACAGTAGTCGCCATACAGGTAGACGCCCCGCAGTTCCGCGATCGGGCCGCGATAGACGTAGCCTCCCGCGATCGAACAGCGGGTGGCCGGGACCTGGTTGGGGACCGGCTCGTAGGCGGACTCCACGACATGCAGGTACTCCGTCTGCGGCGCGACCACCTGCACGCCGGCGGGCACCGTCAGATTCGACGGGCAGGTATCGCCGCCTTGCGTCTCGTGCGGCTCGAGTCCCTCGCAGCTGTCCCAGCCGAAATAGCGCCGCCCCTGTCCCGCGGGCACGGCGCTGATCTCCTCGTACATGTTCTGTCCGACATCGCCGACCCACAGGTTGCCGGTCGCGCTGTCGAAGCTGTAGCGCCAGGGATTGCGCAGGCCATAGTCCCAGATCTCCCTGCAGCTGTTCGGAACCGAGGGCAGCGAGAACAGGTTGTCGGCGGGCGCGGCATAGGGGATCTCGGTGCTGCCGTCCCAGCCGCAATAGCCGGGCGTGCCGGCAGGCGTGGTGCGGTCGACATCGATCCGCAGCAGCTTGCCCTCCAGCACCAGGGAGTTCGGGTTCGCTCCCAGCCCGGTGAAATTGGCGTCCGGGTCGCAGTTGACCGTCGAGGTGCCATTGCTCTGGTCGCCGAACACGAGCTGCGTCGGATTCAGCGTCTCCGCGCGATTGCAGGCGTCGTTCGCGCTTCCGCCATCGCCGGTGCCGAGATACAGGTAGCCGTCCGGACCGAACACCACGTTGCCGCCGTTGTGGTTGCGGAAGTCCTTGTCGATCCGCAGGATCGGCTTGCGCGAGGACGGGTCGGCGACGTCCGGATCGGTGGCCGAGGTCTGGTAGCGGGCGACCACCGTGTCGCCGTTGGCATCGGTGTAGTCGACGAAGAAGTAGCGATTGCTGGCGTACTGCGGATGGAAGGCGAGTCCCAGCAGCCCCTGTTCGTTGCCCGACGCTCCGAAGCCGCCCGGCGTGCTGGCGTCGATGGTCAGGAAGGGCGTGCTGGCGACGCTGCCGTTGCGCAGGATCCGGATCCTCCCGGGAGTCGTCGCCGAGCCCTGCTCGACCACGAAGAAGCGCGAGTCGTCGCCAGGAACGACCTTCAGCGCGTCGGGGCGAGCGAATCCGGTCGCGATGCGGGTCAGGCGCAGCGGGGGAAGCTGCGACTGGGCCCAGGTGAAGGAGCAGGCGCCGGCGAACAGCGCCACCGCCGTCGCAACGTGCCGGACCACCGTCCGGTAGTGACGAATCGTGCGTCTCATCAGTGCCATCCCACAACCGAGCAACGGGGGCGCGACCTGAGCATCCAGGGCCAACGCGAAGGGTCGCCGGAAGTGTAGCGGCCGAGCTGCGACATCCGTCAGGAAGTCGCAGCGTCCTTCGGTCCGCGCGGGGGGCGGGCGTCGCCGTTCCGCCTGCCCTCGACGCGGCGCCAGTCCGCTGCCCTGCCGCACGCCGTGGTGCTGCGACCCTTCGGCCGGCCCCGCATGCTCGACGAGCCCGCGGGGCAGGAGGCGGATGACGGCGACGGCGATGCTGCGGTTGCTCCGCCGCTGCTTGTCCGATCCGCCGGGAAATCGCCCCGGCCCTTCCCTCACGGAATCGGCGGCGGATCGTTGCCGTCGAAATACTGCACGCACTCGTCGAAGGTGAAGTTCCGCCAGACCCGGGTCCGGGCGAGCGCGAGCAGGTCGTGCGGGTCCGGCAGGAAGTACTGCAGGCGATCGCCGCGGATGCAGACTAGGCGCTTGCCGTCCGGTCGCCAGGTGATCCTGTCGGGAACCACCGGGCTCACCGCGAACACTTCCTCGCCGGTCAGGGCGTCGGACACGCGGACGAAGCGTTCGATGCCGCCCCAGTCCGGCGACTTCTTGCCGTCGTAGAGACCGATCGGTTCCGGCCATACCGTTGCCAGCAGCCGGCCGTCCGGGCTCCAGGACACCTCGGGCGGGGGGATGGGCGGGTAGTAGTCGAGAAATTTCGGCTGCGCCAGGCGTTGGCCGCGGTCGAGATCCCAGACGCTCAGGACCGGACTCGCTCCGGCGGGCGCGACGATTCCGATCGTGGTCTGTGATCCGCACAGGGTCATCAGGACCAACCGCGTCCGGTCCGGGCTGAACACGAAGGAGAGGAAGCCGGGAGGATTGTCGAATGCGTAGCTCCGGGTGCCGTCCGCGCTGTTCCACACGACGACGGACGCCACGGTGATCACCGTCAGGCGGTCTCCCTCCGGCAACCATGCGATGCCCAGCGGTTGATGGAAGAAATTCTGGCGCCCGGACGGGTCGGAAAAGGGAACGTCGGACCCCAGCGTCCGAAGCACTACCCCGGGATCGACCTCCCAGACGCGCGCGGCCTCGACGTTGCCCGAGATCGTGGCCAACCGGAGACCGTCGCGAGTGAGCGCGGAGGCGATCGCGGGGAACGCGCCTGGCAGCTCGAAGACGACCTTCCGGGCCGCAAGGTCCCAGACGGAAACCCGATCGCCGGAGTGTCGCGCCGACATCCGCCGGCCGTCCGCGCTCCAGTGCATGTCGGACAAGCCCGACACCGCCACTGCGCCGTCCGTACCCGGCAGGGCGGTCAGCTCCTCTCCGCTGGCGAAGGACCAGATCCGCCGGGAAGATTTGTCGCCGCGGACTTCGTCCACCACCAGCCATTCGCCATCGGAGCTCCAGGAGAGGCCGACGCCGCTGCTGCCCGGCTGCAGCGGGAACCGGCGACGCTCCGCGCCGGACTCGCCGTCGAGGATCCGGACGGAATCCCCGCAGGCGACGGCGATCGTCGTGCCATCCGGAGACCAGGCGTTGCTGTTCACGGGCTGAGGCATGCGCAACGACTGCCATTCGTCACCGTCGTGACCATCGGCGACGCCGACGTCCCACACTTTCAGGCAGGAGTAGCCGCCCTTGTTCCTGGGGGCCCGGATCGCACTGTATCCAACGGGCCCGCTGAAGGCCTTCCCGCTCAATAGTCGATCACCGTCCGGACTCCACGCCAGACTCGACTCATAATCCCCTGGCAGATGCCCTCCCAGCTTGGCCACGAGGCTGCCGTCGGTCGCATCGAAGACGGTCGTGGAATGGCCGAAGCCCCGTTTCGCGAGGCGACGGCCGTCCGGACTGAAGGCCAACCTGCCGCCATCGACGGTGAACGATGAACCCGCGAGAACGAGCTGGCCGCTTCCGAGGTCCCAGACCTCGCAGCTGGCATCGAGCGAGACCGCCAGCCGCGATCCGTCCGGACTCCAGGCAAGGTGACGCACCTGTCGCTCCGGACCGACGGGCCGGATCAGGGTAGCGGTGCCCGCGTCCCAGAGCTGGATTCCCTGGCCGCAGCTCGCGATCTGCTGGCCGTCCGGACTCCAGGCGAACTCCTGTACGCCGTCCGCCCGCAACGTGATCGCCAGGGTCGACGTGGCGACGTCCCACACCCCGATCGAATCCTGGGTCAGGACCGCGAGCCGGCGTCCATCCGGGCTGAACGCCAGCCCGGAGACATACGCCCCGACCGCCAGGGTCGCCGACGGCGTTCCATCGTCCGCCCGCAACAGCACGACCTGGTTCTTCAGTCCACCGGCGGCAACCGTAGTGCCGTCCGGGCTGACCGCCAGCGCGAGGACGGAAGTAGCCGGGGGACCGTCGATCGCCGGCGACGACCAGATCCTCTCCCCTGTCGTTGCATCCACGGCGACCGTCGGCCCGCCGTCCGAGCCGGCGTAGATGCGCTTGCCGTCCCGGCTCCAGGCCGCACAGCTCACCTCGATCCTCGGCTCGCCGTCGAACAGGACGAGCCGCAGTCGGGAGCGCCAGATCGCGTCGCGCAAGGCGCGATCGGCGGCGAAGGGCACCGGCTCGCCGGCCTTCAGGGCGGTGCTCACGGCGTGCATTCCGAGAAGGATGCTGCGGGTCGGATCGTAGGGCAGTGCTGCCGCGGAGAGTGCGGCGAAGACCTCGGCCTCGAGCGTGTGCAACGTCGGTGCAGTGTTCATGCTGAACGTCCTTGTCGATTCCGATCACGTCCACGCTCGCGCCGTCCTGAATTCGTCCGGATTCGCGCGCGCTCCAGTCGAGTATGTCCGCAAATCGGGCGGCGCGGTCACGCCGTGCGACGCCAGGCCGTGATCGACGCCCACGCCGGACCGAAGGCGAACCAGAGCACGATGCAGCCAAAGGCATGACGGTGCCACTCGCGCAGAGGCTGCGAATCCTCGGCCCTGGCGACAAACAGGATCAGCGCCTCGACGAGGGCCACGGTGACGAGACAGGCGACGATGCACCGCGCCCAGAGCCCGAATTCGTAACGGATCGCCGGCCAGCCCAGCGAAGGCGCCTTGGCTGGTGCCGGACCGGCGGCGAACCGGTGGGCGAAGCGAGCATCCGCCCACCGGATCGCCAGGGCGCCGAAGGCGACCGTGAAGCCGACATAGGCCGCCGCCAGGCCGTGTGCGAACGTGGCGGTTGCTCCGCGTCGCAGGTCGAGCGCGGTGAACGCGAGCAGGAGCGCATCGATGAGCGGCAGGCAGAGGAGCAGGACACGGCTCGCACGTTCCCTGCGGACGAGGTAGCGAAGCGCAAGGGCCGCCAGGAGGACGAGCCAGAACCCGACCTCGCAGGCGACGATCAGGACGTAGAGCAGGTAGGACGCGTGGGGCATGTCTCTGCGCGGGGGCTCCGGTGTTCGGCGACGGGGACGGGCTGAAGCGACGTCGGTGCCGGAGTTCTCGTCCGGCTCCACGTCGTCCGGGCCGCGACGAAGGCGCGGCGATTCCACGCCATCGGCGACCTCCGCTCGCAGCTTATTCGAAGCCGTCCTTGAACACCTCGACCAGCGGCAGCCCGACGACCCCCGTCCAGCCGTTGCCGAAGCTCCCGCCCGTGCTGGAACCGCTGAGGTCGCGGCCGGGCGCGACATTGCCGGAGGCCGTGCGGGGGAAGCCCAGCACGTGCGGCACGGCGTTGTAGGAACCGGAGGCGACCAGCAGCTCGTCGCGCAGCGCGTAGTAGGACAGCCCGCCCGCGTTTTCGAGCAGCGTCGCCGCGCCCTCGATGCTGCGCAAGGGCGCGACGTTGCCGTTGGCGTTCTGCGCGAACACCTGGATGCTGTTGCTGCCGTCGGCATTTCCGGCCAGCACGAAGATCTCGCCGCGGGCCGGATCGATCGCCAGCGCGGCGACGTAGGTGCCGAGCCGGGTCGCCGGCCCCGCGATGCGTCGCGTCGGCGAGATCGCGCCGGAGGCGGTCCGGTCGAAGAACAGCACCTCGCCACCGGTGCTGCCGCCACCGGCGTCGTAGTAGTCGCCGACCGCGACCTCGTCGGTGCCGGCGAGGTAGATCAATCCGGACATGTTGTCGATGAGGCCGGGCAGGTAGCTCGAGCTGCGCAGCGACGGCGTGTCGCCGCTGGCACTGCGCGGGAAGTAGCTGATGAAGTTCGCGCTGATCACCGCGTATTCGTTCACGGAAGGAATCGCGACCACCTGCCGCGGCTGGCCCAGGGCGGCGTTGTAGAAACTGCGCGCGGCAGCGGCATCGCCGCGACTTGCCGCCGGATACACCCGGATCCGCTGGCCGTAGAAGTCCGCCACCAGCAGGGTCCGCTGGTCCGCGTCATAGGACAACGCGTTGGCCGACTGCAATCCCGTGGTCGGTCCCCCCAGCAGCGCCTGCGGTGCCACGTTGCCGGTCGCGTCATCGGCGAAGTTGGAGACGATGTCGGCCGGCGTCGTCGTCGTTCCCGGCACCCGGCCGACCAGCACGTCCGCACGGCCGGAGGTGCTCCACGACAGAGCGACGAGGAGAAGTGCGGATCGGGTGAGAGTCATGCTGCGTTCCTTGCCTGGACAGGGTGGGGGGGCGCGGCCGCCGCCGATGCGTGCCGCTGCCGCGACGGCGCGGTCTCGAGAGCGCCTGTCGCCGCATCGCCCTCGATCGCGAAGGCGCAGTCTGCACTGCCGACAATGAAGGTCGATGAAACCCATTCATCAACGCGGCGTGAAAACGAGGTGGCCGACACAGACAAACCGGGCGGCGCCCGAATCGCCCGCCAGGACAAAGGAGCAGGGAGGTCCTGCGGACGCCTTCGAGCCATCGGTTGCGCGGCAGGCCGGGGAATGAAGTCGTCGAAGAAGCGCCGGGGGACTCCTGCGGATCCCGGCCCTGGCCTCGGTTCGAGCCATGTCCGGATGGACAACTCGCGCGCGAGGTGAGGTAATCGATCCGCGATCCATGGCGATCTCGGAGGTCTCCGATGCGGATTCCCGTTTTCGTATCAGGCCCGACCGTGCTGAGCCCGACGCAGGCCGGCTCGAGGAAGGTCGTGACGGACCTCCTGGAGCGGTGCCGCATGGACCCGCGGGCCCTGGGGCGCTCCGACTATCCGAAGGACGCTCCGCTGAAGGAAGTTCTGATCATCGCCAAGCACTGTCATGGCGGGGTCATCCTGGGATTCGAGCAGCTGCAGGTGACGGCGGGGACCTGGAAGCGAGGCACGAAGGAGCAACGGAAAGTCGAAGCCGCCGGGCCGATACCGATTCCGACACCGTGGAATCAACTCGAGGCGGGGGTCCTCTTCGGCCTCCGATTGCCGCTCCTGATCTTTCGCGAGCCGGGAGTGTCCGGAGGGATCTTCGACGTCGGCGCGACGGACGTCTTCGTGCACACCATGCCGCCGGCCCGACCGACCTCCCGCAAGCGAGATGAACTGGAGCAGGTTTTCCTGAAATGGAGCGCTGCGGTACAACGGCATTACGATGAGTTCTGATCCTCGTGGACGGCGGGTGACGCGACGCCGCTGCGAAAGGTCTGGGCTCCCGCGATTTCCCGACCGAAGTCGCGACACGGGCCCGGACAACGGCGCCCCGCAGGGCGGACAGCGAACCGTCGAACGGCGAAGCGGAACACCCACGGTCCGCGATCGTCGGCGCTTCGGCCTGCCGCGACGAGCGGACGGAGGGCTCGCCTACTCGAAGCCGTTCGCGAACAAGGGAACGGCGCCGTAGATCTCCGGCGGGATCGGGTTGCCCAGCATCTCCCAGATGTAGGTCGTCAGGCTGGAGCTGGCGCAGAAGCCGCTGGTGATGCCGGACTGTCCGCACAGCGCACTCTGGATCGCCGCCTCGTTCGGCCACGGCCACAGGGGTTCGGCGGTCGGCTGGTCGTAGCCGGGGTCGCCGTACAGCGTTCCCGGTGCGCCCAGTCGCTGCAGCACCGTGGCGCCGATGGGAACCCCGCCGCTGCCGGCGCTGGCGAGCATCGACCCGGCTTCGAGGCGCGGCAGATAGCGAAGCCCCGCGGTCGCCGGATTCAGGTTGAGGGCGCCGCCGCAGGCGGGGGCGTAGCAATCGAGGTCCTGGCTCTGCATCGCGCTCAGGTTGCTGCCGTTGACCTGCCACAGCAGCGACTGCCGGACGCTGTAGTTGCCGCCCCCGCGCCAGTCGTTGATTCCCGCCTGCGCGGCCTTTCCGGCAGTGACGTTGCGGATGATCCCGGCGTGGGCAGAGCCGTTGCTGCTGGCGAGGTAGTCGGTGTTCCAGATCACGCTGTTCTCGAGGAGCCCGCCGACGGCCGCGGTCGGGCCGTCCCAGCCGACGCCGTTGGAACCGATGTTCACGATGATGGCGCCCTGGTTCCGGATGTTGCTGCTGGGCGCGACGCCGTTGCTCGGGTGGTACAGCGCTGCCTCGAAATAGCCGCCAGGTCGACTGTCGAGAAGCAGCAGGTTCTGGGTCAGGACGTTGGACGAGTTGTACAGGCTCACGTTGGCCTGTGGATTGCCCTGGGTGTCGCTCCAGCCGTCCTCGTGCCGCGCCACCACGCGCCGCAGGACGATGCGGTCGGCGTTGTAGACGAGGATGTTGTAGCGCCCGCCGGGCCCGTAGGAGTAGGCGTCTTCCACCAGGATGTACTGGGCCCCCGGAGTGGCGTCGTTCGTGCCGATCGCGAGATTCACCGTGTTGCCGGTCGCAGGCCCGCCCCGGAACGAACATCGTCGGAACTTGACGTAGCGGCCGGTGACGCTCTTGGTCTCCGCCGAATCGAAGCGGAGGTCTTCGAACGCGAGGTAGTGGTTCGCGAGTGGCAGCGCCAGCGAGGCCCCCACCGTCACGCTGCCCGGGCTGGCGGCCCGGACCGTGTTCCATCCCGCGGCGCTGCCGGCGCCGACGCCGTCGATGCGGTTCTCCGGCCCGGCGTAGCTGCCGGGCGCGACGATCAGCGTATCGCCGCCCTGTGCCGACAGCAGCTGCATCGCACTGTGCAGGTAGCGCTTCGGCTGCAACAGGCTTCCGTCGCCGAGATCGTTCGCCGCGCCGGCGTCGACGTAGTAGGTCGCGGCCCGTGCCGGGACCGACAGCACTGCGGCCAGGCAGAGTGTGCAGACCCAGCCGCGCCGCGCGAGACGATGGGCGGCGGGACGCGCTTGAAGGGATGAGCAGAGTGGTGTCACGGTGCGGCGATCCTGACGGGTTTCGCCATGGGAAATACGAGAACGTGGCCGCAGTAAACGTTCCAGGGACGCGAGACCCGAGTCCGCGTCGAAGCATGCCGCAGCGCGTCCGCCGATCGCCGTCGAACACACGGAATCCCGGTCGGACGGAAACGCGGTTCGCACCGGTCGACAGCGCGTGAGCAAAAGCACGCGCGCTTTCCGCGTAGGTGCAAGGACGCGAACGATCGCCACCTGTCCGGAACCGAGCGGGGCGAACGCCCCGTGCGGCGACTGGCGGTGCCGTGGGAACGGATTGCCCCGCGACGGCGGAGACGCCGCCCGCGGCCGGCGACCGGCACTGCGTCCCCGTTTCGAGACATGCACCCACCCCTTGGAGATTAGATCGATGATTTCTGCAAATCGCTTGACGCTACTCGCCGGACTCGCCGCGTTCGCTCTCCCGCTGTGGGCGGAAGCCTCGCCTCCGCCGACCCGGACCATCGACTTTCCGACCATCTGCGGCAACTACATCGGATCAGCGACATTCGAATTCCACCAGGACACCTATTCCGCCGGAGTGGTCACCACCGTCGAGGTGCACAAGAGCCCGTTCGCGCCGAAGGCCGATGATCCGCGTTGGGCCTCGGTGTACTCGGAGTCCGCGACCCGGCCCAACGCGAGCTCCGGCTGGATCGCGAATACCGAGCAGCACAACGCCACCAATGGCTTTCCCGCGCCCGCGGTGAGCTCGCAAGTCGCGGTCAAGAGTCCGACGTGCGAGATCAAGGGGCGCGCGGTCGTCAGCGTCGGTTGCCCCGGCCGCGGCACGTTCTATCAGGACGTGGAGGTGACCTGGCCGGGCTGCGGCACCTGAGGTACAGCGGCTTCCTCCGGACCGTCGGCCCGCAATCCCGGATCGCGCGATCGATCCGGGATCTGCGCCATCGCGTCGACGCCTTCCCCCGGCGAAGCAAGCGGACGGCGGTTCGGAATTCGCCGCTCAGTGGAGCGGCTCGCGCAGCCACGCGGCATATTCGCGCGACGACACCCGCCCGTCGTGATTGAGGTCGGCGTTGATGAAGTCGTTGGCGAGCAGGGCGTAGCCGCGCGCCTCGACCTCGTCGAGCTGGCCATTGCCGTCGCGATCGAGCGTCGCGAACTCGGGCGGCGGACCGGCCGGCCGGGACTCGGGCTGCCCGTAGGTCACGATCAGATGCCCGTCCGGAGTGTCGTACTCGCGGGTCCGGGTCTCAGCGGCAGAGGCCGCAGCGACGCACGACGCGAGCGCGCCGAGGATGGTGAAGCATCGGAGGGTCATGGCGATCTCCGTGGCTTTGGGACTGGAACGAGACTATCGACGCCTTGCTGAACCTCCGCCCGCTGGATCCCTCGGTGTTGGTTGGCGACGTGCGTTCGCGAATTCGCGCATTTCCTGCTCGCTCGGGTTCCATCGACTTTCAGCACTTGTCGCCGCGAAGCTCTCGGTTATGGTGCGGCGATCGGGTGCACGAACTCCAAACGGCGCTGCGCGTCACCGTCGTCGACCCGGATCACCCCTAGGCTGGTGCCGCGTCGACCTCCCGCCACGCCGGCTCAGCGTTCGCCTTGAACTCGTCGACCGAGGAAGATCTTGAACGAATTCTGCATCGTGACCACCTGCATGGGGCGCTTGAGCCAGCTCCAGCAGACGCTGCCGACCTTCGCCAGCCAGCCCGGCATGGCGATCTGCGTGGTCGACTATTCCTGTCCGGAGGGAACAGGCGACTGGGTCGAACGCACGCACCCGGGCGTGCAGGTGGTTCGCGTCACGGGTCAATCGCGCTTCTGCCTCGCGCACGCCCGCAACGTGGGAGCGCGGGCGACCGAGTCCCGCTGGTTGTGCTTCATCGACGCCGATACCCGGTTGCGGCCGGAGTTCGCGGCGACCCTGCGGTCCCTCGTTCGCGAAGGGCACTTCTACCGGGCCCAGCCGTTCCATCCGGAGCTCTGCGGCGCGGTGGTCTGCCATCGCGAGGACTACGACCAGATCGGCGGCTACGACGAGGCGATGCAGGGCTGGGGAGGCGAGGACCGCGATCTGTATGCCCGTCTCGAGCTGCTCGGCGTGGTCGAGAGCGCGTTTCCCGCGAGCGTGCTGCAGCTCCAGAGCCACGGCGACGAGATGCGCATGCGATTCCACGACATCAAGGTCAGGAACATCAGCGCCGCCATCAACGAGCACTACGTCGAGGCGAAACTCGATCTCATGAAGCTCACCGACCGGCCGCTGGCGATGGGGGAGCGGACCCAGCTCTACGATCTGGTCACCCAGCTGTATCTCGAGGCGTTCGACTCCGGCGCCGGATCGCGCGAGTTCAGGCTGGCGTATCGCCAGAAGTCGACGCCGCTCGGCGGCAACATGCGCAGCGCGATCACCTACACGCTGAACCTTCCGGCCCCGGCGCGCGCCTAGGCCGCCACGGCGGAGCGGCGTCGTCCGCGAGTCAACCCGCGGTGCTCGCGGCACGCATCAGCCGCTTCGCCGCAGCACCAGCAGCGGCGACGCCCGACTGACGCTCCGCGTCCCGAGCCAGCCGGCGAGCGCGACGAGACCGGTGGCGGCAGCGCAGGCTGCCGCAAGGCCCGCGAGCGGCGGCAGATAGTCGATGTGGAAGACCGCTCGGGCGAGCCAGGTGCCGCCGCCGCCCGCTCCGATCGCCGCGACCGCCGCCGCGAGCAGGCCGAGCAGCGCGAACTCGCCGAGCACGGCGGCGTCGAGCTGGCCGCGCCGGGCGCCGAGCGTGCGCAGCAGGGCCGCTTCGCCGCGGCGTTCGTCGGAGGTCACGGCGAGGGCGGCGGAGAGCACGAGCAGGCCGGCGGCAAGGCTGAAGCCGAGGACCCAGGCCACCGCACGACCGACCCGGTCGGTGATGTCGCGGACCCGGTCGATCAGCGCGCGCAGGTCGATCAGCGAGAGGTTCGGGAGTTCGCGTGCAAGTGCGCCGAGCTCGGCGGCGCGCGAGGGCGGAACGAAGGCGCTCGCGAGGTAACTGTGCGGCAGGTCGCGCGCGCTCACCGGATCGAGCAGGACGAAGAAGTTCACCCGGAACGAACTCCAGTCGATCTTGCGCGCGCTGGTGACGCGCGCCGTGATCTCGCGCTCGCCGATCTTCAGCGTCAGCGTGTCGCCGAGTGCGACGTGCTGCCACTTCATCCAGCCCTCGTCCAGCGACAGTTCGGGTTCGGACGGCGCCTCGGGGAACCAGCGCCCGGCGACGAGTTCGTTCGACGCCGGCAGGGTGTCGGTCCAGCTGAGCCGCGTCTCGCCGCCGGCGCGGCCGCCTCCCCCGCCGCCGCCGTCGTCGTCGTCACCCTCGGCGTCGCTGTGCGGCGCCTGGCCGTTCACGGCGATCAGCTTGCCCGCGGCGAGCGGCAGCATGTTGAGTCGCTTCGCGTCGAGCGAGCCCAGCCTGGCCGAGACGGCATCGCGCTGCTCCGGCTGCAGGTTCACGATGAAGTAGTTCGGCGTGTCGGCCGGCAACTCCGCGCGCCACGCCGCCAGCAGCGACGGTCCGACGACCGCCAGCAGGTCGAGGCCGGTCAGCGCCAGCGCGAGTGCCGCGATCTGCACCAGGGTCAGTCGCCGCCGTCGCGCGAGGTTGGCGACGCCGAAGCGCAGGGCGCCGGCGAGCCGCGCCGTCACCCGGCCGACGATCGCGAGCAGCACGGATCCCAGCGCGAGCGCCACCGCTGCGACGATCACCAGGCTCGCGCCGAGCACGGCGGCCAGGATCGGGGCGCCGCCGCTCTGCAGCCAGATCAGCGCGGCGGACAGCGCGACCGGCAGCAGGTAGAGCAGGTCGAAGCCGCGCACGCGAGGCGCCATCGCGCGCTGGAACACGCGCACCGGCGGCACCTCGCGCAGGCGCAGCAGTGGCGGCAGCGCGAAGCCGAACAGCACCGCGAGGCCCATGCCGAAGGCCGCAACCAGCGGAACCAGCGGCACGTCGGGCGTCGCCCCCGGCAGCAGGTCGCCGGCAAGCGCGAACACCGCGGCCTGCAGCGCGAAGCCGAGCAGCGCGCCGATCGCGCACGCCGGGAGCGCGAGCAGCGTCAGGGTGAGCACCGGCGCGGCCAGCACCTCGCCGCGACTCGCGCCGAGACAGCGCAGCAGAGCGACTTCGTCGGTCTTGCGCCGCGCGTAGCGCTGCGCCGCGAGCGCGACGGCGATGCCCGCCAGCAGCGCCGCCAGCAGCGCGGCGAGGCGCAGGAAGCTCTCGCCGCGCTCGAGCGCCTGCCCGAGCGTGCGTTGCGAGCGCGCGAGCGTGGTGAGCCGCGCGCGCTCCGGCAGCCGCGGTCGCGCCCAGTGCTCGAACTCGCCGAGCGCCGCCGGATCGCCGGCGACCATCAGCTTCCAGCCCGCGCGGCTGCCCGCGCCGAGCAGTCCGGCCCTCTCGGCATCCGCGAGCGGAACCAGCAGGCGCGGCGCGAGCGAGACGAGCTGGCCGCCGTCGGGCTCGCGCACCAGCACGGCCGCGATTCGCAGCGTCGACTCGCCGAGCGCGAGCGCGTCCCCCGGCGCGAGGCCGAGGTCGGAGAGCAGCGCCGGATCCGCGTAGACCTCACCCGGCGCGGGAGCGTGCGCGACCCGCTCGGTCCCGCCGGCATCGCGCACGCGGAGCTCGCCGCGCAGCGGGCAGGCGGCGTCGATGGCGCGGACCTGCGCCAGCCGGCTGCGCTCGCCGGCGAACAGCACGCTCGGGAACTCGGCGCTGCTGCAGACCCCCAGGCCGAGGCGCTTCGCCTCGGCCGTGAACCCGGCGGGAAGGGCTTCGCGCGAGCTCACGCCGAGGTCGCCTCCCATCAGCTCGGCGGCACCGCCGACCAGGGCGCGCTCGACCCGCAGGCCGAGCGTCGCGACGGCGCCCAAGGCGGCGACCGCGAGCACCAGCGCGGACGCCAGCGTCGTCAGCTCGCCGTAGCGAAGCTCGCGGCGCAGGGTTCGCCACGCGAACGCGACGAGCTGCAGGGGCCTCATGCCGCCGGCGCCAGCAGCCGGCCCGACTGCAGTTCCGCGACATCGGCACAGCGCCGCGCGAGCTTCATGTCGTGGGTCACCAGTACCAGCGTCGTGCCGTGCGCGTGGTTGAGGTCGAACAGCAGGTCGCTGACGACGAGGCCGGTGCGGGCATCGAGGTTCCCGGTCGGCTCGTCGGCGAACAGAATGCGCGGCCGGTGGACGAAGGCCCGCGCGAGAGCGACCCGCTGCTGTTCGCCGCCGGACAACTGGAACGGGTAATGGCTCGCCCGCGCGCCCAGCCCGACGCCGTCGAGTGCGGCGCGCGCCATCGTGCGCGCGTCGTCGCGTCCGTCGAGCTCGAGCGGCAGCATCACGTTCTCCAGGGCGGAGAGCGCCGGCAGCAGGTGGAAGGACTGGAACAGGAACCCGACCTGCCGGCGGCGCAGCGCGGCGCGTTGCTCCTCGTCCATCGTGTCCAGCACCGCGCCGGCGAGCGTGATCGAGCCGGCGGTCGGTGTGTCGAGCCCGGCGAGCAGCCCGAGCAGGGTGGTCTTGCCGGAACCCGAGGCGCCGACGATCGCGAGACTGGCCCCTGCCCCGACCGCGAGGCTTACGCCGTCAAGGATGTCGATGCGGCCCTCGGGCCCCACCACCGATTTGCTAACCTCGCGGGCCGAAATCACGACTTCTGCTGGCGGACTCATGCGCGTTGCCCGGTTCCTTGCGTGCTGGATGTTCGTGGTGGGAATGTCGTCTGCCGCGGCCGCGCCTTCCGAACCGCGGGTCTTGCTGGTGCTCGGTGATTCGCTGTCGGCCGCCTACAGGATCGCCCCGGAGACCGGCTGGGTCGCGCTGCTCGAGCAGCGGATCGCCGAGGGTAAGGTCCACGAGCGTATCCGCGTAGTGAACGCGAGCATCAGCGGCGAGACGACCGCGGGCGGTCTCGCGCGACTTCCCGCGTTGCTCGAATCGCAGAAGCCCGCGTGGGTGCTGGTGGAGCTGGGTGCCAACGATGGCCTGCGCGGACTGCCGCTCGCGGAGATCCGCGGCAATCTGCACCGCATCGTCGATTCCGCGGTCAAGGCGAAGGCCAAGGTCGTCCTCCTCGGGATCGTGCTGCCGGTGAACTACGGCCCGCCCTACCGCGCGGGGCTCCAGGCGATTTATCGAGACCTGGCGGCCGAATTCAACCTGCCATTGGTCCCGTTCCTGCTCGCCGGAGTCGCGGAAGACGACACCCTGCTGCAGGACGACGGCCTGCACCCGACCGCGGCGGCGGAGCCGAAGATCCTCGAGACGGTGTGGAAGGTCATCGGGCCGTTGCTGTAGCGCCTGCCGGAACGGCCGCGGGACAGGCTGCCCGTCTATCGCGTGTCGATGGGCCGCAGCGCTGCGATCATCGACCCGAGGGCTCAGAATCGCGGGGGACCCCGCAGTCCGACGGGAGGAGGCACGCATGGTCGTCCGGAAGTCGCTGGGATTCGTCATCGCGCTCGCCGCGCTGGTGTCGCTGACCAACTGCACCCACGGCCACAAGTCCGAGGCACCGAGCGGCCCGACCGTCGGTGGTGATCGCGATGTACATGGCTGCATCCCCTCGGCCGGGTATGCCTGGTGCACCCGGGAGAAGGCCTGCGTCCGACCCTGGGAGCTGGCGAAGGCGAAGGACTTCGCGAACACGCCGGACGCCGTTCGCGCCTACTGCGACCGGTAGGGTTCGAACGGGGCTTACTCCGCAGGCGATCCGGGGGTCGGACTGCCGCGAGGGGTCTGACGATCGCGGGTGTCCCGATTTCTTCATGCACGTGACCCTCGCATCCACCGCGGCACCCGCGCTGCGAGCCTTCGAGCTGGCGATGAGAAAGCACCGCGCCGTGCTCCAATGCCACGAGATCTCCGGCGAGATCGACTACATCCTGTTCGTCGTCGCGCGCGACATGGAGCAGCTGTCGCGTGCGCTGAACGCGAGCGTCGGCGCCCACGCCAACGTCTCGGGCGACCGCAGCCACCTCGTGATGCGGTCGGCGAAGCTGGAGCACGCGCTGCCGATGGAGCTCGCGTCGATCGGGACGCCGTGAGCGGGACCGGGACGGCCACGACGTGTCGCGGTTCCGGCTTGCATGCGCCGGTCTGAAACGTGCCTTCAGGGGAGTTCCGATGGCGCTCACGGGTCTCTGCGATGGGAGATTTCGAGGCGTCGAGCGTCATCCAGACGTTGCCGCGCTCCGGCGACAGCCGGTCCGGCATTCGCAGTGCAGCGAGGGACTCCGACGGCCAACGCAATGGAAGCAGAATGCACGAATCGACTTCAGCGGCGGTTCTCGCCGGAACGACTGCGGGGACGCTCGGCCGGCGTACGCCACTCGCGGCGTCGACCGCTTCGGTGAACGCCGAATGGAAACGTCGGCGTGATGGCGCGCCGACGGAATCGGATACGCGAATCGATCTCGGGCGCTGGGCCGTCATCGGCGCGACACTCGCGGCGATAGCGGCATCAACAGTGCTTCAGCGGTGCCAGGCTGCGCCATTTCAACCCGACAGCGTGGTCCTTTGCCGAGTGGCGTCGAACGTGAACCTGACCCAGAACGACACGGGCGTCGAACTCGTCGAGTTTGGTCCGGACGGCGCGCAGCGGCAGGTGATTTCCATCAACGTGAATTCCCTGTCGGTTTCGGGTTCGAGAGCCGACCAGTGCCTGCTGAATCGGACGACTGACCGCCAGTTCCTCCTCCTGGCAGGCTACGCAGGAACATACGATCTCGCCGTGACGCGGGCGGCGGTGGTCAGAAGCGTTGCCCGAGTCGACGCACTGGGCAACGTCGATTACAAGGAAATTCCTTCGTCGTACGACCAGGGTTTCGTGGGTGCCGTCGCGTCTCCCAATGGCGACGACCTGTGGGTCGTCGGCACGGGGGCCGGGGACAGCGGTGGCTTGCGCTACACGCGATTCGGAACCTTTTCGGTGACACGGCTCGATGCGACATCGTGGAGCCCGATGGCGATAAACATGGCGACTGATCCCATTGGGCTCCATGTCTCCGAGCAGGGCGGTGTCTACTTCGTCTCCGGATTGCCGATGACAGCAACGGCGGTCTCCGGGAGCCAATTTCCGGTCGCGGACTTTCTCGATCTCGCCGAGTTCGATCCAACGCCGGACATCGCGAACGATCGGATCTACCGATATTTCGCCACGCGATCGGGACTCAGGAAGGATGGCAGCGCGGACTTCCTGAGACCGCTGGCCACCTTCGTCGGAACGGCGATCACACCCATCCCGAACGGCGTCAGGGTCTGGGCCACGACGGCACAAAACCCCGCGCGATTGATGTACTTCGACGACACCACGGGACCAGGGGGAGACGTCGGTGGCATGTCGATGGTCGTGCTGCAGCAGGTCTCGGGAAGTCAAGTCGGGTTCAGGGGGATCGAGCAGGCGCCGGCGCTGCCGGATGCATTGTTTTCGGACGGATTCGAGTAGCGCCTCCGTCCAATGCGGATTCCGGTCGTCGTTGCCGTCTGTTCCGGTCCTCGTTGCCGGGCTTCCGTCTTCCGTAGCCGCGGTTCCGGGTATCGAGTCTGACGAGATGCCTTGCGCGGCAAGCGGTTCCAGAACCACGGCCGCTCAGGCGATCCCCTTGCAGCACATCGAGACCGGCGGCACTACAACCAGGATCGCCCAGGCGGTGAGACGCAGGAAGCTCGCCATCGACGTTGCGCCCTTCGGAGCATGGGCCGAAGGTCGAAGCCCCGCGTGTTGAAACGTAGCGCAGATCGTCACGAGGCCCATCGCATAGCACCGGAGCCGAACCTGCCGACGACGGTGGGCCGTCGTCGAGGCTCGCGCCGGGTTCCGAATGCTGCCTAGGTTTCCGCGCCGACCGGGTCGGCCGATTCGACGATCGCGAGCAGCGCCGTGCCGCTCGCGCTGAGGACTTCGCTGCCGTCGTAGCGCAGCACCGTCGTGCGCAGGTCGGCGTTGATCGACGTCGGCGTGTCGTAGGCCGAGGTCGTCGCTCGCGCCTCCGGCAGTTCGGTGAAGGTGACTTGCATCGCAGAGGCGTCGATGCTCGCGACCGCGACGCCGTGGCGGTTGCTCTGCACGTAGCGGATCGAGCCGTTCGCCGCGCGCAGCAGCTGGTCGAGCGCCGGCAGCAGCGGGCCGGCCAGCGGGGCAAGCTGCGCGCTTCCTGCTGCGGCGCTGGCGAGCAGCGCGCGAAACGAGCTCGACGAGATCGCGGGCGTCGTGAACTCGGCGACGTTGGCGTTGTGTCGCGTCGCGAAGCTCGCGTGGATGTCGCCCGACAGAATCACGACGCCCGGCACCTGGCCGAACACCTGGGTCAGGTAGGTCGACTTCTGGTTCGGGAAGCCGTCCCACTGGTCGACGTTGAGATAGAAGCGCTGGTTGAACGGAGCCGGCACGCCGAGCGCGGGTGGCGTCAGGTCGAGCACCATCGAGGTGAACGACACCGAGCTCGCGACGAGCTTCCAGCGTGCGGTCGACGCGGCGATCGCCGGACGAAGCCAGGCGTCCTGCACGTCGCCATAGGCGAGCTGCGCGCTCGTACCCTGGGTCAGCAGCCTGTGGGTCGCATAGAGATCGAAGGTGTCCTTCACGACGAAATAGCGCGCACCGAGATTGCCGAACAGGGTGGTCTTGCCGAGCGTGAAATAGGCGATGCCGGTATCGAGCGTCGCGATCAGCGCGTCGGACACCGGAGGTACCTGCTGAGCGGCCGGGACCTGAGCGTTGTACTGCGCGACGAGGCTGTTCAGGATGGTGGTGGCGAAATTGCCGGTCACCACCTGCTGCGCGCGAATGGCGGCCTGCGCGATCTCGAAGCCCTCGGCCTGGTAGCCCAGCGTCAGCACCGCGAGCGCGACCTGCTTGTAGCCGAGGAAGGCCGGTGCGTCGATGTTGAGGTAGGGGCTGAAGTTCGCCTTGACCGCGTCGTAGGGCACGCCGGCGAGAGCCAGCACCCGGGTCAGCGCGGCACGGTCCATCACGACCGTTCCCGGGAACGCGTCCTCGGGAATCAGGTGGTCGGGGCGGAAGGAACGGTAGTCGGTGAGGAACAGCTCGATGTCGCGGCCGAACCGGAAACTGCGAAAGATGCGCGCATTCGGGTAGGTCTGCGCGTCGGTCGTATCGAGTGACGCGGTGGTCGAACCCGCCTCGGTGTCGATCGGCGTGTATTCGAGCCAGGCGCGATCGCCATTGCGGCGGCGGGCGTCGTCGCGCTCGTCGCTGCGGCCGTCGGAATAGGTGCCGGTCGACTTCCAGCAGTCGTTCGAGAATTCGTGGTCGTCCCAGATCGAGATCACCGGGAAGCGCTGGTAGATCTGGCGCAGAACCGCATCGGAGCGGTAGGTGCGGTGCAGCTGGCGGTAGTTGTCGAGACTCTTCGCGGCAAAGAACGTGTTCGGCGCGGTACCGAGCGCGATCGCGCCGGCCTGATCGTCGAAGCGGATCGAGCGACTCGCGTTGCCGCCCTGGAAGGACGGATCGCCGGTGGTCTCGTAGATCGAGTCGCCGAGGTGGACGACGAAATCGAGGTCCTGGTCGAGCAGCGGCAGCAGCGTGTTGTAGAAGCGTCCGATGTAGTCCTGGCACGAGACGAAGGCGAACTTCACCGCGCGGGTGTCGGTGACCTCGCCCGCGGTGCGCGTGCGCCCGGTCGGCGACAGGTAGAAGTTGCCGTCGGAACGGACGTAGACGAACCGATAGAAGTAGCTGCGACCGGCATCGAGCTGGGTGACGCGGATCTTGATGCAGCCGTCGTGCGCGCCGAGTGCGCTGAACGCGCTGTCGACGACGCGGTCGGCGAATGCCGAATCGCGCGCGACCTGCAGTCGCAGGCTCGCGTCCGTCGCGCGGGCGCCGGGCTCCGCGACCCGCGCCCACAGGATCACCGAGTGCGTCCGCGGATCGCCCGACGCGACCCCCTGCGGGAAGTACGCGTCGCCGGCGAGCGTCTGCCCGGTGGCCGGTGCCGGCGCCGGCGGCGTCACTTCCGGGCTGTTGGAGCTGCCGTGGCAGCCGGTGAGTCCGAGCGCGCTGGCGCTCGCGGCGACAGTGATGATCCGCAGCACATCGCGGCGGCTGTGGCTGGTGGTCATGCAGGCTCCCTCCCCAGTGAGCGGAACGAGTATGCCAGCCTGGGTTGGCGTCACGGTGACGATGAGCGCGTGCGGCGTGGCGCCGCCGGGTCCGTCACTC
Organism: Ahniellaceae bacterium; assembly: GCA_044221335.1. GTDB lineage: Bacteria > Pseudomonadota > Gammaproteobacteria > Xanthomonadales > Ahniellaceae > JBGAPI01. Next base: position 152,854 of record JBGAPI010000003.1, read on the forward strand.
GCCGCGAGCGCCGCTCACTCTCGCGCAGCAGATGACCTCGCCCGGATCGGTGGCGATTTCGAATGCGCCGAGGTCCTGACTGCCGTAGCGGTTGTTGTAGGTCGGCAGGTCGATGCCGCGGGCGACGCCACGGCGGTCGACGCTGCCCGACAGTGGCGCGAAGTCGATCGCCGGCGAGCCCCAGACCGGGCGCAGGTCGCCACCCGCGAGGTTGGTGAACTGCGGGTTGGCGACGATCACGCTCGCCGGCGCGGAGAAGCCGGTCGTGTCGCTGACCAGGCTGTAGTTCACGGGCTGCGGCGAGATGCCGGTGCCGGCGGCCGCCAGCACGCGGGCTCCCGGCTGCCACAGGATGTCGTGGGACAGGGAGACGTTGCGCTGCGCGTACAGCACGGCGCTGCCGGCGAACAGGGTGCCGATGGCATTGCCGGCGACGGTCGAGCGCAGCAGGGCGAGGGCGGGCTCGGCTGGATTGCGGGCGTAGGTCGGCGCGACCAGCTCCAGCAGGTTGGAGGCCGCGACGTTGTTGCGCAGCTCGCTGTCGGCGATCTGGAACGACAGCTCGGTCTGCGCGGTGACCTGGGTGCGCAGGAGGCTATAGCCCTGGTTGCCGAACAGGCTGGCGCGCGAGAAGGTCGCATCGATACCCTGCAGCGGGTCGGTCGTGGCCGACAGCGCGTAGAGCACGGAGCCGTGCTGGTCGAATCCGCTCGCGCTGCGCGCGACGTTGTTGCTGATGCGATTGCAGTTGAGCGTCGGCGCACAGGCGACCGCTTCGGGCAGCGTGCCGAGGTCGCGGGTGAAGGCGACGCTGGGCGCGCCGCCGCGTGTCTCCAGGTAGACCACGCCGCCGGCGAGATTGGCGCTGTTGCCGTCGATGATGCTCTCGACCAGCTCGGCACGCGAATTGACGAGGCTCAGGGCGCCGCCGAAGCCGCCGGCGTGGTTGTCGGAGATGCCGACCGGCAGCTGGGCGTCGGTGTTCCACATCAGCAGATCCCCGCCGTTCAGCAGGCTGACGCCGCCGCCGTTGCCGCTGGCGCTGTTGCTGTAGATGGTGCCGCCGTCGCCGTAGCGGCTGCCCGTCGCGGCCCGGACCAGGCAGCGGTCGCCGTGGATGCCGCCGCCGTCAGCCGCGCTGTTGCCGACGATCCGGCTGCGCTGGCCATAGAGGAAGACCTGGGCGAAGGGACCATGACAGAAGACGCCGCCGCCGTTGCGGCGTGCGCGATTGACCTCGACCGTGGAATCGGTGCCGATCCCCAGGGTGATGGCGCCGCTGCCGATCACCGCCACGCCGCCGCCGTCGAGCGCGCTGTTCTGGCCGACGCGCGTGTTCTCCAGGCCGACCGAACTCGACGTCAGTCCTTCGATCAGGATGCCGCCGCCGAAGTCGTTGCTGCTGCCGCCGATGATGTCGAGGTTGCGCAGGGTCACGCTGGATTCGTCGACGACGAACACCGATCCGGCCGTCGCGCCGGCACCGTCGATCAGCGTGCGGCTGCGACTGCCGGTGCCGGGCAGGGAGATGCAGCTGGAATAGCCGCCCTCGATGGTCAGCCGCGACCGGTTGCGGATCAGGATCCGCTGCCGCGTGTAGGTGCCGGTGTCGGTCACCCGGATGGTGTTGGACTCGGTGGTCGACGTCGCCGCGTTGACCGCGGCCTGGATGCTGCCGTGGGTACAGCCCTTGCCGACGCCGACCTTGAAGATCGCGGCCTGGGCCGGCAGGGCGGCGGTCGCGAGGACGAAGGCCCAGAGCAGGGCGGGCAGGGGTGACAGCGGAGACATGGCGATGCGGACCTCGGGTGGGCGCTGCGGTTGCGGCGATTCCAGAGCAAGGCGTGGTCGGCCGATGGAATGCGACATCGCTGCGGTCGATCCGCCGACGAAGCGCTTCCGGTGCGAACTCGCCGACGGCGCGGGTTTCCGTGGCATTGCCATTGGCGCGGATCGCGGCGTGCGCATGGCCGGGCACTTCGCGGCTCGCTAGACTCGCGCCGGTATCCGTGCCTCCGGAGAACAGCGTGTTGTGGCAGATTTCTGAGGGCGTGCTGCTGGTCGCGGGTGTTTTCGCGTTGCTGGGCATCACCGAGCTCGGATTTCGCTACGGACGGCGTCGACGCGCCAAGGGTGGCAGCGCGGACGTCGAGCATGCCCAGGCCGTGCAGTCCTCGTTGATCAGCATCCTTGCGCTGCTGATGGGATTCACCTTCTTCATGGCGATTTCGCGCTTCGACCTGCGCAAGTCGCTGCTGGTCGAGGAGGCGAACGCCATCGGCACCGCCTACCTCCGGACGCGGGTCCTGTCCGACACGAGTGGCGAAGCCGTCCGCGGGCTGCTGCGCCGTTACGTGGACGCGAGGCTCGCGTTCGGGAATGCGGGTGCCGACCCGACTCGCGTCGCTGCCGCCGAGCAGGCGGCCGAGGCGCTCCACGTCGAGCTGTGGGACGCGGCGGTAGCCGCCGTCGCCGCCGATTCGCATTCACTCTCGACGGCGGCGTTCATGCAAGCGATCAACGACGTGATCGACCTTCAGTCGAAACGGCGGGCCGCGTTCGAGAACCATGTTCCCGAGGCTGTGCTGGATCTGCTTCTCATGAGTTCGTTGTTCGCGCTGGGGGCCGCCGGATTCACCAGCGGTCTTGGCGCTCGGCGTCGATTCATCCCCAACGCGGCGTTGTCGGTGATCGTCGTGCTCGTTCTGGTCACGATCCTCGACGTCGACCGGCCGCGCCGGGGCCTGATCGAGGTGTCCCAGGACTGTCTCGTCCGCCTGCAGGTGCAATTGGCGGCGGACGCACCGTCGAAGTAGCGACCGACCAAGCGACCGCAGAATCGCTGCGTGGCGACCCCGCCGCGCGCGAGCTTGCGCGGATGACGGCAGCCACGGCCTCGATCCGACGCCGGGGATCGACTCCGCCATCGACACGACGCGGATCACGCCCGTCGCCGACCCGGATGGTGGAATCATGGGGATCGCGACCTCGTGGTCTCATCCACGTCCGCCGACCCGGTCTCGGTCACGCCCGGCGCGGTGCCGCGCGAAAAAGGTTTACGCAGTAGGCCCCCGAAAAGCACTTCGGGCCAGCATCTGCGATCGGAGCGGGTGCTAGCTTCATCGGTAGCCTGTGGAGCCTTGCGTATCCTCCGCGAGTGAGCGCCCCGGCCGACACGCTTTTCACACATCCGGGAACTTCCATGCGCCCATCTGCCGTACTTTTCGTGCTGGCCCTGACCGCCGCTCAGGCTTCGTTCGCCGCTGACGAGACCCAGGCCGACAGCAATGCCGGCGCACCGACGAAGGACGGCAATCGCGCTCCGATCGCGTTGCAGTTGCGACGGGCCGGCAGCACCAACATCGACCTCTCGAAGCTGCCGCTGGTCGTCGAGCGCAAGGAGCGGCCGGAGCGCGAGGAGCCGGAGATCGAGCCGATCGAATTGCCCTCCGTCTTGCCGCACCCGCCCGCCGGGCCGATACCGGCTCCCCGGGGGCCGATGCCTGCGCCGATCGCCTCCTTCGACGGCCTTGACTTCGCGACCTTCGGAGCTGGCCATCCGCCGGACACCAACGGAGACGTCGGACCGAATCACTTCATCCAGACGGTGAACACGGCGATCGGCATCTATCGCAAGTCGGATGGCGTCCGCCTGGCCGGCTTCACCTTCAATACCTTCATGTCGCAGGGCAACTTCGGCAACCTCTGCGACACCAACAATTTCGGCGATCCGGTGGTGCTCTACGACACCTTCGAGGACCGCTGGATCATCAGCGACTTCGCCTTCTCGCTCGATGCCTCCTCCAACGTGATCAACCCGCCGGGCAACTTCGAATGCATCGCCGTCTCCAAGACCGGCGATCCCGTGAGCGGCGGCTGGAACTTCTACTCGATCAACACCACCGGTGGTCTCGGCGACTATCCCAAGCTCGGCGTGTGGCCGGACGGGATCTACATGTCGGTCAACATGTTCGCCTATGCGGCCGGCGGCTCATTCCAGGGCGTGCGAGTCTTCGCGTTCAACAAGGCCCAGATGTACGCCGGCGTGGCCAACGCCCAGGTCGTGCAGTTCAACGCGCCGACGTCGGAATTCACCTTGATTCCGGGCAACGCACGCCTGCAGGCCGGCACGCCGCCGCCCGGGCGGCCGAACTATTTCGTGTCGACCAGCGCTTTCCTGAACGCGCTGTCGATCTACAAGTTCCACGTCGACTGGAACCGCACCTCGCTGTCGACCTTCACCGGCCCCGACCTGCCGCTGGCGGCCACCAGTTGGCCCAACGCGACGGTGCCGCAGGCGCCATCGCTGGGCGGCAACTCGCTGGACACGCTCGGCACGCGCGCCATGGTGCAGAACCAGTACACCAATATCGGCGGCGTCGAGTCTTTGTGGCTCACCCACACGGTCCGCAGGGGCGACACCACCGGATTCGCCGCACCGCGCTGGTATCAGGTCGACGTCACCGGTGGAGCCGTAGCCGCCAGCCTGCCGCAGGCCGCGACCTGGGATCCGGACGCGGCGAATGTGATCTACCGCTTCATTCCCAGCCTCGCCGTGGATCGCGCCGGAAACATGGCGCTGGGCTACAGCACCTCCAACTCGACCAGCAAGCCGGCGATCAAGTACGCCGGCCGCTTCGCCTCCGACCCGGTCAATACGCTGGGTCAGAGCGAACAGGTGCTGATCCAGGGTACCGGCACCCAGACCGGCAACTGCGGCGGATCGGCCTGCACGCGCTGGGGCGACTATGCGGCCATGAGCCTGGACCCGGACGGCTGCACCTTCTGGCTCACCAGCATGTACTACGCGGTCGACGGACTGAACGATCTGACCCGTATCGGCAGTTTCAAATTCCCGGCCCCCACCTGCACGCCACTCGGCGGCGGCGGCACCGTCAGCGGTACCGTTACTGCGACCGTCGGCGGCGCTCCGCTCAGCGGTGCCACGGTCACCTTGGGCTCGCGAACCGCCACCACGAATGGCGCTGGCGTCTACTCCTTCAGCGGCATTCCAGCGGGCACGTACGCAAGCGTCGCCGCCAGCGCGCCGGGCTATGTCTCGAGCAGCGCGAGCAACGTCGTGGTCACCGACGCCGCGACGACAACGAACAATTTCAGTCTCGGCACCGCCGTGGTGAACGCCTGCCCGGTCGACACGACGCAGGCCGATTTCCAGACCGGAACCCTGACCAGTGTCGACGTGCTTGCGAGCCCTGACAACGTCCTGCTGCTCAACGCGGCAACCATCGATCAGTCGAACACGGCGGGCACGACCACCGGCACGAGTTTTTCCACCACCAGTTGGGGCGGACAGACGTTCATTCCGGCGGTGACGGGCCAGCTCACCCAGGCTGACGTGCAGCTGTTCTGCTCGGGCTGCACCGGCACCACACCGAATCTGACGCTCTCGGTCCGCGCGACCAGCGGTGGCCTGCCCACCGGTTCCGACCTCGCGAGCGCGACCCTCACCGGCTTTTCAAGCGGCGCCGGCACGTACTACTCGATCTTCTTCGCGTCGCCGGCAACCCTGACGTCCGGTACGCAATACGCGCTGATCCTGCGCCCGGCGGCCAACCCCTCGGTGGGTGGCTACTTCTGGATTCGCTCCAGCCCCAGTACGTATGCCAACGGCCAACGCGTGATTTCCACGGACAATGGCCTCACCTTCACGGCCGACTCGACCCGGGACTTCAACTTCAAGGCCTACATGAAGACCGGGTTTGCCGCCTCGGGCAATCTGCAGTCGTCCGCGAGAGACAGCAACCCTGGCGCCGGCTTCAGCCCGACCTGGACCACGCTGTCGTGGACGGCGACGACGCCGGCAAACACTGCGCTCAGGTTCCAGGTGGCCGCGAGCAACTCGCAATTCGGCCCGTTCAACTTCGTCGGGCCGGATGGGACCGCCGCTACCTTCTTCACCACCAGCGGAGCTTCGCTGACCCAGTTCAACGGCTTCCGCTACTTGCAATACAAGGCGCTGCTGTCGACCACCGACTCGACCGCCACGCCGACACTGGCGGACGTCACGACCTGCTATTCCGTGCTTGGACCGCCGGAGCTGTCGATCACCGTGTCGGATGGCGGAGCGTCCGTGGTGCCGGGCGGCGTCGTGTCTTACACGGTGAACTACGCCAATGCGGCCGGCAACCAGGACGCCACGGGTGTGACGATCAGCGATACGGTTCCCGCCAATACCACCTTCAATCCGGGGGCCAGCACCGCCGGCTGGTCGTGCACGCCGAACAACAACGCCGGATCGACCTGCACCGTGGCCGTCGGTTCTCTGGCTTCGGGCGGCAGTGGCTCGGAGACCTTCACCGTCAACTTGAGCGCCGCGCCTCCGGGCGGGGTGACCCAGGTCAGCAACACCGCGTCGATCACGGATGACGGCAGCCACGGCGTCGATCCGACGCCGGGGAACAACTCCGCCACCGACACGACGCCGATCACGCCTGTCGCCGACCTGTCGATCACGAAGTCCGACTCGCCCGATCCGGTCAATGCCGGCAGCAATATCACCTGGTCGATCACGGTCGCCAACGCAGGACCCAGTGCGGCGACCGCTGCCAGCTGGAGTGACGCGCTGCCCGCGTCGACCAGTTTCGTCTCGCTGGTCAGTGCGGCAGGCTGGAGCTGCACGACGCCCGCGATGGGTGCCAACGGCACGATCAGCTGCAGCAACGCGAGTTTCGCCGCAGGCAATGCGAGCTTCACGTTGGTCGCCAAGGTGGCGCCGGCGACCGCGCCCGGAAGCACGGTGAGCAATACCGCCACCGTGACGTCGTCCACGTCGGATCCGGTGCCCGGCAACAACAGCGCAACCGCAACGACGACCGTCACCGGCGTGCCGACGATCTCGGCGCCAGGGTCGGTCAGCTTCGCGGAGGACTCCGCGAGCGCGTCGCAGTCGATCACGGTGGGTGACGCCGAGACCCCGGCGTCGCAACTCGTGCTCGCGGCCGCCTCCAGCGACCAGAGCCTGATCACCGACGCCGCGCTCGCCTCGGGACTCGGCGGAAGCGGCGCCAGTCGCACGCTGGTCATCACGCCGGTCGCCAATGCCTTCGGCAGCCTCACGGTCACGCTGACGGTGACGGATGCCAGCAACGCGTCGACGTCGACTCCGATCGCGGTCACCATCCTGCCCGTGAACGATGCGCCGAGCGCAACCCTCGGCCCCAATCGTCTGCACGCCGCAGGCACCTCGGGCGCGCAGACGGTGCCCGGCTTCGCCACCGCGATCAGCGCCGGACCCGCGAACGAGTCGGCGCAGACTGTCGATTTCCTCGTGACCGTGCCTTACGACCCGACGGGCGTGCTGAGCGGCGCGGCGATCGATCCGAGCGGCACCCTGACCTATACGCTCACCGGCGCGGCGGGCGCAGCCACGATCGAGGTCGTGGTTCACGACAACGGCGGCACGGCGAACGGCGGGAACGATCGCAGCCCGCCGGTCGATCGGAAGGTCATCGTCGGCAACGGCGTCGATCTCACGACTCGCATCGTCCGAACGCAACCGCCCAATCTGCCGCTGACGGACCCGTCGAACGCGGGCGCGACACTGGCCGGCTATTCGGTCAGCGTCACCAACAACGGCAGCGCCGGCGTGGCCGGCGTGACTCTTGCGGTGCCTGCTCCGCTGGGCCTCACCGGTGTGCTGTGGAATTGCACCGTGCCGCTCGGTGCCTGCGTGCCCGCCAATGGCTCGGCGCTGGTCAACACCAGCTTCGATCTCGCGGTCGGCGCGACGGCAACGGTGCCGCTGTCCGGCACCATCGACGCGGCTGCCCAGTGGGTCGACATCATCGCTCGCGCGACGCTGCCGGCCTCGGCCACCGCGTTCTCCACCGGAGACGACAGCGCCGAGCTGATCGAGCCGGTCGGATTCGACGGGATGTTCAAGGACGGATTCGAGTAG
>JBGAPI010000062.1:0-30143 GCA_044221335.1 Ahniellaceae bacterium
TCCGCACCATCGTTCTCGCCATCGGCCTCGCTGCCGTGACCACCGCCGCGAACGCGGCCGACAGCGACCACTGGGTCGCGCGCCAGGGCACCGCGACGCTGACGCTGGCCGACATCGACGCCAACATGAAGGATCTCCCCGAGGAGCAGCGCTTCGGCTTCATGGACTCCCCGAAGCGCATCGAGGACACCATCCGCAACCTGCTGCTGGCTCGCCAGCTGGCCGACGTCGCGCGCGGTCGCGGCATCCAGGACAGCGCGGAGTTCAAGCAGCGGATGAAGCTCGTCGAGGACCGCCTGCTCGCGGCCGAGCTGGTCGACCTGATGAAGAAGGAAGTGAGCATCGGCAACATCGAGCAGATCGCGAAAGAGAACTACGCCGCGAATCCGGGGGCGTTCCGCGAGCCGGACAGCTACGACCTCCAGCACATCCTGATCTCGTCCAGCAGCCGCCCGGCCGCTGAGGCCCGCTCGCTCGCGATCGACATCCGCAGCCGCGTGCAGAAGGGCGAGGACTTCGCGACCCTCGCGAAGAAGTACTCCGACGACCCGGGGACCCGCGAGCACGGCGGCGAGCTCAAGGGCATCAACTCCACGATGAAGCTCGAGCCGAACTTCATGGAGGCGATCGAAGGCATGACCAAGGACGGCCAGCTCGCGGACGTGGTGCAGACCCGACTCGGCTACCACGTCATCCGCCTGACCCATCGCACGGCCGGACGGCAGAAGACCTTCGCCGAGGTCCAGTCGCAGATCGTCGAACGCCTGCGCGGCGAGCGTGTGCAGGCGGCGATCAAGGACTACACCGACAACCTGCGCAGTGTCGCGCTCGATGCCGATCCGGACACCGTGGCCTCGCTGCGGACGCGCTACGCGACCCAGCCGCAGCCGCAGCCGCCCGCGAGCGGCAAGTAGGCACCCGTCGATGATCGCGGCCGCCCGCGGCCGCGATCATCGCGGCGATCCGACCGCGCGCGAGGGCTTGTCGGCGCCGGGGCGAGGCCGCACCATGCACCGCCCCGATCCGATCCGCCGACGTTGCCGATGAACGCGCGACATTCCGTCTCGCTCCTGCGCGAACTCACGCTGCGCGACCTGCGCCAGCGCTTCGCCGGCAGCCTCCTCGGCATTGCCTGGCTGGTCCTGCAGCCGCTGGCGATGGTCGCGGTCTATGCTCTGGTGTTCGTCGAGATCCTCCGGGTCCGGCTGCCTGCGCTCGACGCCAGCCAGGTGGCGCCGTTCCTGATCGCCGGGCTGTGGCCGTGGACCGCCTACAGCGAATCGATCAGCCGCGCGACCGGCGCGATCGCCGAGCACGCGGGACTGCTGGCCAAGGTGGCGGTGCCGCGTGCCGTCCTGCCGGCCGTTCCGGTCGTGTCCGCCGCGATCCTGCATGGCGCCGGCTTTGTCGCCGCGTTGCTGGGGCTCCGGCTGATGGGCTATTCCCTCGATCCGCTCGGAATTCCGGGGGCACTGGTCGCGTTGCTGCTGCTGCTCGCGCTGGCGCAGGGCGTCGCCTGGGCGCTCGCCGCGTTCAACGTGTTCGTCCGCGATCTCGGCCAGCTCCTCCCGCAACTTCTGACGCTGTGGTTCTTCCTCACGCCGATCTTCTTCCAGGTGGAGATGATTCCCGAGCGCATCCGCCCGTGGATCGCGGCGAATCCGGTCGTCGGCTACATCGAGACCATCCGCCATTGCCTCATCGGGAGCGGTGAATCGCACTGGCTCGCGATGCTCGCGACCAGCACGATCGCGCTCGCCGTCGGCGGTCTCGTCTTCCGCCGTCTCGCGCCGCACTTCGAGGATTTCCTGTGAGAGCGCGGCCGGAGGGCAAGCCGCTGGTCGAACTGGTCGGCGTCGGCAAGTCCTTCCCGCGGGTGTCGACCAGCCGCGACCGTCTCCGCGCGCTGCGCGCGCTGCTGCTGGGGCGCACGCCGTCGAACCCCAGCCGGGTGCTGAGCGACATCCACCTGACGGTGAATCGCGGCGAATCGCTCGGCATCATCGGCGAGAACGGCGCGGGGAAATCGACGCTGCTGAAAGTCCTGACCGGCGTGCTCGCGCCCACGGCGGGAACGGTGCGGGTCCACGGCAGCGTCGCCGCTCTGCTCGAGCTCGGCGCCGGCTTCCACCAGGAGTTCAGCGGCCGCGACAACATCCGCATGGCCGGTGCGCTGATGGGCTTCACGGCCCGCGAGCTGGCCGACAAGACCGACGAGATCATCGCGTTCGCCGACATCGGCGACTACATCGACGAGCCGGTGAAGCACTACTCGTCCGGCATGGTGGTGCGGCTCGGCTTCGCGCTGGTGGCCGCCCGTCGCCCGGACCTCCTGATCACCGACGAAGTGCTCGCCGTCGGGGACGAGTCCTTCCAGCGCAAGTGCATCCGCTGGATCGAGGACTACCTCGGCGCCGGTGGCACGCTGATGCTCGTGTCGCACAGCATGTATCACGTGCAGAAGCTGTGCCAGCGCGCCTGCTGGATCCACCAGGGCGGCGTGCATTCGATCGGCCCGGTGCACGAGGTCAGCCAGGAATATCTCGCGTTCCAGGAACGCAAGATCGCCGCCGGCCAGGAGCAGCGGGAGCAGAGCGGGGGACAGGAATTCTGGATCGAGGATCTCGCGATCGCCGGCGTCGACAGCGAGCATCGCCTCGCCGACGGCGGCGACCTCGTGGTCGACCTCACCATCGGCGCCCGCAGCGATCGCGTTCCCAACGGCGGCGTCGGCCTGCTGCGGATGGACGGCACCGCGGTCTACGGCGTGATCTCCGACATGGAGTCGGCACAGCCGAGCAGCGCGGACCGCCGCCACCGCTTCCGGATGCGCTTCCGCGCACCGGCGCTGCTGCCCGGCGCGTATTTCGTGCGCGGCACCGCCTTCGATCCGGAAGGCCTCCGCCTGTTCGACGTGCGCGAGCGCGAATTCCGGGTCGTCGGCGACAGCCGCGAGTTCGGGCTGGTGCGCCTCGCGCATTCCTGGGAGACGCCGGAGGCGCCGCGCGGCGAGCCGTCGACGTGACCCGGCCCCTCACGATCATCGTCCCGGTCTACAACGGCCACGACGTGCTGACCGGCTGCCTCGCCAGCCTCGCCGCGACCCTCGACGGCGTGGCCGCGAGCGTCGACCTCGTCGACGACGCGTCGCCCGATCCGCGGATCCGCCCGCTGCTCGAGCATGCGGCCAGGCGCCCGGGCTGGCGGGCGACGCTGCAGGACCGGAACCTCGGTTTTGTCGGCACCGTCAACGCCGCGATCGCGCGCGCCGAGGGCGACGTCCTCCTGCTCAATTCCGACACCGTGGCGACCCCAGGCTGCTGGCAGCGCGTGCTCGCCTGCGCGGCCGCCGACCCGCGGATCGCGTCGATCACGCCGTTCTCCAACAACGCCGAGATCTGCTCGTTCCCGGAGTTCTGCCGCAACAATCCCGTGCCCGCCGAGCTCGACGCCGTCGCGGCGGCCTGCGCCGACGGCGCTGCCGAGTACCCGGAGCTGCCGACCGCGGTCGGCTTCTGCATGTTCCTCCGCCGCGCCGCGCTCGAGGCGATCGGCGACTTCGACGCCGCGACCTTCGGCCGCGGCTACGGCGAGGAGAACGACTGGTGCCTGCGCGCCGCGGCCCACGGCTGGCGCAACGTGCTGTGCGACGATGCCTACGTCGCCCATGTCGGCGGCCAGTCCTTCGCCGACACCGCGCACCGCCCCGGCGGCGAGAACCTGCGCCGGCTGGTGGCGCGCTATCCGGACTACAATGAACGCGTCGCCGACTTCATCCGGCGCGACCCGCTGGCGGCCCGCCGTGCCGTGATCCGCGACCGGCTGCGGCACTGAGCGCCCCGCGCGCGACCCGTCTCCTGGAACCGAACGTGAGCGACGAACTTCCATTCACCGGTGAACGCTTCACGCCCGAATGCGTGCGCGAGATCTGGTACGAACACTGGCACCGCTACGCGTTCGCGCTGCCGCTGGCGCGCGGCCGCCGCGTGCTCGACGCCGCCTGCGGCGAGGGCTACGGCTCCGACCTGCTGGCGACGGTGGCGGGGCAGGTGACCGGCATCGACGTCTCCGCCGAGGCCGTCGCCCATGCGCGCGCGCGTTACGGCGCCCGCGCCAACCTGCGCTACGAGTGCGCGAACGCGCTGCAGCTGCCGGTGGCCACGGCCAGCATCGACCTGGTGGTGTCCTTCGAGACCCTGGAGCACCTGCGCGAGCACGAGGAGCTGCTCGCCGAATTCCGCCGCGTGCTCAGCCCCGACGGCGTGCTGCTGATCTCGTCGCCGGACAAGCGGACCTACAGCGACCTGCCCGGTTTCAGCAACGAGCACCACGTCCGCGAACTGTATCGCGAGGAGTTCGAGGCGCTGCTCGCCCGCCACTTCCGGCAGCATCGCCTCTACGGCCAGAAGCTCGCCTTCGCCTCGCTGCTGTGGTCGCTGGACGCGGAGCCGCGGAGCGCCCGCGCACAGACCGCGGCGAACGGCGCGGCCCCCGTGCCCGGCGTTGCCCTCGACCCGCTCTACTACATCGCCGCCTGCAGCAACGCGACCGGCGGGCTGCCGCCCGAGCTCGACGACAGCCTGTCGCTGTTCACTGATCGCGAGGAAAGCGTCTACGGCCACTACAACCACGAGGTCCGGAAGAACATGGCCGGCGGCGCGCGCATCCTCGAACTCGAGGCCGAGGTGGAGGCGCTGACCCGCGAGCGCGACCACTGGCAGCAGCTCGCCACCGGCAGCGCGATCGACGAGCCGCACGCGGCGACCCGGGCATCGTCCGACGTCGGCGCCGCCAACCACAACGCGCCGCTGCTGAGCCTGCGCCGCTGGTTCTCCCGGCGCTGACGGTCGCCGGCGTGGAGATGAGCTTCCAGTGGTCGGTGCCGTTCGCCGCGCCGAGCCGCGTCGAACCGCTGCTGGCGGCACGACCGGGCCGCATGCAGCCGCTGTCGGACCGCGACTGCGCCTACGTTACCGCCGACGGCGCGGTGCATGTCCTCGACTTCCAGGAATGGCAGGCGCTGCAGGTCGCCGCGGCCTTCCTGCCGCGTGCGCAGCACCTGGCCGCACTCGGCCAGCAGGGCCTCGCGCGCTCGCCACAGGAGGCCGCGCAGCTGATCGAGCGCCTGCTGAGCAAGGGCGTGCTGGTGGACGGCGCGCGCTGGCTGGGCGAACTCGCCGGCAGGGCCGTGCCGCGCGTCCAGGCGCCGATCGACGCGATCCACCTGCGCTGCTGCGACCGGCCCGATGCCGCGGCGGCGCTGCTCGCCTCGCTCGACGCGCATCAGCGCCGCCATGGCACCGCCGTGCCGGTCCGGCTGCTCGACGACTCCCGCGATCCTGCCGCCAGCGCGGCGCTTGCCCGGCTGCGGGCCGATCGCGCGCCGGGACTGCCGCCGCTCGAACTGATCGATGCGACGACGGCCGCCGCGGCCGTCCGGCGACTGGCGGCCGCGACCGGGATCGCGCCCGAAGCGGTCGGGCGGCAGCTGCTGCGCCACGACGCCGGCACCCGCTTCGGCGGCGGCCGCCTGCTGAACCTCGCGTTGCTGCTGTCGGCCGGGCGGCGCCTGATGGTGCTCGACGACGACATGCGGCTGCCATTGCTGGCGTCGCCGGGTGCGCGCGCCGGCGTCGACCTCGATGCCGCCAGCAACGCGGTGACGACGCTGTGCGAAGACGTCGCGGGGGCGCTGCGTGCCGGCAGCGAACCGGCGGATGACGCGCTCGCCCGGCACTGGGCCGCCTGCGGCGCGGACGCGGCCGACTGGCTGGCGCGCAGCGGCCCACCTCCCGGACTCGAGGCGATCGCCGGTCGCGCGATTGCCGACCTGACCGCGGTGCACCCCTCCAGCCGCATCGTCGCGACGCTGAACGGCCACCGAGGCGCCAGCGGCGCCGACAACACCGTCTGGATGTACCGCCTGCCGGCGGTCGAGCGCGCGCCACTGGCGCAGGGCCCCGATCGCTATCGGCAACTGCTCGAGGGCGACGCGCTGTGCTTCGCCTACCCGCAGGCCCACGTCGCCGAGCGCGTCTGGTTCTCCGCCTGCGCGCTGGACAACGGCACGCTGCTGCCGGCGACCGCGGCCGGCGGGCGCGGTGAGGACGCGCTGCTGCATGCGCTGATCGGCGTCGTCGACCCGCATGCCGTCAGCCTCGACCTGCCGCTGACGATCGCCCACGTGCCGCTCGGCGCGCGTGGCCGCCGCGCCAACAACGCCGGCGCGTGGAAGCCGTCGCTGAACCGGCTGCTCTCCGACTGGCTCCACGAGCAGCGCGACGCGATCCGGGTCGCGTCCCCGTCCGAGCGCCTGCTGCAGGTCGCGGCGCGCCTCCGCGACCTCGCCGCGTCCCCGTTCGCCGCCCGGCGCGACTGGATCCGCGACTCCGTCCACGCCAGCCGCTGCGACCAGGTCGAGCGGCTGGAGCGGGCCCGGCAGGAGGCCCGCGAGATGCCGGGGTACTGGCACGCCGATGTCGATGCGCTGATTGCCGCCAATCGCGCGGCGCTGCTCGATGCCACGACGCCGGCGCTCTCCGACTGGCCCACGCTGGCCTGCGACGAGGTGCTGGTGGAGGCGTGCTCGGCCGCGATCGCCGAACTCGCCACCGCGCTCGACGCCTGGCCGAAGCTGTGGGTGGCCGCGGCCGAACTCGGTCCCGCGCTGCGCGCGCCGCCGTGAGTGCCGACGCCGAGCCCGGCCTGCCGACGCTGGCGGTGGTGGTGGTCTGCCACGACAGCGCAGCGACGCTGGCCGACTGCGTCGCGCGCATCGCGGCCGCGCGCGGCGTCTCCCGCCTCGTGCTGGTCGACAACGCCTCCAGCGACGGCGCGCCCGCGCGCGCGCTGGACGCGGCCCGCGCCGTGCTGCCCACCGAGCTCCACCGCAATCCCGACAACCCGGGCTTCGGGATCGCCTGCAACCAGGGCGCCCGCGCGGCCGGCGCGGTCGACTGGCTGTGTTTTCTCAATCCCGACTGCCTGGTCGAGCCCGACAGCTTCGCGCGGCTGCTCGCGGTTGCCGCCGGCGATTCGGATCTGGCCCTGCTCGGCGCCGACGTGGTCGATGCCGAGGGGGCGCCGGAACCGGCCGCACGGCGCAACGATCCCGACCTGCGCCGCATCCTCGCATCGATGGGTCTGGGATCGCGGGCGGATCCCGCGGCGCGGCTGCACCGCGCGCGCAGCGCCGCCGCCCTGCAAACCGTCGACGCGCCTTCCGGCGCGCTGCTGCTGGTGCGCCGAACGGCCTTCGAGGCGATCGGGGGCTTCGACCCGGGCTACCGGCTGCACGCCGAGGACCTCGACCTGGCGCGCCGGTTGCGTGCCGGCGGCGGTCGCGTGGCCGTAGCCAACGACGTTCGCGTCGTTCATGTAAAGGGGACGTCGAGTGTCCACCGCCCGTGGTTCGTCGCGTGGAACAAGCACCGCGGCCTCGCCCGCTACTTCCTCCGGTTCGGCGCCGGCAGCCCGCTGGCGACGCCGTTGGCGATCGCCGGCGTCTGGCTGAAGTTCGCGCTCGGCGTCCCGCGGCTCGCCTGGCGATCCATCGTTTCCCCTGCATCCGTTCGAGGGGTTCCCCGCGTAAACGAATAATACCCGGAAAAAGCGAGACGACCGTCACGTTGCCCGCGTACACTCCAGAGCTTCAGTTGGGGAAATCGGGGACGTCACATGCTCGCAAGGACGATTCGGGCGATCGGCACGCTGTTGCTGTTGGCCACCAGCCACCTGGCCTTCGCTCAGACCACGATCACGACCTACCTCGACGTCGACCGCAGCGTCGGCACCGGTTGTACGGTCACGACCTCGTCCGGGCCGATCAATGGCATCGACGTGCGGGTCGATACCGTCGCCACGGTCGGCAACACTCCGACAGTCAGCGGAACCAGCTACGCCTTCTGCACCGGCGGCAGCTTCGGCAGCGCCATCCCGTTTCCGCCCTCCGGTTATCCGGTCGGCGCCAACAACGGCACCGCTGGCTCCGACGTCGTCGAATACGCCTTCCCGCTGGCGTCCATCTTCGGTGCCGGCCGGGTCGACGCCCAGGTCTACCTCGTCACCTCCGATGCCTCCGGCACCGACGTCCTGCTGACCGCGAACGGTGCCGCCGGCGGCGCGCCGATCATCCTGCTGGGACCGCAGATCACCATCCCGACGCTCGGCTTCGCCGGCGCCTGCCTGCTCGGCCTCGCGCTGCTCCTGATCTCGGGTCGCGTGCTGCGCCAGCGCCGCGTGCTGCGCGTGATCGGCTCGCTGCTGCTGCTGGTCTCCGGCACGGCGTGGGCGGCCACCATCATTCTCGACGGCCAGATCGGCGACTGGACGGGCATCGCCCCGCTGGCGACCGACCCGGCCGGTGACACCTCCAGCGGCGCGCAGACGCTCGACATGCGGGCGGCGTTCTTCACGCTCGACGACAGCCGCGTCTACGGCCGCGTCGACATCGCCGACCTGCAGACGACGCCGCCGGTGTTCACCAGCGCGAACGCCACGACCTTCACCGTCGGCACTGCCGGCACCTTCACCGTCACCGCGACCGGCCTGCCGGCGCCGACGATCAGCCAGACCGGCACCCTGCCGGCCGGCGTCACCTTCAATCCGGGCACCGGCGTGCTGTCGGGCACCCCCGCGGCCGGAACCGGCGGCACCTACGCCATCACCTTCACCGCGACCAACGGCATCGTGCCGGACGCGGTCCAGAACTTCACGCTGACGGTCAACCAGGCGCCGGCGATCACCAGCGCCAACAGCACGACCTTCACTGTCGGCACGGCGGGCACGTTCACGGTCACGGCGACCGGCTTCCCGGCGCCGACCTTCAGCGAGACCGGCGCGCTGCCGGCCGGCGTCACGCTGTCCGCCGCGGGCGTCCTCTCCGGCACGCCGGCCGCCGGGACCGGCGGCACCTATCCGATCACCATCACGGCCGCCAACGGCGTCGGCGCCAATGCGACCCAGAGCTTCACGCTGACGGTCAACCAGGCGCCGGCCATCACCAGTGCGAACAGCACGACCTTCACCGTCGGAACGGCCGGCACCTTCACGGTCACCACCACCGGCGTGCCGAGCGCTGCGGCGATGGCGATCTCCGAGACCGGAGCGCTGCCGACCGGCGTGACCTTCGTCAACAACAACGACGGCACCGCGACCCTGGCAGGTACGCCGGCCGCAGGCACCGGCGGCAGCTACGCGATCGTGATCACGGCGAACAACGGCGTCGCCCCGAACGCGACCCAGAACTTCACGCTGACGGTCAACGAGGCGCCGACGATCACCAGCGCCAACAGCACGACCTTCGTGGTCGGAACCGCGGGCAGCTTCACGGTCACGGCGAGTGGATTCCCGGCATCGAGCTTCAGCGCGACCGGTACGTTGCCGACCGGCGTGACGCTGTCCACCGCGGGCGTGCTGTCCGGCACGCCGGCCGCCGGCACCGGCGGCAGCTACCCGATCGTGATCACCGCGAACAACGGCATCGCCCCGAATGCGACCCAGAACTTCACCCTGACGGTGAACCAGGCGCCGGCGATCACCAGCGCCAACGGCACGACCTTCACGGTCGGCACCGCCGGCACCTTCACGGTCACCACCACCGGCGTGCCGAGTGGTGCGACGATGGTGATCGGCGAGACGGGCGCGCTGCCGGCCGGCGTCACCTTCGTCAACAACAACAACGGCACCGCGACGCTGTCCGGCACGCCGGGCGCCGGCACCGGCGGCACCTATCCGATCACGATCACCGCCAACAACGGCGTGACGCCGAACGCGACCCAGAGCTTCACGCTGACGGTCAATCAGGCGCCGGCGATCACCAGCGCCAACGCCACGACCTTCACGCTGAACACCCCGAGCACGTTCACGGTGACGACCACCGGCTTTCCGAGCGGCGCGACGATGGTGATCAGCGAGACCGGCGCGCTGCCGGCCGGCATCACCTTCACCAACAACAACGACGGCACGGCGACGATCGGCGGCACGCCGACCGCGGGTGGCGTGTTCCCGATCACGATCACCGCCAACAACGGCGTCGGTACCCAGGCGACGCAGAGCTTCACGCTGTCGGTGACCCAGCCGCCGTCGATCACCAGCGCGAACAGCACGACCTTCACCGTGGGGTCCGCCGGCACCTTCACGGTCACCACCACCGGCGTGCCGAGCGGCGCGTCGATGGTGATCAGCCAGACCGGCGCGCTGCCGGCCGGCGTCACCTTCGTCAACAACAACAACGGCACGGCAACGCTGTCCGGTACTCCGGGCGCGGGCACCGGCGGCAGCTATCCGATCACGATCACCGCGAACAACGGCGTGGCGCCGAACGCGACCCAGAACTTCACCCTCAACGTGAACCAGGCGCCGGCGATCACCAGCGCCAACAACACGACCTTCGTCGTGGGTACGCTGGGCAGCTTCAACGTCACCGCGTCGGGCAACCCGGCCTCGACCTTCAGCTTCACCGGCACGCTGCCCTCCGGCGTGACGCTGTCCGCCGCGGGTGTGCTGTCCGGTACGCCGGGCGCGGGCACCGGCGGCAGTTACCCGATCACGATCACCGCGACCAACGGCGTCGCGCCGAACGCGACCCAGAACTTCACCCTGAACGTCAATCAGGCGCCTGCGATCACCAGCGCCAACGCCGCGACGTTCACCGTCGGTACCCTCGGCACCTTCAGCGTCACGACGACCGGCGTCCCGAGCGGGGCGTCGATGGCGATCAGCGCGACCGGCGCGCTGCCGGCCGGCGTCACCTTCGTCAACAACAACAACGGCACCGCGACGCTGTCCGGCACGCCGGGAGCCGGCACCGGCGGCACCTATCCGATCACGATCACCGCCAACAACGGCGTGGCGCCGAACGCGACGCAGAGCTTCACGCTGACCATCAACCAGGCGCCGGCGATCACCAGCGCCAACAGTGCGACGTTCACGCTGAACTCGCCGAACACCTTCACCGTCACCACCACGGGCTTCCCGTCCGGTGCGACGATGGTGATCAGCGAGACCGGCGCACTGCCGACGGGCGTCACCTTCACCAACAACAACAACGGCACGGCGACGCTCGCCGGCACGCCGACCGTGGGCGGCACGTTCCCGATCACGATCACCGCCAACAACGGCGTCGGTACCCAGGCGACCCAGAGCTTCACGCTGTCGGTGACCCAGCCGCCGTCCTTCACCAGCGTCGCCAACGCGACCTTCACGGTCGGTCAGCTGGGGACCTTCAGCGTCACCACCACCGGCGTCCCGACGGTGACCTCGATCACCCGCGGCGGTGCCGCGCTGCCGACCGGCGTGACCTTCACCGACAACGGCAACGGCACTGGCACGCTCACCGGCACGCCGGGTGCGGGCACCGGCGGCACCTACGCCATCACCTTCACCGCGACCAACGGCGTGGCGCCGAACGCGACCCAGAACTTCACGCTGACGGTCAACCAGGCGCCGGCAATCACCAGCGCCAACAGCACGACCTTCACGCTGAATACGCTGAGCACGTTCACCGTGACGACCACGGGCTTCCCGAGCGGCGCGACGATGGTGATCAGCGAGACCGGCGCGCTGCCGGCCGGCGTCACCTTCACCAACAACAACAACGGCACCGCGACCCTCGGCGGCACGCCGACGGCCGGCGGCACCTTCCCGATCACGATCACCGCCAACAACGGTGTCGGAACCCAGGCGACCCAGAACTTCACGCTGACGGTCAGCCAGCCGCCGTCGATCACCAGCGCGAACAGCACGACGTTCGCCGTCGGGACTCCGGGGACCTTCACCGTCACCACGACCGGCATCCCGACGGTGACCTCGATCACCCGGGGCGGCGCGGCGCTGCCGACCGGCGTGACCTTCACCGACAACGGCAACGGCACCGCCACGCTGGCCGGAACGCCGGGTGCGGGCACGGGTGGCACGTATGCCATCACCTTCACCGCGACCAACGGCGTGCCGCCGAACGCGACCCAGAACTTCACGCTGACGGTCAACCAGGCGCCGGCGATCACCAGCGCGAACAACGTGACCTTCCCGATCGGCCAGGCCGGCACGTTCAGCGTCACCACCACTGGCTTCCCGACCGGCGCGTCGATGGCGATCAACGCGACCGGCACGCTGCCGGCCGGCGTCACCTTCGTCAACAACAACAACGGCACCGCCACGCTGTCCGGTACCCCGGGCGCCGGCACGGCGGGCAACTACCCGCTCAACATCACGGCGGCGAACGGCGTCCTGCCGAATGCGAACCAGGCCTTCAGCCTGACCGTGTCCTGCCCGGTGATCACGTTCACGCCGGCAGCGACCACGTTCAACAACAACTTCGGCACGGCGTTCTCGCAGTCCTTCACCGGCGCCGGCGGCACCGGCCCGTACACCTTCGCGATCTCCGCGGGCGCGCTGCCGGCCGGCATCACGCTCGCCGGTACCACGGTCAGCGGCACCGCCACCGATGCCGGCACCAGCAACTTCAGCCTGACCGCGACCGACGCCCTCGGCTGCTCGTCCGCGCCGCAGGCCTACGTGCTCAACGTCAACCTCGTCGCCGGCAACGACAACTACTCCGCGCTCGGCAACGTGCTGGTCGACTCCTCGACCGGCACCGCGTTCACCGTCACCACGAACGACAGCTTCCCGGCCGGCACCACGATCAGCGCCTTCGACGCGACCAGCACCGGCGGGGGCCAGGTCACGATGACGACGTCGGGGGCCAACATCGGCCAGTTCACCTATGACCCGCCGCGCGGCAAGTCGAGCGGTACGGACACCTTCACCTACACGCTGTCGCGCAACGGCCGCTCGGCGACCGGAACGGTGACCTTCACCGTGGCCGGCCGCGTCTGGTTCATCAACAACAACGCCGGTGCCTGCAGTGCGACCTGCGACGGTCGCCTGTCGCATCCCTACGCCAACACCTCGAATTTCCAGACCGACAACACCGGTGTGGGTGTCAATCCGGCGGCGAACGATCCGATCTTCGTCTACGGCGGCGGCGCCGCCTACAGCGGAGCGCTGGTCCTGCTGAACGGCCAGCGCCTGATCGGACGCGGGGCCACCGGCACGCTGGCGGCCCTCGGCGTCCTGGCGCCGCAGGCCGGCCAGACGCTGCCGACCACCGGCGGCACCTCCCCGGTGCTCGGCAGTTCCGGCGTCGTGGTGACGCTCGGCACCGGCAACTTCATCCACGGCCTCACGCTGGGTGACGGCACCACCGCGCTGCTCGGCAACGGTTTCGGCACGCTGACCATGAACGACAACGTCGTGATCAACGGCGGCGGCGTCGCGATGAATCTGGTCAACGGTGCCCTGGCGGTGACGACCAACTCCGTCACGTCGACCGGCGGCGCCAACAACATCACGATGTCCCAGGTCACTGGCAATGCGACGCTCGGCAGCGGCACGCTGAGCGGTGCGACCAGCACCAGCTTCGTGATCGGCACCGCGACCGCGAGCAGCGGCGGCACCGCGACGATCAGCTACGGCGGCACCATCAGCCAGGCCAGCAGCGGGCAGTTGGCGGTGCAGGTGCGCAACCGCACCGGCGGCACGCTGACCCTGAGCGGCCAGGTCACCGCGAATTCGGGCGGCGCGGCCGGCGTCTCGCTGACCAGCAACACCGGATCGACGATCGCCTTCACCGGCGGCCTTGCCCTCAGTACCGGCACCAATCCGGCGTTCACCGCGACCGGTGGCGGCACGGTGACGGCGACGCAGAACAACACCTCGATCGTCAACACGCTGGCGACGACGACCGGCACTGCGTTGAACGTCGCCAATACGACGATCGGTGCCGCCGGACTGACCTTCCGCAGCATCGCGTCGAACGGCGCCACGAGCGGCATCATCGTCAACGCCACCGGCACCAGCGGCGGGCTGACGGTCACCGGCAACGGCGGCGCCTGCACCTCGGCGGGAACCTGCACCGGTGGCGCGATCCAGAACTCGACCGGCGATGGCGTGGTCCTGACCGCGACCGACAGCCCGAGCTTCACCCGCTTCAACGTGACCGACTCCGCCGGTACCGGCGCGGACGACGGCATGGTGCTGACCAACATCACGGGCACCGTGACGATCGCGAACAGCACGTTCATCAACAACCCGCACAATGGCGTCACGGTCGACAACAACAACACCAACATGGCCGCGTTCAACTTCACCAACTCGACCATCTCCTGCGCGGTCGGCCAGCCCTGCCAGCCCTCGGGTTCGATCGGCAACGACGGCCTGCTGCTGTCGATGAGGGGCACCTCCGTGCTGCCGGTCGGCGTGGTGAGCGGCTCTACCTTCACCAACCTGCGCGCGGTCGGCGTGCAGATCCAGGGCAACGACAGCGCGAAGATCGGCGACACCTCGGTGGCAGCCAACGCGCAGACCGCGGCCAATTCCTTCGTCGTGTCGAACAACACGTTCACCGGCAACGGCCAGGGCATCGACATGGATACGTCGCAGACCGCGAGCATGAGCTTCCGTGCGCAGACCAACACCCTGACCCTTACCCAGGCGGCGGTCATCAACGCGTTCACGGCCGCGGGCGCCGGCACCGCCGGAACGATGTACGGGTTCATCGACGGCAACATCATCGGTAGTGCCGGAACCAGGGACTCGGGCTCGGTGTTCGGCAGCGGCATTCGTGCCGTGATCCAGGGCGACGCCACCACGGGCGCGATCACGATCAGCAACAACACGGTCCGTGAGGTCGCGAACGCCGACGTGATCACCCTGTTCGGCCAGAACGGCAACGCGACGGCCGGCACCGGCCGCGCCCGCTTCAAGGTCACCGGCAACAACCTGCCGGCGATCAGCGGGTCGAACCAGGCGTTCTGCGGTCCGGCCGCCACGCCGTGCGCCGGCGCCGGCATCTTCGTGCTGGCCGACGAAGGCAACCCGGTCTGCTCGATCGTCACCGGCAACTCGGTGTACGACGTGTCCACGGCGAACGGCAGCTTCGACATCTACCTCGCCGAGCGCGTCGGTCCGCCGGCGGGCGCGCAGCTGACGGTGGAGGGCACCGGCGCGGTGCTGACCTACGTCAATGCCAACAACACCCTGACCGGTGCGAACAAGAGCATCGACGAATCCGGTGGCGTCACCACGGTCGGTGCCGGCACCTGTGGCGCGTTCACGCAGTAGCGACGACCCCATCCACGGACTGAGCAGAGGACCGCAACCATGGCAGAACCGTTTCTGAGCGAAATCCGGATCTTCAGCTTCGGCTTCCCGCCGAAGGGCTGGGCCTTGTGCAACGGGCAGCTCCTGCCGATCAACCAGAACCAGGGACTGTTCTCGCTGCTCGGCACGACCTATGGCGGGGATGGCCGGACGAACTTCGCCCTGCCGAACCTGCAGGGCAACGTGCCGATCAGCTGGAACAACGGCCACACCCTGGGCGAGCGGGGCGGCGAGCAGGGACATACGCTGAGCGTGACCGAGTTGCCCACGCACTCGCACGACCTCGTCGCCAGTGCCGGAGCCGGTAGCGCGATCATCCCGACTGGCAACCTCCTCACCAGCAGTCCCCAGCAGCTCTATCACGCGGTGGACGGCAACCTCGCGCCGATGAACGCCGGCGAGATCGGCCCGAACGGCGGCAGCCAGGCCCATCTCAACATGCAGCCCTTCCTGGTGCTGAATTTCAGCATCGCCCTGCAGGGCATTTTCCCGAGCCAGACCTGAGGAGCGACCCCCATGGCACAACCTTATGTCGGTGAAATTCGGATCTTCGCGGGCAATTTCGCGCCCGCCGGCTGGATGCTCTGCGAAGGGCAGCTGCTGCCGATCGCCGAGTACGAGACCCTGTTCAACCTGATCGGCACGACCTACGGCGGCGACGGCCAGAGCACGTTTTCCCTGCCGGATCTGCGGGGTCGAATCCCGCTGCACTTCGGCAACGGCTTCACGCTCGCCGAGACGGGTGGCGTCGAAACGGTCACGCTGACGATCAATCAGATTCCCTCGCACAGCCACCCGCTGATCGCGACCACGTCGACTGCCAACGACACCCAGGCGAACGGCAACCTGCTGTCGCAGGCCAGTGCCTACTTTCCCTATCTCAATGCGGCACCGACGGTGTCGATGGCGACGCAGAGTGTCGGAGCGACCGGCGGCAACCAGCCGCACGACAATTTCCAACCCTATCTCTGCCTCAATTTCATCATCTCGCTGTTCGGCATCTTCCCGTCGCAGACTTAGGAGCACACCGTGGATCCTTTTGTCGCAGAAATCCGCATCTTTCCGTTCAACTTCGCTCCCAAAGGCTGGGCGTTCTGCTCCGGCCAGATCCTGCCGCTGTCGCAGAACACCGCACTGTTTTCGCTGCTGGGGACGACCTACGGCGGCGACGGCAAATCGAATTTCGCGCTGCCCAACCTCGATGGCCGCGCGCCGATGCATCCGGGACAGGGGCCGGGGCTGTCGCTGCACGACCTCGGCGAGGCCGCCGGTACCGAGACCGTGAGCCTGTTGATCACCGAGATTCCGGGACACAGCCACGCGCTGAAGGCCAACACCACGACGGCGACCAAGTCGACGCCGTCCGGCAACAGTCTGTCACGCGTGTCCGGCGCCACGCCCTTCGTTCCCCCGCCCGCGACGCCGACGGTGAATCTCGCGGCACAGAGCATTTCCCCCGCCGGTGGTGGCCAGCCGCACAACAACATGCAGCCCTACCTGACTTTGAATTTTTGCATCGCCTTGCAGGGTGTTTATCCGCCTCGCACCTGATCGGACTAGCATGGCACTCTGGCCTTACAGGGGAGTGCCATGCAGCGTGCGATCATCGCGTCGGTCCTGATCGGGACCGCACTCTCCGCGAACCCGGCGCTGGCCGGCGGCGATTCCTTCGTCGTCGACCAGCGTGGCTCGGATCTAGGTCCGGTCATCGCCACGGGCATGGGCGGGAGCGAGGCTCTGGTCGCGATGGACATCGGCAGTCTCGTCCGGAGTGAGCCGCGCGATTCCCGGATACGGGCCGGCTTCGTCGTGCCGATGGATCTCGCGCCGCAGACCAGCTTCGTCGAACTGCTGGTCACGTCGACCAGCATCAGCCATCCGTACGCGCCCTACGTCTACTTCGCCGACCGCGGCTGTCAAGGCAAATCGTTCATCTCCGCCGCCGCCAGCCGCATGTCCAAGGACCAGCCGGCCGCCGTGGCCGGCACCATGTCCAGCCTGTTCGTCGCGTCGTCGAAGCAGGAGCGCGAGATCGCCGTCCGGAGCATGCTGAACTCGACCGGCTGCGTGATCTTCGAGCACACCGTCAATGTCCTTCCTGCCGATTGGACGATGAATCTCCGCGGCACCTACCGCTTGCCGCTAAGCTGGTGACTTCCGTACCCAGGACCCCGCCATGACCTTCGATTGCTTCGACCTCAGTGCTGGACGCGTCAGTCGGCGCAGCCTCCTGCGAGGCGCCGTCGCCGGCGCCGCCGTCGCCGCGCTTCCCGCGACCGTGAAGGCCGGGATTCCTGAGGATTACGCCGGCATCGCGCCGCTGGATGCAGCGCTCGGGCGCTGGCAGGGTGGTCAGGGTCTGGCGACGACCGCGGCGGTGCGCGCCGGCTGGCTGTCACCCTGTGCGTCGGCGACCGCCGCCTGCGCGGCCGAGATCGACGATCACCTCGTCGACGCCGATGCCACCGGAGCTGCGGGCAGCTACCGGGTCCGCGTCCTCGGCCTCGGCGCCGCGGCCGCGCTCGGCTCGCTCCGGGTCGAGGCGCAGTACGGCGAGTCGTCGCACCGGCTCTGGCAGACCTGGAGTGAAGGTGGTCAGCTGCAGACGTCGGCTCCGACCTCCGCGCGCTGGAACTCCGAGTCCGGCGAAGGTCTCGCACTGCGGCTGCGTTCGGCGGACGCGGCCCGGACCCTGGTGCTGCCCGCTCGCCAGGGAGTGTACGTGGCGCTCCTGTCCGCTGACGGTTCCGTGCCGGGCTGGCGGCGCGTCGCGCTGCGCGCGCTCGACGCGGAGCGTCCGCTCACGCTGTCGCTGGTCGACCGCCGTTCCGGCGCCGTCAGCGCCGTGCCGCACCTGCTGCTCGCGGTCGAACGCAGCAGCGCCTGATTCCGCTCGGGTTCCGCCGCGGCATCCGCGGACGCGCGGGTGTCGTTCCGCATCGCCGGGTGCATCGCATCCGTGCACGAGCGCGGATACGATCGTCGCCCCGCATGCCGCGATCGTCCCAGCTGCCATGACCGTAAACCAGGCCACTGTCGACCCGCTGCGCGCCTTCGCCGCGCCCGACGTTCGGCGGCCGAAAGGCATCGGGTTCCGCGCGGTAGTCGACGCGGACCTGCCGGTGCTGCAGGACATCTACGCGGCCGTCCGGCGCGAGGAGCTGGCGCCGGTCCCCTGGACGGACGCGGCGAAGCGCGCGTTCCTCGACGACCAGTGCGTGCTCCAGCATCAGCACTACCTCAAGAACTATCCCGGGGCCGACCTGCTGCTGGTGCTGCTCGACGGGCGCCCGATCGGGCGGATCTACGTCTACCGGACGACGACCGAAATCCGGCTGATGGACATCGCGCTGTTCGACGCCGAGCGTGGCCGGGGAATCGGCTCGGCGCTGCTCGCGGAAGTGCTCGACGAGGCCCGCCGCACGTCTCGCCGATTGACCCTGCACGTGGAGCCCGACAATCCTGCCCAGCGCCTCTACCGGCGTCTCGGCTTCACGCTGATCGAGAACCGCGGCGTCTACGACTTCCTCGGCTGGACGCCTAGTTGAACACCGCCTCGAAGCGGGCGCAGCCCGCCTTGGGCTCGATCGGCACCAGGAAGATCTCGAGCGCGCCGAGCTCCGGATGCTCTAGGGTGTAGAGGCCCTGCCGCCCGGACAATCCGGGGGCGCAGCGCAGCACCAGCGAGAACGGCTGCGTGCGGGGCGACGGCGACTTCAGTACGTCGACCGATTCCACCGAGAGCGCATGCTCCGAACCGGCGATACGAAGCTCCTGGCCGACGAGGCCGGAGAAGTGGGCGACGGTCAACTGGGCGAGATCGAACATGGAGGGGCGCGGCGAAGGTGGGGCGCCATCGTAACCGCTGCACCGCGCGACCGGTGAGACCGGGGGGCGGCGAGCGTTAACGGAAAACCCGCATCGATGGCGGGACGCTGGCACGGTGGCGTCGTGGCGGGCGTCTCCCGAATCCCCCGGGGAAAACTGCTACGCTGCGCGGCCGTTCGTCCCGGTGCCGCCGGCGCTGCGTCCGCGCGCCCCGCCGGATCTCCTCTCTCTGCTGCCGATTCGCCGGAAATGAGTTCGCGCGCCACCAGCATCTACAACCTGCACTTCGACGTCGTCCACGGCTGCCAGCTGCGCTGTGTCGGCTGCCCGAATTCGATCCTTCAGCCGAAGATCAAGCGGATGCCGGTCGAGGACTTCGGTCGCTGCCTGTCCAACATCGACGTCGACCGCATCCACACGCTGCGCCTGTTCAACTTCGGCGAGCCGCTCCTGCACAAGGAGCTGTCGAAGATGGTCGCCGAGATCCCGAAGCAGCGCTGGAAGGTCTCGATCGTCGAGATCTCGACCAATGCCCAGCAGGTCTACTGGGACGACTTCGAGGAGATGCTGAAGCTCGAGGTGGT
This sequence comes from Ahniellaceae bacterium, assembly GCA_044221335.1. Lineage (GTDB taxonomy): Bacteria > Pseudomonadota > Gammaproteobacteria > Xanthomonadales > Ahniellaceae > JBGAPI01. The sequence goes on from JBGAPI010000062.1 coordinate 19,575, forward strand.
CAACCGCCTGGTGGTGAGCTGCGACGGCGACGGCACGCCCGAGTCCTACGAGGAACTGCGCACGCCGTCGAAGTGGGACAAGTTCATCGAGTTCCTCGAACGCGCCGCGTACCTGCGCGACCGCTGGTCGCCGGCGACCCAGCTGGTCACCCGCACCGTCTGCGAGGTGCGCGAGCACCGCAAGCGCTGGGAGCAGGTGCTGATGCCGCGCGGCTGGAAGCCGGAATTCCGCCGCTGGATGGTGCTGCCGGGCTCGGAGAAGAACATGACCGGCCGCGACGTGCAGGCGCCGAAGGGCTCCTGCTTCTTCGTGGCGCCGCCGGAGTCCTTCTCGGCGCACACCTGGCACGGCGAGATCCGACTGCTCTACGTCGACGCCGACGGCACCGTGGTGCCCTGCTGCATGCACCCGCGCGCCGGCGAGTTCGGCAACCTGATGAACCAGAAGTACAGCGAGATCCTGTTCGGCGAGGCGCGCCGCGCCTTCATCGCCCACATGGAGCGCGACCGCGCCTCGATGGCGATCTGCAACGCCTGCGAGGTCGGGCCGCCAGGGGACGAGGGGCCGTCGCTGACGAGTGCGCTGGACTTGCCGGAAGACTGACGCGATTCCCCCTCACCCGAGCCCTTTCCCCCGCAAGCGTGGGAGAGGGACGCGCGATCGGCGCAGGCCGCGACCTCGAAACGAAACCATGGATCGCAACTCCAAAGACATCGCCCACCACGACGACGTCGCCGCCCAGTACGACGACATCGTGGTCAATCCGCGCAGCGAGTCCAACCGCGTGCTGTTCGCGCGTTTCGAGACCGCGCTCGCGACCTTGCGCCGCGATCGCATGCTCGACCTCGGCTGCGGCACCGGCCAGATGCTGCTGCGTTTCGGCGGCGGTTTCCACAGCGTCACCGGCGTCGACCACTCGGAGAAGATGCTGGCGGTCGCGGAGGCCTCGGCGCGCCGCGCCGGGATCCGCGCCGGCTTCGTCCGCTCCGACCTGCTCGAATTCCTCGCGAAGCACGAGCAACGCTACGACCTCGTCACCTGCGTCGGCTGCCTGCACCACCTCGACGCCGAAGGCCAGGCGGCGGTGATCGCCGCGCTGCCGAAGCTCCTGGAGCCGCGCAGCGGCATCGCGCTGATCGCCGATCCGATCGCAGGCGCCGATCCCGAACCGCCGGAGATCGCGAAATGGAACGCGCGCAAGGTCGAGCGGCCGCTGTGGTACAGCGTTCCGGTCAGCGCCGAACCCGACGAGGCCCCGATCGATCTCGCCGCGCTGCGGATCGCGATCGCGAAGGCGGGGCTCCGGGTGGTGAAGCAGGTGCTGGCCTGGGACCTGGTCTCGGGCAGCCTCGCGCCCGGCTTCTTCGAGCGCCTGAAGATCCGTCGCCTCGCGAACAAGTATCCCGGCGGCAACGTGATCGCGCTGGCACTCGCGAGCGACGCCGGCTGACGCCCGCAGTCACTTTCGCCGCCGCAGGAAGGCTTTCCCGTCAATCGGCGAAGCAACGCTCCCGCAGGAAGCCCGCCAGTGCCTTGAGGCCCTGTTCGCGCCCGTACAGCGACGGCGTACGCTCGCCGAGCGTGCGACGCAGTGCGAGCCGGCGGTCGCGATCGCGACCCAGGGCGATCGCGGCGTCCACGTAGTCGTCGACCGAATCGCGGACGAGTTCGTCGGCGCCGAGCGTGCGCAGCAGTCCCGCGCTCTGGCGCCCGCGCATCGGACCGAGGTTGCGGGTGATCACCGGTACGCCGTGCCTCAGTGCCGACAGCGTCGTCATTCCGCCGGACCAGTGCCAGGTGTCGAGCAGGAAATCGCTGGTGGCCAGCCGCCGCTCGTACTCGGCTGGCGGCAGGAACGCGCATACCGAGAGCTGTCGCTCGGGGTCCGCGCCGGCCGCGCGAAACGCGGCGCCGACGCGTGCGGCGATGCGGGCGTTGAGCACCGGCTCGGCGCTCGGGATCAGCGTGATCCTCGCCTCCGGCAGCGCCGCCGCGATCGCCGCGAAGGCCGCGTCGTGTTCGGGCAGGAGCTTGAAATAGGCCTGCGGGCAGAACAGCTGCAGGCCGGCGTGTGTTGGCGACGGGGCCGGTGGCAGCGCCGCGGGCGCGTCGAGCCGGATCCCCAGTTCGGGCAGGCGGACCAGGTGTTCACAATAGTCGTTCGCGCCATCGGCGGGTTCGAGCCAGTCGCTGCCGAAGAACACGTCGATCTCTTCCGAGCCGCTGGTGACCGGGTGACCCCAGGTCGCCGCCTGCAGCGGCGCGAGACGGAAGGACGCGAGGACCTGCACCAGCGGGTCGAGTCCGACGTCGGTGTAGATCAGCGCGTCGAGTTCGGCCGCGGCGATCGCGTCGAGCCATTGCTGCGGTCCGCGCGGCACGTCGACCCAGCCGTCGACGCGCGACCGCAGGCCGACGAGCGCGTCGTCGACCGCGCGCCCGAGCGCGAACACGACCACCTCGAATCCGTTCGCCGACAACCATTCCGGCCAATGCCGGAACAGAGTTCCGACGGTGTGGCGGTGCAGGTTCGACGACGCCACGCCGATCCGAAGACGCCGCCGCGGCGGACGCTTCGCCGGTGCCGGCGGCGCGCGCAACAGGGACTTCGCGCAGCGCCCGACCAGGCGCGCGTAGCGGCGCTGCTCGACGGAGTGCGAGCCGGGCAGGGCATGCAGCAGGAAGTTGCCGGTGCCGCTCAGCAGGGCCGGCAGGGCGTGGCGGACCTCGGGGCGCGTGGGATCGATGGCCTCGAAGGCGGCGAGGCCGTCGCGCCATTGCTTTTCCGCCGCGTGCACGGCGTCATCGTCGGCGTACGGCGCCGGCAGCGCCTGCCAGGCTTCCCAGCGTGCGCCGAGCGCCGTCGGATCGAGCGCGACGACTCGCTCGAACGCGGCCTGAGCTTCGTCATTGCGCAGGCGATTGCGGCAGTTCACCGCGAGTTCGAACCAGCGCGCCGGATTTCCGGGCTGCTTCTCGAGCAGACGCCGCAGCGCCCCGATGCAGGCGTCGCCGTCGGCCAGCAGCGCGCAGGCGTGGACCAGACCTTCGAGGGCGCGAAGATCGTCCGGCGCGAGTGCCAGCGCCGTCTCGAAGCACGAGCGCGCGACCGCGCCGTCGGCGGTGCCCAGTGCGCAGATCGCCGCGTTGAGCCAGGCCGCCAGCCACTCGGGATGGCGATCCGCCAGCGTGCGATAGCCGGCGAGCGCTTCGGCGTAGCGTCCCGCGCGGTGCTGCGCCTGGGTCGTCGCGATCAGGTCGGCGTCGTCCGCCGCGCCGAGGGCGAGCGATCTCAAGGTGCCGCGTCCGCTGCGCTACACCATGCCGCCAGCCAGCGGTACGGCGCCTCGGCGATCGCGTCCTTGCGCCGGGGGTCGATCCGGCCGGCGCGGAACGATTCCTCGCGCTGATCGTCGAGGCGCGGGCCGACCGGCCCAGCGGCGATTCCCGGAGCAGAGAGAGCCACGAGTGCCGGGTCAATTCGGTCGACACGGCCGGGGGACGGCGCGAACGGCCGTCACCGACGTGAGGTCGGCCCCGAAGCCGATCCCGGGACGTGCGGGTACGTGGCGTCGGGACAGCAGGACGCCGATCGCCGTGAGGCGACGGAGCAAGATCTTCATGGTGGGGTTCGCCGGAAGCGCTGCAGGTCGCGAGGGCGTCCTGCGGGAGCCGCGACAGCACGATCGCTGTCGTCATCCATCTACGCGCCGCGGGTCCGCCGGATCGATCAGTCCCTGCGAGAGCCGTTGCGGGTTGGAACCTGGCGTACGGTCGCACTCCCGCGAAATCCGGCGGTCAGAGACCACTCTCCACCTGCAGGCGCCCATCATGCGAATTCCCGTCGCACTCGCACTCGCACTCGCTCTCGCACTCGTCGCCGGCCTGCATCCATCGCCGTGTCGCGCCGAGGTGCGCGAGACGATCGACACCTCCATCCTCTGGCAGACGCGCAACGACGCGTTCTCCGACAACTTCTATTCGATCCGTCCGCGGCAGCGGGACCTGTCGGTCAGCGGCTACGGCTACTACGAGATCGGACCGATGGCCTACGTCGCGACCCGGCACGAGTCGAAGTCCACGCCGCACTGGAACGCCTGGCACCGCTGGTTCAAGGGCAAGCCGCAGATGGAGCACGTGTTCACCCATCTTGCCGACGAGAACAAGCGGCTGCCGGGCTGGGGCTATGTCGACGAGGGCAGCGAAGGCGCGGTTGCCGATACGTCACACGCAGGCCTGACGGATCTCTATCGCCTGGCGAAGTTCGACGGCACGACCGGCGACCTGCAGCACGTGTACACCACCGATCTCGACGAGGCCGGCGGCTACGCGGCCCAGGGCTGGAAGGTCGAGGGCACCAAGGGTTACGTGTTCAGGCACGCCCTTCCGACCGCCTATCCGACGCTCGGCGTCGATGCGACCGGTGCGATCTACTTCACCACGCCAGGTTTGAGCGATACGTCCGCGGCGAGCCCGCAGGGCAAGGTCGCCTGCGGCGGCAAGCTCAGCGTCCTGCTGGACGGCCAGGCCCATGGGCCCTTCGCGTCCGACTATCTCCCGATTCCGGGCACGACCCAGTACCGCTGCCTGTCACGCGGCACCGTCTACGCGGGTGCCGGCGCGCACACCCTGAGCCTGCGCCAGTCGGGCTTCGCGGCGCGGATGGCAGGCACCGACCGCAGCGGCAAGGCCTACGACGTCTGGCGGCTGTCTCCGGAAGCGACCACGGTGAAGACCTTCACCCTGGGAACGGGCAAGGCCATCGGCACCGGCCTCACGATCACCGACGAGCGGTTCTACGCCGATCCGCGCCAGGTGCCGGAAGATCTGCGCCCGGCCGCCGGCGAACCGGGCGAGCGGGCAGAGCCCTTCCGGCGTCGATAGCAGCAGGTCGCCGCACGTGCCGTCGACAGCGGTCACCGACGCCCAGAGGCATCGATGTGAATTCCGGAATCAGGTCCCCGGGCCCGCCGTGGGCGACCTGCCTCGCCGAGCCCTGGCGGGTGAATCCGGCGCAGCCGGATTCACCGCGCGAGCGGCTTGTAGCGGATCCGGTGCGGCTTCGCGGCTTCCTCGCCGAGGCGACGCTTCTTGTCTTCCTCGTACTCGCGGTAGTTGCCCGGGAAGAACTCCACGTGGGAGTCGCCCTCGAACGCCAGGATGTGGGTCGCGATGCGGTCGAGGAACCAGCGGTCGTGGGAGATCACCAGCGCCGCGCCGGGGAATTCCAGCAGTGCCTCTTCCAGCGCGCGCAGGGTTTCGACGTCGAGGTCGTTCGACGGTTCGTCGAGCAGCAGCACGTTGCCGCCGGCCATCAGCGTCTTGGCGAGATGCAGGCGGCCGCGTTCGCCGCCGGAGAGCTGGCCGACCAGCTTCTGCTGGTCCGCGCCCTTGAAGTTGAAGCGGCCGATGTAGGCGCGCGACGGCGTCGTGTACTTGCCGATGGTCAGCATGTCGAGGCCGCCGGAGACCTCCTGCCACACGTTCTTGTCGGACGACAGCGCGTCGCGCGACTGGTCGACGTAGGCGACCTTCACCGTATGGCCGACCGTGATCTCGCCGGCGTCCGGCGTCTCGACGCCGGCGATCAGCTTGAACAGCGTCGACTTGCCGGCGCCGTTCGGGCCGATGATGCCGATGATCGCGCCGGGCGGAACCCGGAACGACAGGTCGTCGATCAGCATGCGGTCGCCGAAGGCCTTCGACACGCCCTTGAACTCGATCACGTTGTCGCCGAGGCGCTCGCCGGGCGGGATGTAGATTTCGTTGGTTTCGTTGCGCAGCTGGTACTCGACCGAGTTCAGCTCCTCGAACCGGGCGAGACGAGCCTTGCCCTTGGACTGGCGTCCCTTGGCGTTCTGCCGCACCCACTCCAGTTCCTTCTCGATCGCCTTCTGCCGCGCCTTCTCGGTCGACGCTTCCTGCTTCAGGCGCTGGTCCTTCTGTTCCAGCCAGGAGGAATAGTTGCCCTTCCACGGAATGCCGCGGCCGCGGTCGAGCTCGAGGATCCACTCGGCGGCGTTGTCCAGGAAGTAGCGATCGTGGGTGACCGCGACCACGGTGCCGGGGAAGCGCGCGAGGAACTGCTCCAGCCACTCGACCGACTCGGCGTCGAGATGGTTGGTCGGCTCGTCGAGCAGCAGCATGTCGGGATTCGACAGCAGCAGGCGGCACAGCGCGACGCGGCGCTTCTCGCCGCCGGAGAGCTTCGCGATCTTCGCGTCCCACGGCGGCAGGCGCAGCGCGTCGGCGGCCTGCTCGAGCTGCTGGTCCATGTTGTGGCCGTCGGCGGCGTGGATGATCGCCTCGAGGCGCGCCTGCTCGGCGGCGAGCTTGTCGAAGTCGGCGTCCGGCTCGGCGTAGGCGGCGTAGACCGCATCGAGCTTGGTCTGCGCGTCCTTGACGTTGCTCATGCCCTCTTCGACCGCCTCGCGCACGGTGTGCTCGGGATTGAGCTTCGGCTCCTGCTCGAGGAAGCCGATCTTGATGCCCGGCTGCGGCCGCGCCTCGCCGTTGATCTCGGTGTCGACGCCGGCCATGATCCGGAGCACCGTCGACTTGCCCGAGCCGTTCAAGCCCAGCAGGCCGATCTTGGCGCCCGGGAAGAAGGACAGCGAGATGTCCTTGATGATCTCGCGCTTCGGGGGAACGATCTTGCTCACCCCGATCATGGTGTAGATGTACTGCATGGGATCCGGATCCTCGGAGGGGACGGCGCCGTCCACCAGCAGGTGGGCGGTCGCGACGGAGAAGGAAGCCGGTCATTTTCGGGCTTGGGGAGCGCCAAGTCCAGCACCGTAGGGCGGGCCCTGCCCGCCATCGCTAGGCGCAGTGGCCTTGCGCAAGGTGATCCGAAGTCGCGAGGTGGAAGCGGCGAGGCGATGGCGGGCAGGGCCCGCCCTACCTCAGAAGCGGTAGCGCAGCTTGACCAGGAACTGGTCCGAGGTCCGCAGGTGGGTCGCCAGCGTGAACAGCGATCCCAGGGAACGCTCGTCGGCGTCCTCGAACTGCTGTCCGCCGCGGCTGTAGACCGCGTAGAAGTCGGAGGCCTCGGCGAAGGTCCAGCGGTAGCGCAGCTGCACGCCGAAATCGCGCACGGTGAACGACTCGATCGGATCGGCGCTCGGTCGCACCCGCTGGTCGGGGCCGAGGCGGTAGCTCTCGCCGTCGTGGGCCGCGATCGTCAGCCACTGGGTCTTGACGCGCAGTTCGTGGCGATCGGCCGGCTGCCAGGACAACGACCAGGCGCTGGACAGGATCTCGCGGTGGTAGCGGCCGAACAGCGTGTCCTCGCGCCAGATCAGCCAGTCGTCGCTGGTCCGGTAGCCGACCTGCGCTTGCAGCGAGAGTCGATCGCCGATGAAGCGGGTGGCATTGAGGTCGCCGGCGAGGTAGTAGCGGGTCAGTCCCTCGCCGAAGGTGAACAGGTCGGCGCCGAGGAGCCAGTCGCCGCGCCGCGGCGCACTCAGGTCCAGGCGCAGGAAGGCGCGTGCCGGCTGGTAGTAGTCACCGTGGCCGCGCGAGATCAGGTCGTCGACGCCGCCATACCGGTAGCGTCCGGTCACGGTGAATTCCACGCCGGAACGCAGCGTGGTGTCGGCGTAGCCGTAGACCTCGGAGGGCAGCCGCTGCCCGTGGTCGTTGGCGCTGTAGAGCGCCTGCATGAACCACTTGCGGCTGGCGATCGCGCTGTCCGCGGCGAAGCTGCTGTCGACATAGGTCGCGTTGAGATTGAGCCGGTTCAGGCTCGCGCGCTGCATGTAGCCGAGGTCGTTGAAGTCGACCTTGTTGCCGAAGTGCATCGCCAGCGCGTTGTAGCGCCAGGCGCCCGGCGGCGCGTAGTCGTAGCGCAGCCACTCGAAATGGTCGGTGTGGTCGTTGCCGGGTTCTTCGATGTCGGTGCGCACGAACTGGGTCGACAGCGTGTGGACCTCGCTCGGCCGCCATTTGAGGTCGACGCCGTTGACCAGCGCCTGGCGGTCGAGGAAGGGCCGGTCGGCGTAGCTGCCGAAGTAGCCGAAGGTGGTGTCGGCGACGGGGTAGGTGAGGCGCTGCACATAGAAGCTACGTCCGTCGACGTCCGCGTTCTTCGCCTCGGCGGCGGCGAGCACGCCGTAGTTGAGGCCGTGCGTGCTCCCGATCACCTTCACTGCCGCGTCGATGTCGGCCGCACTGCCGTCGTCGTCGCGCGGGCCGCCGATGCGACGGGTGTAGACCAGCTGGCCGCTGTTCGGCGTCTGCAGGTCGAAGAAGCCCTGGTTCTCGGTGAAGAACGGCCGCTTGTCGGAGAAGAAGGTCTCGATCGCGTCGAAGTTGACGACGAGATCATCGGACTCGACCTGGCCGAAGTCGGGATTGAGTGCCGCGGCGAGCTGGAAGTTGCCGCTGGGCTTGTAGATCAGGTCGACGCCGCCCTTCGCCTCGGAGCGACCGCTGCGCAAGTCCGCGAGGCCCGACACGTAGGGCCAGTAGTGAAACTGCGAGCTCTGGAACTGCGCGATCTCGACGTGCGGATAGTTGGACACGAAGCGCGCGCGCTCGAAGCTCTCCGGTGCCGATGCCGAGCGCTGCGAGTTCACGCCGAGCACGCGGTCGAACAGCACCGCCACCGTACGGCGCGGCGCATCGGAGTCCTTCATCTGCGCCACCGTCCACGGGATCAGCATCTCCACCGACCAGGAGTCCGGCTCCTCGTGGACGGCGTGCTGCCACTCGCCGTCCCAGTCGGTCGAATAGCTGTTCTCGTTGGTGAGCGTCGCGTCCTGGACCGCGCCCGACAGGCCGACGGTGAAGTTGTAGGCGGTGACGCCATCGGCATTGAAGTCGATGAACAGATTGACCCGGTCGCCGGGGATGTCGGCATCGCGCGCGGTCACCGAATGCTGGCGCGGCACGCCGGCCGGCTGCTGCACGGTGATGGCGACCGCGATGCCCTCCGGCGTGCCGACGATGCGCGCCTCGGCGGGATAGTCGGGCGCCGCGAGCGAGAAGGGCTGGGTGACGACGAAATGGTCGAAGCGCTGGGCGTCCTGCCACTCGGGCTCGTCGGCGATGCCGTCGACGCGGATGGCCGCGTTGGCGGTCGTCGTTGCCGTCGCGACGAGGAGTGCTGCGGCTCCGAGCAGGGTGCGAGGGCCCTGGGCCCTCGGAAGGAGTCCCGGCCTCACCCGCCAGCGCGAGGTGTCGTCGCCATGGCGGGCAGTGCCCGCCCTACGGTCAGAGCGCATGCAGACCGGCCCGTTTCCTGAGGATTGCGGCCAGCACGTCCGGGGCATAGTCGAAGGAGTCGTAATACAGGCGGTCCTCGGGCAGGCCGTGCGCGACGAAGGCGTGGCGGGCCGCGTTGATCATCGCCGGCGGTCCGCCCATGTAGGCGTCGAACTCGGCGAGGTCGGGGTGGTCGGCGATCACCGCGTCGTGCACCAGGCCGACCCGGTGGCGGGTCGCCTCGTCGCCGGCGGGATCCGACAGCACCGCGGAGTAGTGGAAGGCCGGATGCAGTTCGCGCCATTGCGCGGCGAGGTCGGGCAAGTAGAGATCGGCCTCGCGCCGCACCCCCCAGTAGAGATGGATCGGGCGGGTCGAGCCCAGCGCGATGAAGTGCTCGATCAGCGCTTTCACGGGTGCCAGGCCGGTACCGCCGGCGACCATCAGGAGCGCACGCTCGGAATCCTCGCGCGGCACGAAGGTGCCGAGCGGACCCTCGATGCGCAGCACCTCGCCGACCTTCATGCCGGTGAAGATGTGGTGGGTGTAGCCGCCGCCCTCGACGTGACGCACGTGCAGTTCGATGTCCTCGTCGGCTTCCGGCGCGTTGGCGATCGAGAACGCGCGGCGCTTGCCGCCGGCGACCAGCACGTCGATGTACTGGCCGGCGAGCCAGCGCAGGCGATCGCCGCGCGGCGCACGCAGCGTGAGCCGCATCACGTCGTCGGCGAGCCGGGTCATCGCGACCACTTTCACGGCGAGTTGCCGTCGCGGCAGGTCGGCGACGGTGGCGACCTCGCGCGCGGCCAGCGTCAGGTCGGAGCGCGCCTGCGCCTGACACAGCAGCACCTGATGCCGTGCGACCGCCTCATCGTCGAGCGCCTCCGGATCGGCGACCGCGTACACGCACTCGCCGGCGACCAGGGTCGCCTTGCAACTGCCACAGCGCCCACCGAGACAGGAGTAGGGCAGCGCGAGCCCGGCACGCCGCGCGGCCTCCAGCACGGTCTCATCGGCCTCGGCATCGAACTGCCGGCCGCTGGGGGTGAGGGTGATCCGGTGGGACATCGGCCGATTGTCTCCGAGGGCCGGCCGGAGGTCTCTATGACGTTGGGCACACGCGTGCGGAATCGCGGGCGGATTCGTGGCGAAGCGCGGGCGGCGTAGGGCGCGCCTTGCGCGCCATCGTGACAGGCGCAGAGCGCGCCATTGCGAATCGCCTCGCGGCGGTGCGCATCGTGCGCCCTACGTCCTCAGGCCCACGCCTCCGCCGGCCGCGGCTGCGAGAAGAGGAAGCCCTGGCCGTAGGCGCAGCCCAGCGCCAGCAGCTGGTCGCGCTGCTGGGTGGTCTCGATGCCCTC
>JBGAPI010000004.1:0-130000 GCA_044221335.1 Ahniellaceae bacterium
GAATGAGGGGGGCGCGCACGGCGCCCCAGCCGGGCAGGATGTTCTGGTTCGACAGGAACAGGTTCGCGGCGTCGTACTTCGCCTTGATGCGCGCCAGGCGCGGGTCCAAGCGGCTGATGGACTCCATCGCAGGGATCGAGACCGGCGCCCCAGGTCTGAGGTCGGCCGGCGCGCCGGCCGCTGCCGGTGCACGCGGTCAGGACTGACCGCGTGATCAGGACATGCTTCCCTACACCCGGGCCCGCGAGACCAGCGGCGCCATCCGTACAAACGCGTTGGCGACGGACTCCTCGAGCATCCAGCGCGCCATCGCGTCGTAGGACACCGGCGACCAGGAGTTGCGTGCGCCGTCCCAGTCCGCCGACGCCACCGGTGGCTCCTCGCTGCCGCGCGCATTGAGCCCGGCGCGGACGAGGGTCCAGCGCAGCGTCGAGAACGCGCCCTCGCCGAGCGCGTCCACCACGGCCTGCTGCTCGCGCGCGCCGCGGCCGATGGTCCCGGGCATCCACCCGAAGAAGCGCATCAGCCGGCTCGCACGCTGTCCCGGTCGCGAAGCGAGCAGGGTATTGACGATGACGATGCGGTCGACGCCCGCGGCCCGCATCGCCGTCTCGATCGTCGCCATGTTGCGCGAGAGCAAGGCGGAGGGCTCGCGCGATGTGGCGGTCACGCCCAGCGCGGTAATGACCGCCTCGGCACCCGCAAATGCCGCAGCGAGGGCCGCGCCATCGTCGAGCGACGGCACCCGCGCGACGCGCGAGCCTTCCGGCACCTCCGTGATGCGCTCCGGGCGGGAACGGACGATCGCCGTGTAGCGGCTGCCGGCGGACCGGCATGCACGCAGCAGGCCCTGGCCAAGGCCGCCGGCGGCGCCGAGGACCGCCACGTGGCGTGGCAGGGGTCGCGGAGAATCGTCGGTCGCAGGAATCGTCATCTAGGGTGTCCCCGGCACAAAAAAAATCAGATGGCGGTTAGGCCATCTGATCAAACCGGCTGAGCCGGAGGGGGAAACGCTGGAGGAACTCACGTTCATCGCCGAATCCTTCGGCGTGGGTGAATCATAGCTTACCGAACATTCCTCATGCAATACATTAGTATATGAGATATAAGTCATTGAATTACTTCGCTTTTAGCAACCCCCATTGCGCTGCACGTAGGCCAAATCGCTGAATTTCGGAAAGCGGATGGGAAACCGCGCTTATTGCCGGGCTCCGTACCCCTACAGAGCGAGCCCGGTCGATACCCGCGCGGGCGGCCCAGTGCATTGAAAAGGCCCAGGGAGCGAATCGCACCCCTGGGCCCTCTGGAAGCCGCCAACTCTCTACGTCTGCGACGACGCGAGCGACACGCTCACAACGCCCGAAGCGCGGTCGTGATGGGCATCCTGGCCGCCCTGAGCGCCGGCAGGAAGCCGCCGATCATGCCGATCACCAGCGCGATCACGAGGCCGGTCATGACCAGGCGCGGGGTCACCTTGAACGCGAACACCACCTGGGTGAAGTTGGCCGACAGCGTCGACACCGACATGCCATTGAACAGCACGTAGGCGAGGATGGCGCCGATCACGCCGCCCGCCAGCGCCAGCAGCAGCGACTCGATCATCACCGAGGCGACCACCGGCAGGCCGCCGAAGCCGAGCGCGCGCAGCGTGGCGATCTCGCGCGCGCGGGTGGCGACCGCGGCGTACATCGTGTTCAGCGCCGCGAAGATTGCGCCCATGCCCATGACCACCGTGATGAACGTGGCCAGCACGCCGATGGTGGTGCGGAAATTCTTGGTCTGCGAGCTGAAGTAGTCCTGCTGCGAGCTCACATCCACGTTGAGACGCGGATCGGTGGAGAGGCCATCCTTCAGCGTGGTCAGCGCGTCCTTGCTGTCGAGCTGGGCCAGCACCGAGCTGTAGCCGCGGCGGTTGAAGGTGCTCTTCGCGACCTCCGCATCGGACCAGATTTCGCTGTCGAAGGCGTCGCCGGACTCGAAGATGCCGACCACGGTCCAGTCCGAGCCGCGCATGCGGATGGTCTGGCCGATATTGGCGCCGTCGAACTGGCGGGTCACGCCACGGCCGACGACCAGTTCCCGCAGGCCGCTGGTGAAGCTGCGTCCCTCGACGATCTTCAGCTGCGGCCGCAGGGTGAAACCGGCCGGATCGACTCCGCGCAGGGTGACGTTGGAGCCGTTGACGGTCTCGCCCTTGCGGTACAGCTCGGTGATCACGATCAGCTCGCCGGAGGCGATCGGGTGGTCTTCGGCATCCCGCTTGATCCCGGGGCCGGCCTTGATCAGATTGACCTCGTCAAGGCTGAAGCCGGAATTGAGCTCGGCCTGCGAGCCGCCGCGCAGCACGATGGCGACGTCCTCGCGGCCGGACGCCTTGAGGGTCGACTGGAATCCTTCCGACATCGCGAGCAGCGCGGTGAACACCGCGACCACGCCGGCGAGGCCGATCACGATCACCAGGGAGGAACCGAGCCGCTCGGGGATGCTCTTCAGGTTGATGCCGGCGATGGCGAAGGTCTGGCTGAACATGGGAAATCCTCCGATCAACGACCGGCCAGCGCATCGACGATGCGCAGGCGTTGGGCGCGCAGCGCCGGGAAGATGCCGACCGCGACGCTCATCAGCACCATCGCGACGACGCCGGCGAGCCAGACCCCGCGGTCGACCGCCAGCGGGAATCCGGAATTCTGGGTGACGCCGAGGCCGATCATGGTCGCGAGGCCCATGCCGATGACGCCGCCGAAAAAGCACAGCGCGAAGGACTCGGCGAGCACGAAGCCGAGCACGCTGCCGTCGGAGAAGCCCAGCGTCTTCAGGATGGCGAGTTCGGGGATGCGCTCGCGCACGCTCTGCGCCATGGTGTTGCCGACCACCATCAGCAGGGTGAAGAACACCGCGAACAGGATCCAGCGGACCATCTGGCCGATGTCGCCGAACTGCTTGGCGAAGCCGACGTTGAAGTCCTTCTCGGTCTGGGTCTTGGTCTCGTCCGGGGTGTTCTCGAAGCGCGCGTCGATCGCCTGAGCGACCTTCTTCGCGTCGTCCGGGTTGCTGAGCAGGACAGTGTAGGTTCCCGCGCGACCGGAGCCGAACTGGTTGGCCTCGTCGAAGTAGGCGAAGTTGATGTAGATGATGTTGGTGCGCTTCGCCCACTCCTCGTCCTTGCCGTCGTAGATGCCGACGAGGTCGAAGGTCCAGGACTTGCTGCCGTCCTTCTGCGGGAAGATGTTGGAGTCGAGCGGGATCTTGTCGCCCACCTTCCACTTGTTCTGCTCGGCCATCTTCTTGCCGACGATCATGCCGGTGCGGGTGTTGGCGAAGGCCTGCCATTGCGCGTCGGACAGCACCCATTCCGGGTAGGTGTCGTGCAGCCGCTGCGGATCGGTGGCGAAGGCCACGATCGGCTGGTTCTTGGCCTTCAGCACACCACCGAACCACTGCTGCCAGTTGACCCGCTTCACCCCGGGAATCGCTTCGATCTCCGGCAGCATCCGCACCGGCAGCGAGGTGGTGAATGACACCCGGGACTGGGTGACGAGCCGGGTCGCGCCGACGAAATCGGCACCGGCGTTGAAGATCACATACACCGCCTGCAGCAGCCCGAACAGCACGAAGGCCATCACGATCGAGCCCACCGTCAGCGTGGTGCGGATCTTGCGGCGGAACAGGTTGGCGATTACGAAGCCGGTCTTTGTCATTTCGGTTACGCCTCGAACTGGATTTGCGCGGTGATTCGAAGCGCTGGCTTCGAAATCGCCCGGAGCTGAGGGCCCTGGGCCCGGACGTCAGTGCGCCCGAACCTCGTCGACCAACCGTCCCTTGTCCAAATGCAACGTCCGCTTCGCATACCCCGCCGCCAGCGGATCATGCGTGACCATCACGATGGTCTTGCCGTGCTTCTCGTTCAGCTGCTGCAGCAGGGTCAGGATCTCGTCGGCGGTCTTGCGGTCGAGGTCGCCGGTGGGTTCGTCGCAGACCAGGAGCTGCGGGTCGGAGACGATCGCGCGGGCGATGGCGACGCGCTGTTCCTGGCCGCCGGACAGTTCCTTCGGCTTGTGATGGGCGCGGTCGGCGAGGCCGACGACTTCCAGCGCGATGGCGACGTTCTTCTTGCGCTGCGCGGCCCCCAGCCGGGTCAGCAGCAGCGGCAGCTCGACGTTGCCGGCCGCCGTCAGCACCGGCATCAGGTTGTAGAACTGGAACACGAAGCCGACGTTGCCGGCGCGCCAGCGGGCCAGCTGACTGCTGCTCATCCGGTCGATGCGCTGACCGCCGACCTCGACCTCGCCGCCGCTCGGCTGGTCGAGCCCGCCGACCAGGTTCAGCAGCGTGGTCTTGCCCGAACCCGAGGGCCCCATCAGCGCGACGAAGTCGCCTTTCGGGATCTCGATGTTGAGTCCGTGCAGCACTTCCACCTTCTGCTTGCCGCGGGTGTAGTCCTTCACCACGTTGCGCAGCGAAATCAGGTTGCTCATCGCCGATCTCTCCGTCCGAATTCGTTCGTCCAGGATCGCGCTTCGCGCGATCCTCAGTTCTTGGCCTTGAGTTCCGCCCGGTCGCCTTCTTTCAGCGTCTCCGGCGGATCCAGCACGACGCTGTCGCCGCTGGCGACGCCGGCGAGGATCTGGCGCGCGTCGCCGTAGGTCTTGCCCAGCGTCACCGCGCGCCGTTCGACCGCGCCATTCTTCAGCAGGAACACCACATCCTTGCCGTCGCGGCTTGCCAGCGCGCGCGCGGAGACCAGCACGCCCTGCGGCGCCGGCTGCGCCGCGTCCGCGGGCTTCTTCTCTTCCAGGAACGCGACGCGCACCCCCATGTCCGGCAGGATCCTGGGGTCGTGCTCGCGGAAGCCGACGCGGACCTTGACCGTGGCCTTGGTGCGATCGGCAGTCGGGATCACCGCGATCACGTAGGCCGGGATCTTCCACTCGGTGTAGGCGTTCAGCACCGCCTCGACCGGCTGATTGGGGGTGACGCGGTTGATGAAGGACTCGTTGACGTCGACCTCGATCTCCAGCGAGTCCATGTCGACGACGGTGCCGATCCCGGTGCGGGTGAAGCTGCCGCCGGCCGACAGCGGCGATACCATTTCGCCCGGCTGTGCCGCCTTCACCGTGACCACGCCGGCGAACGGCGCACGCACCACGGTGTTGTCGAGGTTCTGCTCGGCGACCTCCACCGAGCGCGCGGAGACCTGCGCTTGCGACTCGGTCGAGGCCAGCCGGGCCTGCAGGCTGGCGAGGTTGGATTGGGCGTTTTCGCGGGCCTGGGCACTGGTCAGCTTGCGGGCGGCCAGCTCGTCCTGGCGGCGGACCTCGCGTGCGGCCTGCTCGACCTGGACGCGGATCTCGGCCAGCTGCGAGCGCGCAGCCGCGAGCTGCGCCTGCGCGAGCGCCAGCTGCGCGTTGGCATCGATCGCGTCGATCCGGGCGATCACCTGGTCGGCCTCGACCCGCTGGCCTTCCTCGATCATCACCTCGGCCACCTTGCCGGTGACCTTCGACGACACCGTCGCCATCCGCCGCGCGGTGACGTAGCCGGAGGCGTCGAGCACCGAGGCGTTGGCCGGCCGCGACGCCATCGCGCGTGCCGCCTCCACCTCGACCTCCAGCGCCGGCGTGCGCTTGACCAGGAACACCACCAGCCCCAGCGTGACGATCGCGAGCAGCCCGAACGAGGCGTACATCCAGCCTCGCGCATGGGACGGCGGCTCGGCCGCGTTGCGGTCGATCCTCAGTTCGTTCAGCAGTTCTTCGCGCGCCACGGGCGTGTTCCGGAATCCAAACCATCGATGGTGCCACAGCATCGGGAAATCACGGCGACACGGGTATTGACGAAAGTCACCAGATTCACCGGTAGCGACCATGACGATCGGCAGGGGGACAAGGACCCGAGTCAATTTCCACTTGAATCTGAAGGCATGTCCAGAGCGACGCCCCACGAGATTCAAACGGAAATGGACTCTGGCCCCGCACTCCCTAGAACGCCTTGCGAACCCCCAGGGACACGCCATAGCGCGACTCGTAGGAATGACCGAAAAGGGCGTCGCTCGCGATGAAGGCGCTGAACTCGTGCGGGAATACGGCGACCAGGCCCAGGCGGGCAGTGAACGTATTCCGATCCGGTGCGTCGTTGAGGAACCGCAACTGTGTCGGCACCGGACGAAGGTCCTCGCTGAATCGAGCGGTGCGGATGCGTTGGTCGTCCTTGAACTCGTGCTGCCAGTCCACGTTGAACTGCGCCACGAACACACCCGCGTCCCGCGAAAATGCGCGACTTGCCTGTGCGCCGACGCTGCTCCGCAAGGAGACTTGCTTCTGCCTGTCGAAGGCCAGCGTCATCGGCGTATCGCCGGTCTCGTTGTAGGCATCGGCTTCGACATGCAAGGAGGCGAGACCCACCCGCGGACCGATCGTCAGCGACCCCACGGGGAAGTCACCGCCGGCTGCGATCTGCGCGCCGAAGTCCCGGCTGTCCCTGCTGCTGTCGGCTCGTGCCACGGGAATGACCAGCACCGACGATGGCGGGACATTCGGAAACGTGATGGTCCGCGAGAACGAAACGTCGCGGCTGCTGTCGTCGTTGCGGAAATTGGCATCGAGGCTGAAATCGACAAACAGCCGGTCGGACGGAAACCACGACCCGTACAGGCTCAGTCCGTGTCCGGTGATCCTGTAGTCACCGCCGGAATCGAAATCGCCCGTGGTCCTCTCGAATCGGGCGGCCAGACCCACGATGCCGCGGGTGCCGATCCGGTAGTCCGCCCCGAGCGTCGTCGCCAAGGAATCGGAGCGTCGACCCGCTTCGAAATGCGTCGCGTCGCGCTTGTCCCTCGAATAGTCGAGCGACAGGAATACGCCAATGTCCTCGAACACCGTGGTTTCGATTTCCTGCCCGGAGCCCGCCGGATCGTCACCTTTGCTCCTGCGCCGACGGGCGATCGCCGCGCCCTCGGTTGCGCCCTCGTCGGTGCCGGCACCGCCGCCCGTTGCGCTGCTGCTGAACACGCCACCACCAACGATCGGCGGTCGATTGCAGAACGCGGTCAGTCGCGGCCCCGCCTGCCCGGAAAGCACATTGCGGAAGGCGTCGCGGACGAAGTGCATCTGATCGCACTGGGTTACCCCGAAATCGAGGTATCGCGAATATTCCTCGTCGAGCGATTGGGCGGCCAGCGGGGCACTGATCACCAGGGTCAGCAGCGCCACGCTGCGGCGCATGCCGATCGACGCCGATGGGCCGGAAGACAGCCTTGAGTTCATCGGGAGCCCTCAGGTGATGGAGCAGCCGGGGATGACTCGGTCGCCGGCGATAGTATCGTATCGAACCGGTCCGCCCATCCGGCCGGGAGCATGGAGCCGGGGCGAGTTTCCGCTGGACTCTGGAGCCGCGACGATCGCGTTGACTGCCGATGATCACCGACACGCTCAAGACACCGCTGCCCGACTGGCTGCCGAGCCTCATCATCGCGGCCATCGGCGTCGCCCTGGTCGGCCTCGCCGTCGTGCTGATCGCCCTGCGCGTCGGGTCGCTGGACGCCACCGTGGCCACCGTCGGCACGGTGGTCGAGGACATCAAGATCCGTTCGTTCGATCGTCAGACCCCGACCCGGGTGGAGATGCAGGTGGCCTATCGCACGGGCAGCGGGCGCGAGTACCGGCTGACCTCGTCGGACTACGGGCACCACCCCGAATTCCCGACGGGCAGCCCGATACCGGTTCGCTACTACCGCGAGCATCCCGACGACGCGTACATCGACACCTTCAGGGCCACCTGGCGCGCGCCCGTCCTGATCGGCGGCGTCGGCATGCTGCTCGCGATGATCGCCGGGCGGGCGCTCTGGCTGTCGCGCCAGCAGGAGATCGAACGCCGGCGCGAGCCGACACCGGACCCGTTCGTCGCCGCCCTCCGGAGACCGCGATGACCTCGCCCTCCCGCATCCTGTCGCTGGTGTTCGGCCTGATCGGCATCGTGCTGCTCGCCGCCGGCCTCGGCTGCGGCGTCGTCACGCTCGCCGCCCGCCAGGGCGCGGTCCATGTCGAGGGCCAGGTGGTCGATCAGGTCGCGAGCCACAGTCGCCGAAAGGGCCGCGGCGGGTCCTACGTCGTGGTCCGCTACGCCGACGCGCGCGGCAACCGCTACGAGGTCACCAGCCGCTTCGGCAGCAAGCCGCCGATCGCGGACGTCGGCGAGACGGTCGGGGTGTACTACCCGCCGGAGCACCCGGAAGACGGCCACATCGACCTGTTCCTCGAGAACTGGTTCCTCGCCTGCCTGTTCAGTGGCCTCGGCAGCGTGTTCGCCGGCATCGGCGGCGGCTTCGCGCTCGCGCAATGGCGCGAGCGGCGACTGCGCGAATGGCTGGAACTGAACGGCACCCGGGTCGAGGCGACGTTCACCGGCGTCGAACGCAACACCCGCGTCCGGGTCAATGGTCGTCATCCCTACCGCCTCACGGCGGAGTGGCGACATCCGGTGCGCGGCAGCACCCACCACTTCATCAGCGAAAACCTGTGGGCCGATCCGGCGGAACGGGTGCGCGACCTGAAGACGGTGCGGGTGCGCGTCGACGCGGATGACCCGCGGCGGCACTGGATGGACGTCGGATTCCTGCGGAAATAGAGCGGACCTCGGTCCGCGCCTTTTCCAGTCGACGTTGGCTGGTCGAGCGGTGCGGCGGCGCGAGCGCCGCTCTACCGGCCGCATCCCGCGGCGGCACTGTCGTCCAGCGTCAGCCGCGAAGTGCTCCGCGTCGTCGCCGACTCGCCACCACCGGAGCCCGCGAGCACTTCCCCGTGCTCGACCGCCAGCAGCCGGTCGCCGATGCGGCGGAAGCGGTAGTGCGCCGACTCGTTCTGCTCGAATCCGATCACCAGGAGCGCGCGCCCCTTCAGCGCGACCGTGCGGTCGGCGGCGAGCGGCTGGCCTTCGGCGTCGAGCCACAGCTTCAGGACCGCGTCGATCTGGTTGACGTACTTCTTGTCCTTCTTCGACAGCGGCACGGTCAGCGCGATCTCGAGGAGCCGTGCCGGATGGCTGTCGAATTCGACCTCGCTCTCGCGGGTCAGCTTCGCATTCTTCAGCCAGCGCAGCAGGATCGGCGCCATGTCGAGGTCGCCGGCCAGGCGCTCGGCACCAAGTTCGCGGCTGCCCTCGACCACCGCACCGCGATGGTCCGGATCGGGATCCGCGCGCTCCTTGCCGAGTCGCGCGAGCAGCTCCGGCGTCCAGCGCACGCTGACGCCGTCGCGGTCGGCGTGCACGGGCACGCCCAGCATCACCTTCGGCACCGAGCCGGCGGCGTCGGTATGGTCCTGCCGCTCGTAGCTCAGCTCCAGCGTGCCGGTCACCGCCTGGGTCGCCTTCAGTTCGGCAAGACCGGCGCGCAGCTCATCGAGACGCTCGGCATGGGCCGGCGCGACCCCTGCAGCGGTCAACATGACGCACGCCATCCACCGCGTGATCGCGGACGCACTCCGACCCGCGGTTCGCGCGCTCATCTCAGCGCACCGTCTTGCCGTCGGCGTCGATCACCGTGACGTCGCCGAGGTGAAGCTCGCGCACCGCGCTCTCGATCTTCGCCAGGTCGCCGACGATCACCCAGGTCAAGCGGTCGGGCGTCAGCGTCGCCGCGAGCTTGGCACGCACGCCGTCGTCGGTCTGCGCTTCGATGCGCGCCTTCAGCGTCTGCACGTAGTCGTCCGGGTAGCCGTAGCGGACGATGCCGGCGACCGAACCGGCGACCGCGGCGATCGTCTCGTAGCGGCCCGGCAGGCTGCGCACGTCGCGGTTCTTGATCTTGGCGATCTCGTCGGCGGCGAGGGGGCGGCTTCCGACCACGTCGATCAGTTCGCGGCGGAACTCGACCAGCGACTCGCGCGTCTTGTCGGTCTGCACCGGCGCGAACAGCATCCACGGGCGCTGGCCGAGCGCGCCGCCGATGCCGCCGCCCGCCCCGTAGGACCAATGCTTGTCCTCGCGCAGGTTCATGTTGAGCCGAGAGGTGAACACGCCGCCGATCGCATTGGCGGCGGTCGCGAGCTCGAAGCGCTGCGGATCGGACTGCGGGGTGACCAGCTGGCCCGCGGCGATCACGGTCTGGATCGCGCCCGGCTTGTCGACGAGATAGACCCGCGCCGTCGCGGCCGGCGGCACCGTGGCGATCGACTTCTTCGGCGCCGCGCCCTCGGACTTCCAGTCGGCGAAGTACTTGTCGAGCAACGGCACGATCTCGGCCATGCCGATGTCGCCGGCGACGACCACGGTGGCGTTGTCCGGACGCAGCAGCTCGCGGCTGTAGGCAACGAGGTCGGCGCGCTCGATCGCGGCGATCGAGGCCTCGGTGCCGGTCCCGGAGAACGGGATCGCATAGGGATGGCCCTCGCCGTAGAGCAGCGGCGGCAGCAGGCGGTTGGCGATCGCCTCGGGCTCGGTCTTCTCCTGCGCGATGCCGGCGAGCCACTGCTTCTTCAGACGCGCGATGTCCGCCTCGGCGAAGCGCGGGCGGCGCAGCATGTCGGCGAACAGTGCCAGCGACGGATCGAGCTTGGCCGGCAGCGCCGACAGCGTGGCGGTCGTCGAGTCGAGACTGGAGCCCGCACCGACACCGGCGCCGAGCTCTTCCGCACGCGCCTTGAACGCCAGCGAATCGAGCGCGCCCGCGCCCTCGCGCAGCATCGCCGTGGTGAAGCCGCCGGTG
Source organism: Ahniellaceae bacterium (assembly GCA_044221335.1). Classification (GTDB taxonomy): domain Bacteria; phylum Pseudomonadota; class Gammaproteobacteria; order Xanthomonadales; family Ahniellaceae; genus JBGAPI01. The sequence continues at coordinate 10,700 of JBGAPI010000004.1, forward strand.
CCGAGCTTGCGACCGCGGTCGGCGGCGTAGCCGGCGTCGAACACGACGTCGACCTCCAGCACCGGCGCGCCGGCCCGCCGCGCCAGCACGACCGGAATGCCGTTGGCGAGCTTGCCGCGCTGCAGGGCGGGGAAGCTCAGGTCCGGATAGCGTTCCGTGACCGGCACGCCCTTGCTGCGGTCGATCGCGCTGTCCTTCGCGTTGGAGAATTCCGGGAACGGCGTGACGGTCAGCGTGTAGTCGCCCTTCGACAGCCAGCGGCGGGCGGCGTCGCGCACCTTCTCCGGAGTCGCGGCGGCGAGGACCGCCTGCTCGTGGCGGAAGCAGCCGGCATCGCCGAGGTAGGTGTAGCAGGCGGCGAGCAGGTCGGCCTTGCCGCCGAAGCCACCCACCCGCTCGACCTGGCGCGCGAACGACGCCGTCATCACCGTACGTGCGCGCTCCAGCTCCGCCGGCGTCGGCCCCTGCGCGAGGAAGCGCGCGAGTTCCTCGGTGAATGCCGCCTCGACGGTTGCCGGATCGACGCCCGCCTTCACCATCGCCTGCACGCCGAACACGCCGGCGATCTCCATCGCGTTGGCGAAGGTGCCGATCGAGTCGACGCTCTGGTCCTTGTAGGTGAGCCGCGCGTCGAGACGCGACGCGGCGCTGCCGCCCAGCACCTGCGAGGCGAGATCGAGCAGGGTGGCGTCATCGCTGCCGGCACCCGGGATGTTCCAGCTGCGGATCAGCATCGTCTGCGCGACGCGGTCCTGCATGCTGCCGCGCGACGACTCCGAGCGCGCGGCGATCCACTGCCCCGGCCGGGTGATCGGCGGGCCGGCCGGGATGTGGCCGAAGTAGGCCGCGGCCTTGTCCTTCGCGGTCGGAAGGTCGATGTCGCCGGCCAGCACCAGCACCACGTTGGCGGCGCCGTAGTAGTCGCGGAACCATGCCTTGACGTCGTCGAGCGACGCGGCGTTCAAGTCCTCCATCGAACCGATCGTCGACCAGTGGTAGGGATGGCCCTCGGGGAAGCTGGCCTGCATCAGCACGTCGAAGGAGCGGCCGTAGGGCTGGTTCTCGCCCTGGCGCTTCTCGTTCTGCACCACGCCGCGCTGCTCGTCGAGCTTGGCCTGGTCGATCGCGGGCAGCAGGTGCCCCATGCGGTCGGATTCCATCCACAGCGCCATGTCGAGCGCCGTGGTCGGCACGTTCTCGAAGAAGTTGGTGCGGTCGTGGTTCGTCGTGCCGTTCTGGCCGGTCGCGCCGACCTGCTCGAAGGGCCGCTGGTACTTGTCCCGGTGATGCTCCGAGCCGGTGAACATCAGGTGCTCGAACAGGTGGGCGAAGCCGGTGCGGCCGCGGACCTCGTTCTTCGAGCCGACGTGGTACCACAGGTCGACCGCGACGATGGGCGCCTTGTGGTCTTCGTGGACGATCACCGTCATGCCGTTGGGCAGGGTGAACTGCTGGAACGCGATGTCGGTGCCGGCGGCAATCGAGCGCGACGGGGCGAGCAGCGCCAGGCCGGCGGCGACGGCGATGGCCGGGAAGGGGGAGGAACGCATGCGGAGACTCCGGCGGGTCGACAGGTCGCGGGTGGCGACCGGGGTGGGCGAATCTACGTCGAGACCCGACGGGCCGCCAGGGCCGATCGGCACCGGGGAAGGAGCCGGAGCCCATTCCCGATTGACTTCGGGACAGAGTCCCTGCCAATCCTCCTTGAAGTTGGGCGGAAATTTACTCTGGCCCCTTTTCAGGCAACACTGGGCCGTCCCCCGCCCGGAACCCCCGCCATGACCGTCGCCCGCCTGAGCCTCGCCCTCCTCGCTTTCGCCAGCTCCGCGGCCCTGGCCGAATCGGTGCAGTACGACGGCGTGGCCTACGACGCCAAGTCCGGCAAGAAGCTCTACATCGAGTCGCATTTCCTGAAGGTCGACGACAAGGATCAGGGCGAGCGCGTGGTGCTGTACCGCTGCCCGGACGGCGTGCCGTTCGCGCGCAAGGTAGTCGACTACACCGGCAGCTTCGCACCGCCGTTCGAGATGAACGATCCGACCATCCAGTACCGCGAGGGCGTGCGTCTCGCCGGCGGCAAGCCCGAGGTGTTCTACCAGAAGGCCGGCGGCGACGGCGAACAGAAGGCCCCGCTGGAAGGCACCACCGGGCTCGTCGCCGACGCCGGCTTCGACCTGTTCATCCGCCACCACTTCGACGAGCTCGAAAAGGGCGAGACCCTGAAGTTCCCGTTCCTGGTCCCGAGCCGGCTGTCGGGCATGGACTTCAAGCTGTCCAAGCAGAAGGACGAGATCATCGACGGCCAGCCGACCTCGGTGATCCGCCTGTCCCTGAACAGCTTCTTCTCGTTCGCGCTGCCGCACATGGACGTCGCCTACGACAAGTCGCAGCACCTGCTGACGCGCTTCGTCGGCATGTCCAACATCCGCGACGGCAAGGGCGACAACTACGAGGTCCGGATCGACTTCGACGCGAAGGGACGCAAGCCGATGGCGGACGAGGCGCTGGCCGACGCCAAGAAGACCCCGCTGAGCGGGCAATGCAAAGCGGGTTGACGTAGGGCGGGCAATGCCCGCCAACGCGATGCCCCCCGCAATGGCGCGCGGTGCGCGCCCTACGCCGAGCGCATGAGGATCCGGTATACCAGGGCCGCGATCGCCAGTCCGGCGAACCACGCGTAGGTGTAGATCAGGTTGAAGACCTCCGGCACGCCGGCGAAGGCCTGCGGGAAGGCCGCATGCAGGAAGCCGGGAATGTTCGGCAGCACGCCCGCGGCGAGCGCGATGATCGCCGCGGGATTCCAGCCGTTGCGGTAGGCGTAGGCGCCGCGCGCCTCGAACAGCGCGGCGACGTCGAGCTCGCGCCGGCGGATCAGGAAGTAGTCGACCAGCATGATCCCGGCGACCGGCCCCAGCAGCGCCGAGTAGCCGATCAGCCAGGTGAAGATGTAGCCCTGGGTCGACTCCAGGATCTTCCACGGCATCGCCAGCAGCGCGATGAACGCGGTGATGAGGCCGCCGCGGGTGTAGCTGATCTTCGATGGCGCCAGGCTGGCGAAGTCGTAGGCCGGGCCGACCAGGTTCGCGGCGAGGTTCACGCACATGGTGTCGAGCGTCAGGATCACCAGCGCGACGCCGACCCCGATGCCGGTGAAACGCGCGGACAGGTCCACCGGATCCCAGATCGCCTTGCCGTAGATGACGACGGTCGCCGAGGTCACGATCACCGACATCAGCGCGAGCAGGCCCATCGGCAGCGGCAGGCCCAGGGCCTGGCCGACGAGCTGGTCGCGCTGCGACTTCGCGAAGCGGGTGAAATCGGGGATGTTCAGCGCCAGGGTCGCCCAGAAGCCGACCATCGCCGTGAGCGAGGGCCAGAAGGTCGGCCAGAACTGCCCCTCCTTCTTGCCGCCCGGACCGAACTGGGACGGCAGGTCGAGCATCGCCCCCATCCCGCCGGCGTGATCGACCGCCCACCAGACCAGGAACAGGCACATCAGGATCTTCACCGGCGCCGACCAGGTCTCGAGGAAGCGGATCGACTCGGTGCCGTGCAGCACGAAGTACAGCTGCAGCAGCCAGAACCCGAGGAAGGCGCCGAGCTGGCCGAGGTTGATCCCGAGCGCCGCGATGGGCTCACCCTGGAACGCGCCGCCGGTCAGGATATTGCCGAGCGTGTAGATCGCGAGTCCGCCGAACCAGGTCTGGATGCCGTACCAGCCGCAGGCGACGATCGCGCGCAGCAGGGCCGGCAGCCGGGCACCGACGGTGCCGAAGCTCGAGCGCACCAGCACCGCGTAGGGGATGCCGTAGCGCGCACCGGCGTGGCCGATCGCCAGCATCGGCAGCAGCACGATCAGGTTCCCGAGCAGCACGGTCGACACCGCCTGCCACGGCGACATCCCCTGGTCGATCAGCCCCGCCGCCAGCGTGTAGGACGGGATGCACATCACCATGCCGATCCACAGCGCGGTGTAGTTGACCCAGGTCCAGGTGCGCTGGGTCGGCTCGGTCGGAGCGAGGTCGTGGTTGTACAGCGCGCTGTCGTTGCTCATCGGCATTCGCCCGGATGACGTGATGGCTCGCGTCTCGCCTTCGCGGCCGCGTGCCGTGCTCCGAAGGTGATCTGCTTGGTCTTCATCGCGGATTTCCGCGACACGGAAATCCTAGGCAGGCACTTTGCGCATCGGATTGTTCGGATGGGTGGTCCAGTTCGAGTACGAACCGTCGTCGACCCGCTTCATGCGGATGCACTCGTCGACCGGGCAGACGTGCATGCACAGGTTGCAGCCGACGCACTCGTCCTCGATCACCTCGAAGTGGCGACGGCCGTCCTTGGTCTTGGTGATGGCCTGGTGCGCGGTGTCCTCGCAGGCGATGTGGCACAGGCCGCACTGGATGCACTTGTCCTGGTCGATGTTGGCCTTGATCGAGTAGTTCATGTTGAGGAACTGCCAGTCGGTGACGTTCGGCACCGCACGGCCCACGAAGTCCTCGAGCTTCCTGTAGCCCTTGCTGTCCATCCAGTTCGACAGGCCCGCGGCCATGTCCTCGACGATCCGGAAGCCGTAGTGCATGGCCGCGGTGCAGACCTGCACCGAGCCGGCGCCGAGCGCCATGAACTCGGCGGCATCGCGCCAGGTGCCGATGCCGCCGATCGCTGAAATGGGCTTGCCGCGGGTGGTCGCGTCGCGGGCGATCTCGGCGACCATGTTGAGCGCAATGGGCTTGACCGCCGGACCGCAGTAGCCACCGTGGGTGCCCTTGCCGTCGACGGTCGGCGTCGGCGCCATCACGTCGAGGTCGACGGTGACGATCGAGTTGATCGTGTTGATCAGCGACACCGCGTCGGCGCCGCCCTTGAACGCCGCTCGCGCCGGGTGGCGGATGTCGGTGATGTTCGGGGTGAGCTTCACGATGCACGGCAGCTTGGAATGCTGCTTCACCCACGCGGCGACCATCTCGATGTATTCCGGAACCTGGCCCACCGCCGAGCCCATGCCGCGCTCGCTCATGCCGTGCGGGCAGCCGAAGTTGAGTTCGACGGCATCGGCGCCGGTGTCCTCGACCTTCGCCAGGATCTCGCGCCAGTCCTTCTCGTTGCAGGGCACCATCAGCGACACGATCATCGCCCGGTCCGGCCACGCCCGCTTCACCTCGCGGATCTCGTCGAGATTGACCTGCAGGGGCCGGTCGGTGATCAGCTCGATGTTGTTGAGGCCGGCGATGCGCTGCCCGTTCAGCATCACCGCGCCGTAGCGCGAACTGACGTTGACCACCGGCGGATCCATGCCGAGCGTCTTCCACACCACCCCGCCCCAGCCGGCCTCGAACGCGCGGTGCACGTTGTACGCCTTGTCGGTCGGCGGCGCGGAGGCCAGCCAGAAGGGGTTGGGCGAGCGGATGCCCACGAAGTTGGTTGTCAGGTCGGCCACGGTCGCTTATCGTCGTTGGTCAAGGCAAGCGTATCCGTCGCGGGTGCATTGGAATAGAGCCCAGGGCACAGGGCCCTGGACGAGGACTATGCCCCGTGAAAGACCGCCCCGAGCACCCTCGCCCCCGCCGCGCCCGTCACCGACGGCAGGTTGCCCGGGAGCCCGTCGAGTCGACGCTTCGCCAGCCAGGCGAACGCCGTGGCCTCGACGTAGTCGGGGTCGACGCCGAGCGACATCGTGCTCTTCACGGTCCGTGGCGCGAGTGCCAGCGCAAGCAGGCGCATCAGCTCGTCGTTGTGGACGCCACCGCCGCAGACCAGCACCTCGGTCGCGGCGGCACCGTGGGCGAGGATGGCGTCGGCCACGCTGCGGACCGACAGCGCCATCAGCGTCGCCTGCAGGTCGACCGGCGCCGGCGGCTCGACGCCGCGGATCGCGACGTGGGCATCGAGCTGGCGCTGCAGCCAGTCGAGGTTGAACAGCTCGCGGCCGGTGCTCTTCGGCGGCGTGGCGGCGAAGTAGGGATCACCCAGCAGCAGCGACAGCAAGTCCTGGTCGACGGTGCCGGTCGCCGCCCAGGCGCCGCCATCGTCGCGCGCCTGCCCGAGGTGGCGGCCCGCCCAGGCGTCGAGCAGACAGTTCGCCGGCCCGGTGTCGAAGCCGCGCACCGGCAGCACCGGATCGGCCGGCAGCGTGGTGATGTTGGCGATGCCGCCGAGGTTCAGCACCACCCGAGCCGTGTCCGGACTGCGGAACAGCGCTGCGTGCAGCGCGGGCAAGAGCGGCGCGCCCTGGCCGCCGGCGGCCATGTCGCGGCGGCGGAAATCGGCGACGGTGTCGATGCCGGTCCGCTCGGCGATCACGTTGGGGTCGCCGATCTGCAGCGTGAACGGGGCATCGCCGGCGGGTCCGTGGCGGATGGTCTGGCCATGCGAGCCGATCGCCCGGATCGCGCCGCGCTCGACCCGCGCCCAGCCGAGCAGGTCGTCGACCGCGGCCGCGAAGGCGCGACCGACCTCGACGTCGAGCTGCCCGAGTTCGTCCAGCGTCACCCGCGCGTCCGCACGCGCCAGCGCCAGCACGCGTTCACGCAAGGCGGCCGGATACGGCAGGGCGCGCGCGGCGACCAGCTCCGGCCGCGCGCCGAAGCGCACCAGGACCGCGTCGATGGCGTCGGCGCTGGTGCCGGAAATGAGGCCGATGTACAGGTCGCGGATCTGGGTCGAGTTCACGCGGGTTCTCCGACGCCGGGATCGGCGCGAGGCGTGGACAGTAGCTCAGCGCGCGGCCAGCGCCTTCTGCTCGAGCTGACCGAGGTTGGCCACCCAGGCCTTCGTGGCGGTCTTGAACTGCGCGAGTTCGACACCGACCAGCGGATCGGCCTTCGGCAGCTCGACGGTCAGCGGATCGCGGTGCACGCCGCCGATGCGGAATTCGTAGTGCAGGTGCGGCGCGGTGGCGAGACCGGTCATGCCGACGTAGCCGATGGTGTCGCCCTGCCCGACCCGCGCGCCCTGCGCCGAGCCGGCGGCGAAGCCGGACAAGTGACCGTACAGCGTGGTGCGGCCACTGCCGTGGTCGACGATCAGGCAGTTGCCGTAGCCCTGCTGCCAGCCGTGGAAGGCGATTCGGCCGGAGCCCGCCGACTTCACCGGAGTGCCCTGCGGCGCCGCGTAGTCGACGCCGCGGTGCGCGCGCATGGTGCCGAGGATCGGATGCATCCGCGCGGCGGAGAAGCGCGAGCTGATCCGCGAGAACTCGACCGGCGTGCGCAGGAAGGCCTTCTTCAGCGGCCGGCCGTCTGCGTCGAAGTAGCCCACGCGGCCGTCGGCATCGACGAAGCGCAGGGCGGTATAGCGGTGCGAGCCGTTGATGAAGCTGGCCGCGAGGATGTCGCCGGTGCGCACCCGCTCGCCGTCGCGCAGCACGGTGTCGTAGACCACCGAGAAGCGGTCGCCTTCGCGCAGGTCCTGGGCGAAATCGATGTCGTAGCCGAGGATGTCGGCGAGCTTCATGATCATCGCGTCGTCGAGACCGGCGCGCTCGCCGGCGCCGAACAGCGAATCCTCGATCACGCCGCTCGCGACCTCGATCTCGCGGCTCATCGGCAGCGCGATCTTCTCGACCGTGACCGCGCCGTCGGCGAACGCGATCCGGGTCTGTTCGTCCTCGCCACTGCCGAACTGCAGCGCGGCGAGCTGTCCTGGAGCGGGAATGCGGAACTGCAGGACCTCGTCGAGTCGCAGCGCCTTCAGGCGCTTCGCGGCGGGACCGCTGTCCATCACCCGGGCGAGGTCGCGCGGCGACAGCCCGAGACCCGCGAAGATCGACCCCAGGGTCTGGCCCGATCGCACCCGCACCCGCTGCCACTCGACGACCTCGGGCGGCGGCGGTGCCGGCGGCGTCAGCGATGGCGGCAGCGCCAGCGGCGTCGACACCAGCGAGGAACTGACGAGACTCACCGGCTTCATCTGCGAGGCCCAGCCCGGCAGCACCGAGAAGCCCAGGGCGACCACGATCAGCGCCAGCGCCAGCAGCACCAGCGGCTCGCGCTTCCAGCGGATCGGCGTGCGCGCGAAGCTCGCGATGAAGCGCCAGTGGTCACGCGCCTTGTAGAAGCGCCAGTGATGCGCCTGCGCATGCCGCCGCGCCGCCTGACGGCGATGCAGGTGACGATGGGCAGTCTCGTTGATCGGCGCGTTCGGCATTGCAGGAAGTCATCGGCACAAAAACGGCGCCACCATAACGACCGCAGAAAACGCCGTCAAACCCTTGTTGTTGCTGGATTTTTTGTGCGGTGCGATTTAACGGACTCTTAACGGTGGATCGGGGTGATTTCGTGACGGGGCTCGCAGATCCAGGGCTGAGGGCTGAGGGGCAGAGGCGACGGGCTCAGGAAACGCGCCCGTCATTGCGCACAGGAGCGCGGCGACGACGCAGCAACCCGGAGACTTTGCTTCCACTCCGGACGTCCGGAGGCAAAGGCGCTGGATTGCTTCGCCACGCTCGCAAGGACGGGACGTGGATTCTCCAGAGCGCCGAGTGCCGAGCCTGTCGGAGCCCACACCCCACCCCATTCCCTCTACCATCGTTCGTTTTGGCGAATCCGACACCATGAACGTCGATCAACAACTGGAAATCATCTCCCGCGGCGCCGACGAGATCATCAAGATCGAAGAGCTCGCCGAGCGCCTGGCGAAGGGCCGTCCGCTCCGGATCAAGGCCGGCTTCGATCCGACCGCGCCGGACCTGCACGTCGGCCACACCGTGCTGCTGAACAAGATGCGGCAGTTCCAGGATCTCGGCCATCAGGTGATCTTCCTGATCGGCGACTTCACCGGGATGATCGGCGACCCGACCGGCAAGAACGTCACCCGCAAGGCGCTGACCCGCGAGGACGTCGAGGCCAACGCCAAGACCTACGCCGAGCAGGTGTTCAAGGTGCTCGATCGCGAGAAGACCGAGCTGCGCTTCAACTCCGAGTGGTTCGGTCCGATGAGCGCGGCCGACATGATCAAGCTCGCCGCGAAGCACACGGTCGCGCGGATGCTCGAGCGCGACGACTTCAACAAGCGCTACAAGAACGAGCAGCCGATCGCCATCCACGAGTTCCTCTACCCGCTGGTGCAGGGCTACGACTCGGTGGCGCTGAAGGCCGATGTCGAGCTCGGCGGCACCGACCAGAAGTTCAACCTGCTGGTCGGCCGACAGCTGCAGGCCGAGGTCGGTCAGCTGCCGCAGATCGTGCTGACGATGCCGCTGCTGGAGGGCACCGACGGCGTCAACAAGATGTCGAAGTCGCTCGGCAACTACATCGGCATCAACGAGGCGCCGAACGAGATCTTCGGCAAGGTGATGCGCCTGTCCGACGACCTGATGTGGCGCTACTTCGAGCTGCTGTCGTTCGCCAAGTCGCTGAACGACATCGCACTGATGAAGACCGCGGTGGCCGCCGGCAAGAACCCGCGCGATCACAAGATCGAGCTCGCCATGGAACTCGTCGCGCGCTTCCACGGGGCGGCCGCGGCCGACGCCGCGATCGCGTACTGGAACGAGACCATCCGCGGCGGCGCTCTGCCGACCGACCTCGCGACCATCGAGATCGCCGCGCCGGAAGGCGGCCTCAAGATCGCGCAGGCGCTGAAGGCCGCCGGTCTCGTACCCTCTGGCTCCGAGGCCACCCGCAAGCTCGCCGAACGGGCGGTCAGGATCGACGGCAACGTGGTGGAGAACCGCGACCTGGTACTCGCCGCTGGCACCACCGCGGTGTTGCAGGTCGGCAAGCGCAGCTTCGCGAAGGTGACGATAAAGTAGGGCGCGCACGGCGCGCCGTCGCGGGGGCGTGTCGGCGAGCGCACTCCGTCGTTCGTCGACGACCGCCGCAGGCGAGTGGAGCCCACAGGGCGACACTCCGGTTCCGGAACCTGCGAACTGCCTCGCGATGGCGGCCAGTGGCCGCCCTAGGATTCGCCGTTGTCGAAGTTGTCCGATGCGCCTCCACCTCCTCAATGACCTCCACCTCGAATTCGCCGAGTTCGAGCCTCCGCCGACGGCGGCCGATGTCGTCGTGCTCGCTGGCGACATCGGCGCGAAGTGGCACGGCATCGAATGGGCCAACCAGTCGTTCCGGGTGCCCGTGGTCTACGTGCTCGGCAACCACGAGTACTACGGCGAACGGATGGACAAGGTCCTGCGCGAGTGCCGCGCGCGGGCGGCGCCGCACGTGCATGTGCTCGACGGCGACGCGCTGACGATCGACGGCTGGCGCTTCCTCGGCGCGACCTTATGGACCGACTTCGCGCTGTACGGCGCCGAACGGTGCGCCGCAGCGATCGAATCGGCGCAGAACGCGATGAACGACTTCCGCCGCATCCGCGTGAAGAGCCTCGCCGGGTTTTCGAAACTGACCGCGCTCGCCAGCCTCGGCCTGCACCGCCGTCAGCGCGACTGGCTCGAGAAAGCGATCGCCGCGGGCGATCCGGCACGCACGATCGTCGTCAGCCACCATGCGCCGCACCGCGGCAGCCTGGCGCCGTACTACGTCGGCGACCTGCTGTCGCCGGCCTTCGTCAGTGACCTGTCGCCACTGCTCGGCACCGTCCCGCTCTGGTGCCACGGCCATACCCACGACAGCTTCGACTATCGCGTCGGCGCGACGCGAGTGCTGTGCAACCCGCGCGGCTACATCCCGAGCGAGCCGAATCGCGCGTTCGACCCGGGGCTGTGCGTCGAACTGTAGGGCGCGTCGCACTCGCCGATGCCGAAGCGCTTCGCGACGGCGCGCCGAGCGCGCCCTACGGCACCGGGCGCAGCAGCAGTCGGAGATCGCCGCCGACGCTGCGTTGCTCGACCACAGAGAACCGCAGCCGCTCCGACAACTCCGCCAGCGGCGGCAACTCGGCCAGCGCGCGGCCGCTGTCGCCGAGGATCGAGGGATTGAGGTAGATCAGCAGCTCGTCGACCAGCTCGGCGTTGAGCAGCGCGCCGGCGAGGCGGGCTCCGGCTTCGACCTGGACCTCGTTGATCTTGCGTTCGGCGAGCTCCGCCAGCACCACGGCGAGCCCGAGTCCGCCGATGTGTGCCGGACAGGACTGCACCTGGACGTGCTCCGGCAACTGCCGGCGCGGCACCGCTTCCGGGGCACAGAACACGAGGGTCGGCGCGCCATCGTCGAACAGCTTCGCGGTCGCCGGCAGCGACAGCTGGGCGTCGAGCACGACGCGCAGCGGCGCGATGAAGTCCGCGCCGAGGTCACGCACGGTGAGCGAGGGATCGTCGAGCCGTGCCGTGCCGGTGCCGGTCATCAGCGCCGCGGCCTCGGCGCGCCAGCGCATGTTGTCGGCACGCGCCTCGGATCCGGTGATCCATTGGCTGCGGCCGTCGGCCAATGCCGTGCGGCCATCGAGACTCATCGCAAGCTTCAGCCGGACCCACGGCCGCTTGCGCTCGACCCGCGCGAGAAAGCCGCGGTTGAGTTCGCGTGCCGCCGCGGCCTGCAGCCCGATGTCCACGGTGATGCCCGCTGCGCGCAGCCGGTCGAAGCCGCGTCCGGACACCTCGTGGTAGGGATCCTCGATGGCTGCCACGACCCGCGCGACGCCTGCGGAGATCAGCGCATCGGCGCAGGGCGCGGTCCGGCCGACGTGCGAACACGGCTCCAGCGTCACGTAGGCGGTCGCACCGCGTGCCGCCTCACCCGCCTCGCGCAACGCGAACACCTCGGCATGCGGCCCGCCGGTGCGCGGGTGCCAACCGGTCCCGACGACCCGCTCGCCGTGCGCGATCACGCAGCCGACCATCGGATTCGGGCGCGCCGTGTAGCGACCGAGCGCGGCGAGGCGCAGGGCTTCGGTCATATGGACGGCGTCGGTTGCGGTGAAGGTCGGTTGCTGCGTCACGTGCTTCGTTCCTCTCCAGGGCCCAGGGCACAGGGCCCAGTGGGAGCGAGGCCAGAGTGTAGGGCGGGCACCGCCCGCCGCTGCGGGATGGGCCGGACCGTCACCGACCGGACCAACGACTGGCCCTGGTGCTGGACGATTCCAGACCGGTGCGGCCGCGATGCGTGTCCACGAAATGGACGTCCTCGACAACATCGCCGTGGCCTCGCGCTCGACATCGGCGCGACGCGCGACCTCACCCGCGCGGAGTCGCCGCGAGACCGCGGTCGTCCGGAGGGCCGTCGGCTTCACTGAACCCTGGGCCCGGCGGCGACACGGTGCGCCAGGAGCGCACCCCGCTCAGTGCATCACCGGCAATCCTGGAGTGATCGCCATGATCGCCACGCTATGCCCGAACAGCGGCCGATCCTCCTGCCACTCCCAGCCCAGCGACTCGTACCAGGCGCGGTGCTCGACGGTGAACAGGAACAGGCGGTCGACGCGATGGCGGGCAGCGAACCCGACCGCCGCTTCGACCAGATGGCGGCCGAGACCGACGCCGCGCGCATCGGGACGCACGTAGAGGCTTCCGAGCCAGGGACCGAGGTCGTCGAACTGCACGGCGTCCACCGCGAGCAGGCTGACCGAGCCGAGCAGCTCCTCGCCGCGGGTGGCGACGAGGGTGGTTGGCAGGGTCTGGCGGCCGGCATGGTCGGCCAGTTCCCGCTGGGCGTCGGCGGCGCTCCAATCGGCCATCAGGTCGCCCCATTCGCGGTGGTGCCAGCGCGCCAGGGTGTCGACGTGCTGCGGGCGGGACGACAGCAGCTCGATCGCGATGCTCATCCGCGCCGGCCTCGCTGCGGCGGGGCCGGCGGCTCCGGCTCCTCGGTGCCCGGCAGGGTCATCTGCAGGCCCTCGAGGACCGGCAGGTCGCGCTCCAGCCGCTCGACCTCGTCGCGGAATTCCTGCACGTCCTCGAAGCGCCGGTAGACCGATGCGAAGCGCACGTAGGCGACCTGGTCGATCCGCTTCAGCTCTTCCATCACCCAGTCGCCGATCCGGCGCGACGACAGCTCGCGCTCGCCGGAAGTGCGCAGGCGCTTGACCACGTGCGAGATCACCGTGTCGACCGCATCGCCGGCCACCGGCCGCTTCTGCAGCGCGCGCTCGATGCCGGTCCGCAGCTTGCCCTCGGCGAACGCCTCGCGGCGGCCATCGTGCTTGACGATGAAGGGCAGCTTCAGGTCCGCGGTCTCGAACGTGTTGAAGCGCTCGCCGCAGGCCGGACACTCGCGCCGCCGCCGCACCGACGCGCCTTCGTCGGCGAGGCGCGAATCGATCACCCGGGTGTCGTCGTGGTGGCAGTAGGGGCAGTGCATCCTGGTTTGCGAACGGTGGCGCGACCTGCAGGCCGGAGGTTACTTGCGATGAGACCCAGGGCACAGGGCCCAGGGCCCAGTACTCCGGGCATCACTTCCGAACTACTCCCCGTACACCGGAAACGCCTTGCATTGCGCCGTGACGGCGTCGCGCACCTTGGCGATCACGGCCGCATCCTTCGGCGCGTCGAGCACGTCGCAGATCCAGCCGGCGAGCGCGCGGCATTCCGCCTCGCCATAGCCGCGGGTGGTCACGGCCGGGGTACCGAGGCGCAGGCCGGAGGTGACGAAGGGCGAGCGTGGATCGTTCGGGACCGCGTTCTTGTTCACCGTAATGTGCGCCTCGCCGAGCGCAGCCTCGGCGTCCTTGCCGGTGACGTCGCGACCGATGAGATCCACCAGGAACAGGTGATTCTCGGTGCCGCCGGAGACGATCCTGTAGCCGCGCGCGATCATCGTCGCCGCCATCGCCTGCGCGTTCTTCACCACCTGCGCCTGGTAGCTCTTGAACTCCGGCTCCAGCGCCTCCTTGAAGGCGACCGCCTTGGCCGCGATCACGTGCATCAGCGGGCCGCCCTGGATGCCGGGGAAGACGATCGACTGCAGCTTCTTCTCGATCTCCTCGTTGGCCTTGGCGACGATGATGCCGCCGCGCGGGCCACGCAGGGTCTTGTGGGTGGTCGACGTGACGACGTGCGCGTGCGGCACCGGGTTCGGGTAGACGCCGGCGGCGACCAGGCCCGCGACGTGCGCCATGTCGACGAACAGGTAGGCGCCGACCTTGTCGGCGATCGCGCGGAAGCGCGCCCAGTCGACCACCTGCGAATACGCCGAGAAGCCGGCCACGACCATCTTCGGCTTGTGCTCGAGCGCGAGGCGCTCGACCTCGTCGTAGTCGATCAGGCCCTGGTCGTTGACGCCGTACTGCACGGCCTTCATCAGCTTGCCGGAGATGTTGACCTTGGCGCCGTGGGTCAGATGCCCGCCGTGCGCGAGCGACATGCCGAGTATGGTGTCGCCCGGCGACAGCAGCGCGAAATAGACCGCCTGGTTGGCCTGCGAGCCGGAGTGGGGCTGGACGTTGGCGTAGTCGGCGCCGAACAGTGCCTTCGCGCGTTCGATGGCCAGCTTCTCGGCGACGTCGACGTACTCGCAGCCGCCGTAGTAGCGCTTGCCCGGATAGCCCTCGGCGTACTTGTTGGTCAGCACCGAGCCCTGGGCTTCGAGCACCCGCGGGCTGGCGTAGTTCTCGGAGGCGATCAGCTCGACGTGATCCTCCTGGCGCACGCGTTCGGCGGCGATGGCCGCGGCGAGTTCGGGGTCGTAACCGGCGATCGTGAGCGAGCTTGCGAACATGGGCGGCGGTCCAGGCAGGGGAAAAAGGAAGTCCGCGATGATACCGTGCGCGATTCCATGCGGCCGCATCGTGCCGCCCTGCCCCGCGAATTCATATCGCCCGATGAACACCCCCACCGGCCCGGTCGACGCCCGCCTCCTGCTCGAACGCCTGCGGTCCGGCGATGCCGCCGGAGCGCGGTCCCTCGCCGAGGCGGCGCTGGCCGGTGGCGCGGCGCGTGTCGACCTGCTCTGCCTGCTCGCCCGGGCCTGTCTCGCGCTCGGCGACGGCGCCGCCGCCGATGCCGCGCTGGTCCGCGCCGAGCTGCTCGAACCGGCCATCGTGCCGCTGTGGCTGGAGCGCGCGGCGCTGGAGCGCGCGGCATCGCGCCCGTCGGCGCAGCGCGCCGCGCTGGAGCGCGCCTGGACCCTGGCACCGGGCCATCCCGCAATCGGACTCGATCTGGCCCGCTGCCGCGCCGAGGGCGGGGACGCCGATGGTGCCGAGGCCTTGTACGCCGAGCTCTGCGCGAAGGCGCCGACCGCCGCGACCTGGCGCGCCCGGGCCGAGCTCGCGATCGCCCGCGAACAGCTGCGCCCGGCGCTCGGTCACCTGCAGCGCGCGGCTGCGCTGGATCCGCGCGACGAGGCGGTGCTCGACACCGGCGCGCGTCTCGCCGACGCGCTCGACGACCTGCCGGCCGAGATCGAGTTTCGCCGCGCCCAGGTCGCGCTGGCGCCGGATTCGGCCCGCCACAACACCCAGCTCGCCGAGGCGCTGCTGCGCGACGGCCAGGGCGGCCCGGCGCGCTGGTGCCTCGACGCCGCGCTGCGGGTCGCCCCGGACCATCCCTACACCCGCTGGCAGCGGATGCACGCGCTGCCGACGGTGATCGAGTCCGACGCGCAGCGCGCCGAACTCGCTGCGGCCTGGTGGCGCGACGTCACCCAGCTGGAACAGATCCTCGCCGGCCGTCGACTGGCGCCGGAACAGGCGCTGTCGCTGCTGGGCTCGACCACCAATTTCGCGCTGCACTACCTGGGCGAGCCGCTGCTCGAGCAGCAGCGCCGCTTCGCCGCGCTGGTGGAGGCGCTGGCGGCACAGGTGTTCCCGGACTTCGGACCGCTACCGGCGCGTCCGCGCGGCGGGCGCATCCGGATCGGCTTCGCCTCCTCGCACTTCCACCAGCACACCGTGCTGAAGCTGTTCCGGAACTGGATCTACGGCCTGCCGCGCGAGCGCTTCGAGACCTTCGTGTTCCACCTCGACCACGTCCGCGATCCCTGGACCGAGCGCATGCGCGCCAGCGTCGACCACTTCGCCAGCGACCGCCGGCTCGAACAGTGGCCGGACCTGATCCGCGGCGCCGGTCTCGACGTGCTGATCCACCTCGACGTCGGCATGCATCCGACCTCGCAACTGCTCGCCGCGCTCCGGCTCGCGCCGCTGCAGGCGGTGGCCTGGGGCCACCCGGTCAGCACCGGCCTGTCCACGGTCGACGCCTTCCTGTCGTCGGCGGCGATGGAGGCGGTCGACGGCGAGCAGTTCTACCGCGAGCGCCTGGTGCGGCTGCCCGGTCTGTCGATCCGCTACGGCGCGCCGACGGCGGAACCCGATCCGGAATTCCGCGTCCCGCTGCCGACCGGCCGCGCGGGCTACGCGGTCTGCCCGCAGACCGTGCAGAAGCTCGGCCCCGACCACGACGCGCTGTTCGCCGAGTTCTGCGCGCGCCGCCCGGAGCTCGCGCTGGTGCTGGTGCCGCACGAGCGGCCGGAAGTGCGCGCGGCCTTGGCGCGGCGGATGGCACCGGCGTTCGCACGGCAGGGCCTCCGGCTCGACCAGCACGTCGTGATGCTGGGTGGCCTCGGCCTGCCGCAGTTCCTCGCGGTCGCGCGCGACGCCCGGATCGCGATCGATTCGCTGTCCTGGTCCGGCGGCAACACGACGCTGGAGACGCTGTGGCAGGGCACGCCGGTCGTGACCTGCCCCGGAGCGACGCTGCGCAGCCGCCACAGCCTCGCCTGCGCGACGCTCGCCGGCGCACCCGAGCTGATCGTCCCGACCGCCGAGCGCGTGCATTACGCGGAGCGGGCCGCGAGCCTGGCCGGCGACGACGACCGCCTGGCGCTGCTCCGCGCGCGACTGCTCGCGAATCGTCCCGCGCTGTTCGAGCCCGCCGGCATGGACGACGTGATCGGCGCCTGGGTCGAATCGGAGCTGGCGTGAACGCGCCCGCCGCGGACGCCCTGGTCGATGCCGCGATCGCCGCCTGGCGCGGCGGCGACGCCCGCCGGGCCGAGGCGCTGGCGCGCGACGCGCTGGCCGCCGACCCTTCGCACCTCCGCGCCCTCACCCTGCTCGCCCAGTGCCTGCGCACCCGGCCCGAGGGCTTCGACGAGTACTGCGAGCTGCGCCGACGCCTCGCCGAGCTGCAGCCGGACTCGGCGGTCGCCTGGGAGATGCTCGGCTGGACGATGCGACGCGCGGCCCGCGACGTCGAGGCCGCGGCGGCGATGGACCGGGTGCTCGCGCTCGCGCCGGACAACTGGCATGCGCGCTGGGACCGGATGCAGCACCCGCCGAGCCTGGTCTATCCCGACGCCGCCGCGGAGGAGACCTTTGTCGCACGCTGGAGCGCCGAGCTCGCTCGCTTCGAGGAAGAGGCCGGGCGCTCGCCACGCCAGGCCGCGGCACTCGCCGAGTGCGCCGCCCTGTCGACCAATTTCCACCTGCACTACCTGCTCGAACAGCCGCTGCCGCTGCAGCGCCGCTATGCGGCGCTGATCGAGCGCGCCGCCGCCGCGGCGGTGCCGGGCCTCGCGCCGCCGGCACGGCCCGCACGCCGGCGCCCGCGGATCGGCTTCGTCTCCGCGCACTGGCGCGATCACACCGTCGCGAAACTCTTCGGCGAACTGATCCGCCGCGCCGACCGGAGCCGCCACGAGATCGTGCTGATTCCGCTCGACACCGACGCGGATCTCGTCGACCCGCGCCTTCGCGCCGCGGCCGACCTGACCGTCGACGGCCTCGAGGACGCCGGGCGTGCGCTCGGAACGGTCCATCAGCTCGCCTGCGACGCGCTGATCCACGCCGACATCGGCATGCATCCGCTGTCGCAATGGCTGGCCGCATTCCGGCTGGCGCCATTCCAGGCGATGCTCTGGGGCCATCCGGTGTCGAGCGGCTTCTCGGCGATCGATGCCTTCTTCAGTTCCGCCGCGATGGAGCCGGACAACGCCCAGGTGCAGTACGCGGAGACCCTGCGGGTGCTGCCTCGCCTCGGGACCTGCTACGCCCGCCCGGTGCTCGCTCCGACGCCCTGCGGCCTCGCTCCGGATCCGCGCCGGCGCCGCTACCTGGTCGCGCAGAGCATCCACAAGCAGCGCCCCGGCGGCGACGCCATGCTGGCGGACATCGCCGCATCCGACCCGACGGCCGAGATCGTGCTGATGTCGCACCAGGCTCCATGGATCGCCGCGCGCCTGCTGGAGCGGGTGCGCCGCGGCTTCGCGGCGCGCGATCTCGACCCCGCACGGGTGATCCAGCTGCCGCGCCTCACGGCGGCGGGCTTCCTCGACGCCGGCCGCGTTGCGGACGTGGTGCTCGACACCCCAGGCTGGTCCGGCGGCAACACCACGCTGGAACTGGCCGCGATCGGCGTGCCGACGCTGACCCTGCCCGGCCCGACGCTGCGCAGCCGCCACACGTTCGCGGTCAACACGCTGCTCGGCCTTCCGGACTGGATCGCGACCGACGCGGAGGATTTCCGCAGGCGCGCGGTGGAACTCGCCTCCCACGATGAAGATCGCTTTAGGTTCCGCGAATCCGTGCGCGAAAGGGCAGCAAGCCTGTTCGACAACCGCGACGATGCTGTTGCGTTCTGGGATCTCCTGGACGCGCAACGGCAACGCCACGGAGAGCGATGAGTCAGACCTTGCACCCCCTTCTGCAACGCGCCTACGGCGCCCTCAAGTCCGGAGAACTCGATACTGCCGAAGCCCTGAGCCGGCAGGTGCTCGCACTGCTGTCCCGCAACGCGCCGGCGATGGCGCTGCTGGCACGCACGTTGAACGTCGGCGGCCGCGTCGACGAGGCCTGGGACTATGCACAGCAGGCGATGGCGACGGAGCCGGACTTCATCCCCGGCCTGATCGAGGTCGCCGCGATCGCGAGCCGGCGCGGCGACGACCACGCGGCGGCGCGCGCGCTGTCGCGGCTGGCGTTCCTGGCGCCGGCCGACCCCGCCTTCCGCTTCGACCTCGCCCAGACCCTGCTGCGGCTGGGCGACGTCGGCGGCGCGCGCCGCGAGCTCGCGCAGGTCGAGCGGCTCGCGGCCGGCGCGCCGGTGGTCGCGCTGCTCGCCGCCCAGTGCGCGCTGGCGGAGGGACAAGCGCGCGCAGCGCTGGCGACGCTCGCGGCGGCGCCCGGTCTCGATCATCCGCACGCCGACCGGATCGCCGCACAGGCCCACGAAGACCTCGGCGAGTTCGACGCGGCGATCGCGGCCTATCGCCGTGCCCTCGCCCGCGAGCCCGGAGTCGCCGCGGCCTGGGGCGGCTATGCACGGACGCTCCGGCTCGCGGGCGCGGCCGCCGACGAGGTCGTGCACGCTCGCCGCCGGGCGCTCGACTGCGACCCGGCGAATCCGCTGTCCTGGCAGCGCTACGGCGAGGCGCTGCGCGACGCCGATCGCCACGACGAGGCGCTGGCCGCGTTCAACGAGGCGCTGCAGCGCGATCCCGACCTGCTGGCCGCGCGCTGGTGCGCCTTCCAGTACCCCGCGGACCCCGCCTATGCCGGCGCGGAGACCCGCGAGGACTTCCTCGCGCGCTGGCGCGACGGCATCGCCGCGATCGAGCAGCTCGCGCTCGAGGCGCCGCGCTACGCGATGCAGCGCGCCGGACTCGCCACCGCGCCGACCAACTTCTACCTGCACTACCTCGGCGGCAACTTCGCAGACGAGCAGTGCCGTGTCGCCGCGCTGCACGCCCGGCTGGCCGCACTGCCGCCGCCGTCGACTCCGGCGCCGCGGCTGCCGCCGCGCCGCCGGCAACGCGGACGCCGGCGAATCGGCATCGCCTCGCCGTCGCTGTTCGCGCACACCGTGTCGCGGCTGTTCCTGCCGCTGGTCGAACGCCTGCCGCGCGAGCGCTTCGAGATCGTCGGCCTCCACCTCGGCCGCGGCGAGGACGCGGTGACGGCGCGCTGGCGGGCGCTGTGCGTCGATTTCGCCGCCGGAGAGCGGGATCCCTACGACTGGAGCCGGGAAATCGCCGCCGCGGGCCTCGACGCGCTCGTCCTGCCCGACGTCGGCATGCATCCGACGCCGTCCTTCCTCGCCGCGCAGCGCCTGGCGCCGCTGCAGTGCGTGCTCTGGGGGCATCCGGTCACGACCGGCAGCCCGCATGTCGACGCCTTCCTGTCGAGCGCGCTGATGGAGCCTGCCGATGGCAGCGCACACTACGTCGAGCCGCTGCAGCTGCTGCCGCACCTCGGCTGCGTGTTCGAAGCGCCGGAGACAACGCCCGACCTCGCGTTCGCGGACCGGGGCGGCGGCACCCCGCGCTTCCTGGTCGCGCAGAGCCTCTACAAGCTGACGCCCGAGTTCGACGACGCACTGGCGCGGATCGCCGCCGCCTTGCCGGAAGCGCGCTTCGACCTGACGCCGGCCTGTGGCGAACGACTCCGGGCGCGACTGGAGCAGCGCCTCCTCGCGGCCTTCGCCCGCCACGGCCTCGACGGCCGCGGCCGGATCGTCGTGCGTCCGCGGATGGGCCTGGCGCAATTCCTCGGGCTCGCCGCCGCGGCCGATCTCAATCTCGACAGCTTCGGCTGGTCGGGCGGCAACACCACGCTGGAGATAAGCTTTTTCGACACCCCGACCCTGACCCTGCCCGGAGCCCTGATGCGCAGCCGCCACAGCCTGGCGATCAACACCCGGCTCGAACTGCCGGAACTGGTCGCGGACTCGGTCGACGACTACGTCGCCCGCGCGATCGCTCTGGGCCGCGACGCCGCGGCGCGCGGACGGCTGCGCTCGGCGATCGCGGCGCGCAAGGCGCGGCTGTATCGCGACGAGTCGGTGGCGCCGGCACTCGCGGAATTCCTCGCGGCACGGATCGCGAACGGATGACTGCCGCGCCGCACCCGCTGGTCGCCGAGGCCTTCCGGGAACTGAAGGCCGGCCGCCCGACGCAGGCCGAGGCGCTGTGCCGCGCGCGGCTCGGCCAGCAGCCGGAGGACGCACCGGCGCTGGCGCTGCTGGCGCGCGTGCTCCACCTGCGCGGCGACAGCACCGCGGCCTGGCCGCTGGCGCTGGCCGCCGAACGCGCCGACCCGGCGTTCGTGCCGGCGCTGCTCGAACTCGCCGCGATCGCGCGGCGTCGCGGCGACGATGCGGCGGCGGCGCGGGCGCTCCGGCGACTGGCCGTGCTGCAGCCCGGCAATCCCGGCGTGCGCGCCGATCTCGTGCAGACGCTGCTCCGGCTCGGCGAGCTCGACGCCGCCCGCGCGGAGGTCGACGTCTACCAGCGCCTCGCCCCGGGATCTCCGCTCGCGCACCTGCTGTCCGCGCAATGCCTGTACGCCGCCGGCCGCGCCGACGAGGCGCTGTCGGCGCTGGCCGCCGCCCCGGGGCTCGACCATCCGGATGCCGACCTCACCGCCGCGCAGGCCCACGAGCGGCTGGAGCAGTACCGCCCGGCGGCCGAGGCCTATGCCCGCGTGCTGCGGCGTGATCCGTCGTCGGCGGCAGTGTGGGCCGCGTATGCGAACGCGCTGTCGTTCGGCAAGGCCAATCCCGACGCCGTGCTCGCGGCGCGCCGGCAGGTGATCGAGCGCGAGCCCGGCAACGGCAACGGCTGGCTGCGCTATGGCGAGGCGCTGCGCCAGTGCGATCGCCTCGCCGAGGCGGTGGACGCCTACGAGCGCGCGGCGGCGCTCGACCCGGACCTGCTGGCGGCGCGCTGGTGCGCGTTCCAGTACCCGCGACACGTGGTCTATCCGGACGACGCGGCGCGTGCGGAGTTCGGCGCGCGCTGGCGCCGTGGCCTCGCCGAGTTCGAGCGCCTCGAGCTCGCGGCGCCGCGCTACGCCGGCGAGCTCGCGCGCCTCGCGGCCGCGCCGACCAACTTCTTCCTGCACTACCTCGGCGAGGCCTGCGTCGACGAGCAGCGCCGCTACTCCGCCGTGCTGCAGCGCCTCGCGGCGCTGGCGCCGTGGCAGCGCCCGGCGCTGCGCGCGCCGCACGGCGGACGCCGCCGCGTCGGCGTGGCGTCGCCGTTCCTGCGCGGCCACACGGTGTCGAAGCTGTTCCTGCCGATGTTCGAGCGGCTGCCGCGCGCGGAGTTCGAGGTGATCGGCTTCCAGCTCGAGGCCGAGACCGACGCCACCACCGAACGCTGGCGCTCCTTCGCCAGCCGGGTCGAGAGCGGCACCCGCGACCCGCTGGCCTGGTCGCAGGCGATCGCGGCGGCGGAGCTCGATGCGCTGGTCGTGCTCGACGTGGGCATGCACCCGACGCCACAGTTCCTGGTCGCTCAGCGGCTCGCGCCGCTGCAGTGCGTGCTCTGGGGGCATCCGGTCACCACCGGCAGCCCGCACGTCGACCTGTTCCTGTCGAGCGCGCTGATGGAGCCGGACGACGGCGATACGCACTACCGCGAGCGGCTGGTCCGGCTGCCGAACCTCGGCTGCGTCTACGAGCCGCCGACGGCGGCGCCGGATCCGGCGTTCACGATCGCCGCCCGCGCGACCCCGGGCACCGTGCATTTCCTCGTCGCGCAGTCGGTCTTCAAGCTCACGCCCGCATTCGACGACGCGCTCGCGAGGATCGCCGCGGCGCTGCCGCGGGCGCGCTTCTCGCTGACGCCGTACTGCGCGCCGGCGCTGTGCGCGGCGCTCGAGCGGCGGATCGCCGCCGCCTTCGCCCGCCACGGCGTCGACGCGGCCGGCCGGCTGCACTTGTACCCGCGACTGTCCCTGCCCGAGTTCCTCGCACTCGCCGCCGACGCCGACCTCAACCTCGACGCCTTCGACTGGTCCGGCGGCAACACCACGCTCGAGATCAGCGCCTGCGACACGCCGACGCTGACCCTGCCCGGGGCGCTGATGCGCAGCCGCCACACGATGGCGATCAACCTCCGGCTCGGACTGCCGGAGCTGATCGCCGAGTCCGCCGACGACTACGTGGCGCGCGCGGTCGCGCTGGGGCACGAGCCGGCGCGGCGCGCCGCACTGCGGGACCGGGTGGCCGCGCGGAAGGCGGCGCTGTACCACGACGACAGCGTCGTCACGGCACTGGCGGAGGTCCTGCGGACGGCCGGGTCGCGCGAGTGAGCCCGCTGGTGCAGTGGCAGCGCGTGCTGGACGAGGCGCGGGCCCGCCGCGATGCCGCGGGTATGGACGCCGCGCTGTCCGCGATCCTCCGGCTCGCACCCGGCGATGTCGCGGCGCTGCTGCAGCTGCTGCAGCTTCGCCTCGCCACGCAGCGGACCGACGAGGCCGCGGCCCTGTTGCCGGAGCTCGCCCGGCGCGCCCCGGGCGGCGTCGACCTCGCGATGGCCACGGCGACGGTCGCGGAGCGGCGCCGCGACTTCGAGACGGCACTCGTCCACTTCCGCCAGGCGATCGCGCTGACGCCCACGCTCGGCGCCGCGACGTTCGGAGCGACCCGCTGCCTGCTGGCTCTCGACCGGGCCGTCGATTCCCTGCCGCTGCTGGAGGCGCTCGCCGCCCGGGCCGGCGACGCCGTGCCGCTGTGGGAGGCGATCGCCAGCGTCTGCGCGGCCACCCCGGTCCTGCATCCGCTGCTGCTGCGCGCGCGACGCGAACTCGCGCGCCTCGCGCCCGCCGACGGCGTGGCGGCGCTGCTCGCGGGCGATGCCGCGATCGCCTGCGGCGACTTCGGCCTGGCGCGCGCGAGCTTCGAGGCCGCACTGCAGCGCGACGGCCGGCTGCTGTCGGCGCGGGCGTGCTCCTTCCAGTACCCCGAACGGCCGCTCCACGCCGATGACGAAGCCGTGGCGCGTTTCCGCCGGCACTGGGACGCCGGCATGACGCGACTCGAGGCGAGCGCGATCGAGGATCCCCAACATGCCGACGACCGCCCCCGTCTGGTCGCCGCGCCGACGCCGGTGTATCGGCACTACCTCGGCGGAGACACCCGGGCCGAGCAGCAGCGTCACGCCGACCTGATCGAGCGGGTTGCCCGGTACCTGCCGCACGGCGGTGCGGCATCCCGGCGCGCGCTGCGCGCGGGTCGCCGGCGCATCGGACTGGCGACGCCGAGCCTGCACGCCCATACGCACTCGAAGCTGTTCCACCGGCTGTTCGAGGCCTTGCCGGCCGACCGGTTCGAGCTCGTCTGCTTCCACCTCGGCGAGCGCATCGATCAGGTCTCGCGGCGCTGGGCGGGGCACGCCGCCGCATTCCAGCACGGCCCCCTCGACGCCGTCGGCTGGTCGCGGCGGGTCGCCGATGCCGAGCTCGACGTGCTGGTCTTCCTCGATGTCGCGATGCAGCCCACCACCCAGTTCCTCGCGGCGCAGCGGCTGGCGCCGGTGCAGTGCGCGCTATGGGGCTTTCCGGTGACCAGCGGCAGCCGCCGGGTCGACTGGTTCCTCAGTTCGGACGCGATGGAACCCGCCGACGGCGAGCGCCACTATCGCGAGCGCCTGGTCCGCCTGCCGGGTCTCGGCTGCGCGCCGGTGACACCGACACTGCCCCCCGATCCGGACTTCCCGATCGGCGCGCGGCACGGTCCAGAAGGCGCCCATCTGCTGCTCGCGCAGAGCCACTTCAAGCTGCTGCCGACCTTCGACGCGGTGCTCGCACGGATCCTGGCCGCACTGCCGGATGCGGTCCTCTCGGTCGCGCCCTCGGCCGAGCCGGCGACGGCCGCGGCGCTCCGCGAGCGCATGGCGAACGCGCTGCGCGCCGCGGGCGCCGATCCCGGGCGTCAGCTCGTCGTCCACGGCCGGCTGCCGCCGCGCGCGTTCTGGGCGCTGGCGGCCGACGCCGACCTCGCGCTCGACGCGCACGGCTGGTCCGGCGGGCTGTCGACGCTGGAGTTGGCCTGGTACGGCGCGCCGACGCTGACCCTGCCGGGCGAGGTGATGCGGGCGCGCCATGGCCTCGCGATCAACCGTCGGCTCGCGCTGCCGGAACTGATCGCCCGCTCGAGCGACGACTTCGTCGCCCGCGCGATCGCGCTGGCCGGCGACCGGGCACGCACGTCCGAACTGCGGGCGACCGTGGCCGCGCGGCGCGAGACGCTGTTCGACGGCACGGAAGCCATCGCCGCGTTCGTCGACTTTCTCGGCCGTCCGGACCTCGTCGTCGACGGCTGAGCGCGGCAGGGCGGCGCGCGCGGCGCCGGCCCGGGGAACTTTCACCGGCGAATTCGGTATCGTGACGACCGTCTTCGCATCGAGATCCAGCGCGATGAGCCGCTGCCCGCCGCACCCCGCCCGCCTGCTGCTCCCGGTGCTGCTTGCGCTCGCCGCCAGTCCCGCCTGGGCGCTGCGCTGCAACGGCCACATCGTCGACAACGGCGACCGGGTCAACCAGGTGCAGCGCTGGTGCGGCGAACCCTACTACGTCGACCGCTACAGCGACTGGCTGGTGATCGGCGAGCACCGCCGCCACGAGGAGCGGATCGAGCGCCGGATCGAGGACTGGTACTACAACTTCGGCGACTCCCGGCTGCTGCGCCGGCTGCGCTTCGTCGACGACGTGCTGGTCGGCACCGAGGAACTCGGCCACGGCTACGACCGCATCGGCACGCACTGCGACCGTCGCCTGCTGGTCGACGGCATGCCGATCGGCGAACTGATCGCCCGCTGCGGCGCCCCCGAATCCACCACCGTCCGCTACCGCGAGGTGATCGACCGCCGGAACGGCGTCGCCCGGTCGCGCGACGTCCGCGACGAGACCTGGATCTACACCCTGGACGGCCACAGCTACGAGCTGACGCTGGAGGACGGTGTGCTGATCGGAACGGAGCGGCAGCGCGATTGACGCCGGGAGGGTCTTGGGTGCACCGGCCCGGTAGCGCCTGAGGGCCCAGGGCCCAGAAACGCGAAAACCCGTCATTGCGAGCGCAGCGAAGCAATCCAGCGACTTTGCTCTTCGGCGCGGCAGATCAGGAGCCAAGGCGCTGGATTGCTACGTCGTCGCTGCGCTCCTTCTCGCAATGGCGGAGGATTTTCTGAGCCCTTGGCCCATCGCCCTGGGCCCTGGGCCCTGAGCCCTGAGCCCCAACGAAGCGAAGGTCAAAGCCCAAGCGTCGAACTCGCAAGTTTCAGCCCCCAGCCCTCGGCGCCACTGCAATCGAATACAACGCACTAACGCGTTATTACAACGCATCATCTGGACTCGTTTGTTGCATCCGGTAGTTTCTGTTCTACTCGGGCACAGGGGAGGGTGCGGAGTCGATATGCAGCAAGGCGCACCTTCGGAGGGTTTGTACGACCCGCGATACGAGCACGACAGCTGCGGCTTCGGCTTGATCGCGCAACTGGACAATCACGCCAGCCGCAGCCTGGTCGACGCGGCGCTGGCGGCGCTCGCGCGCATGGCGCATCGCGGCGCGGTCGGGGCCGACGGCCTCACCGGCGATGGCTGCGGCATCCTGCTGCGCCATCCCGAACGCTTCCTCCGGAACCTCGCGGTCGACGCCGGCTTCCGGGTCGGCCCGTCCTTCACCGCCGGCAACGTCTTCCTGCCCCACGCCGAACACGCCGCGGCCCACTGCCGCGCGGTGCTGGAGGAGGAGCTCGCCCGCGTCGAGGTCCGGGTCGCCGGCTGGCGCGAGGTTCCGCTCGACCGCTCCGTCTGCGGCGCCGCCGCGGCCGAGCGGCTGCCGCGGATCGAGCAGGTGTTCGTCGCCCCGATCGGCGGAATGGACGCGACCAGCTTCGATCGCGCCCTGTTCCTCGCGCGCCGCCGCGCCGAGCGCCGGCTCGCCGCCGAGCCGCTGTTCTACGTGGTGACGCTGTCCGCGCACACGCTGGGCTACAAGGCGATGGTGCTGCCGGCGGCGCTGCCCGCCTTCTATCCGGACCTCGCGCGGCCCGACCTCGCCGCCTCGGTCGCGACCTTCCACCAGCGCTTCTCCACCAACACCGCTCCGCAGTGGAAGCTCGCCCAGCCCTTTCGGCTGGTCGCGCACAACGGCGAGATCAACACCATCGAGGGCAACCGCCGCTGGGCGCAGGCGCGCGGCGCGAAGTGGCGCTCGCCGGCGATCGACCTGCGCGAACTGACGCCGCTGGTGTCGCTGACCGGATCCGACTCGCAGAGCCTCGACAACATGCTCGAGGTGCTGCTGATGGGCGGCCTCGACCTTTTGCACGCGATGCGGGTGCTGATCCCGCCGGCGGCGGCGGCGCTGGAGAGCCACGATCCCGACCTCGCCGCGTTCTACGAATACCACGCGCTGTCGGTCGATCCCTGGGACGGCCCGGCCGGCATCGTGATGACCGACCGCCGCTACGCCGCCTGCACGCTCGATCGCAACGGACTGCGCCCGGCGCGCTGGCTGCTGACCAAGGACCGCCACCTGGTCGTCGCCTCCGAGGCCGGCGTCTACGACATCGATCCTTCCCAGGTCGTCGCCAAGGGCAAGCTCGGCCCGGGCGAGATGCTGGCCGCCGACCTCAACAGCGGCGAGCTGCTCGACTCCGCCGCGATCGACCGGATCAACCGCGGCCGCGCGCCCTACAAGCGCTGGCTGAAGCAGGGCGTGAAGTACCTGGTCTCCGACCTGATCGACCCGGCGCTCGCCGCCGAGCCCTACGACACCCCGACCCTGCTGCGCTTCCAGAAGCTCTTCAACCTCACCCGCGAGGAGCGCGAGGACATCCTGCGCTCGCTCGCGGAGACCGAGCAGGAAGCGACCGGCTCGATGGGCGACGACACGCCGTTCGCCGTGCTGTCGGAGCAGCCGCGCGCGCTCTACGACTACTTCCGCCAGGCCTTCGCCCAGGTCACCAATCCGCCGATCGATCCGCTGCGCGAGTCCTGCGTGATGTCGCTCGCGACCAACATCGGGCGCGAGGGCAACGTCTTCGAGGCGGTGCCGGAAAACGCGCGCCAGGTGATGCTGAACTCGCCGATCCTGTCGCAGCGCAAGCTGCGCCAGCTGCTCGCGCTCGAGGACTTCGTCCATGCGCACCAGCGCTTCGACCTCTATGCCGTGCCCGGCGAGTCGCTGGCGCAGGCCCTGGACCGGATCTGTTCCGAAGTCGCGGAGGCGGTCCGTGGCGGCTGCGTGATCGTGCTGCTGTCGGACCGCCATCCCGAGCCCGGCCGGCTGCCGGTGCACGCGCTGCTCGCCGTCGGCGCGGTGCACCTCGCGCTGGTGCGTGCCGGCCTGCGCTGCGACTGCAACCTGATCGTCGAGACCGGCAGCGCGCGCGATCCGCACCACTTCGCCTGCCTGATCGGCTACGGCGCCACCGCGGTCTATCCCTACCTCGCCTACCAGACGCTGTTCGCGCTCGGCCGCGACGGCACGATCAAGGCCAAGGGCGGCCGCGAACCGCGCGAGCTGGGCCGCAGCTACCGTCGCGGGATCAAGAAGGGCCTGCTGAAGATCATCTCGAAGATGGGCATCTCGACCATCGGCAGCTACCGCGGCGCGCACCTGTTCGAGATCGTCGGCCTCGCGCCGGAAGTCGTCGAGCGCTGCTTCGCCGACACCCCGAGCCGGATCGGCGGCGCCAACTTCGACGACCTCGCGGCCGCCGCCGCCGCGTCCTCGGAACGCGCCTTCGACGAAGCGGTCGCGATCGCGCAGGGCGGGCTGATGCGCTGGGTCTCCGGGGGCGAGTACCACGCCTACAACCCCGAGGTGGTGATCGCGCTGCAGCAGGCGGTGAAGAGCGGCCGCTACGCGGACTATCAGCGCTACGCCGACGCGGTCGACCGGCGCGCGCCGGCGATGCTGCGCGACCTGCTCGCGGTCGATCCCGCCGCCGAGCCCGTGCCGCTCGACGAAGTCGAGCCGGTCGAGGCGATCCTTCCGCGCTTCGACTCGGCCGGCATGAGCCTCGGTGCGCTGTCGCCGGAGGCGCACGAGGCCCTGGCCACCGCGATGAACCGGCTCGGCGCGCGCTCCAACTCCGGCGAGGGCGGCGAGGATCCGGCGCGCTACGGCACCGAGAAGTCCTCGAAGATCAAGCAGGTCGCCTCGGGCCGCTTCGGCGTGACCCCGGAATACCTGATCAACGCCGAGGTGCTGCAGATCAAGATCGCGCAGGGCGCCAAGCCCGGCGAAGGCGGCCAGCTCCCCGGCCACAAGGTCAACGAACTGATCGCGCGGCTGCGCTATGCGCGTCCCGGCATCGGCCTGATCTCGCCGCCGCCGCACCACGACATCTATTCCATCGAGGACCTGGCGCAGCTGATCTTCGACCTGAAGGAGATCAACCCCGAGGCGCTGGTGTCGGTGAAGCTGGTCGCGCACGCCGGCATCGGCACGATCGCGGCCGGCGTCGCCAAGGCCTACGCCGACCTCATCACCATTTCCGGCTACGACGGCGGCACCGGCGCGAGTCCGCTGTCCTCCATCAAGTACGCCGGCGGCCCCTGGGAACTGGGGATCGCCGAGGCGCAGCAGACACTGCGCGTGAACGGCCTGCGCGGCAAGGTGCGGCTGCAGGTCGACGGCGGCCTGAAGACCGGCCTCGACGTGATCAAGGCCGCGCTGCTCGGTGCCGAGAGCTTCGGCTTCGGCACCGCGCCGATGATCGCTCTGGGCTGCAAGTACCTGCGCATCTGCCACCTCAACACCTGCGCCACCGGCGTCGCGACCCAGGATCCGCGCCTGCGCGAGCAGCACTACCACGGCCCGCCCGAGCGGGTGATGGCCTACTTCCGCTTCGTCGCGGAGGACGTGCGCCGCCACCTCGCGCGGCTCGGCGTGCGCTCGCTCGCCGAGCTGATCGGCCGTGCCGAGCGCCTCCGGGTGCTGCCCGGAACGACGCCGCAGCAGCAGCGCCTCGACCTCGCGCCGCTGCTGTCCAACGATGGACTCCTGTCCGACGTGCAGCACTGCGCCGCCGGCGCGCGCAATCCGCCGCGCGACCCGGCCACGCTCTCGCGCCGCCTGCTCGCCGACCTCGCGCCGGCGATCGACGGCAAGCTCGGCGGCGAGTTCCACTACGCGATCGCCAACCACGACCGCAGCATCGGCGCGCGGCTGTCCGGCCACATCGCGCTGCGCCACGGCAACCACGGCATGGCGGACCGCCCGATCACGCTGCGCTTCGCCGGCGTCGCCGGGCAGAGCTTCGGCGCGTTCAACGCCGGCGGACTGCACCTGCATCTCACCGGCGACGCCAACGACTACGTCGGCAAGGGCATGTGCGATGGCAAGATCGTGCTGTCGCCGCCGGCCCACGCCGGCTTCGTCGCGCAGCACAGCCCGATCATGGGCAACACCTGCCTGTACGGCGCCACCGGCGGCGAGCTGTACGCCGCGGGCCGCGCCGGCGAGCGCTTCGCGGTGCGCAACTCCGGCGCGACAGCGGTGATCGAAGGGACGGGCGACCACTGCTGCGAGTACATGACCGGCGGCGTGGTGGTCGTGCTCGGCGCGACCGGAATGAACTTCGGTGCCGGCATGACCGGCGGCATGGCCTACGTGCTCGACCTCGAGCGCGAGTTCGTCGACCGCTACAACCACGAACTGGTCGACATCGTGCGGCTGTCGCCCGAAGGCATGGAGCACCACATCCAGCATCTCCGGCGCCTGGTGGTGAAGCACGTGTTCGAGACCGGCAGCGCCTGGGGCCGGGCCTTGCTGACCGAGTACCGCGACTTCCTCGGGAAGTTCTGGCTGGTGAAGCCGAAGGCGGCGTCGCTGGAATCGCTGGTCGATGCGCTTCGGAGGGCGGCGTGATGGTCCGAGTCGTCGCTTCGACGGATGAATTCAAGAAGGGCCGAGGACCCTGGGCCCTGGGACCTGACACCCGGAAACGCGCGGCTTCCCCCGCCCCCACGGCATCGAACGGAGAGGCATCGCCATGAGCCTCGTCAAACCCGGCCAGTTCCTCGACCTCCCGCGGCGCCTCCCGAAGGAACTGCCGACGACGATCCGCGTGATCGGCTGGAACGAGATCTACGGCCAGTTCGAGGCGCCACAGGCGGCCGAGCAGTCGGGGCGCTGCCTCGACTGCGGCAATCCCTACTGCGAGTGGAAGTGCCCGGTGCACAACCGCATCCCCAACTGGCTGAAGCTGGTGCAGGAGGGACGGCTGTTCGAGGCGGCGACGCTCGCGCACGAGACCAATCCGCTGCCGGAAATCTGCGGCCGGGTCTGCCCGCAGGATCGCCTGTGCGAGGGCGACTGCACGCTGGAGGAAGGCTTCGGCGCGGTCACCATCGGCGCGGTCGAGAAGTACATCGTCGACGAGGCGTTCAAGCAAGGCTGGCGACCCGACCTGTCGAAGGTGATCGCGACCGGCAAGCGCGTCGCCATCGTCGGCGCCGGCCCCGCCGGCCTCGCCTGCGCCGACCGCCTCGCGCGCGCCGGAATCGCCGCGACCGTGTTCGACCGCTACGAGGAGATCGGCGGCCTGCTCACGTTCGGCATCCCGCCGTTCAAGCTGGAGAAGCAGGTCATCGCGACGCGGCGTGCGGTGCTCGAGGCGATGGGCGTGCGCTTCGTGCTCGGCGTCGAGATCGGCCGCGACCACGCGTTCGCCGACCTGGTGTCCGGCTACGACGCGGTGTTCGTCGGCACCGGCGCCACCCGCTACGTCGACGGCCGGCTGCCCGGCCAGGACCTGCCCGGCGTGATTCCCGCCCTGCCCTTCCTGGTCGCCAACGGCCGCCGCGTGCTGCACGGCCACGTGCGCGACGGTGCGATCGCCGGCTGGGACGGCGCCGCGCCCTCGCTCGATCTCGCCGGCAAGCGCGTCGTCGTGCTGGGCGGCGGCGACACCGGCATGGACTGCGTGCGCACCGCGGTGCGGCTCGGCGCGCGCTCGGTGCACTGCGTCTACCGCCGCAGCGAGGCCGACATGCCGGGCTCGCGTCGCGAGGTGAAGAACGCCAAGGACGAGGGCGTCGAGTTCCGCTTCAACGCGCGGCCGATCGCGATCGTGGGCAACGGCAAGGTCGAGGGACTGTCCTACGTTGCCACCTACGACGATGGCCTGGGTTCCGGTCGCAGCGGTACCGTGGTGGACGTGCCCGGCAGCGCCGCGACGATCTCGGCCGACGTCGTGATCGTCGCGTTCGGCTTCCGCCCCGACCCGGCGCCCTTCCTCGCCGAAGCCGGCATCGACCTCGAGTCCGACCAGCGCATTGCGATCGGCGCCGCGACGACGCGTCTGCCGTTCCAGACCTCGAATCCGAAAGTTTTCGCCGGCGGCGACGCGACGCGCGGCGCGGACCTCGTCGTCACCGCGGTGCACGACGGGCGCGAGGCAGCGGGGTCGATCGCGAAGCTGCTGGACATGACGTAGAGCGAGCGTTGGCGCCATGCTCGATCCCAGGTCGGGAGGATGCAGCCGTGGTCGGGCGGGGACTCGGCCGAGGGCTGGGGACTAGGGACTGAGGGCTGAGGGCTGAGGGCGAAGAAATCGCCCCGTCATTGCGAGGAGGAGCGCAGCGACGACGAAGCAATCCAGTGCCTTCGCTCTTGCTGTGGCCGCGTGAACAGCGAAGTCACTCGAGTGCATCGCTCCGCTCGCAACGACGGGACTCGGGCGGTTGATCGGACACTTCCGACCCTGCTCCCACCCTTCCGAGGTTTCGGCGTATTCTCGCCGGCCGCCGAGGCCCCCGCGATGACTGACGACCTGCAGCGGCCGAATGCCGCCCCTGCGCTTCCCGACTGGCTGTTTCCGGCCGTGCTGCTGCTCGCGCTCGCGCTGCGCCTCGTCGCCGCGCGCGGCGACCTCTGGCTCGACGAGCTGTGGTCGCTCGACTTCGCCGCGTCGGTGCACTCCGTCTTCGACGTGTTCGACGGCATCCACCACGACAACAACCACTATCTCAACACGCTGTGGCTATGGCTCGCCGGGCCCGACGCCGCCGTGCTGGTGCAGCGCCTGCCGGCGATCGTCGCCGGCGCCTGGGCGGTGCAACTGGCCTGGAAATTCGGGGAGCGCAGCAACGGGGCCGCGGCGCTCGGCTGCGGGCTGGCCGTCGCGGTCGGCTACGTCGCGGTGCACTACGGTTCCGAGGCGCGTGGCTACGGGGTATTGTGGCCAGCGACGATCGCAGCCGTGCTGCTCGCCCAGGACCTTGCGCGCGACCCGAGCCGTCGGACCGCGGTCGGCCTCGCCGCGAGCCTCGCTCTGGCGCTGCTCGCGCATCTCACCGCGGTGTTCCTGATCGCCGGCGTCGCGCTTCTGCTGATGCGCGAATGGCTGCGCACGAAGCAGCCCGCGGCGCTGATCGGCAGCGGCCTCGTCGCGCTGATTCCGCCAGTCGCGCTGCTGGGTTTCCTGTGGTGGGTCGACCTCTCCCGCCTGGCGGTCGGCGGCGCGCCGCCGAGCTCGCTCGTCGGCACCGCGCGGGATGCGCTCGCCTACCTCGGCGGCGGCTTTTCCTACGACCGCTGGGTGACCGGGTATGCGCTGCTGGCGGGCGGTGCACTGGCGTGGTCGCTGTTCCTCGACCATCAGGAGCGGGGCCTGCACTGGATCCTGGCCGGCAGCCTGGTCGCGGCGCTGATCGCGATGGCGGGCCCGACCGAGATCCTGCCGCGCTACTTCATGGTGCCGCTGATCATCGTCCACTTGGCACTGGGTCGTGGACTCGCCGCGGGCGTCGCGCTCGAAGGCAACCCGCGCCGGCTCAGCGTCGGATTCGCGGTGCTGCTGCTGGTCGGCAACCTCTGGGCCGACTGGCGCCTGATCGTCGGCACCCGCGGCCACTACGTCGAGGCGCTCGCCCACATCGCCGCCGTCGACTCGCGCCCGGCAGTGACGATCGGCGGCGACCACGACGTGCGGGTCGGCAAGGTCGTCGACGCCATCGTCCGTCGTCGCCACTTCGATCGCCTGCGCTACACGGCGGGCTTCCTGAAGACCCAGGCCCCGGTCGACTGGGTGATCCTCAACAGCCCGTCGCTGGTGACCTCCGCCGACGACGAACTCAAGGTCTTCGGGCACCCGTACAAGCTGGACGGGATCTTTCCGGCGGAAGGCGCATCGGGGATGAGCTGGGTGCTCTATCGCCGGATGTAGGGCAGCCCCGGGCCGCCATCGCGAAGCATCCCGGCCGTGTCGGCCCCGCTTCCCGCCTTGCCCGCATGTGCGCCGACCGCGAATCGCCCCGGTTCCGCCTCGAATCGGCCCACGGACGTCCCTGCTCGACCTGCACCCTGTCCGTGCACCTCGCCACCCGGCTCCCGACATGCGCCCGACGACCCACCATTGCCGCACGACCGCCCTCGCCGCCTCCGTCGCGTTCGCCGCCGGCATCCTCGCGAACGACGTGGGCGCGGTCGAGCCCGTCAGGACGCTGACGTATCCGCACTCCCTCGCGATTCGCCGCGCGGAGTCCGCCGATTCCTACGTCGTCTTTTCGGGGACCATCGTGGTCACCGGCACGCTGGTCGGGCAATGGCTCGACTACTCGCACGATCCGGCACACGAGCCCGACGCCGACGCGACGCTCCACCTGGAATACACGCTGGTCCCGGACGATCCGAAGGCGAGCTCCCTGCCGCACTACCACTTCCGCGGAAACGAGGGCCGTTGGGACTATCCGATCGAGAGCGTCGACATCGACAACCCGGTGGAGGCGCTGGCCGAGGCCGCCGGACCCGACGCCACGTTGCGCCTGCAGCAGCACAGGCTGCAGCGCCTCACGGTGCACGCACGCTTCCACCTCGACCGGGTCGAGACGAGCTTCGCCTGCGACCATCAGTCGCTGTGGGGACACGTCCGCCGTGCCGAGCGGGCCGATCGCGTCACGGAGACCGCCGTGGAATCGTCGCCAGGCTGCTGACTCGCCGGCAGGAGGCGGATCCGACTGCGGGAGGTCGGGCGGCCAGTGGCCGCCATGGCCAGGCGTTACGGCGTTGGCGCGCGGTGCGGGCCCTGCCTCAATGCAGGCGCGCCGCGCCTGCGCCCGACTCGATCAGCAGCTGCCGGATGTCGCCGTGGTCCTCGGCCTCGGGATTGGCGGCGAGGTAGTGGGTCAGGTCCGAGCGCCCCGCCTTGAGGTGGCCGACGCGCAGGTACAGCAGCCCACGATCGCGATGCTCGGTCGCGTCCTGCCCGTTCAGCGTGACCAGGCGATCGGCGCTGCGCAGCGCGCGGTCGTAGTCGTCACGCTCCGAGTACAGCGCCTTCAGGTTGCGCAGCATGCGCACCAGGATCGAGCGATTGCTGGCCGGCGACAGCAGCGCGGACAGCTGGTCGTCGCGCAGCTCCTGCTGGCCGAGATGCGGCAGCGCGCGCTGCTTCAGTTCCTCGGCGTCGATCGAGCGGCCCTGGTGATAGGGATCCAGCACCAGCAGGCCGTCGTCGACCGGCAGGCTCACCAGGAAGTGTCCCGGGAAGGAAATGCCCTTCAATGGCAGGCCGAGGCGGCCGGCGAGCTCGAGCTGGATCACGGCGAGACTGATCGGGATGCCGAGGCGGCGATCGAGCACGTCGTTGAGATAGCTGTTGCGCGGGTCGTAGTAGTCGTTCTGGTTGCCGGAGAAGCCGAGCTCGCGGTAGAGCAGCTGGTTCAGCAGGCGCACGTGGTCGAGCGGGTCGTCGCCGCTGACCCGCTCGCGGCAGGTCGCGCCGAGCGCGTCGATCCGCGCCAGGTAGTCGGCGATGTCGAGGCCCGGATACTCGTCGCGCGCCAGGGTCAGCGCGGCCCACGCGAGCGGAATGTCCTCGTCGCGGGCCTCGGACAGAAAGGTCCAGGCGTGGCGGTCGTCCGGCAGCTTGGCGGCGTCGTTCATGGGCCCAAAGGTGAGGCTTTCGCCGGACACAATCAAGACCGGCGGTCGGCGGATCCGGTCGAACGACGGTGTCGCGCCCGCGATCGGCCACGCGGCGTTCATTTCGACGACATCCGGCGGTCGTCCAATGGCAACACCCGCAGAGCATGGAGACTCCCATGCGAGTGTTCGTCCCGATCGAGACCGAAGAAGACCTGCTGCTGGCCCTGGCCGCCGGCCTGCCGCTGGTCCCCTGGCGCCCCGGCCGCACGCCGGTCGCCGATCAGCGCGACGCCGCCCTGGCCGGGCTCGATCAGCCGCCGTCGCCGCCGGCGACGTCCGTTCCGAAAGCCGCATGATGCAGGGCGGGCAATGCCCGCCATTGCGATGCGCCGCGCGGCGGCGGGCAGTGCCCGCCCTACTTCGGCAGCCGCAGGCGATCACCCTCGACCAGGTGCATCGCCTGCGCCGTCCCGCCGTTCAGCTCGAGTACGTAGCGCGCCGGCCGGTTGGCGCTGTAGGTCGGGCACTGGCCCGAGCCGCGGCAGCCGGGGACGCGGTAGTGGCCGTTGATGAAGCGACCCTCGTTGTCGAAGAACAGGATGTCGAGCGCGATGAAGCAGTCCCTCATCCAGAAGCTCTGCGGCTGCGGGGAGCCGTAGACGAACAGCATGCCGTGGTCCGCCGCCATCTCGCGGCGGAACATCAGTCCGCGGATCTGCTCGGGTTCCTCGTCGGCGATCTCGACGATGAAGGTCTGCCCCTTCAGTTCGACCGTCGGCGCGCCGAGGGCTTCGCAGGAGGTGAGGGGCAGCGCCAGCGCGGTCACGAATGCCGCCGCCGCCGCGGCGCGCAGCGCCGCGGACTTCCAGCGGGCGGCCGTCACGCCGAGGCTGCCGGCCGTCGCGGCGTCGCGGCGCGGCGGAAGTGCTCGATCAGGCCGGCGAGCACGCCGAAGTCGCGCGGCGGCATGTCGTAGAACTCGAGGCCGAGCTGCTGGTCGTCGACGAACACCAGCATCACCTCGGCGAGGAAGCGGTCGGCCCCCGCGATGTTGATCGCGACCCGGAAGCGGTCGCCCCGCACCGGATTGAAGCCCTGCGGTCTCGTCACCTTGAGCCCGTTCAGCGACAGGTCGGCGATCCCGGTGTGGAATTCGTTGCCGGCAATGCTGAAGGAGAGCTCGCCGCGGGCGGCGAAGCGCGGCTCCTGTCGACGATCGTCGCTGCTGGCGGGCATGACACCAAAACCGGTTACAAATCGTGCCGAAAGACTAGCACAGCGGTTCTGTGCCGACCCTGCAGTTCACAGTTGCTTTGATCCCTGCGGGCGGTTTTCCGGCCTGGAACCGCGCCGGCCGACGAGATGCAGGACCAGCAGGCCCAGCCCGAGCAGCATGAATCCGGGCCCAACCCGTCGGAACCAGTACTTCGCCTGGCGCCAGCGTTGCTGGTCGAGCTGCTTCTGGGCGCCGGCCCAGTCGGGTTCCGGACAGGTGCGGGCGAACAGCATGCCGGGGACGATCGCGCCGTTCTTCACGTAGCGGCGGTACAGCTCCTGGCCGCGTTCCGGCTCGCGGTCGATCACCCAGCCCGAGGCCGTGCACAGCACCGCGGCATAGGCCTGCGAGCGCCGCGGCAGCAGGTCGGCGGCGGCCTCGGCCTGGCGCGTCGCGACCATCCGGTAGTGCCAGCGCGACAGCGGCTCGGCGTGGCTGGTGGCGAGACGCTGGCGCTCGCCGTCGGTGGTGAAATCGCCGCTGGCACTGATGTCCTTGCGCGATCCGACCGGCTCGCCGTTGTCGTTCCAGCCCGCGGAGTTGAGGTCGAAGTCGCCGCCGAAGATGCCGTAGTCGGGATCGCCCTCGAATCCCAGCAGTTCCATGCCGGCGGAGCGCGCGAGCGTCGCCGCGGCGAAGCGGTCGCGTGCGATCGCGATGCGGTCCCAGCGCGCGGTCGAGCGCAGCGCACGGCCGTACTCGCGGCGGCGCGGCCGCCGCCGACGGCGGCGCGGGCTTCACCTCGGCATCGACGAAGGTCTTCAGCTCGTCGACGGTGACCACCCGCTCGGCGACGTAGGCGAGGTCGCTCCAGTACAGCCGTCGCGCCTTGAACAGCTCGGCCAGCGCCAGCGTGTAGTCGCCGCGGCCGAGCGCCAGCACGCCCAGCTCGGCCTGGGCGCGGCATTGCGGTTCGACAGCCTCGTAGCCGTCGAACTCCTGCCCCAGTCCCTCGGACCATTGCTCATCGACCGGGAAGGCCTTCGCCGCGGCCGCCAGCGCCGTCCGGGCGGTCGCGTCGTCGCCCTTGCGCAGGGCCAGCTTCGCGCGCACCCACTGCGACAGCGGAGCGTCACTCTTGCCGGCCCAGGCGGCCGCCGCGTCGTAGTCGCCGTTGCGGTAGGCCAACGCCGCAAGCCGATCGGCACCCTCGACCTCCCCGAGCTTCAGCGCGTCGACCGCGCGCAGCAGGGCGACGCTCGCGGACGGCGCCGTGGTCGCGTTCTGCGCCGCGACCACCGCGTCCCAGTCCTCGCTGCTCTTGCCCGACTCCACGAGGAGAAGTTCGCCCGGACGCGACAGCGCATAGGCGACCAGCAGGCGGCGGGTCAGCGCGTCCTTCAGCCGCGCATCGAGTTCCGCCCGCGCCTGGAACGCGTCGCGCGCCAGGAACAGCAGCGAGTTGGTGCCGCTGCGCGACTTGTACGAGGCCTGCTCGGCATACAGCCGCACGGCGCCGGCGAAGTCGGTCGCGATCCGGTCCCGCGCCTCCTGGCCGAGACTCGCGACCGCGAGTCCGGCGGGATCCGGCGCGCCGGCGGCCACCAGCTCGCGCACCTTCGCGTAATGCTTCGCGCTTTCCGTGGCGTCGGCGATGACCCGGCCCAGCATGAATTCCGCCCACACGCCGCGCAGCCGGCGCTCGCCCTCCGGCAGCGCCGCGACCGCGGCGAAGCGCTGTTCGGCGGACGCCTTGTCCTGGTGGTTGAAGTCCACCGCGCCGGCCACGTAGAGCCGCAGGTCCTCGGGCAGGCCCTCGCCGACGGCATAGGCGGCGCGGCCATCCTGCGCCGCCTGCGCGGCCTCCATCTTCACCACCTGCTCGGCGGAGAGTCCCTCGGCCGCCGCCTTCCGACGGTCGGCATCGAGGTCGCCGTAGTAGTCGGACTCGATCGCCTTGAAGTTCGGCTGCGACGGGCTCAGCAGATGCTGCGCCTCGAAGTCGAAATTGCCCTCGGGCAGGCCCAGCAACACGGCGCTGCGCTGGTCGAGCAGCGTCGTCGGGAACCAGGGGCCGCAGGCCTCCGCCGGACGGCTGGCGAGAAGGCCGGTGGCGAGGGTCGCGGCCACCGCCGCGACGATGGGACCCACGCGACGCGGCCGCTGCCGCGACGATTCAGGACGGACCATGCTCGATGCTCGCGATCGGCGCGGATGCGCAATGCAGCCATCCTAGCGGCATGCGCTGCCCGGCGCGCAGCCAGCCGTCGGCGCCGACGATCCGGAATCGCCCGCCGGCCGGATCGCGCTCGAGCGTGACGCCGGCGGCGGCATCGCCGGAGCTGCATTGCCCGTCGAAGCGCAGGCTCGCGGGCGGCGCCGCGTCGAGGTTGCCGTGGTTCTCCAGGACGAGGTCGTAGCCGCCGCTGCTGCCCGCGACCGCGCGCAGGTCGACGCGCCAGTCCGCGGCCAGCGGTCGACCGTCGAGCAGCGCGACGAAGCCGTCGACGCTGACCGCGCGGCGGTCGTCGCGGGTCGGCAGGCGGAACCAGACGATGCCGGCGAGCTTCGCCGGGGGGCGTGCGCGCAGTCCGCCGACGAGCGCCGCCAGCAGGCGCGTGTCGATCCGCCATTCGCGCGCGCTGCCGTCGACGCGCGGCAGTTCGGACTCCGACTCGACGGCACGAACCGCACCCTCGGCGTCGCGCCAGACCCGCGCGCCGTAGACCGGCAGCGCGATCCGCCAGGGTCCGGCCGCATGCCGCGACCAGGCCTCGGCCCAGCGCCGCGCGGCGGCCGGATCGACCAGCGCCGCGGCTCGCGCGTCGACCGAGTGGACCTGCAGCACGTTCTCGTCGACCGTGGCCAGCAGCGTGTCGAGGTCCGCGGAGTCCAGCCATGCGGGCAGCGCGGTGATCGACAGGCGGGTCGCGGGCGGCAGCGTCGCCCGCAACGCGACCAGCTCGCGGGCGTAGTCGGCCAGCCGCGCGCTGCCGCAGTCGTAGTCGACCTCGACGCCGCGGATCGCCGCCCCCGCCGCCCCTGCGCGGGCGAGCGCACGGGCAAGCGGCGGCGCGGCGACGGCGGCAGCGAAGCGGTCGCGGCGCGCATCCCAGCGCAGCACCAGGGTCGCCACGGAATTCGTCGGCAGCGCGGCCAGCGTGTCCGGCTCCACCCAGCCCGACTCGATCCGCTCCGCCACCAGCACCCGGAGTCCCGCGAGGTGGGGCCCGACCTCCGTGACGGCGGCGGCGAGCGCCGGCGTCGACTGCCGCTGCCACACGTAGGCCTGCTGGTCGAGCGGCGGCGCCCGGCCGCAGGCGCCGAGCAGCACGGCGACGGCGGCGAGCGCGGCGCGGACGCGGGTCAGTGCAGCCCGGCGTTCCATCCCGAGATCAGCATCGCGACGATCGGCACGAGCAGGAACCACCAGTTCGCGGCGGTGGCGCCACGCCGCAGCACCGAGCGCGCGGGATGGTCCGGGTCGTAGTAGACCGTCACCGTCTTGCCGCGGGTGATGCCCGCCAGCAGCTTGATCGCGCCGCTCTGCGCGAGGCCGAAGGTCGGCTGGTAGCTGAGTCGGGTCGAGGTGTAGTTCCGGCCATTGACCCAGTAGGTGTAGCGCACATGGGCCGAGTAGAACGTGTTGTCGCCGTCGTCGTCGCTGACGTAGTCGCTGGTCTCCTGGATCTCCGCCTTGCCGACGTGGCCATCGACCGGGCGCCACGAGTTCGAGCGCAGCGCCATCCACAGGCGATGGCCGAACCACAGGGCCATCAGCAGGCAGGAGCACGTCAGCAGCTGATAGCCGAGCAGGTTCAGCATCGGGCGCCTAGCGCTGGTGGGGCAGCTTGAGGAAGGTCAGGAACTCGGCCCGGGTGCGGGCGTCCTCGCGGAACGAGCCCAGCATCTGGCTGGTCGTCATCGACACGCCCCGCTTGTGCACGCCGCGGGTGGTCATGCATTGATGCGTGGCTTCGATCACCACGCCGACGCCGCGCGGATGCAGCACGTCCTCGATGCAGTGCGCGATCTCGGCGGTCATCTTTTCCTGGATCTGGAAGCGCCGGGCGTAGGCGTCGACGACCCGCGCCAGCTTGGAGATGCCGACGACCTTGTTGGTCGGCACGTAGCCGACGTGGGCGCGGCCGATGATCGGCGCCATGTGGTGCTCGCAGTGCGACTCGAACTCGATGTCGCGCAGCACGATCATCTCGTCGTAGCCGGCGACCTCCTCGAAGGTCCTGCGCAGATAGTCCGCGGGATCGATCGCGTAGCCGGAGAACCAGTCCGCATAGGCCCGGGCGACGCGGGTCGGCGTGTCGAGCAGGCCCTCGCGGGACGGATCGTCGCCGGACCACGCCAGCAGGGTGCGGATCGCCGCCTCGGCCGCCTCGCGACTGGGGCGCTCGACGCGCGGCTTCTTGGTCTTCTTGGTGGACATCGGGGACTCCGTTGCGGTTCGTCCCGCCGCGACGCGGTGCGCGGGGGAACGGGGAACGTGGACGATCAGGCGGCGGCGCGCAGCCAGCGGCGGCGCCACCACCACGAGACCAGCAGCACCAGCGGAAAGGTGTGGTAGGCGGCAAGCGTCGCGTAGATCTGCTGCCAGATCGCCTCGCCCCCCTCCGGCGGCCAGGTGTAGGCATGCCATACCCCGGCGACGGACACCGCCACGCCGACGAGAATGCTGGCCAGGTTGTAGTTGCGGCGTGACGGCGTGCGCGGTTCGTCCTTCGGGAACAGCCAGTACAGCCAGGACATCAGCGCGAAGGTCGGGATGAACAGGAACAGGGCGAGGAAGCGCATCCGGGAATTGTCGCCGATTCCACAGGGGGCGTCTCGAACGCACTCTAGGCGCGGCCGACCCGCGCGAAGAACTGCCAGTCGACCTCGCGTTCCTTGGCGGGGTCGCCCCACACCGGCTGCAAGCGCGCGGCGAAGTCCGGCAGCGGATCGGAGCCGACCTGCCTGCGGTAGCGCGCGAGCGCCGACCAGCTGGCGAAGTAGTCGAGGAGCTGCGGCAGGTTCAGCGCGCCCTCCATCCGGATCGGCGGCACGGCGATTTCCGCGAACGCGAACGGCAGGTCGGACAATCCGCGCTCGACGTGGATGCGCTCCGGAGGCCAGTACGGGCCGACGATGTCGTCGTGCAACGCGTCGACCAGCGCATCGATCGCAGGCGTGATCCGGAGCAGGCGGTAGCCGACCGCGGCGACGACCGCGCCGGGGCGCGCGACGCGGCGCACCTCCGCGGCGAAGCGCGCCGCGTCGAACCAGTGGTAGGCCTGGGCGACGTGGACGAGGTCGACGGTCGCATCGTCGAGCGTCGAGGCCTCGGCCTGCTCGACCCGGTAGTCGACATTGGCGCGCGGCGTCGCCGCCGCGACCTGCGCCGCGCTGGGATCGGTCGCGATCACCCGGGCGAAGCGGCGCGCGAGGTCGCCGCTGGCCTGGCCGGTGCCGCAGCCGACGTCCCAGGCCAGATCACGCGCGGCGACCACGCCGGCGAGCCAGTCGTACCAGGCCTCCGGATAGGTCGGGCGGGCGCGGGCGTAGGCGTCGGACTGGGTCGAGAAGTGGTCCTTGAAGCTCATCGACGGCCGCGCGGCGCGGGCTTGCCCGGTGAGCGGCGAGGGCCGGGGCCGGCCCCGGGACGTGACGGGCTCGCGCCGCGCGACGGTCGCGAGGCTATGCCGTCACGGCCCGGCCGTGCCGGGACGGCGCCTCGGGACGGTCGCGCCGGTGATCCCTCGCGAAGCGATCGCGACGGGGCGCCGCTGCGCGGCGACCGCGACGGCGCCGCATCGCGGTCCTGCCGCACCGGGCCGGCGGCTCGGAGCGAGCGTGTCGGCGCCGCATCGCGCGGCGCCCGCGGACGATCGAAGCCTCCGCCGGGTCGCGCTGCGCCGGTGCCGCGCGCCGCCTCGCCGAAGCGCCCGGGCCGGGTCGGTGCCGCGCGCCGCGGCGCATCCGCAGACCGCGGCCCCTGGCGCGTGCGAGCGTTCTCGATCACCGGCCGGCGGCGGTCGATCTCCGGTCGCGGCGCGTTCGGATCCCGGACCGGCCGGCG
Organism: Ahniellaceae bacterium; assembly: GCA_044221335.1. Taxonomy (GTDB): domain Bacteria; phylum Pseudomonadota; class Gammaproteobacteria; order Xanthomonadales; family Ahniellaceae; genus JBGAPI01. The sequence goes on from JBGAPI010000004.1 coordinate 53,423, forward strand.
TCGCGCCGGATCGATCATCCGCATCTCGCCGGGCTGCAAACCGGCGAGCTCCTGGCCGCCGATCGCGATCCGGATCAGGCGCAGCGTCGGAAAGCCGACCGCCGCGGTCATCCGGCGCACCTGGCGGTTGCGGTCCTCGCGCAGACCCAGCTCGATCCACGAGGTCGGCACGTTGAGCCGATGGCGGATCGGCGGGTCGCGCGGCCACAGCCAGTCGGGCTCCGCGGACAGGAAGGCATCGGCGGGCAGCGTCATCCCGTCCTTCAGCTCGACCCCCTCGCGAAGCCGGTCCAGCGCCTCCTCGGTGACCTCGCCTTCGACCTGCGCGAGGTAGCGCTTCAGCGTCCCCGACTTCGGGTCCGACAGTCGCGTCACCAGCGGGCCGTCGTCGGTCAGCAGCAGCAGTCCCTCGCTGTCGGAATCGAGCCGTCCGGCCGCGTAGACGTCAGGTTCCTTGACATGGTCGGCGAGCGTCGGACGACCTTCGGGGTCGGTGAACTGGCAGAGGACGCCGTAGGGTTTGTTGAGGGCGATGAGCACGATGTGGTCGGCCTGTTCGATGGAGTCTTCGATTCAGGGCCCAGGGCCCAGTTCAGCTCGGGACACCCGAGACGATGAGGCACGCGGTGGTCGTGCCGCGCGGAGCAGATGGCACATCCCGATGCGCGTCGCATCGGCGGGCAGTGCCCGCCCTACAAGCTCGCCTCGATCCTGCTGGGCCCTGGGCCCCGTGCCCTGGGCCCTCACGTTCATCGAAGCCGCGACGCGCAAGCACAACAGAGGCCGTCAGACACCGACGGGATTCGCCTTCCCCGCATCGATCCCATACAGCTTGATCGCCTTCGCGACATCGGACTTCTTCAGGGTGCCTTCCTCCGCCAGCGCCGCCACCGTCGCGTGGGCGATGTAGTTGCGGTCGACCTCGAAGAAGCGGCGCAGGTTGTCGCGGGTGTCGGAACGGCCGAAGCCGTCGGTGCCGAGCGCGGTGTAGCTCGCACCCTTCGGCAGGTAGGCGCGGATCTGTTCGGCGTAGAGCCGGACGTAGTCGGTGGCGCAGACGATCGGCCCCGCGCGGCCGCCGAGGCATTCGGCGATGTAGGAGGTGCGCGGCTTCTCCTCCGGATGGAGGCGGTTCCAGCGCTCGACGTCCGCGCCGTCGCGGCGCAACTCGATCATGCTCGGGCAGCTCCACAGGTCGCAGGTGACGCCGAAGTCCCGCTCCAGCATCTCGGCGGCCGCGATCACCTCGCGCAGGATCGTGCCGGACCCCATCAGCTGGGCCCGCGGCGTGGCTCCCTTGCCCTTCTTCGCCTCCTTGCCGCCGTCCTGCAGCAGGTACATGCCCTTGATGATCCCGGCCTCCGAACCCGCCGGCATCTCCGGGTGGCTGTAGTTCTCGTTCATCAGGGTGATGTAGTAGAAGACGTCCTCCTGCTCGGCCATCATCCGGTGCATGCCGTCCTGCAGGATCACCGCGAGCTCGTAGGAGAACGTCGGGTCGTAGCTGCGGCAATTCGGGATGCCACCGGAGAACAGGTGGGAGTGGCCGTCCTCGTGCTGCAGGCCCTCCCCGTTCAGCGTGGTGCGGCCGGCCGTGGCGCCGAGCAGGAAGCCCCGCGCGCGCATGTCGCCGGCCGCCCAGGCCATGTCGCCGACGCGCTGCATGCCGAACATCGAGTAGAAGATGTAGAACGGCAGCATCGCGACGTTGTTGGTGCTGTAGCTGGTCGCCGCGGCGAGCCACGAGGACATCGCGCCGGCCTCGGTGATGCCGTCCTGGATCACCTGCCCGGCCGCATCCTCGCGGTAGTACATCAGCTGGTCGGCGTCGACCGGCTTGTACAGCTGGCCCATCGGCGAGTAGATGCCGATCTGGCGGAACAGGCCTTCCATGCCGAAGGTGCGCGCCTCGTCGCAGACGATCGGCACCACCCGCGGACCGAGTTCCTTGTCGCGCAGCACGACGTTCAGCGCCTGCACGAACACCATGGTGGTCGAGATCTCGCGCTCGCCGGAGGACTTCAGCAGGCGCTCCGAGCGCCGCGCGGCGCTCGGCCATGTACTTGACCTCGGGCGAGTCCGCGCCCGGATGGTAGTAGGGCACCTCGTCGAGCTTGTCGTCCGGCACGGGAACCTTGAAGCGGTCGCGGAAGGCCTTCAGCGCCGCGGTGTCCATCTTCTTCTGGCTGTGGGTGATGTTCTTGGCCTCGCCGGCCTCGCCCATGCCGTAGCCCTTGACGGTCTTCGCCAGGATCACCGTCGGCTGGCCCTTGTGGTGCTGCGCCGCGTGGTAGGCCGCGTAGACCTTGTGCGGATCGTGGCCGCCGCGATTGAGCCGCGCGATGTCCTCGTCGGACATCCGGGCGACCATCTCGCGGGTCTCCGGGTTCTTGCCGAAGAAATTCTCGCGGGTGTAGGCGCCGCCGAAGGCCTTGAAGTTCTGGTACTCGCCGTCGACGGTGTCGACCATCAGCTGGCGCAGCGCGCCGTTCTTGTCGGCGGCCAGCAGCGGATCCCACAGCGAACCCCAGACGACCTTGATGACGTTCCAGCCGGCGCCGCGGAACGAGCCCTCCAGTTCCTGGATGATCTTGCCGTTGCCGCGCACCGGGCCGTCCAGCCGCTGCAGGTTGCAGTTGATGACGAAGACGAGATTGTCGAGACGCTCGCGGCCGCCGAGCGAGATCGCCCCCAGCGATTCGGGCTCGTCGGACTCGCCGTCGCCCATGAAGCACCAGACCTTGCGATCGGAGGCCGGCAGCAGCCCGCGGTTCTCCAGGTACTTGAAGAAGCGCGCCTGGTAGATCGCGCCGATCGGGCCGAGTCCCATCGACACCGTCGGCACCTGCCAGAAGTCCGGCATCAGCCACGGATGCGGATAGCTCGACACGCCCTTCTTGTCGACTTCCATCCGGTAGTGATCGAGCTGCTCGGCGGTCAGCCGGCCCTCGAGGAAGGCCCGCGCGTAGATGCCCGGCGCGCTGTGGCCCTGCACGTAGACGAGGTCACCCGGATGCGCGGCACTCGGAGCGCGCCAGAAGTGGTTGAAACCCACGTCGTACAGCGTCGCCGCCGAGGCGAAACTGGAGATGTGGCCGCCGAGTTCGCCCGGCTTGCGGTTGGCGCGCACCACGGTCGCCATCGCGTTCCAGCGCAGGATCGCGCGGATCTTCCATTCCAGCGTCTGGTCGCCCGGGCTCTTGGCCTCGGCGTGCGGCGGGATGGTGTTGACGTAGGACGTGGTGGGCGTGAACGGGATGTGGCCGCCGGCACGACGGGTCTCGTCGACCATCCGCTCGAGCAGGTAGTGCGCCCGTTCGGCGCCGTCGGCGTTGATCACCGCGGTCAGCGCCTCGATCCACTCGCGGGTCTCGACCGGATCGATGTCCGATCCCAGCATGTCCTTGGCGTTGCTCATCGCGCTCCCCTCCCCGTCATCCGTGCGGTGCGTAGGGCACGGATGATACGCCGGGAGTCGACATGTAGGGCGGGCCCTGCCCGCGATGGCGAGGCGTTCCGGCGATGGCGGGCAGGGCCCGCCCTACGCGGTCAGGCGTTCGAGCAGATAGGTCTCGGCCCAGCTCTCCAGCGACCAGTCCGCGATGAAGCCGCAATGCCCGCCATGCTCGGCGACGTCGAGCAGCGTGGACGGCGACAGCCGCAGGGTGTCGAAGTCGCTGATCGGGATGATCGGGTCGTCCATCGCCGCCAGGATGTGGGTCTCGATCGTCATCTTCGACAGCCGGTCGCCGTGGATCGAGTAGCCGTCGAGGTAGTCGTTGAGCGAGGCGTAGTCGGTGTGGCGTTCGACCAGCTCCTCGGTGAGGCCGCGCATGTCGCGCTTCAGCGTCGCCTCGTCGAAGCGGTTCTGCTGCGGGAACAGCTCGGCCTTCTTGCGCAGCGACTCGCGCCACTTCAGCATGAAGTAGGCGTTGTAGAACCAGGGCGCGTCCTCGATCGCGGTCAGCACGTTGTGCGGCCGGATCGCCGGACAGATCGCGACGATGCGCTCGACCGGGATGCCGCGCGCCGGCGCATTCAATCCGACCCGCAGGGCGAAGTTGCCGCCGAGCGAGAATCCGGCAAGCGCCAGCGGCCGCTGCGGGAACAGCTTCGCGATCGCCTCCACCGCGCCGATCACCTCGGCGAGCCGGCAGGAGTGGAACACCTCCTGGTTGAGGTGATGGGACTCGCCGTGGTCGCGGAAATTGAGCCGGAACACCGCGAGGCCGGCGCGGCGCAGGCGCCAGCCGACGTTGCGGATGTAGGAGGACTGCGCGCTCCCTTCCCAGCCGTGCAGCAGCACGACGAGGCCGCGCGGATAGGCACCGTCCGGCGGCGGCGAGAAGTAGCCCTGCAGGCGCACGCCGTCGCCGCAGTCGAGGATGTGCTCGGTCGAGACCTTCTCCAGCTCCTCGTGGCGCGCCCGGAACCACCAGCGGCGGAAGCCGCTGGAGGCCAGCATGGACTGCAGGTGCGGGTTGCGCAGCAGTCCTGAGGGCGAGAAGTCGGAGCGACTACGCTTGATCATCGAGCAGTTCTTCGGCCAGGGGGTCGCGATCGTCGGTGGCGGGCTCCGCCGTGCTTTCGCGCGCCGCCCCCCGACGACGATCGACCAAGCCCAGTGCGCCCATGATCGCCGCACGGCTCGATTCCGCCAAGCGCCGGCGCCCGTCGGTGGCGACCGGCAGCGGCGCGAGGAACATCACTTCGGCCACGGTGGCGGGCTCGCCGAGCACCCGGAAGAAGTTCGCGAAGAAGCTCTCGTTCTCCCGGAACGAGATCGCAAAGGTCGGCTGGCCGTCGCGGACGAAGCGCAACGCGACCGGCTGCGACTCGACCTGCGCGTCGACCGCCGCCTGGAAGATCCGGGCATGAAAGGTGCGCACGTGGTCGCCGCGGGCCGTGCCGCCCTCGGGAAACACCGCGACGGCTTCGCCGGCGCGCAGGCGCTCGACCATCACCTGGGCGACCGAGGCCAGCGACGCCGTGCTGCCGCGGCGATGGTAGATGGTGCCGGCGCGGCTCGCGAGCCAGCCGATCAGCGGCCAGCCGGCGATCTCGCTCTTGGCGACGAAGCAGGCCATCCGCTGGCTGTGGATCAGGTTGATGTCGAGCCAGGTCGCGTGGTTCGCGACCAGCAGCACGGCGCCGGGCTTGCACTGCCCGCTCGCGCGCACCCGGATCCCGAACACCCGCATCAGCGTGCCCTGCCACCAGCGGCTCATCCGCTGGTCGAATCGTTCGCCGCCGGGCAGCCGGATCGCCGCCCCGAGCGGGTTGATCGTCAGCAGCACCAGCGGCAGCGCGACGCCGAGATGCAGCAGCAGCAACGGCCCGCGCAGCGCATAGCGCGCGGCGCGGCGAAGGCGACTGTCGGGGCGGGCGGCGTCGACGTTCACGAGGGGCGGATCCGAAAGGGCGCGTATTCTGCCGCAAGAGGATAGGCCGGGGGCGATGGAGCCGGCGCTCTATGCGTGCTTTCCCTCAGGGCAGACGCTGCGCCTCGAACGCACGTTCGTAGGGCGGGCGGTGCCCGCCGACGTCACACCTCCTCGCGATGGCGGGTGGTGCCCGCCCGTATCTCACCTCCCCGTGATGGCGGGCAGTGCCCGCCCTACGACAAGCGGATCAGATTGCCGCGCTGCGAGTGGCCGAACGCCGCGGCGACGAGATAGGCGAGCACCGGCACGACGATCGAAAGTGCCGCCATCCGGAGCACCGCACCGCCGTGGCCCTCGACCAGGGTCAGCGCCGCGACCAGCCACGCCGGGCCGACGCCGGCAGCCATCGTGCCGACCGCACAGGCCGTCCAGCACAGCGGGATCGACATCGCGACCGCCCGCGAGAAGGCCTTCAGCCGGGTATAGCCCGCGGTCCGGCCGTAGCTCCAGCCGAACAGCGCCATCACGGCGATCGGGGCCAGGAACAGGGCACGCAGCAGCAGGATCGACACGACACACCTCGTGGGTCTTGGCGTCCGCGGGATGCGTTCGCCGATGCCGGGGCACTCTAGGCGGTCGATCGCGGAGCGACCAGGAACCCGCAACGAGTGCCTCCGCCCACTCCATGAGGCGCGTTTCGCGCTACTTCAAGGCCGGCAAGTTCCGGCCTTGGCCGCTCGGTTCAGCGTCGCCGCCCGTGGAGCGGCCTCCGCGCCGCTCGCGGTTGATCGCGACCGCGGAGAAACAGAGCGGCGGGCCGGGGCACGTTCTACCCGGCAGCGGACGCGATTGCGTCGGCGACGTCGGCGAGGTGCGTTTCCCAGTACTTCGATCCCGCCGCCCAGGGGAAGTTCAGCGGGAAGCTGGGATCGTCCCAACGCGCGGCGAGCCAGCCGGCGTAGTGGATCTGCCGCGACAGGGCCAGCGCCGGGATCAGCGCCAGTTCGGCGCGGTCGAACTCGCGGAACTGCTCGTAGCCGTCGAGCAGCGCGTCGCGCTGTCGCTCGTCGCCGGTCATCAGCATCCACAGGTCCTGCACCGCCGGACCCGAGACGGCGTCGTCGAAGTCGACCAGGGTCGCTCCGGCGTCGGTGAACAGCACGTTCCCCGGATGGCAGTCGCCGTGCAGGCGCAGGTCGGCGCGCGGCGCGACCGCGCTCCACAGCGCGGCGATGTGCTGCCCGGCGGCGTCGACCAGGTCGGAATAGCGGCGCGCGAGGTGGCCGGGCAGCAGGTCCGAGCCCAGCACTTCGCGACGCGGCCGAGCGAGATCGCGCGGCAGGGGCAGGCGCGCCGCGAAACGCCGCCGAGCGCCGACCGCGTGCACCCGCGCCAGCGTGCGCCCCAGCCATTCGGCGGTCGCAGGCTGGTCGAGCTCCGGCGCGCGCCCGCCGCGGCGCGGGAACAGCGCGAATGCGAATCCGGCATGTTCGAAGCGGCGCACGCCGTCGAATGCCAGCGGCGCCACCACTGGGACCTCCGCATCCGCGAGCTCGACGCAGAACGCATGCTCTTCGTCGATTTGCGCCGCACTCCATCGCCCCGGGCGATAGAACTTCGCGATCACGAAGGAGCGGTCGTCGAGACCGATCTGGTAGACCCGGTTCTCGTAGCTGTTCAAGGCCAGCAGGCGGCCGTCGACCGCGAGACCGACGGCCTCGACCGCGTCGAGCACGACCTCGGGGGTCAGTGCATCGTAGGGATGACCCGCCGCCGGACCGTTCAAGACGCCGTCACCACCGCCAGCGTGATCCGCGAGATGCAGCTGAGCCTGTCGGCATCGTCGACGATCCGGATCTCCCAGACCTGGGTGCTGCGGCCGAGATGCAGCGGTCGCGCGGTACCGGTGACGTGGCCTTCGCGTACCGCCCGCAGGTGATTGGCGTTGATCTCGAGGCCGACGGTGCGGCCGCCGTCCGGCGCCAGCGTCAGCCAGCCGGCGAGGCTGCCGAGCGTCTCCGCCAGCGCGACGTTGGCGCCGCCATGCAGAAGGCCGAAGGGTTGCACGGTGCGACTGTCGACGGGCATACGGCCCCGCAGGAAGTCGTCGCCGATCTCCGTGATCTCGATGCCGAGGGTCGCGTTCAGGGTGTTGGCCTGGCGGCTGTTCAAGGCGACGAGGTTGGTGGGCTTGTTCCAGATCGACATCGGGACTCGTTCCGTCGTTGGGGTGTGGGGGTGGAGACCTGGGGCTGAGGGCTGAGAGGTCAGCAAAAACAACATCCCGACATTGCGAGCGCAGCGACGCAATCCAGCGCCTTTGCTCTTGCTCCGACGCGACGAAGAGCAAAGGCGCTGGATTGCTTCGTCGTCGCTGCGCTCCTCCTCGCAACGACGGGAGACGAGGGAACAATGCCTTCCATGAGTCCTGATCCCAGAGCCACGAGCCGCGGGCCCTGAGCCCTGAGCAAGAACGAAGCAGGACGGCCGTACCCCGAATCAACATCCCGAATTTCAGCCCACAGCGCAAAGCCCGATGCCCCCAGGCGCACCCTACCTCCGCCGCATCCACCACTCGGAGAGCCTGAGCAAGCCCTCATGCACCATCACCCGCGGGTGGTAGCCGAGATCGCGTTTCGCCGCACCGATGTTGTACCAGTGTGCGGTCGACAGCTGCTCGACGACGAACCGGGTGAGCGGCGGCTCGTCCTCGCGCTTCAGCAGCTTCCAGGTCAGTTCGCAGCCGGTGGCGAGGGCGTTGGCGAGCGGCAGCGGCAGACGGCGGCTGACCGGCGGCAGCGACGCCGCGCGCAGCATGCCGTTGATCATGTCGTCGAGCAGGATCGGCTCGCCGGAGCTGATGAAGTACGCGTGGCCGGCGCAGGGCGCGCCGGGCGCCAGGCGGTCGAGCGCGTTGAGATGAGCGTGGGCGGCATCGTCGATGTAGGTGACGTCGATCTTCTTCGGCACTTTGCCGACGAAGGCCAGCCGGCCGGCGCGGGCACGCTCGACGATCCGCGGCATCAGCTGCGGGTCGCCGGGCCCGTAGATCAGGTGCGGGCGCAGCGCGACCGTCGCGAGCCCCGGCCCGTTGGCCTTCAGCACGCGCTGCTCCGCGATCGCCTTGGTCGCCGGGTAGTGCGCGGAGAAATGCTCCGCGATCGGCGTCCGCTCGTCGACGCCCTCGAGGTCGCCGCCGGCGTGCACCACGCTCGGCGTCGAGGTGAACACCAGCCGCGGCACGTCGTTCATGAAGCACGCCGCGAGCAGCCGGTCGGTGCCGCTGACGTTCGACTGGTAGTAGTCGTGCAGGTCGCCCCAGGCACCGGCCTTGGCGGCGCAATGGATCACCGCATCGCAACCGCGGGTGGCGTCCTGCATCGCCTCGAGGTTGTTGAGGTCGGTCTGGATCGCCTCGACGCCGGCCTTCTCCAGTTCCGGATAGCGGGTCCGCGCGACCCCGATCACCCGATCGCCCCGCGCCAGCAGTTGCTTCGCGATGGCGCTGCCGAGGAAGCCGCCGTAGCCGGTGACTAGGACTTTCATGCGTGTGGGCTTCGATGTTGCATCGTGGGCTGGTGATGTTAGCTGGGTCGATCGGCGAAGGGCCCAGGGCACGGGGCCCAGGGCCCAGCGAGACTGAGGTCGGAGTCACGACTTCGCTGTGTCATGGGCCGCTCCGCATCGACTCCTCCTGATTGGTCGCCACCCGACTTCACTCCCGACGTCGGAGGGGTCCGGAAAAGCGCTGCCGCCCCATCTGCCCCGGTCCCCCTGGACCCTGGGCCCTTGTTCGGCCGCCCCGCAGATGCCGAACCGCGACAAGCTAGACTCCGCGCCCCCGAAAGCCCCGGCACGACGATGTCCTTGAACCCCGCCCAACGCGAAGCCGTCGCCTACTCGGGCGGCCCGCTGCTGGTGCTCGCCGGAGCCGGGTCGGGCAAGACCAAGGTGATCACCGAGAAGATCGCCCACCTGATCCGCGGCGGGCTGGCGGCGGAGCGGGTCTATGCGATCACCTTCACCAACAAGGCGGCGCGCGAGATGCGCGAGCGCGCCGGCAAGCTGTTCGGCAAGGCGAAGATCGACGGCGAGCCGGTGATCGCGACCTTCCATGCGCTCGGCCTGCGCTTCCTGCAGATCGAGGCGCAGCGCGCCGGCCTGCGCCGCGGATTCTCGGTGTTCGACAGCGACGACAGCCTGCACCTTCTGCGCGAACTCGCGCCGGCCGGGCTGAAGAAGGATGCGCTGGAAGCCCTGCGCCAGCTGATCTCGCGCGCCAAGAACGAGGGACTCTCACCCGCCGACGCGGTGGCCGCGGCACGCTCGCCGCGCGAGGTCGAGGCCGCGGGACTGTACGAGACCTACCAGCGCCGGATGACCGCGTTCAACGCCGTCGACTTCGACGACCTGATCCGCCTGCCGGTCGCCCTCCTCGAGGCGGACGCGGACCTGGCGCTCGCCTGGCGCGAGCGCATCCGCTACCTGCTGGTCGACGAGTACCAGGACACCAATCGCGCGCAGTACCGGCTGCTGCGTGCACTGGCCGGCGAGCGGGGCGCGCTGACCGTGGTCGGCGACGACGACCAGTCGATCTACGGCTGGCGCGGCGCCGAGCCGGAGAACCTCAACAACCTGGCGCGCGACTACCCGACGCTCAAGGTCGTGAAGCTGGAGCAGAACTACCGCTGCAGCGCGCGCATCCTGCGCGCCGCCAACGCGGTGATCGCGAACAACGGCCACCTGTTCGAGAAGCGGTTGTGGAGCGACCACGCCGACGGTCCGCCGCTGCGCCTGATCGAGTGCCGCGACGACGGCCTCGAGGCCGAGCGCATCGCCGCCGAGATCGTCCACACGCAGACGGCCACCAAGCTGCCGTGGTCGGAATTCGCCGTGCTCTACCGCGGGAACTTCCAGTCGCGCGCGCTGGAGAAGGCGCTGCGGCTGGTGCGGGTGCCCTACCACGTCACCGGCGGCATGGCCTTCTTCGAGCGCGCCGAGGTCAAGGACCTGCTCGCCTGGCTGCGCCTCGCCGCCAATCCCGACGACGATGCTGCCTTCCTGCGCGCCGTGGTCGCGCCGAAGCGCGAGGTCGGTGCAACCAGCCTCGAGCGCCTGGGCGAACTCGCCGGCAAGTCCCATCTGTCGCTCGCGAGCGCCGCGAACAGCAGTCACGTGCTGAAGCAGCTGTCGCCGCGGGCGGCGGCCGGACTCGACGAGTTCGTCGGCAGCGTCGAGCGCCTGCGCCAGTGCGCGCGCGCCGACGGCCTCGCCACGCTGGCCGAGCGCCTGGTCGAGATCAGCGGCTACCGCGAGCATCTCGCCGCGCAGGGCGGCGACAAGGACCTGCAGGCGCGTCGCGAGGAGAACATCGGCGAGCTGACCGGCTGGCTGAAGGAAGCGGCGGCACGCAGCAGGGGACGAGACGGACTCGGCGACCTCACCGCGCAGCTGATGCTGCTGACCGGCAACGACAAGGACGAGGGCGGCTCGGCGGTGCGGCTGATGACGCTGCATTCGGCCAAGGGCCTCGAATTCTCCCACGTCTACCTGGTCGGACTCGAGGACGGCACGCTGCCGCACGAGGGCGCGATCGACGAGGGCCGGCTGGAAGAAGAGCGCCGCCTGTTCTACGTCGGCATCACCCGCGCGAAGCAGACGCTGACGATGTCCTGGTCGTCGATGCGGACCCGCTACGGCTCCGTCGAGCGCAACGTCGTCAGCCGCTTCATCGCGGAGTTGCCCGAAGCCGACCTGCGCCGCGACGGCAGCGATCCGGTCGCCGAGGCGGGCGAACGGCGCGAGCGGGCGACCGCGCAGCTGGCGGGGTTGGCGGCGTTGCTCGGGAAGGGCTAGCTGGGGCTCAGAGCCAAGGGCTCGGGGCTCGGGGCTCGGGGCCAAGGGCTCAGCGCGCACGGCCCAGGGCCCAGGAAAATCCGCATCCCGTCATTGCGAACGCAGCGAAGCTATCCAGCGCCTTTGCTCTTCGTCGCGCCAGAGCCAAAGCGAAGGCGCTGGATTGCTTCGTCGTCGTTGCGCTCCTCCTCGCAATGACGGGACCGGCGGAAACAATGCCTTCCCCGAGCCCTCCGCCCTGCGCCCTGTGCCCGACTCTTCTACAATCCGCGCCCGTCGATGCGCGCCATACTCCTCTTCGTTGCAATTTCGCTGCTGTCCTCCTGCGCGAGCGCGCCGAAGACCGCGCCGTTGGTCCATTGCGGCGACATCCTCGTCCCCGCTCCGCCGCCCGGTGTCGCCGCCTGCGGCGACCACCCTGCCCCGACGTTCGGTGACGATCTCGTCGACGCGGTGCTGTGGTTCCAGGACACGGTCGAGCACGACCAGGCCTATCGCACGGTGTTCCGGGCGGCCGAGCGCGCGGTCGATGCCGGGCTCGCCGACAACCGCTGGAACGCGCTGATCCCCGAGGAGCAGGCGCCGGGCAAGATGCTGCGCGCGCCGGCGGTGATCGTCGACGTCGACGAGACCATGCTCGACAACTCCGCCTACCAGGCCCGCCTCGCGCGCGACGGCCGCGAGTATGCCGATGCGACCTGGGAGCCTTACATGGAGACCCGCAGTTCGCACGCGCTGCCCGGCGCGGTGGCGTTCGCGGAGCATGCGCGCGAGCGCGGCGTGACCGTGCTGTACGTCAGCAACCGCCACCCGAAGCTGCTCGCCGCGACCATCGACAATCTCCGGCGCGAGCACTTCCCCGAGCCGATCGACGCCGGCACCGTGCTGCTGCCGCTGGGACCCGGCTGCGAGGACGCCGGATTCGCAAAGAGCTGCCGACGGCGCCAGCTGGCGGCGCGCTACCGCGTGCTGGCGCTGGTCGGCGACCAGCTGGTCGACTTCATCGACCTGCCCGACAACACCCCGGCCGCCCGCGCCGCCGCGGTCGCGCCCTACGCCGATCGTTTCGGCGAGCGCTGGTTCATGCTGCCGAATCCGATGTACGGCAGTTGGGCTGCCGCCGTCACCGGCGATCCGAAACAGCCGTGGGCCGAGCGCCACCGGAAGAAAGTCGACGCCCTGCGCAAGGAAGACCGATGACGAAGACCGTGAACCGCAGCATTCCCAACCGCGAGCGCCTGATCGTCGCTCTCGACGTGCCGACCCGCGACGAGGCCATGGCCTGGGTCGACCGCCTCGGCGACACCGTGGTGTTCTACAAGATCGGGATGGAACTGCTCACCAGTGGCGACTATTTCCGGGTCCTGGAGGACCTTGCCGCGCGCGGGAAGAAAGTGTTCGTCGACCTCAAGTTCTTCGATGTGCCGGCGACCGTGGCGTCTGCGGTCAAGGGACTCACCCGCTACCCCGTGCACTTCGCCACCATCCACGGCAACGACGGCATGATGAAGGCGGCCGCGGCGGTGAAGGGCGACATCCGCATCCTCGCGGTGACCGCCCTCACCAGTCTCGACCAGCGCGACCTCGCCGACCTCGGCTTCCAGTGCGACGCGAAGGCGCTGGTGCTGTCGCGCGCCAGGGCGGCGTTGGCGAGCGGCTGCGACGGCGTGGTCTCGTCGGGACTCGAGGCCGCCGACCTGCGCGCGTCGGTCGATGGCCGCCTGCTGGTGATCTGCCCCGGCATCCGCCCGGTCGACAACACCGCGAGCGACGACCAGAAGCGCACGGTCGACGTGCGCCAGGCCTTCGAGAACGGCGCCGACTACATCGTGGTGGGCCGGCCCATCCGGCAGTCGGCGGACCCGGCGGCGACCGCGCGCGAGATGATCGCGACCATCGACGCCGTACTGTCCTAGAGCGGGCCCGGTCCGCCGCCCTGGAGGTCTCGCCGGAGCGGCCGGGGGCCGCTCGACGGGCCGTGACTTGCAACGCGAAGCGCCGTCCCCAATTCTGCGGACCCATGGCCACCTTCGACCTCGATCCCATCGACCCCGGCAACGTCGACCACCGGCGCGACCGGCGCCGGGCCTGGAATGCGCTGCTGGCGGCGTTCTTCGCGGTCGCGGTGCTGTGGTGGGTGAAGCTGGTCGAGACCTGGCTCGGCTGGGACTTTTCCGGCCTCGGCGTCTATCCGCACGCGCTGCGCGGCCTGATCGGCATCGTCACCGCGCCGCTGGTGCACGGCTCCTTCGATCACCTGATCGCGAACAGCCTGCCGACCCTGGTGCTGGGATTCCTGTCGGTCTACTTCTACCCGCGCGCCACGCCGCTGGCGCTGGTCCTGGTCTGGCTCGTCGGCGGCGCCGGCGTCTGGCTGTTCGGCCGCCCGTCGCTGCATTTCGGTGCCAGCGGCATCGGCCACGGCCTGCTGTTCTTCGTGTTCACGCTGGGCCTCCTGCGGCGCGAGCGCCGCGCGATCACCGCGGCGATGATCGCCTTCTTCCTCTACGGCGGCATGCTGGTGACGATCTTTCCGCGCGAGCCCGAGGTGTCCTGGGAGTACCACCTGTTCGGCGCGATCGGCGGCGCGATCGCTGCGGTGCTCGGCCGCGCCCGCGATCCGCTGCCGGCGAAGAAGAAGTACTCCTGGGACTACGAGGAGGAAGCCGAACGCCTCGCCGCTGCGGAATACGAGCTGCCGCGGCCCGTCGACGTCCCGGTCCTGTGGCGGCGCGAGCCGCTGGTCGAGGAACGCGGGCAGATCATCGTGTTTCCGACGGATCGGGCGCGGCCGAATGGCCATGGCCAGGACGGGCCGGAAGACGAACAGAAGCCGACCCTGCACTGACCCGGCGTGGGCGGGATGCGGCGGCCATCGTCGAGCGTCGATGGCACCCGGCTCGACCCGCCGACCATCCTGATCGGAATGGTCGGGCCGGCGCCTCGCACCCGAAGCCCTTGCCGGCCACGCGAACAGCACCGGAGCGCACGCCCCGGGGTTCGTCAGGCGATTCGCTGCGCGATCCGCTCGACCACCGGACCACCGTCCTTCAGCCACGAGAAGTGCGTGGCCTGCCCCGACGGGAAATCGGCCGGCGCCAGCTCGACCCGTTCGACTTCCGCCGCACGGAACTTCGCGAGCAGCGCATCGAAGGCCGGACGCGGCACGTAGCTGTCGTCGCGCAGTCGAATTCCGAGGATCCGACCGGACCGCGCGGCCAGCGCCGGCTCGAGGTCGCCGACCCGTTCCGGCCGATATACCCCGCTGATCCCCGAGCGGGCCCAGTCGCGCATCACCGATCGCGCCTCGCGGCCGGCGAAGCCGAGCTGCTTGCCGGGGTAATGCCCGACCAGGCCCGAGATCCCGCGTACCACGCCGAACGCCGCCAGGGCCAGCGGTTGCTGCCAGCCCGCGAAGCAGCGCCAGTGCGGCACGCCGCTGCCGGCGAAGGCGAAGCCGGCAATCGCCGCGTCGGCGGCAAACGCCATCCCGGCAAGCTGCGCCCCGAGGCTATGCCCGCCGATCCACAGCGGCCGTGCCGGATGCCGCGCGCGCGCCGCCGCGATCCCCGCACGGACGTCGGCGAGCAGCTCCGCGTAGCCCCAGTCGCGCCGCCGCGCCGCGCGCCAGCTGGAGGAGCCGCCGCCGCGCCACTCGTGCAGCACCGCTCCGACGCCCCGCGCCGCGAGTTGCCCGGCGAAGGGCTGGTAGTGGCGCGCGGCGACGCCCATCGCCGGCAGCCAGTACAGCAGCCCTTGCGGCTCGGTCGGAGCGACTTCGATCAGCTCGCAGCGGTGATCGTCGGCGGTCTCAAGCGGGAGGGTTTTGGTGCGGATCATCGGTTGTGCAGGACGGAGGACAAGGGTGTCGGACAGCGGAACGGCCGTCGGTCGCGTTCGCCGCGGACCGGGGTCGTGATGCATCGGGGCAGCGTGACGCGTCGGATTCGGTCAGGACAAGAGCGAATTCCGCCGGTTTCCTGACATCCCCCGGAACGACGCAGCGGGACATCCGTCCCCGGTCGCTCCGGGCCACGGGCGCCCGCTGTCCCGGTTCACGCATTTGCTAACACATCGGTCGTCGTCCCGGGCTACCATCGATCTCCGACGCGGAAGCCCGAGACGAATGGCATGCACGACTTCCTCGCCAGCATCCTGCTGTTCCTCGCCGCCGTCACGGTGGCGGTGCCGCTGTTCAACCGCTTCAAGCTCGGCGCCACCCTCGCCTACCTCGCGATCGGCGCGTCGCTCGGCCCACACGGACTCAACTGGCTCGACTTCGGCAGCAGCGGCGGCAGCGCCGCCGAGCTCGGCGTCGTGCTGCTGCTGTTCATCATCGGCCTCGAGCTCTCGCCGCAACGCCTGTGGCTGATGCGCCGCGGCCTGCTGGCCGTCGGCCTCGCGCAGATCGTGCTGACGATGGCGGTGCTGGTGGTGCCGATGCACCTGTTCGGCCAGGGCTGGCTGGCCGCGGCCGTCGCCGCGCTGGCCCTCGCCATGAGCTCGACCGCGATCGGCGTGCAGCTGCTCGCCGATCGCAAGGAACTGGGAACCGACCACGGCCGCAACGTGCTGGCGGTGCTGCTGGCACAGGACATCGTGGCGATCCCGGCGATCGCGCTGCTGCCGCTGCTGGCGGTCGGAGCCGCCTCGCGCGACCTGTCGGTCGGCGCGATGGCGATGGCCGCCGGCAAGGTGCTGGGCGCCGTCGTCGCGGTGGTGGTCGCCGGGCGCTTCCTGGTGCGGCCGCTGTTCCGCCAGGTTGCCGCCACGCGCAGCACCGAGGCCTTCTCCGCCGCCACTCTGCTGGTCGCGCTCGGCACCGCCTGGGCAGTCGCCCAGGTCGGCCTCTCGATGACCATCGGCGCCTTCCTCGCCGGCCTGCTGCTGGCCGAGTCCGAATACCGCCACGAGATCGAATCGCACATCGAGCCGTTCAAGGGCCTCCTGCTCGGCCTGTTCTTCATCGGCGTCGGCGTGTCGGTCGATTGGCACTACGTCAGCGCCCACGGCATCGATGTCGCGATCGGCGTCGGCGGCCTCACGCTCGGCAAGATCCTGGTGCTGGCGCTGGTCGGGCGCTACATCGCCCACCTGTCCTGGCCGGCCGCGGCACGCTTCGCGACGCTGCTCTCGCAGGGCGGCGAGTTCGCCTTCGTGCTGCTCTCGGTCGCCGCCACCGGGATGATGATCGACGAGCCGACCAAGGATCTCCTGACCGCAGTGATCGTGCTGTCGATGGCCGCGACCCCGCTGCTGCTGCAGGGACTCGACGGCCAGCTGGTGAAGCTGGCGAAGGGCGAGGAACGCCCGTTCGACAGTATCCCGGAAGACGAGGATCCGCGGGTGATCATCGCCGGCTTCGGCCGCGTCGGGCAGATCGTCGCCCGCGTGCTGCTGGCGCACCGCATTCCGTTCACCGCGCTGGAGCAGAGCGTCGAGCAGGTCGACACCTCGCGCCGCTTCGGCAACCGCATCTTCTACGGCGACCCCACGCGACCCGAGCTGCTGCGGGCCGCCCGGGCGCATCGCGCGGAGATCTTCGTGCTCGCCACCGACGATCCCGAGGCCAACATCCGCGCCGCCCGCCTGATCAAGCGGCTCTACCCGCACCTGCGCATCTACGCCCGCGCCCGCAATCGCCAGCACGCGTTCCGACTGATGGACCTGTCGGTCGAATACGTGGTGCGCGAGACGCTGTACTCGAGCATGAAGCTGGCCGAGCACGTGCTGCGCGGCCTCGGCGTCGACAAGCAGGTCGCCCGCGATCGCCTAGCGCGCTTCAAGAAGCACGACGAGCGCCTGATGCACGAGCAGCACCTGGTCTATGACGACGAGACGAAGCTCATCCAGACCACCAAGGAGGCTCTCGCCGACCTCGAACAGATCCTGGAGGCCGATCTCGAAGCCGAGGCGGACGAGGACGCGGAGCTCGAGCTCGACGAGCGGAGCCGCCAGCCCGAGTAGGAGCGGCGCAAGCGGCAAGGAGCGGCGTGAGCCGCGATGTCCGAGCAGCGCAAGCCGCGACCGGCGAGACCACGCGCCAGGGACTCGCGCCTCTAGGACATCGCAGCTCGCACCGCCCCTACACCCGCTCCACCGCGACCCGGATTCCGGTGATCGACAGCGGATCGAGGCGCAGCCCGGTCAGCCGCATCAGGTCCTGCGGCTCGTCGCCGGCGAGCGCCGCCAGCAGGCCGAAGTCTCGGCCGCCGGCGTAGCAGCGGTACAGGCGACGCGGGTGCTCGATGGTGGCCAGCACGCCGTCGAACCAGGTCGGCAAGGCCAGCGCGGGCGCGCCGGGTACCAGGCGATGGACGACCCGCCAGTGGCCGAGCACGGCGCGGATCGACAGGGCGCCATCGGGGTCGGTGCCGAACTCGGGTTCGGCAAGCGGCAGCTCGCACATCGACGCCAGCCGAACGAACTGCCTTCCGCGCTCGGCGTCCGTCGGGCGCGCGGCGCGGTCGACACTGCACAGGTGCGGGCAGGGCGGGATGCCCTCGCCGTGGCCGCCGCCGAGCAGCTGCAGCAGCCGTCGGAACGGCGGCAGCTCGATCTCGGCCCGCACGTGCCCGGCCAGCAGTTGCTCCCGGGTGAACCGGGCATCGAGCACCACGCCACACAGGGCCAGCTCGGCGAGCTGCTGCTCCGGTTCGACTGCGCCCTCGCGTTTCCGAAAATAGTTGCGCATGGCCACACCCCCTGCCGCCGCGCCGATCCTCAACGCTGCGTCGTGTCCGGCCCACCTTCCGATTCGTTGGGCAGGGGCCGGATGAAGTCGCCGCGCCGTCGACGCGGCAGCGACTCGGTTCCCGCCGTCAGTTCGCCGTAGGCGACCACCTGGTTGCGCCCACGGCGCTTCGCCTCGTACATCGCCGCGTCGGCCTGCTGGCAGAAATGTTCGAACTGGAATACCGGCGACCAGCCGGTGACGCCGACGCTGACCGTCACCCGGACCGCGCCGTCGCCGTGCGGGCACAGCGTGCTGGCGACCGCCGAGCGCAGCCCCTCCATCCGCTCGAAGGCCTGCGCCTCGTCGAGCCCCGGCAGCAGCAGGACGAACTCCTCGCCGCCGTAGCGCGACAGCGACTCGCCCTCGCGGCATTGGCCGTGGAGGACGTTGGCGACCGCGCGCAGCACGCGATCGCCGGCATCGTGGCCGTGGCGGTCGTTGATCGACTTGAAGTGGTCGATGTCGATGAACGCGAGCGCGAGGTCGCCGCCGCCGTTCTGGCAATGCACGATCGCCTGGCGGCCGCGATCCTCCAGCGCGCCGCGGTTGAGCGCCCCGGTGAGCCGATCGATCGCCGCCATCCGCGACAGCTGCAGGTTGAGGCGGTCGCTGCACATCAGCAGCAGCGCGAAGGTGGTGACGATCGCGGCGGCGAGGATGTAGACGAAGGTCGCCGCCTGCCCCCAGGTCGCGTCGAACATGCCGTGCGGCGCGGCGTCGAGCGACAGCGCCTCGAGCGTGCGCCACAGCATCACCAGCACGCCGGTCACGCTCAGCACGAACGCAAGACCCGCGCCGACCGGACTGGTGCGTCGAACGCTCCAGAAGGCGATCGCGTTCATCGCCATGAACACGCCGAAGTGCGGCGACGACACCGCGATCCGGGTCGGGATCGGCACCTTCAGCAGCACGTAGGAACTCGCCAGCACCGCCATCCACAGCGGAAACATGCGCAGCCAGCGGCTCGGCGCCGGCAGCCCGGCGTAGAGCCGGCAGGCGCGCAGCATCAGGACCAGCGACACCGCCAGCAGCACGTTGGCCGCCACCACCGACCACCAGTCGGACACCAGCCCGCGCAGCGCGATCAGCAGCGACGACAGCGCCTGCAGCAGTACCGCGGCGCCCCAGAAGCCCAGGGCCTCGCGCATCGGCGGAGGGTAGCGCCGCGCCGCGATCATGCTCGCACCGGCGAGCACCGGCAGGATGATCGATGCCGCCAGCAGCAGCGTGCGGATATCGATCGCCACGGCTACTGGCGCTCCGGCTTGCGCGGCGTGATCGGCAGTTCGGACACCTTGCCGGCGCCGGCGATCTTGCGTTCGAGCTGCGCCTTGCGATCGAGCAGGAACTTGAGGCAGCGCTCGGCGTCGAGCGGGGCGGAAATCAGGAAACCCTGCAGTTCGTCGCAGTCCTGCTCGCGCAGGTACTCCATCTGCTGCTGGGTCTCGACGCCTTCCGCGACCGTCTCCAGGCCCAGCGAGTGCGCCATCGTGATGATGGTGGCGGTGATCGCCTCGTCGTCGGCGTCGGTGGTGATGTCACCGACGAATTCCTTGTCGATCTTCAGCGTATCGATCGGCAGCCGCTTCAGGTAGGCGAGCGAGGAGTAGCCGGTGCCGAAGTCGTCGATCGCGAGGCGCACGCCGAGCGACTTGATCTGGGTCAGCGTCGAGATCGACTGTTCGGCGTTGGCCATGACCACGCTCTCCGTGAGCTCGAGCTCGAGCCGGTGGCCGGGAACGCGGAAGTCCTCGAGCAGCGCCTTCAGCCGGGTGTAGAGCTCGCCGCGGAGCAGCTGCAGCATCGACACGTTGACCGCCACCGTGGTGCTGGAGATGCCGGCGCGGGTCCAGCGCTGCACCTGGCCCAGCGCCTCGCGCAACACCCACTCGCCGATCGGCACGATCAGGCCGGCTTCCTCCGCGATCGGGATGAAGGTCGATGGCGGCACCGCGCCCAGCGCCGGGTTGCGCCAGCGCAACAGCGCCTCGCAGCCGGTGACGCGACCGTCCGCGATCGCCACCTTCGGCTGGAACACCAGGTGGAACTCGCCGCGCTCCAGCGCCTTGTGCAGGTGGGCGACCATGTTGGCGCGCAGCCGCGCCTGCACGTCCATCGCCTCGGTGTAGGTCTGGTAGGTGTTCCGCCCGCGCTCCTTGGCCTGGTACATCGCGGTGTCGGCGAACTTCAGGAGGTCGGTCGGGACCTGGCCGTGGTCGGGATAGATCGAGATGCCGATCGACGGCGAGATCACCACCTCGGAGCGACCGTCGATGTCGAGCGGCGCCGAGAAGGCATCGATCAGCTTCTGCGCGACGCGTTCGGCGTGGGCCTGGTCGGCGAGGTCCTCGACCACCACGGTGAACTCGTCGCCACCCAGCCGCGCGACCGTGTCGGAATCGCGCACCGAGTTGATCAGGCGGGCCGCGGCGGCCTTCAGCAGGCGATCGCCGGCCGCGTGGCCGAGCGAGTCGTTGACGTGCTTGAAGCGGTCGAGATCGAGGAACAGCACACCCACCTTGCTGCCGTGGCGGCGCGCGCGGATCAGCGCGTGGGCGAGGCGTTCGCCGAGCAGGGTGCGGTTCGGCAGGCCGGTCAGGGTGTCGTAGTTGGCGAGGTAGCGCAGTTCCTGCTCGGCGCGCTTGCGGTCGGTGATGTCGGTCAGCACGCCGACCCAGTGGGTGCGCACGCGGTGCTCGTCGGTGACCTCGGACAGTTCGAGCCAGCAGAGGAACTCGCTGCCGTCGCGGCGCCGCTGCCAGATCTCGCCGCTCCAGTGGCCGGTGCGCTGCACGGTGTTGCGCAGCGCCTGGTGGAAGTCTTCCGAGTGCTGAGCGCAGTTCAGTACCGACGACGCCTGGCCGATGATCTCGCCCTCGCTGTAGCCGGTCATCCGGGTGAACGAGGCGTTGACCGAGACGAAGCGGAACTCGAGGTCGGTCACCGTCACCGCCTCGGTCATCGAGCGGATCACCTCGTCGGCGATGCGGCGCTGGCGCTCGGCCTCGCGGGTCCGGGTGATGTCGCGCGCGGTACCGGCGACCCGCACCGGCGCGCCGTTCTCGTCGCGCTCGACGATCTTGCCGCGCGACAGCACCCATACCCATTCGCCGCGGGCGTTCTTGATCCGGTGCTCGCTCTCGATCGCGTCGCGCTTGCCGGAGACGTGCTCCTCCAGCACCCGCTCCACCCGCGCGAGATCGTCCGGATGCACCCCCTGGCGGCGCCAGTCGTCGCCGGAGACCTCGTGCTCATGGGTGAGCCCGAGCAGGCTGTCGGCACCGATCCGGAACAGCACGCCGCGGCGCATGTCCCAGTCCCAGAACTCGTCGCCGGAGCCCCAGATCGCGACGTGCAGCCGCTCCTCGCGCTCGCGCAGCGCCCGGGTGTAGGACTTCTGCGCGCGCCGCCGGCGGCGGTACGCCCAGGCCAGCGAGGCGAGCAGCAGCAGGAACAGTGCGACGTAAAGCAGCTTCATCGCGCTGGTCGCCCACCACGGTGGTCGTACCGTCAGCGGCAGCACCAGTTCCTTCGGGCTCCACACGCCGTCGCGATTGGTGGCGCGTACCCGGAGCGTGTACTGGCCGGAGTCGAGATTGGTGAAAGTGACGCTGC
Organism: Ahniellaceae bacterium; assembly: GCA_044221335.1. GTDB lineage: Bacteria > Pseudomonadota > Gammaproteobacteria > Xanthomonadales > Ahniellaceae > JBGAPI01. The sequence goes on from JBGAPI010000004.1 coordinate 75,014, forward strand.
GGCGGTTCTCGTTGTCGATCCAGCGCGCGTCGAATCCCTGCAGCTGGTACTGGTAGCGGGTACGGGAGGGCGCGGCGAAGTCGAACGCGGCGAACTCGATCCCGACCAGCCGGTCGGCCTGCGCGATCGACAGGCTGGGCTGCTCCAGGCGATCGTCGGCGGCGTAGCGCTGCGTGCCGATCTGGTAGCCGGTCAGCATCACCGGCGGCTGGAAATCGCTGTCGATCAGCCGCTCCGGCGAGAACACGTTGATGCCCTGCGAGCCGCCGAACATCATCCGGCCGTCGCGCAGCGGCAGGCAGGAGCCGCCATTGAATTCGATGCCCTGCAGGCCGTCGGTCAGCGCGTAGCCGCGGAAGCTGTTGTTCGCGGGATTGAACATCACGATGCCGCGATTGGTCGACAGCCACAGTCGCGCGCTGCGGTCCTCGAGGATCCCGTAGATGGTCGCGTTGGGCAGGCCGTCGCGGGCCAGGTAGCGCTGGAAGCGGGCGCCGCCCTCGTCCAGCGCCAGCAGCTTCGACAGGCCGTTGTGCGAGCCGATCCACAGCGAGCCGTCGGCGGTCTCGACGAAGGAGCGGATCAGGTTCCCGGCCAGCGAGTCGGTGGCGCGGCTGGACTTCGGCAGCCGGCGCATCCGGCCGGTCTGCGGGTCGTAGAGGTTGAGGCCGTCGAGGGTGCCGATCCAGATCCGCCCGAGACGGTCCTCGTGCAGGGACAGTACCGCGTTGTGCCACAGGCTGTTGTCGTCGCTGGGGGCGCTGGAGTAGCGCGCGAAGGTCTCGTGGACCGGGTCGTAATGCACCGCGCCGCCGGTGAGCGTGCCGAGCCACAGGGTGCCGTCGCGACTCTTCACCATGGTCCGGACCGCGCGATCGTTGGCCGCCATGCCGAGCACCCGGTCGGCGGCCAGCAGCGTCGCGTGGCGCTTCTTCGGATCGAACCGGAACAGGCCGAGCGAGGTCGCCACCCACAGCTGGCCGGCGTCCGCGCTGGCCAGCGCGAATACCCGGAGCAGCGCGCCGCGATCGGCCGCCGGCAACGCTTCGCGGAACACGTCGAGGAAGTAGTCGAACCGACCGGTGGCCGGGTCGTAGCGCTTGAGGCCGTCGCCCTCGGTGCCGATCCACCAGCTGCCGTCGACGTCCTCGAGGAAGCTGCGGATGTTGTTGGTCTCGATGTGCGCGCGCTGCGGATTGTCGTCGTGGACGTAGACGAAGCGCGCCCCTTCCGGGTCGAGCTTGCCGACCCCGTGGACGTCGCCGCCGATCCACAGCAGGCCGGAACGATCGACCGCCAGCGAGCGCACCGAGTCCTCCGGCAGGGAGCCGTGGATCAGCGGCTGGGATCGCAAGACGGTGACCTCGCCGGTGTCGGTGTGCAGGGTGACGAGGCCGTAGCCGTAGACCGCGAGCCACAGCCGGTGCTTGCCGGCCGAGCGGATCGCGTTGATCCGCATCTCCTCGCCGCCGGCCTCGCGCGGCCACAGCTTGTGGCTGGCGCCGTCCGGACCGATCAGGAACAGTCCGTTCGCGGTACCGGCATAGATCTGGCCGTTGTCGTCCGAGCGCACCGAGTAGACCGGCCGCGGCAGGTCGGCGGCGGCGTTCTGGATCTGCCAGGTGCTCGGATCGATCCGGAACAGGCCCTGCGAGTTGGCGGCATAGATGGTGCCGTCGCGGGCGCGCTCGAAGTCGCCGACCCGGGTGTCGGCCACGTTGTCGCCCGGCAGTGTCAGCAGCACCCGGCGGTCGGCGTCGTTCGCTCGCCATTCGATGCCGGCCCCGGTACCGACCAGCAGGCCCTTGCCCGCGACGTTCATCAGCGCGGTCACCCGGCCGCGACGGCCGGGACGATCGTCGCTCGCCAGCGTCGCGTCGCCCTGGAATCCGGGCTTGTTCGGCACCAGGTGGGCGACGCCGCGGCCGTTGGTGCCGATCCACAGGCCATCGCCGTCGTCGGTGTCGAGCGCGGTGATGAATCCGTCCGGGAGGCTGGTCGGGTCCTCGGGGTCGTTCTGGTAGAGCCGGAAGTTCTGGCCGTCGTAGCGGTGCAGACCGCCCTGGGTGCCGATCCAGATGAAACCGGCGCGGTCCTGCAGGATGGCATTGACGGTGTTCTGCGCCAGTGCGTCCTCGGCGCCGACGTGCTCGACGTAGAAACTGCGTTCCAGCGCGGCCGCGGGATCACAGGCGCCGAGCGCCGTCAGCAGGGCGATACCGAGCCAGCGGATCGCCGCGCCCGTCCCCGCGCGACGCCGTGGTCGCTGAGCTCGCCCACTGCTGCCGGACATGGCCGGAAGACGCCCCCCAGACTGCGCTGATGGCTCGACTATAGCGCCGCCGCCGCGGGCACGGGACCCGTGTTCGTCAAGCAATGTGCGGTTCCGTCGGTGACTTGCGATCGCGGGAACGGCGCCCGGCGGCCGCCGGAGGGACTCGAGGCCGGGTGTCCTGCAGGGAAACCGGCGGCCGCGCAGCGGCACTGTCCCCTCCCGACGCGGCCACCCGCGCCGCGACGCCGGCCCAGGTCGTACACTTGACGTCGCCGCACGGCGGCGGCACCGGACCCGCGGTGCCGCGGAGAACCCGCATGACGACCGAACCCTATTCGCAACTGGACGACACCCTGCACCGCCTGGCGCTGGGCATCGGCGCCGCCGAACTGCACGGCTCGCTGACCGGCATCGCCTTGAACGGCGCCAGTCCGCCGCGCGCCGGCTGGATGCAGGACCTGCAGATCGAGGGACTGGACGAGGCACTCGCCGACGACGGCGTGCGCGATTCCTTCGACCGCCTCTACTCCCGCCTGTTCGAAGCGCTGGAATCGCCCGACCTCAGCTTCGCCCCTCTGCTGCCCACCGACGATGCCAGCATCGACGATCGCGCCCGGGCACTGGTCGACTGGTGCCGCGGCTTCCTGTCGGGCCTCGGCCTTTCCGGCATCCGTCCGCGCGAGCAGTTGTCCGACGATGCCAACGAGGTCCTGGCCGACCTCGCCCGGATCGCCGCCACCCGCTTCGATGCGGCCGAGGACGGCGACGACGGCGAGAACGCGTACGCGGAGGTGGTCGAATACGTCCGCATCGGCGTGATGCTGCTGCACAACGAGCTTGCCCGCCTCTCCCGCCAGGCGACCCGCCATTGATCACGCCGAATGAATTCAAGCGCCGCCGCCGCCAGCTGATGCGGATGATCGGCCGCGATTCGATCGCGATCGTGCCGGCGGCCAAGGAACGGATCCGCAACAACGATTCGCACTACCCCTACCGCCAGGACAGCGACTTCCACTACCTCACCGGCTTCTCCGAGCCCGACGCGGTGCTGGCGCTGATCCCCGGCCGCGAGCACGGCGAGGCGATCCTGTTCTGCCGCGAGCGCGACCCCGAGCGCGAGCGCTGGGACGGCCCGCGAGTCGGTACCGAAGGCGCAGTCGCGAGCCTGGGCTTCGACGACGCCTTCCCGATCGACGACATCGACGACATTCTCCCCGGGATGATCGAGGGCCGCGCGCGGGTGCACTACCACTTCGGGCGCGAACCGGAGTTCGACCTGAAGCTGATGGCCTGGGTGAACCGGGTACGTTCCCAGGTCAAGGCCGGCGCGAAGCCGCCGCACGAGTTCATCACGCTCGGCACGACCTTGCACGAGCAGCGGCTGTTCAAGTCGCGCGACGAACTGCGCACCATGGCGAAAGCCGGACAGATCGCCGCGAATGCGCATGTGCGGGCGATGCGCGCGACCCGCCCGGGCCTCACCGAAGCCCACGTCGAGGCCGAGCTCCTGCACGCGTTCCGCAGCGAGCACGCGGTGGCGGCCTACGAGCCGATCGTCGGCGCCGGCGCCAACGCCTGCGTGCTGCACTACCGCGGCAATCGCGCGCCTCTGGTCGACGGCGAATTGCTGCTGGTCGACGCCGGCGCCGAGGTCGACTGCTACGCCTCCGACATCAGCCGCACCTGGCCGATCAACGGCGTCTATTCGACCGAGCAGCGGGCGATCTACCGGATCGTGCTCGACGCCCAGCTCGCCGCGATCGCCGAGGTCCGCCCGGGCAACTCCTGGATCGCCCCGCACGAAGCCGCGGCGAAGGTCATCACCCAGGGCCTGCTCAAGCTGGGCCTGCTGACCGGCACGCTGGCCGACAACCTGGCCAACGAGGGCTATCGCAAGTTCTTCATGCACAAGACCGGCCACTGGATCGGCCTCGACGTGCACGACGTGGGCGACTACCGCATCGACGGCGAGTACCGGGTGATGGAGCCGGGCATGGTGATGACGGTCGAGCCGGGCATCTACATCGCGCCGGACATCAAGGGCGTGCCGGCGAAGTACAAGGGCATCGGCGTCCGCATCGAGGACGACGTGGTCGTCACCAAGGGAGCGCCGCTGGTGCTGACCGAGGGGGTGCCGAAGGACCCCGACGAAGTCGAGGCGCTGATGGCGGGGTGAGGCGGCTCGGAATTCGCTGCGCGAATTCCGCAAGTGAAGAGCGGCGCGCGGGTTCGGTCGCGGTTCGCCAGCCGGAGGCGTGCTTTTCTGTCGGTCACTCGGAGTCTTCGGACTCACGCCACGAGCGGGCGTGTCACAGTTCGAGTCTCGTCTCGCGGAGCAACGAGGCCCCCGACGCCACAATGCGCGGGACCTCATTGGGAAAGCTGGGCGGCCCCGCCGGACACTCCACTCCCGCGCTCCCCTACTGCCGCCCAGGTTCCCGCGCTACATTCCGGGGACTGCCCGACCGGAGCCAGCCCATGCTGAGGATCCTGATCGCGAGTTCGAAGGGCGGCTGCGGCAAGTCGACCGTGGCCACCAACCTGGCCGCGCACTTCGCCCAGTCCGGCAAGAACACCGTGCTGGCCGACAGCGATCGCCAGGGTTCGTCCTACCGCTGGTGCGAGCGGCGGCCCATGCCGGTGCCGGGAGTGCTCGGCGTCGCCGCGATCCGCAAGGGCTGGCGCAGCCAGCTGCCGCCCGACAGCGAGCGGCTGATCATCGACAGTGCCGCGGGCACCCACGCCGCCGACGTCGACGAGATGGCCGATGAACTCGACGCGATCGTGGTGCCGGTGCAGCCTTCCGCGTTCGACCTCGACGCCAGCACCGCGTTCCTCGCCGAGCTGGCGCAGGTGCCGCGGATCAAGAAGGGCAAGCTCCGGGTCGCCGTCGTCGCGAATCGGCTGAAGCCGTGGACCAGCGCGAGCCAGGACGGCCTCGCGCGGATGAAGGAGGCCGGGATGCCGGTGGTCGCCGAACTGCGCGACTCCACCGGTTACGCGGTCCTGTCCGGGCTCGGCAAGAGCATCTTCGACTTCCACTCGGAGCAGGCGCGCAGTCACCAGGAGGACTGGACGCCATTGCTGAGGTGGTTGAAGAAGCTGTGACGCTCGCACGGAGTGGGGCATGCCGCGATCGGGCGCTGTGCGCGCTGGGCGGATGTAGTCGTTGAGGGCCCAGGGCCCCGCATGAGCACGCCGTCGAGGGAGCGCGGCGTGGATGCGCTCCCCAGTCGGGGCCCATGACCAAGGACCAGGGACCGAGCATGAGCAGGCGGTCGAGTGCGCGCGGCGTCGATACACTCCCCAGTCCGACTGGGCCCTGTGCCCTGGGCCCTGATTCGAGTCAGCCCGACAAGGCGCAACGCCACCCTCCGCCGTTTCGCCACCGACCACGCGCACAACGCAAAGCCCCATGAAAATCCACCTCGCCATCGGAGCCCTCCTCGCCATGTCCCTCGCCACCACCGCCGTCGCGGCCGACATCGTGCTCGCCGTCCACGGCGGTGCCGGAGCGATCCCGAAGGCACAGATGACGCCGGAGCGCGAGGCCGCGATCCGCGCCGACATCGAGCGCGCGCTGCGCGCCGGCAAGGCCGAGATCGATGCCGGCCATCCCGCGGTCGACGCGGTGAGCGCCACCGTGGTGGCGATGGAGGACTCGCCCTACTTCAACGCCGGCCATGGCGCGGTGTTCAACCACGATGGCGTCAACGAACTCGACGCCTCGATCATGGAAGGCCACTCGCTCCGCGCCGGCGCCGTCGCCGGCCTGCACCGGATCCGCAATCCGGTGCTGCTGGCGCGTGCGGTGATGGAGAAGTCGAAGCACGTGATGCTGATCGGCGACGGCGCGGAGCAGTTCGCGCGGTCGATCGGCATGGCCTTCGTCGATCCGTCCTACTTCCGCACCGAGGAGCGCTGGCAGCAGCTGCAGAACGCCCTGCAGGACGAGGCTTCCGCGATGCGCGACAACTTCGACTCGCCGTGGAGCCACCTGTCGACGGTCGGCGCGGTCGCCCGCGACCGCCAGGGCCACCTCGCCGCCGCCACCTCCACCGGCGGCATGACCAACAAGCGCTGGGGCCGCGTCGGCGACGCGCCGATCATCGGCGCCGGCAACTACGCCAACGCGCACTGCGCCGTCTCCGCCACCGGCTGGGGCGAGTTCTACATCCGCGCCAGTGTCGCCCATGACATCTGCGCCCGGGTCGCCTACGGCAAGGCGAAGCTGAAGGACGCGGCCGACGAAGTCGTGCTGAAGATCGTCCCCGGCCTCGGCGGCGACGGCGGTGTGATCGCGCTCGACGACCGCGGCAACCTCGCGATGCCGTTCAATACCGAGGGCATGTATCGCGGCAGCATCAGTGCCGACGGCAAGGTCGCGATCGCGATCTACAAGTAGGGCGGTCTCTGGCCGCCAGCGCGGAGACCCTTCGGCAACGGCGCGCAAGGCGCGCCCTACGACTTCGGCTTCTGCTTCGAATCGGCCGGCGGCGGACACTGGAACGATTTCTTCGGTGATCCCGCCGACGCCAGGCCGATGCGCTCGCTGATCGGGGTCGTGTCCCTGCCGAGGCGCCAGTCGTAGATCGCGGCGAAGGCGATCACCCGGGCCACGTAGTCGCGGGTCTCCTTGTACGGCACCGTCTCCAGCCAGTAGTCCGCCGGCAGCGCGCCGCGCTCGCGCTGCCATTTCGCGACCGGCACCGGTCCGGCGTTGTAGGTGGCGGCGGCAAGGTCGATCCGACCCTGGGTCGCCGCCAGCGCGTCGGCGAGGTGGGCGGTGCCGAGCGCGACGTTGAGCGCCGGCTGGTTGAGATCCTCGGCACTGGCGTAGGTCAGGTGCTCGCGCTTCGCCAGTGCCTTCGCGACGGACGGCAGAAGCTGCATCAGGCCGCGCGCGTCGGCGCCGGAGCGGGCGTCGGGACGCCACGCGCTCTCCGCCCGAACCAGTCCGAACACCACGGCGGGATCGAGTCCGCGCAGCTCCGACTGCTTGACGATGGTGTCCTGCTCGCCGAGCGGGAAGCGCAGCCGGTAGTAGCGCACGTCGTCGCCGGACAGCAGGTCGTAGGGGCCGCGTTCCAGCCAGCCGGCCTGCTGGGCGAGGTCGATGGCGATGCGGCGGTCGTCGGCGGACAGCTTGGCCGCGGCGTAGGACCAGTCGCGCCGCGCCTCGTTGCCCCGGCCGAGCGCCCACCATTCGAGGCTGCGCACCACGTTGACCGACGCCGCCACCCGGGCGCGGGCGCTGCCGTCCCGGGCAACGTCGAGTCCGCAGAGCTGGTACGGCGCCTCGACCCGGTCGGCGCCGAGGAAGCCATGGAAGCCGGTCGATTTCGCCGCTTCGGCGAACTCGGCGCGAGCCGCGTCGCGCTTGCCGGCATCCTCCAGCAGGCGACCGCGCAGGTAGTGCACCCGCGAGTCGACCTGGTCGGCGGCGACGCCGTCGAGCGCGCGCAGTGCGGCAGCGCCGTCGCCTCCCGCCAGCGCGACCCGAAGTCGCCAGTCGGCGATGCGCGGGTCGGCATAGGGCCGCGGAACCTTGTCCAGCCACGTGGATGCGTCGGCGTCGTAGCTCGCCGCCTTCGCCACCGCGATCGCCGACAGCATCCGCGCCGTCTGCGCGGCGTCGAACTTGAAGTGCGCCGCCAGCGCCGGCCAGGCCTTGCCGATGCGCTCGGCGTTCTTCACGGCGACCTTCGTCAGCAGCGCATCGACCAGCCGCCGATGCCGCTCGTCGTTCGGCCAGGTCGGCGCGTCGTCGAGCGCCTTGACCGGATCGCCGATTGCCGCGACCCAGCGCTGCGCTGCCGGCTGCTCCGCCGCCGGCAGCAGCGCGGCCATCGCGCGGGCCACGGTGGCCACACGCTCGCGAGTCGCCGCTTCCAGACGCTGCCAGACCCTGTCGTCCGTCCGCAGGCCCCGCTTCGCCCACAGGCCGACGGCCGGGTCGCAGGCGGCCGGCAGCGCGTGGCCGCTCGTCCACAGCGATTCGACGATCGGCGCCACCTCGTCCTCGCGCTTCGCCTCGATCAGCGCCGTGGCACGATGGCAGACCAGTTCGGTATCGACGACCTCGTCGCTCCAGGCGGCCAGCAGCTCGTCGTACTTGCGGCGGCCGGCACGATCGTCGATCCACCGGCGGCGCAGGTCGAGGCCGAGCCAGCTGCCATTCTCGCGGTCGAGGAAGGCCTGCACCACGGCCGCGTCGGCGTGGTCGAAGTCCTGCGCCAGTGCCAGCGCTTCGAGGTAGGGATAAAGCGGGTAGTCTGTCAGGCTGCCGATCCCGCTCTTCCAGCGCCCGCTCTTGTCGTTCTGCGCCTGCTGCCAGGCGTCGGCGAAGGCGCGGCGCTGGGTCTCGATCGGCGTCGCGGCGGCCGATGCCGCGAACGACAGCCCGCATGAAAGGACGACGACGATGGATCGGAGCAGGACGAGCATGGCGGCGGCGGAGACGGCAGGATGGCGCGGCGGAGCCGCCGCGGGACGGGGGATTCTAGGCCGCGCCGCCGGCGGGGAGATGCGACTCACGCCGCGCGGGCGAGGGCAGGATGCGGGCAGCAGTGTGAACCCGGCGCCGACCCTTCGCGGCGAGCGCCGCCGATGACGCTGTTCGGACTCGGCGCCGACCAGGTCGGACTGTTCCTCGGCACCGGCGTCGCGGCCGGCGTGCTGGCGGGCCTGCTCGGTATCGGCGGCGGGCTGATCATCGTCGCGGTGCTGGTGCAGCTGCTGCCCGCGCTCGGTGTGCCGGCGGAGGACGTGACCCGGGTCGCGCTCGCCACCGCGCTTGCGAGCATCATCGCCACCTCGGTGTCGTCCAGCTGGTCTCACCATCGCCGCGGCGCGGTGCTCTGGCGCCACTTCCTGTGGTTGTCGCCGGGCCTGGTGGTCGGCGGCCTGCTGGGTGCCCAGCTGGCTGGCGTCCTCCCGGACCGGGTGCTGCGCTGGGTGGTCGGCGTGTTCTGCCTGACGATGGCGGCGCGCCTCGCGTTCGCTGGCACTCCCGCGACCGGCAGCGAGCACGACGCCGAACCCAGGGCCGCCACTCTGACCTTGTCCGGCGTCGGCATCGGCGTGCTGTCCGCGCTCGTCGGCATCGGCGGCGGCAGCATGACCGTTCCGCTCCTGATCGGCCTCGGCGTGCGGCCGGTGCGCGCGGTCGGGACCTCCGCCGCCTGCGGCTTCCCGATCGGCGTCGCCAGTGCCATCGGCTTCGTGCTGGCCGGGCGCGATGCCGTCGGCCTGCCGCCGAACTGTCTCGGCTTCGTGTTCTGGCCGGGCGCGCTCCTGGTCGCGGCCACCAGCATCGCCTGCGCGCCGCTCGGCGCCGCGCTTGCACACCGGCTGCAGGGCGCGACCCTGAAGCGGCTGTTCGCGGTGTTCCTGGCGCTGATCGGACTGTCGGTGGTGCTGAAGGCCTGAGCGGCTTCCCGAACGGCACCGGGAGAACGACAATCGGGTCTCGTCGCACGCGGCAGGGGGAGCCGATGAGCGAACAGATGACCGACGCCGAACTGCGCGAACTCCGGCAGATGGCCGAGGACGGCGACTCGCGCCTGGCCTTGAAGCTCGGCCAGTATCTCCGGATCTTTCCCGACCGCGGCGTGCCGGGCGAATTCGCCCGCTGGCTGGCGATCGCGGCGAAGGCGGGCCAGGGGGAGGCCTGCTGGGACATCGCCGAGATGTTCCTCTTCGGCAACGAGGTCGAGCGCGATCTGGCCAGAGCCCGCGAGTTCCTCGAACGCGGCGCCGAGGTGTCCCATCCCCTGTGCCTGTACAACCTCGGCGTGATGCACCTGACCGGCGAGGGCACCGCGGCGGACCCGGCGGCCGCCGTCACGCTGTTCCGCCGCGCCGCGGCGCTCGGCGAGCCGAACGCCTGGTACAACCTCGGCATCTGCTGCGGCAAGGGAATCGGCACCGCGGCCGACCTGGTCGAGGCCCGCAAGTGGCTGAGCCTGGCGGCCGAAGCCGGCGACACCCGGGCGCCCCCGCGGCTGGCGGAGATCGACCAGATCGAGGGCAAGCCGCCACCGACCGTCACCGTCAACCTGAACAGCCGTCAGGCCGCCGACCTGATGCGGCAGATCGCCGCCGACCAGCAGCAGGCCCTGATGGACGAACGCAAGGCCGCGGCCGCGCACGCGGCGGAGCAGCCTCCGCGCCCCCCGACCGTGGACGAGCGTGCCGCCGCCGGCGACGTCGAGGCCATGCTGGATCTGGCGAGCCGGTCCCGGGAGCAGCAGCGCTTCGAGGAGGCGGCGAAGTGGCTCGACCAGGCGGCCGAGGCCGGATCGGCGGCGGCGCACTACCGGCTCGGCCAGTACCACGGCTGCGGCGGCGAGTTCGCGGCACGCGCTCCGATCCACCGGCCCGACTGGCTGCCGACCCGCCGGCATCTCGCCAAGGCCGTCGAACTCGGGCTGCCGGCGGCCGCCTCGGCGCTGGCGCAGGTCGAACAGGTGATCTCCGGCATCCTTGCGCGGGTCGAGCCGATCCGGCGCCGCGCCGACGCCGGCGAGGCCGCCGCGCAGTTCGACTATGCGATGTTCCTCGGCGGTGGCGAACTCGGGTGGTCGGCGTCGGACCCGGCCGCCTCCCTGCGATACCTGGAACTGGCGGCGCGACAGGGGCTCGCGAAGGCGCAGGCCGCGATCTACCACCTGTTCATGCAGAAGCGTGTTCCGACGCTGGACCGGGCGACCGCGATCGGCTGGCTCGCCAAGGCGGCGCTGCAGCAGAACCGCGAAGCGCTGTACTGGTTCGCGGAGCACTACAGCAAGGGCAAGATCACCGCCGCCGACCACCCGCTGGCCATCGACCTGTTCGGCGACAGCCGCAAGCACTATCCGGAGTGCATGGATCCGAGCCAGCCCCGGCCCAGCCTTGAGCAACTGCAGGTCGGGGCCAGGCAGCAGCGACTGGAATCGATCTACCTGCTGGCTCTGCGCTTCGCCGATGGCGATGGCGTCGACGCCGCCCCCGCGAATGCCGTCTCCCTGCTGAGACAGTGCATCGCCCGCGGCTACGCCCCCGCCCAGTATGCGCTGGCCCGAATCCATGCGATGGGCGCCGGCGTGGAACGCGACATGGAACAGGCCAAGGCACTGGCGCTGGCGGCCGCCCGTCAGGGCCATGTTCCGGCCTTCGTCGAGCTGCGCTTGTTCGGGGCGACGCCGGAAGAGATCGCCGCGGTGGACAGACTGCGTGGCTGAGGGCCGAGCAAGCCACCGTCATTGCGAGTGCAGCGAAGCAATCCAACGTCTTTGCCCTTGTCTCGGCACTGCGGAGCGCGCAAGGCACTGGATCGCTTCGCTGCGCTCGCATTGACGGCCTCGCGATGGCCGCCCCGTCCACGACGTCGCCGACGCCCAGGCGACGACGCCACCGTGACGAATCGTCAACACCACGGATCGTCCTGACCTGTCCGCGGTCCCAAGTGCGTTGTTGGAAGCGGCTCACGTGCACGGACGGGGTTCTCCGCCCACGGCGGCAGGATTGCGGTCTGGTTCCGCCCCCGTTGCATTACGTTGCGCAACAAGGACTCCCGCCGCCTTGACACCCCCCCTATAATGCGCGGTCCCCCTTCCTGAGTTTCCCCCATGGCTGCCCAAGTCGATCGTCCGCGCGACCAGCAATCCGAAATCAAGCAGCTGATCATCAAGGGCAAGGAGCAGGGCTACCTGACCTACGCCGAGGTCAACGATCACCTGCCCGACGACATCGTCGATCCGGAGCAGATCGAAGACATCATCGGCATGATCAACGACATGGGCATCGAGGTGCACGAGGAGGCACCCGAGGCCGATGCGCTGCTGATGAAGGAGCCGCCGGCGGCGGCCGACGACGAGACCGCGACCGAGGAAGCGGTGGCGGTGCTGACCGCGGTCGAGGAGACCGGCCGCACCACCGACCCGGTGCGCATGTACATGCGCGAGATGGGCACGGTCGAGCTGCTGACCCGCGAAGGCGAAATCGCCATCGCGAAGCGCATCGAGGAAGGCCTGGGCCAGGTCCAGCAGGCGCTGGCCGACTTCCCGTGGTCGATCCAGATCCTGCTCGACGAGTACGAGCAGCACCTCGACGGCAAGAAGCGGATGAGCGAGTTCCTGGTCGGCTTCACCGACATCGAGCCGGTCGCGCCGGCCGATCCGATGGCGGCCGCGGCGCTCGAGAGCGAGGCCGAGGCCGCGCCGACCAAGGAAGGCGAGGACGCGGGCGACGCGGAAGAGGCGGCGCCGGGCGAATCCGGCCCGGATCCGACCGAGGTCGCGCGCCGGATGGACCTCCTGCGCCAGCTCTACGCGAAGTTCCAGGTCAACCACGCCAAGTTCACCGGCGAGGACAAGAAGACCCTGAAGGTCCGGCAGAACATGAGCGAGGAGTTCCTGAAGCTCAAGCTCCCGGCGATCATGATCGACGGCATGGTGAAGAAGCTGCGCGACGTGGTGAACACGCTGCGCAGCCACGAGCGCGCGATCATGGACATCTGCCTGCGCGCCCGGATGCCGCGCAAGGACTTCCTGAAGGCCTTCCCGGGCAACGAGACCAACCTGCGCTTCGCCGAGAACGAGGGGCGCAAGAAGACCAAGTACGCGCTGGCGATCAAGAACGCCAAGACCCCGATCGCCGGCGAGCAGGAGAAGCTGATCGCCCACGAGAAGGCCCTGTTCCTGCAGCTGCCGCAGATCAAGGACATCAACCGCGCGATGTCGATCGGCGAGGCCAAGGCCCGCCGCGCGAAGAAGGAGATGGTCGAGGCCAACCTGCGCCTCGTGATCTCGATCGCGAAGAAGTACACCAACCGCGGCCTGCAGTTCCTCGACCTGATCCAGGAAGGCAACATCGGCCTGATGAAGGCGGTCGACAAGTTCGAATACCGCCGCGGCTACAAGTTCTCGACCTACGCGACCTGGTGGATCCGCCAGGCGATCACCCGCTCGATCGCCGACCAGGCGCGCACCATCCGCATCCCGGTGCACATGATCGAGACCATCAACAAGCTGAACCGCATCTCTCGCCAGATGCTGCAGGAGATGGGGCGCGAGCCGACGCCGGAAGAGCTGGCGCAGAAGATGGAGATGCCGGAGGACAAGATCCGCAAGGTGCTGAAGATCGCGAAGGAACCGATCTCGATGGAAACCCCGATCGGCGACGACGAGGACTCCCATCTCGGCGACTTCATCGAGGACACCAACGCGGAGTCGCCGGCCGAATCGGCGGTCACCACCGGGCTGCAGGAGACCGTGCGCGACGTGCTCTCCGGCCTCACGCCGCGCGAGGCCAAGGTGCTGCGCATGCGCTTCGGCATCGACATGAACACCGACCACACGCTGGAAGAGGTCGGCAAGCAGTTCGACGTCACCCGCGAGCGCATCCGCCAGATCGAGGCCAAGGCGCTGCGCAAGCTGCGGCACCCGTCGCGGTCGGAGCAGCTGAAGTCCTTCCTGGATACCGAGTGATTCGGAGCTTGCGGTTCTGGGCTCCGAGCCGGGCCCGGGGCACGGGGCCCAGGGGCCGGTGAAAGCGGGGCGCGGCGAGTCCGCGCCCTTTGCTTTTCCCGGGCTCGAGCGGTGCCCGAGCGTCGCCGAGGCGCGACCCGACATCACGGCGCCGTAACGCCCCACATGCTCGCCCGGCCCGTTCCACAGGGCCCAGGTCCCGGAGCCCCGGGCCCCGGCTCTTCCCCCGATTCCAATCTTCGAACTACACTCGCCGGGCGTTGCGGGGAGCGTGCCTTGAGCGACCGTCCAGAACAGCAATCCACCCAGATCATTGCGGCGCCGCGGATGGAGGCCTCGTCCGGCGATCCGCTGCTGGTCGTGTTCCGTGGATCGGCGCTCGGCGAGGCGATCGCGCTGACCGACGTGCCGGCGATCATCGGCCGTGCCGGCAGCGCCGACGTGCAGCTCGACCACACCAGCGTGTCGCGCCAGCATGCCGCGGTGTGGCAGGAAAAGGGCCGCGCCTTCATCCGCGACCTCGGCTCGTCCAACGGCGTGTTCGTCAACGAGCAGAAGATCAACGAGATCGAGCTGCGCGACGGAGACCGCGTCACCGTCGGCGAGATCACCTTCAAGCTGATCCGCCGCGACAGCCTGGAAGGCAAGTTCCACGAGACCCTGTACCGGCTGGCCAGCATCGACTCGCTGACCGGCCTGCTGAACCGCCGGCGTTTCCGCGACCTGCTGGAAGAGGCGGCACCGCGCGCCAACGACGCCAATCCGCTGTCGGTGGTGTTCGTCGACCTCGACCACTTCAAGAAGGTCAACGACAACTACGGCCATCCGGCCGGCGACGACGTACTGCGCGCCGCCTCGGCGACCCTGCGCTCGCTGCTCGGCGTCGGCCAGTTCGGCGGCCGCCTCGGCGGCGAGGAATTCGCCGCGCTGCTGCTCGGGAAGAACGCCCAGTCCGCGATGGAATGGGCGGAAAGCCTGCGCCAGAAGATCAGCGAACTCGAGGTCGACACCTCCGGCCACAAGCTGAAAGTGACCGCCAGCTTCGGCGTCGCCCAGTGGGTACCGGCCCTCGGCACCGCCACCTTCCTGCTGAAGGCTGCCGACGTCGCGCTGTATCGGGCCAAGCAGGAAGGCCGCAATCGGGTCGTGCTGTCGCCGACCGTGGCGCCGCCGCCGGCCTGAGCCTGCTGGAGGGCTGAGGTCTGAGGTCCGAGGTCTGAGGGCTCCAGGAAGGCAGCATTCCCTCGTTCCCCGTCATTGCGAGGAGGAGCGCAGCGACGACGAAGCAATCCAGCGCCTTTGCTTTTGCTCTGTCAGCACGGAGTGCACAGTCGCTGGATTGCTTCGTTGCGCTCGCAATGACGCGCTTTCGCTTTTTGTCGGCCCCGAGCCCCGCCCCCCAAAGCGGCTCTCGATGAATTTATCGAGGCACAAGCCCCGTTCCGTGAACCGCGGCATTGTGGGCTCTACCCCCCATTGCTAGAGTTGCGCACTTTTTCCGCGACCAGTTCCGGCGGACACACCCGAATCATGTTCAAGAGCCTCCGCGGCGTTTTTTCCAACGACCTTTCCATCGACCTCGGCACCGCCAACACGCTGGTGTACTCGCGTGGCCAGGGGATCGTGCTGAACGAGCCTTCGGTAGTGGCGATCCGGCAGGATCGTGGCCCCGGCGGTCCGCGCCGCGTGGAGGCCGTCGGCCTCGACGCGAAGCGCATGCTCGGCCGCACGCCGGGCAACATCGTCACCGTGCGGCCGATGAAGGACGGCGTGATCGCCGACTTCAACATGGCCGAGGAGATGCTGCAGCAGTTCATCCGCAAGGTGCACAAGTCGCGCTTCCTCCGACCGAGTCCGCGCGTGCTGATCTGCGTGCCCTACGGCTCGACCCAGGTCGAACGCCGCGCGATCAAGGAGTCGGCCGAGTCGGCCGGAGCCCGCGACGTGTTCCTGATCGAGGAGCCGATGGCGGCGGCGATCGGCGCCGGCATCCCGGTGCACGAGGCGCGCGGCTCGATGGTGCTCGACATCGGCGGCGGCACCTCCGAGGTCGCGGTGATCTCGCTGAACGGCATCGTCTACGCGCAGTCGGTGCGCATCGGCGGCGACAAGTTCGACGAGGCGATCATCAACTACGTGCGCCGCAATCACGGCACCCTGATCGGCGAGTCCACCGCCGAACGGATCAAGCTCGAGATCGGCTGCGCCTATCCGCAGTCCGAGATGCGCAACATCCAGGTCTCCGGTCGCAATCTCGCCGAAGGCGTGCCGCGGCAGTTCACCATCACCTCCAACGAGGTGCTGGAGGCGCTGCACGAGCCGCTGGTCGGAATCGTCTCCGCGGTCAAGGCGGCGCTCGAGCAGACCCCGCCGGAACTGTGCTCCGACGTCGCCGAGCGCGGCATCGTGCTGACCGGCGGCGGCGCGCTGCTGCGCGACCTCGACCGCCTGCTGTCCGACGAGACCGGCCTGTACGTGCAGGTCGCCGAAGACCCGCTGACCTGCGTCGCCCGCGGCGGCGGCCGTGCGCTCGAGCTGATCGACATGCACGGCAGCGAGTTCTTCTCGCCCGAGTAAGCCGACGGCACCCCCGTGGCCGTCTCCGGCAACGATGACAACCCGCTGTTCGGCGTCGCCGCGGCGGGCGCTTTTCGTCTCACCGTGTACCTGGTGGCCGCCGGCGTGCTGATGGTTGCCGATGCGCGCGGCCACTACGGCGACATCGCGCGCCGCGCGACCTCGCAGCTGTCGGGGCCGATCTACTGGGTCGCCTCGGCGCCGGCGCGCGCCTGGCGGGCGCTGACCAGCGACGTCGCCGATCGCGAGCAGCTGACTGCCGAGAACCGCCGGCTGCGCGAGGACCTGCTGACCTCCGAGGCCCGCCTCGCGCGGCTCGCCGCGGTCGGCGAGCAGAACGAGCGCCTGCGCGCCCTGCTGCAGGCGCGCAACCGCCTCGGGCTCAAGGTCCAGCTGGCCGAGCTGATCGACGTCGACCTCGATCCCTTCCGTCAGCGCGTGCTGATCGATCACGGCAGTCGCGACGGGGTCAGCGTCGGCCAGGCCGCGATGGACGCCCGCGGCGTGCTGGGCCAGGTGGTCGCGGTGGAACACAACCGCGCCACCTTGCTGCTGTTGACCGACGCCAGCGCCGCGGTGCCGGTCCGGTTCGAGCGCAGCGGCTTCCGCACGGTCGCCTACGGCACCGGCGATCCCGGCCACCTGCGCCTTCCGCACATCCCGTTCTCGGCCGACGTGAAGATCGGTGACGACCTCACGACGTCCGGACTCGGTGGCCGTTTCCCGGCGGGACTGCCGGTCGGCACCATCGAGTCGCTGAAGCCCGACGACTCCGCGACCCTGGTGGTCGCGACGGCTCGTCCGGCCGCCGGCATGGCGCGCAGTGGCGAGGTCCTGCTGCTGCACGAGGACCTGGAGCCGGTCGATGACTACGGCCTCGGCGAGGCCGCCGCCGTCGACCTCACGATCGGCCCGCCGGCAACGCCCCAGACGGCCGCCGCGAAGCCGACCGCCGCGCCGACGGCGCCGGCGCGGCCAGCGACGACGACGGAGCCGCCCCGATGAGCCGCTGGCGCGACGCCAACCTGTGGTTCTGGCTGTCCCTGCTCGCCGCGCTCGCGCTGGCGCTGATGCCCCTGCCGGAGCTGCTGCGCGGGACCAAGCCGTTCTGGCTCGGCCTCGTCGTGTGCTTCTGGGTGCTGGAGGACGCCGAGCGGCTGTCGCTCGGCGGCGCTTTCCTGATCGGCCTCGGCGCGGACCTGTTCACCGCCGGCACCCTGCTCGGCGAGCAGGCGATGCGGCTCACGGTGATGGTGTTCATCGTGCTGCGGCTGCGTTCGCGGCTGCGCTTCTTCCCGATGCCGCAGCAGATCCTCGCGATCATCGCGCTGCAGGCCAACGACCGCCTGGTGATCAGCGTGATCCGGCTGTTCGCGGGGCTCGGCCCGCTGCCGAGCCAGGCCTGGTTCGGCCCGCTGGTCGCTGGCGCGGTCTGGCCGTGGCTGTTCCTCGCGTTCGACCGGCTGCGCCAACGGCCGCGGCCGCGCGAGTCATGATCGGGATTTCCAGTCGCCGGGAGCGAATGCGGGCGGTCGAGGACGAGGCCGCGCTGTTCCGGCGGCGCGCGATCGCCGGATTCCTCATCATCGCCGCGGCGCTCGCGGTGCTGGTGTCGCGGTTCGGCTGGCTGCAGGTCTACGAGCATGACGCGATGGCGCTGCGCTCCGACCAGAACCGCATCAAGCTTCGCCCGCTGCCGCCTTCGCGCGGCCTGATCTACGACCGCGCCGGCCGCCTGCTCGCCGAGAACGTGCTGCAGTACCGGCTGGAGCTGGTGCCGGAGCAGGTGCGCAATCCGAAGGACAGCTACGAGCGGCTGGCGCCGCTGCTGGGCCTCGGCGAAGACGACCGCGAGCGCTTCACCGACGCGCTGGCGCACGCCCGCTCGTTCGATCCGGTTCCGATCAAGCTCAACCTCTCGGAGGAGGAGGTCGACCGCTTCGCGCTGCATCGGCACGACTTTCCCGGCGTCGAGGTCACCCCCTACCTGACCCGTTCCTACCCGCACGGAGAGTGGTTTGCCCACGCCATCGGCTATGTCGGCCGGATCGATGCCGCCGATCGCGACAAGCTCGACGAGAGCCGCTACGCCGGCATGCTGCAGATCGGCAAGTCCGGCATCGAGCGCTACTACGAGGACCTGCTGCTCGGCCAGCCGGGCTACGAGGAGGTCGAGGTCGACGCCGCCGGCCGCTCGCTGCGCGTGCTGGGACGCGTGCCACCGCACCAGGGAAAGAACCTCTACCTCGCGGTCGATGCGAAGCTGCAGCAGGCGGCGTTCGAGGCCTTCGAGGGCCAGTCCGGCGCAGCGGTCGCGATCGATCCGAAGACCGGAGAGATCCTGGCCTACGTCAGCCTGCCGACCTACGACCCGAACCTGTTCATCGACGGGATCTCGCGTGCCAACTATGCGGCGCTGCTCGCGGGCACCGACCGTCCGCTGTTCAACCGGCCGCTGCAGGGCGGCTTCGAGCCGGGCTCGACGGTGAAGCCGTTCATGGGCATCGCCGGCCTCGAACTCGGCCTGCGCAAGCCCACCGACACCGTCGTCTCGACCGGCGAGTTCTCGCTGCCCGGCAGCGACGTGACCTGGCACGACTGGCGCAAGGGCGGCCACGGCGTGATCAACCTGAAGGAGGCGATCGCGCAATCGGTCAACACGTACTTCTACAAGCTCGCCTCCGACATGGGGGTCGACAACATGGAGCACTGGATGGGCCAGTTCGGCTTCGGCAAGCCGACCGGCGTCGACCTGCTGGGCGAGGCCTCCGGCGTGATCCCGAGCCGCAGCTGGAAGCGCGCGAACCGCGGAAAGGACTGGTACCCGGGCGAGACCGTGATCGCCGGCATCGGCCAGGGCTACTGGGTGGTGACGCCGCTGCAGCTCGCCAACGCGGTGTCGATCCTGGCCGATGGCGGCGTGCGCCACTCGCCGCACCTGCTGCGCGCGACCCAGGACGGCATCAACGCCGAGCCGGCGCTTCGCAAGCTCGACAACCCGGACAACGAGACCTTCATCAAGGACCCGAGTCACCTCGAAGCGGTGCGCGAAGGCATGCTTGCCGTCGTCCATTCGGACACCGGCACGGCCCACATCGCGATGGGCACCGACCTCGCCTACCGCGTCGCCGGCAAGTCCGGTACCGCGCAGCGTTTCCACCGCAAGGACGGCGGCGACTACAACAACGAACGCACCGCGGAGGCGCTGCGCCACCGCGCCTGGTTCATCTGCTATGCACCGGCCGACGATCCGAAGATCGCACTCGCCGTCGTGCTGGAACACGGCGGCAGCGGCTCGCACGCGGCGGCGCCGGTCGCGCGCAAGATCCTCGACACGTGGCTGCTGCCGCCGGGAACCGCGACCAGGGCCGCGGCGCCCGCGCCCACGCCACCCATCCAAGCGGCGGCTCCGGTCCAGGCGGCTCCGGCCCAGGCAGCACCGACACCGGAGTCTCCGCCGGCGGAATCCCCGTCGGCGGACGCACCGCAGACGACGCCTTTCCCGTGACCTGGAACGAGGAACTCGCCCGCCGCTGGCGCGCCTTCGTGCAGCGCTGGCTCACGCGCCCGCGGCTCGACGTGCCGCTGACGGTCGCGCTGCTGCTGCTCGCCCTGGTGGGCCTCGCGACCCTGCACAGCGCCAGCGGCGGCGGCTGGAACCTGGTCACCGGCCAGGCGCTGCGCTTCGGCCTCGGCTTCGGGGTGATGTACGCGCTGTCCCGGGTCTCGCCGCTGGTACTGCGCTCGTGGTCGCCCTACTTCTTCGGCGGCACCGTGCTGCTGCTGATGATCTGCCTGGTGCTCGGCGAGGGCCGCGGTGCGCACCGCTGGCTCGACCTCAAGGTGCTGCGCTTCCAGCCCTCCGAGTTCGCCAAGCTGGCGATGCCGATGATGATCGCGTGGCTGTTCGCCGACCGCCCGCTGCCGCCATCGTGGCGCTCGCTGGCGCTCGCCGGCGGGCTCACCGCGCTGCCGTTCGCGCTGATCGCGAAGCAGCCCGACCTCGGCACCGCGCTGCTCGTCGGCGCGTCCGGCGCCTTCGCGATCTTCCTCGCCGGCCTCGCCTGGTGGCGCATCGGCCTGCTCCTCGGCATCGGCGCAGGCTCGCTTCCGCTGGCCTGGCGCTTCATGCACGAGTACCAGAGGAACCGCGTGCGGATGTTCCTCGACCCCGAGGCCGACCCGCTCGGCAACGGCTGGCACATCATCCAGTCGAAGATCGCCGTCGGCTCCGGCGGCCTCTACGGCAAGGGCTTCGGGATGAGCACCCAGGCCAAGCTCGATTTCCTTCCCGAGCACACCACCGACTTCATCTTCGCGGTCTTCTCCGAGGAGCACGGGCTGATCGGCGTAGCGCTGGTGGTCGCGCTGTACCTGTTCATCGTCGGCCGCGGCCTCTACATCGCCGCGAATGCCCGGGACACCTACTCGCGCCTCCTCGCCGGCGCGCTGTCGATGGCCTTCTTCGTCTACGTGATGGTCAACGGCGGGATGGTCGCCGGCCTGCTCCCCGTGGTCGGCGTGCCGATGCCGCTGATCAGCTACGGCGGGACGTCGGCGGTCAGCTTGCTGGCCGGATTCGGGGTGCTGCAGTCGATCCACGCCCACCGACGACGGGCGTAAGGTGCGTCTCGGACACACCCTAGCTATTCAGACAATTCGCTGGACATCCACGTCGATCCCCGCCTCGATCCGCCCGAATCGAGCGACCACGTCGGGTTCGAAGTGCAACGCGGGAAGATTGTCCTCATCCGGAACACGGACATGCAGTTGCACCTCGAACCGAAAGCTCTTCGCCGCGTCGGCATTCGCGTGCACGGCATCCGCCCGGAGCGCCGCCCGCCGCAACGACTCGCGCAGGTCCTGATCCTCGGTCTCCTCGAGAAACACCGTCCAGACACAGCGCGGCATGCGATGCCATCCGTCCGTCCTGCGCTCGTCGAAAACGACGATCTGCTCGCACGTCTCGGTGCTGCCACCGACCCGCTCGAGCAGGCGTTCGAGGCCCTGCGGTTCGGGATCGGAATATCCGCGGAGCGCGATCGTCGTTGTCGTCATCGTGTCTTCCTGATCGCTGCGTACACCCATAGTCTCCCGAAGCCCACGCCGAAATCGACGTTGCCCATCCGGGCGACGATGGGGTCGATCCCCCGTCCGTCGACCCTGGTGCAGCGTCTTTCCGACCGCGGCGCGTCCTTCACCAGCGCGTCGGAGCGCGCTCCTCGGATGCTTCGGTTCTCGTGCCTTGGACTGGCCGGTGCGCTTGGGCTCACCCTACGACGCGGGGCGCTTCGCGGATCGGCCGGATCGGGCGGATCTCGACGCAGCCGACCGCCGCCGGCGGGATCTTCGCGGCGAGCTGGATCGCCTCGTTGAGGTCGCGCGCCTCCAGCAGGTAGAAGCCCGCCAGCGCTTCCTTGGTTTCGGCGAACGGCCCGTCGGTGAGCTGGACCTGGCCACCGCGCAGGCGCACCGTGGTCGCCGTGGCGACCGACTCCAGGGCTTCCGATGCGAGGCAGTGCCCACTGGCCCGGAGCTGGCGGTCGGCCTCCAGACAGTGGCGGTCGTCCATCCGCGCGATCTCCGACTCGACGCCGTACACCAGGCACAAGTACTTCATCCTCGCTCCTTCGCCGCCGATGCGGCATTCATCCGTTCGAACGCATCGCCCTGAATCTCGGCATCGCAATCCACCGAGCGAAGAAGTGTCTCTCTTCGCTCTTCACCGGGGGAATGACGATCGCCGCGCAGCGGCGATCGTCATTCCCCGGCCATGCAGTTCAGCATCCAGCGGGTGCCGAAGCGATCGGAGAAGCTCGCGAAGTAGCCGCCCCAGAACATCTCGGCCAGCGCCATTTCGATCGTGCCACCTTCGGACAGGGCGGCGTAGAGGCGCCGGGTTTCCGCTCGGGTATCGGGCTCGAGGTTGATGGAGACGTTGTTGCCGGCCTTGCAGTCGAAGCCCATCGACGGCGGCGCATCGGTTCCCATCAGCACGTGGCCGCCGAGGATCGGCAGCTCGATGTGCAGGATCAGCTCGTGATCGCCGTCCGCGAGCTTGCAGCCGGGGCCATGGGCCATGTCGCCGTAGCGACGCACGGGCGCGATGAACTCGGTGCCGAATACGCCGCGGTAGAAGTCGAACGCGGCTTCGGTCTCGCGCGGGAAGTTGAGGTAGGTGCTGACGCGGGGCATGGGGAGAGTCTCCGGGGTGAGCGTGGGAGGAGGACGTGAATGGAGGGGCCCGCAGACCGTAGGGCGGGCATCGCCCGCCGCTGCGATCACGTCACGTTCGGGCGATGGCGGGCGGCGCCCGTCCTACGTGGTCGATTCGCCACCCACGCCCATCTCGCGAAACCGCGCCACGCCGTCGCCCTGCTCGAAGTCCTCGAGTTCGAACATCGGCCGCACCTCGATGTGGCAGTCGCTGCCCTCGAGCGTCGGGTTGGGGAAGCGGCGGCTCCACGCGACCGCTTCGGCGCGGGTGGCGGCCTTGATCACGGTGTAGCCGGCGATCAATTCCTTGGTCTCGGCGAAGGGGCCGTCGACGACCCGGACCTCGCCGCCGCGGTGTTCGACCCGCCAGCCGTGGCGGCTCGACTTCAGGCCCGACGCCTCCAGCAGCGCACCGGCGCGGGCCAGCTCCTCGTGGAACTGGGCCATTCGGGCGATCATTTCGTTGCCCGGCAGGACATCGGCTTCGGATTCGGCGGTGGCTTTGACGATGACCATGAAACGCATGGGAAGCTCCTCGTTCGGTGGGGGACGACGGCGCCAGCGCACCGTCTTGCCTACTGGTCGAACGGGGAACGCCGATTTCGACAGCCCGCCGAAAATTATTTTCAGCCGTCACCGATCCCGACCAATCGGCGTTCGATGTGACGTCGCTCGGCGTCCCCCGGCCCCAGCGCCAGCGCCCGTCGGTAGGCGGCCGCTGCCTCGTCGAGGCGTCCGAGCCGGTGGCAGAGTTCGGCGCGAGCCGCATGCGCCGGTGCATAGGCCGTGAGCGCATCGCCTACCAGCAGGGCATCGACCAGCGCGAGTCCCGCGGCCGGTCCGTCGCGCATCGCGATCGCCACCGCGCGGTTCAGCGCGACCACCGGCGACGCGGCGCGTGCCTGCAGCAGGTCGTACAGCGCGACGATCTGTGCCCAGTCGGTCGCCGCGACCGATGCCGCCTCCGCGTGCAGTGCAGCGATCGCGGCCTGCAGCGCGTAGACACTGACTGGCGCCGACGCCAGCGCCTGCTCGAGCTCGGCGATTCCGGATGCAATCTGCGCGTGGTCCCATTGGCTGCGGTCCTGATCCTCCAGCAGCACCAGGTCGCCGGCGGCGTCCACCCGCGCGGCGCGGCGCGCGTCGGCGATGAGCATCAGCGCCAGCAGCCCGCGGGTATCGGAATTCGGCAGCAGTTCGACCAGCAGGCGACCGAGGCGGATCGCCTCCGCGCTGAGATCGGCGCGCAACAGCGTGGCGCCGGAGCTCGCGCGGTAGCCCTCGTTGAAGACCAGGTAGACGACCATCGTCACCGCGGCGAGCCGTTCCGGCAGATCCGCCGCATCGGGCACCTCGTAGGGGATGCGGGCGGTCCGGATCTTCGCCTTGGCGCGCACGATGCGTTGCGCCAGCGTGCCCGGGGTGGTGAGGAAGGCGGCGGCGATCTCCTCGGTGGCGAGGCCACAGACCTCGCGCAGGGTCAGGGCGACCCGCGCCTCGGTCGACAGTGCCGGGTGGCAGCAGGTGAACACCAGTCGCAGGCGATCGTCGACGACGGCCGGTCCGTCGTCGAGGGCGGGGTCCTCGATTGCCGGTTCGTGGCGCTCGGCCTCGTAGGCCGTGAAGCGCGCGAGGCGGCGCGCCGCGTCGATCGCCTTGTGCCGTCCGGCCGACACCAGCCAGGCCCGCGGGTTCACGGGCAGGCCCTCGCGCGGCCAGGCTTCGATCGCGGCACGGAACGCCTCGTGCAGTGCTTCCTCCGCCCGGTCGAAATCACCGAGCAGCCGGATCAGCGTCGCCAGCACGGCGCGTGATTCGCGGCGATAGGTCGCATCGAAGTCGATCGTGTTCAAGACCCATCGCCCGCGGCGGCCGTGACCCGCGGACGATAGCAAGCCGTCGCGTCGTGGTTCCCGCCCGGCGGCGGTCGATCGCCAGCGCCGACGTGCACGCGCGCTGAACGCGGGACGAGGATGCGCGCCGCCCTGCTGCGGTCCGCCACGGGCCTGCGTTAAAGTCGCGCGATGATCGCCCGCCTGCTGTTGCCGACCCTCGCCACCGCCCTCCTGCTGCCGCTCGCCGCCGAGGCCAAATCCAAGGCGAAGAAGCCCGCCGCCAAGCCCGCCGCGACCGCGCCGGCCGAGGCCCATCCCGGTGCCGCCGCCTTCGCCGCCGAGGTCGAGAAGGCTGCGCAGGCGAAGGGCATCGTCATCGACCAGAAGGCGGTGCTGGCGGTGATCGCGAAGGCGCAGTACCAGCAGACCATCATCGACGCGATCTCCCGGCCAGCCGAGTCGAAGAGCTGGAAGGAGTACCGGCCGATCTTCATGAACCCGAAGCGCATTGATGCGGGAGTCGCCTATGCGCGTGACAACGCCGAAGCGCTCGCTCGAGCTTCAGAAGCCAGCGGCGTACCGGTGTCCATCATCGTCGCGATCCTCGGCGTCGAGACCAACTACGGCGCGCTGACCGGCAAGTACAAGGTGATCGACGCGCTGGCGACGCTTGGCTTCCACTACCCGCCGCGCGGCGACTTCTTCCGCGGCGAGCTGAAGCAGCTGTTCCTGCTGCCGCCGGAGCGCCTGCCCGGTTCCCTCGACAGCCTGACCGGCTCCTACGCCGGCGCGATGGGGCAGGGCCAGTTCATGCCGACCAGTTTCGCCAAGTGGGCGGTCGACGGCGACGGCGACGGGCGCATCGACCTTTGGACCGACAAGGCCGACATCTACGCCTCGGTGGCGAACTACTTCGTCGACCACGGCTGGACCCGCGACCTGCCGATCGCGCTCCCGGCCACCCGCGCCGAAGGCGCCCGCGACCTCGCGCCCGACACCAGCGAGGTGAAGTACCCGATCCAGCAGCTTGCCGAATGGGGCTACAGCACCGACGCGAAGCTCGATCCCAACCTGATCGCGACCCTGCTGGTCCTGGACGGCGCGGAAGGCAAGGAATACTGGATCACCACGGGCAATTTCTACACGATCACCCGCTACAACCGCAGCCCGCTGTACAGCCTCGCGGTAACCCAGCTCGCCGAGGCGATCGCGGCCGGGACGGCGGCACCGGCGAGATCCGGCGCAGAAAAGGCTCCATGAGCCCGTCCGTCGGCGAATCTCCGGCGGGGTCGCGAGGTGCGGCCCCTGGGCGCCACGCGGGGCTCGGAGGACGCACTGATGCCGGGGAGCGGGAAGGGCGCGACCGATGAATTCGCACCACCCTTCCGAGGTGAAACTCGGTCACATCGGCAGGGAAATTCGCCTAACCGCGGCAAACGCGGCATCATGGCGCCCAATTGGGATGGGGTTCGGCCTCATGCGTGCGTATCTCGCGGTCAGCGGTGGCCTGTTCGTGCTGCTGGTCTTCGCCCACCTGTGGCGCCTGTCCGAGGAGGGTTTCGGCCTCCTCGCGCGCCCGGAATTCGTGATCGCCACGATCGCCGCGGCCGTGCTCGGCGCGTGGGCGGGGACGCTGTGGCGCCGCGGCGGAGTCGCCCGGTGACCGTCCGCTCGATGCCGCGCTTCCTGGCGCTGTCCGCGCTGGCGCTGGCGCTGGCGGCCTGCCACTCGCAGCCGACCCGTCCGGAACACCCGGTCGCCCAGCAGGCGCCGGCGCCAAAAGGCAATTTCCACCGCCCATCGAAATCGAGCACCGGCGATGCCGACGGCGGCCCGCGCGAGGCGCCCGACATTTCGATGATCGCGGAGCCGATTCCGCATGACGAGCCGCTGGCCCAGTTCGGCAACCGCTCCCCCTACACCGTGCTCGGCCGCACCTATACCGTGCTGCCGACCAGCCGCGGCTACCTGGAGCGCGGCACCGCCTCGTGGTACGGCGAGAAGTTCGACGGACGACTGACGTCGTCGCACGACCTGTACGACATGTACGCGTTCACCGCCGCACACAAGACCCTGCCGCTGCCGACCTACGCGCGGGTCACCAATCTCGACAACGGCAAGAGCGTGATCGTCAAGGTCAACGACCGTGGGCCGTTCCACGAGGACCGGATCCTCGATCTCTCCTACGTCGCCGCGCTGAAGCTCGGCATCGTCGCCAACGGCACCGGCCGGGTCGAGGTGCGCGCGCTGTCCGAGGCCGACGAGGGCGCGCCGCCGGGCAGCCTGCTGGCCGCGCAGACGCCGCCGGTTCGCCGTCACGAAGACCCAAACGCCTACGTCGCGGTCGCGCCGGAGACTCGCTGGAACGACGACCGCGGCAACCGCACGGCCACGGCACGCGGCGCACCGGATCGCGGCAGCGCCGCGTCGGTGACTCCGTTGCCCGGCAGCAGCAACGGTAGCGTCTATTCCGGCGGGGCCGGCTCGCAGCCGACCCGGCCACCGGCCAGTGCGCCGCGTGCCGCCGATCCGCCGCCGGCGCGCCTTGTCGCATCGACCCCTTCGTCCGGCAGCTCGGCGCGCAACGAGCGCTACGCCAGCGCCAGCGCGGCTCCGCCGCTCGGCGCGGCGCGGTCGCCGTCACCGGCGGCTTCGAGCGGGGCGCCCTGCTTCGTGCAGGCCGGTGCCTTCTCCGACCGCGGCAACGCCGAGCGCCTGGCGCAACGCCTGCGGGCCGGCCGCTACGGCGAGGTGTCGCTCGACCGCGGCGTCAACGGCCTGTCGCTGATCACCCGGGTCAAGATTGGCCCGTTCAACGACGAGCAGGTCGGCGAGCGGGTGATTTCGCGACTGGCCGAGGCCGGGATCAAGGCGATCATCGTCCACGACTGACCGGATCGCCGCGCGATCCGGTCCCGTGCCGAGCGGATCTCCGGTCGACAGCAACATCAATCATCGCTGAATTGTCATTCGGCTTGCCTCGCGTTTGCCCCCCAAAGCCACGACAATTCGCGCCCAGCGCTGGCGCCGACACGGATTCGTCGTGCCGCGGCCGCGGGCTCGCCCGCTCTCCTCTTCCGCCTTCATTGCGGCGCACTGCCGCTGAGATCCCGAACACCCCATGACCGCTTCCTCGCCGTCCGCTCGCCCGTTCCTCTCCGTCGCAGTCGCCCTGGTCGCCACGGTGTCGCTGTCCGCGGTCTACGCCGCCGGCGAGACGCCGACTCCGCAACCCGTCCCGCAGCCGGCGGCGAAACCCGCCGCGCCTGCATCCGCCACGTCGGAACAGCCCATCCCGCCGCCGCCGACTCTGTCGGCGAAGAATTACGTGCTGATGGACTACGTCAGCGGCCAGATCCTGGTGTCGGTGAACGGCGACGACCGGGTGCCGCCGGCCAGCATCACCAAGGTCATGACCTCCTACGTCGTGTCGCAGCAGCTCGCCGCCGGCAAGGTGAAGATGGACGACCCGGTGGCGATCAGCGAGAACGCCTGGCGCGGCGGCGGCGCCGGCACCGACGGTTCGACCAGCTTCCTGCCGCTCAACTCCACCGTGCCGCTGCGCGACCTGCTGTACGGGATGATCATCCAGTCGGGCAACGACGCGTCGATCGCGCTGGCCGAGCATGTCGCCGGCAGCGAGGAGGTGTTCGTCCGGATGATGAACGACAACGCCACCCGGCTCGGCCTGAAGGACACCCACTTCGCCAACTCGCACGGCCTGCAGGCCGACGGCCACTACTCGACCGCCGCCGACATCGCGCGGCTGTCGCGGGCGCTGATCCACGACTACCCGGAGGAGTACAAGATCTACGCGATCAAGGACTTCACCGTGAACGGCATCAAGCAGCACAACCGCAACACGCTGCTGTGGAAGGACGGCTCGGTCGACGGCATCAAGACCGGCCACCACTCGCAGGCCGGCTACTGCCTGTCGGCCTCCGCGCAGCACGGCGACACCCGCCTGATCGCGGTGGTGATGGGCACCACCTCGGAGAAGATCCGCGCCGAGGAAGCGCTGTCGCTGCTCAACTACGGCTTCCGCTTCTACGAATCGCACAAGCTCTACGCCGCCGGCGCGATGGTCGCCGAACCGGAGCTGTGGAAGGGCGCCACGCCGACCGCGAAGCTCGGCGTGGCCGCCGATGCGCTGGTCAGCGTCCCGGCGGGCAGCTACAACCGCCTCACCGCGACGATGAACATCCCGAAGCCGCTGCTGGCGCCGCTCTCGAAGGGCCAGAACGTCGGCACCCTGGTGGTGACGCTCGACGGCAAGCCGATGCTGGAGGCGCCGCTGATCGCGCTCGACGACTATCCGGAGGGTGGATTCTTCAAGCGGCTGTCCGATGGCGTAGCGCTGTGGTGGTCGAGCAAATAATTTGATGCGATGAAACGCATCAAATTATTTGCGAGGGCGCGGCATGGATGCCGCGCGGATGGACCCCAGGGATGGAGGCTTCGGTCAGCAACGAAGTTCGATGTACAGCATGGGGTAGCCGCGGCAGATGCCGCGCGGATGGACCCCAGGGATGGAGGCTTCGCTCAGCAACGAAGTTCGATGTAAAGCCGAAGCTCTTCGCGATGGCGGGCAGGGCCCGCCCTACAGCGCCGGCGGCCGGCTCGCCGCGACGAACGGGATGTCGCCGAGCACCCTCGCCTTTTCCGCCAGCCGCGGAAATCCGAGCGCGACCACGTCGAACAGTACGAGGTGCTCCCACGCCGCGACCAGATGGAAGCCGAGATAGCTCGGCTCCGCCGGGACGAGGTCGGCGCGCGCCTCCAGCCACGACAAGCCCGCATCGATCCCGTCGCGCAGCTTCCAGTAGCGTGCCGGGCCGTTCACGTCGATGCCGCTGCGCGCCGCGAGGATCAGCTCCACCTCGTTCGACATCACGCCGTTCAGCACGGCGCGCGCGTTGAGCAGGTCCGGATTCGTCGTCAGCACCGCGTAGCGATCGTCGGGGTCGAAGCGCCGCACCAGATGGGCCGCGATGTGATCGGACTCGAACAGCACGACCTCGCCGTCGACCAGCGTCGGCACCTTCATCAGCGGATGCGGGCCGAACGCCGCCGGATCACCGGAACCGACGTTGCCGGCGTCGACCAGATCCAACGGCAGCTCCAGCGCCGCGGCGAGCAGGCGGACCTTGCGGGCGAAGTGGGAGCGCGGGGTGCAGTGGAGCTGCATCGTGACCTCGGCATGTCGTCGTCGCGGCGCAATCGCAGGGCGGGCACTGCCCGCCATCGCCGAAACGCTTCGCAATGGCGGGCAGTGCCCGCCCTACTTTTTCGCGTAGTGGTCCGCACCGAGGAAGTGCAGCGACACGTAGGGCTCGTCGCCGACCACCCAGCTGTCGTGCGGTTCCTTCGGCACGTGGAAGAGGTCGCCCGGCTTCATCACGATCACCCGCCCGTCGGCGAAAGCGACGGTGGCGGAGCCGGTCACGACCAGGCCGACATGCTCGACCGGGCAATGGCTGAGCCCGAGGCCGGGCCCGACGTGCTCGGACCACTTCCAGCCCGGCTGGTAGGTCGCGCGGCCGATCGTCACGCCGCCGAGATGGACGACCTCGAAGCGGCCGAGGGTCATCTCGCGGATCTCGTCGGGATGTTCGAAGCGCTTCAGGACGACGTCGATGTCCATGCCGGATCCTCAGGGCGATCGATAGTAGCGCGCGATCCTGCGCAGTCCGTCAAGGATCTCCATGAGCCGATCCTGCGCGACCTCGAAGGAGCCTTCCAGCCGAAAGCAGGTCGGTCGGCCGGAGTCGAAGCGCTGCGTGGCGACGGCGAATTCCAGCATCACCACAGGGCGTGCGCGCGGACTGCGGAATCGCAGGAAGGAATCACCGTGGTCGGTGAGCAGCGGGATCAGGCTGCGGTCGAGGATGAATCGGTCGAAGGTATCGACGAACGCGCCGAACGCGTTGAACAGCACGCTCCCGCTCACCGCATCGAAGCGTCCGCGCAGGAACTCCGCGAACGCTGCGACGTGCAGGCCGGCGTAGGGATCGTCTCCATCGACCACGGCCAGGTGCAGCCAGCTCCGATCGTCATGCGCGACGATTCGCACGCCGATGCCGGACTCGGCCGCGGGCTCGCCGCGGATCGACCCGGCCGGCGACGACGCGGGATCGGGGATCACGTCAGACGACCTCGATCCAGGACCGCAGGATCGCTGAAATCCCGTCGCGCTTCACCGCAAGGTCGGCGGCGTCGCGGACGACGAGCATCGCGCGGTCCGGCGCCAACCACTTCAGCAGTCTTTCCGGATCGTCGATCACCGGCGACGGCGCGCCGACCGCGCGCTTCTTCGCGCCGAGGTGGAGGATCAGGCCGAGGCCGGTCTTCTCGCGCAGATGCATCGTCGCGAAGTACTCCGTGGTGCGAAAGCTCGGCGCATTCCACTTGATACCGTCCGAGATCCGCGGATCGACGCCCACGATCAGGGCCCTGAGCGCGACAATCTCGGCCTTGCGCGGGTGCTCAAGGGCCGCGAGGAAGGCGTCGATGGCGGCGCCCGAATCGGGGTCGACGCGGAACTTGGCGGAGCGGGTCGCGCTGGGCATGGGTCGGTCCCTCGGAATCCGGAGAGCGCCATCCTACGGCGGCGCTCGACTCAGGGCGAAGAATCGGGGCGCCGCGCGTCCGTGAGTTGAGTTTCGCCGCGCACCGCGGCCACGCCGATCCAGATCAGCCACGCGATGCCGCACAGCGCCGCCGCACGCTGCGCGATTCCGATCGGAACCACCCCGTGGCCCAGCGCGACGCTGACGGCCGTGGCGGCCGCCAGGAGCCCACTCCACTCTCTACCCGGCAGGGGCAGTGGCGACACGAACATGCGCGGCAGCAGCACCATTGCCAGCACCACCAGGACGAAAGCCGCACTGATGCTCGCAATGTGGATCTCCGCATTCGGCCCCAGCGGAACCAGCCCGGCACCAAGGAATCCGAGCGCCGCCCCGGCCAGCAGCACCGGCAGCAGTGGAGCGCGCCAGCGCAGCGACGCGAGCGCGGCGGCGGATGCGCTGGTCGCGAGGCCGAGGAAGGCCGCGAGCATCCAGCCGCCATGCGCGCCGAGGGCGAGTTCGCTCATCAACTGGTAGACCTGATCGTAGTCGGGCTGCGCGAGATGCAGCGCCGCGACGGTGGCGATGAACAGCGCAAGGCCACCGAGAACGACGCCTCCGAGGAGTTTCATGAGTGGGCCGATTCCCGCGGTGGAATCCGCGATCGAGAGCCTGCATTGAACCCGATCGGCCGGAAAAACCCGACGGCGTCGTCGACGTCGAGCCGCCGCGCGGCCAGCCTCACGGCGGCCCGGGCTCGTAGCGATCGAGATACTCGACGCCTCCGACCTGGCCGTTGCGCAGGATGTCGAGCAGCAGCGCG
Source organism: Ahniellaceae bacterium (assembly GCA_044221335.1). Classification (GTDB taxonomy): domain Bacteria; phylum Pseudomonadota; class Gammaproteobacteria; order Xanthomonadales; family Ahniellaceae; genus JBGAPI01. The sequence continues at coordinate 106,780 of JBGAPI010000004.1, forward strand.
CCGTGCTCGGGGCAGTCGAGGCGCAGGTGGCGCTCGAACTCCCAGGGCGAGTTCGCGCGCTTCGGATGGAAACCCGAGACGAAACGGGTGCGCCGGGCGCTCACCACGTGGGCACGAGTGCACTGCTGCAGGGCGGCATCGACGGCGGCTTCGTGCGGGCACTGAGCACGCACCAGACGGACCAGCCACTCCGGGTCGTAGGGCTGCCAGCGGGCACGATGGGCGGCGTACAGGCCCGCCGTCAGCAGCTTGGTGGCGAGGAAGGGCAGGACGAACCAGGCCATGCGCGGCTCCCGGGGTCAGCGCGGCGACGGAGTGATCCTGGATGGTGGCGCCGGCGGCGATCGCAAGGTCGCGAACCGGCTCACGCCGAAACCCCGAACAGGGCGCCGACCCCCGCCGTCAGCCCCATCGCCAGCGCCCCCCAGAAGCTGACCCGCGCGACGGCGGCCCACGGCGGCGCACCACCGGCGCGGGCGGCGAGGAAGCCGGTCAGTGCGAGCGCCAGCAACGAGCCGCCACCGACGCCAGCGAGCAGCGCGGAGGCCGGCAGCAACGGCACCAGCAGCAAGGGCAGGAGCGCGCCGACCGCGAAGCTTGCCGCGGACGCCAGCGCCGCCTGGACCGGCCGGGCCGCCAGCTCCTCGGTGATGCCGAGCTCGTCGCGACTGTGGGCAGCGAGCGCGTCGTGCGCGGTCAGCTGGGTGGCGACCTCCTCGGCCAGCGATCGCGAAAGGCCGCGGCCGACGTAGATCATCGTGAGCTCCGCATGCTCCGCAGCCGGATCGTCGGCCAGCTCCTGGCGCTCGCGGGCCAGATCGGCGGTTTCGGCGTCGGCCTGGGAGCTCACCGACACGTACTCGCCGGCGGCCATCGACATCGCGCCGGCGACCAGTCCCGCCACGCCGGCAACGAGGATCGCTTTCGTCCCCGCGCCGGAGGCTGCGACGCCGAGTACCAGGCTCGCGGTCGACACGATGCCGTCGTTGGCCCCGAGCACCGCGGCGCGCAGCCAGCCGATGCGGTGGGTGAGATGGTGTTCGCGGTGGGTCTTGCGGGGGCGCATGGGGTCCTTCCGCTCGCGGTCCGGGAGGCGAGTCGCAGTCGATCATAGCCACGCCGCGTCGCCCGACGATCCGGCAACCGTGCGCTCTTCCGGGTCCGTCAGCGCAGCGCGCGAAGGTCGAGCGTTCGCATCGCGCCGATCATGACCTCGAGGCGCCCCTCGGGGCAGAGTCCCTGCATGCCGGCGGCCTCGTAGGCTTCGAGCGCGGCGGAAATCAACGCGGCGCGAATGTCCTCGACGTCGGTAGAGCGGGCCCTGGCCCGCTGCTCCTGCGCCATGTTGCGGCGTGCGGGCGGGAGCGGTCCGGGGGCCGATCTACGATTGCGGGAGGTCATCGGCGATGTCGTAGTAGTCGCCCCGGTCCGCCGTGTGGATGTGGTTGCGGAGGCGCGTACCGGTCGGCGCAGCGAACGCCCCCATCGCGACGTCGATGGTGTCGCGTTCGATCGGGTCCCAGAACAGGAAGGAGCCGCAGGTCGCGCAGAAGCCGCGACGCACGTACTCGGAGGAGCGGAACCAGGTCACCTGCTCCAGTCCGATGACGGTGAGGGCATCGCGCGACACTTCCGTCGCGGCCCAGAAGTGCCCCGACTGCCGCCGGCATTGCGAGCAGTGACATGCGCTCGGCGATGCAAGCTCGCCGTGCACCTCGAAGCTCACCGCGCCGCAGAGACAGGAGCCGCGATGGATCAGCGCTGGCTGGGACATGGTCGTTCCACTCGGCCGAGGGCCTCCGACTGTAGCGCCGACCGATGGCGGCCCGATGACCGTCGCCGGAACGGGACCGTTCCCGTTCCGCCACCGGCACGGTCGCCGGGTGCAAACCTCCCGGCGTCGGAACGCGCAGGGGTCGACGCGCCGACGGATGCCGGCAGGGGGAGAATGGGTGGTGCCCGGAGCGGGAGTCGAACCCGCAAGAACCGGACTCTCGATCCGGCGTGTCTGCCAATTGCACCATCCGGGCGGCGTCGCTCGGCTAACTATTCGCGACCTCTAGCGCACGGCGGCGCGAGACGCCGCCCCGGGGTTAGTTACGCGAGACATGAATCGCCCGTCGCGAAACCACCACGATCGTCAGTCGAATATTGGTGCCCAGGGCGGGACTCGAACCCGCAAGAACCGGCTTCTGAGACCGGCGCGTTTACCAATTTCACCACCTGGGCGGGAAACGAAAAGCCCCTCGCGGAGGTCCGGAGGGGCTTCGGTTCGCAGCTCAGTGGCGGCGCCGCTTCAGGCAAAACCCTTCCGTCCCGCGAGAAGCGGGCGTAGGCAGGAAAGCGGGCGGGAGCGGTAAGTATTCATGCGCTGCATGATGCAACGGCATCGCAATCACGTCAACCAATTTCTAAGTATTTCTTCGATGCGGTCCGGTTCGGGCGACGAACGGTCGATCGCGCCCGAGAGTTCACGGCGGGTCAATTGGCGAGCTTCGCCCCCGACTCCCGCAGCAGCTCGCGCAGTACCGAGCGATGGCAATGCGACTCGTCCTCGCAGTAGCAACCGACCGAAAAATCGCTTCCCTGCGACAGCGCGGCGAGCAGCGCGATCGTGCGCGCGTTGTCCGGCGTCGCCATTTCCGCCCTGTACATCCGCACGAAGGACTGCCACTCGGCCGGCGTTTCGGCGGTCTGCCCGCGCTGGATCGTCTCCGGCGTCGGCGCCAGGTTCGGGTACCAGACGTCGTAGTAGTCGCGCGACGCGAACTCGCTCTTCGGCACGCCGCGCGGCGGTCTCCGCACGGTGCCGATGCGGAGCCCCTCGCCCGCGGCTCGCGGACTACCAAGTCGGACGATACGGACAGCCATCACGCCTCTCCCGGTTTCCAGTAGTCGTTCATCAGCTCGCAGGACCAGGCCGGCTGCCGGACGTCGGACCGCGGCAGGAATTCCGCCATCACCGGCTTCAGGTCGAGCACCGGCGTGCCGTCGATCGCGTCCAGTTCGGCGACGGTGAGCGCGCGGCCGGCAATGCCGACGACGCGGCAGATCGTGCTGCCGATCCGGTTCGGGCGGTTCTTGCCGCGCTGCGCGAAGATGCCGATCGCCGGCCAGTCCGGGTTGTTGCGCGGATGGCGGGCGCCGCTGACGATCTTCGCGGGATCGACGCGGTCTAACACGAACAGCACCTCGACGTGGGAAAACGCATCGAGCCCGCGGAGCGCGTCCTCCGGAAATGTCGCCGAGAGTTCGATCGTCGCGGTCGCGCCGCCCCAGAAGTCATCTTCCGGCTGCTGTCGCCGGCACCGGACCGTGCCGATCGCTCGCATCTCGAACCGCGCCGTCTCGCTCATGCGCCGACCTGCTCCATCGGATTCATTCGGGATCGCCGAGCCACGCCCCGCCCCAGCTCGTCGGGTCGACATCGCGCTCGGACTGGGTGAAGGTCCAGACCCGGCCGATCAGGTCCGCGGCGCTGTACTGGCGTTCACCGTAGGGCTGCGAGGTCGGCGGCACGAGGATGCGCGCGCCGGCGGCCCGGGCCGCGAGGCAATGATCGTCGGCGTCGCGGACCCGGATCATCATCGCGTGGCCGTGGATCAGCCCGGCGGGTGCGCTGGCGGAGTCGGCGAGCACGAAGGCGCCATTGCCGGCCAGCATCTGGATCCGGTGCGCACCGATCCGGAGGCGCTGACGGAAGCCGAAGGCATGGCACAACCACTCGGCCGCGGCGATCACGTCGGGATAGTGCAGCACCGGCAACACCGTCGCCGTGGGAATCGAACGGTTGTTGTAGCCGTCGACGAAGATCGCGTCCGTGCTCATGGGCGGCGCCTCGAAACCTGGAGCGCTGATGACGATAGCAGTGGGCGAAATCTCCGGAGCATGCCGGCGGTCATGGCATGGAATCCGCGGCCTGGAACAGGGCTTCGAGCGTCGGACCAAAGTCCTGCCCGCTGTAGGCCTTGAGGATGCCGGCGCGGCGCCGCAGTTCTTCCTGGTACGCCGGGTCGCGATAGACCGACGCCGGCGGATAGTCGGCGTGGTTGCCGCCGAGCCAGAGCAGGCCGTCGACCGCGGCGTCGAGGCGCGGCCAGTGCTTGTCGGGCCGGAAGGAGAAGCGTCTTCGTGCGCCGTCGCTGCTGCCGACGACGCTCGGCGCGAAGTCGGCGTACTGCAGGCTCCGCGCCGCGAACGGCGAGCCGGCCAGCGGCGTGAAGCTCGGCGCCGGCGGCAGTCCGAGCGCGACTGCCGCCTCGGCGAACGGTACGGTGAGGACGCTGAACAACGCGCCCGGGTGGGAAGCCGCCAGGCGTTGCGCAAGCGGGCGCTCCTCGGGCCCGCCGGCGATGCCCTCGGGCACCGTGCGCAGCGCGTGCAGCAGCCCGGCGATCAGCAGTGCACGCTGGCCCTTGTCCAGCACCTCGCGTTCGACGATCCGCGCGTAGCTGCCGTCACGGTCGTCCCAGGGCGCGTAGTCGGCGACGCCGTGGATCGTCGACCAGTCCAGGGGCGGATCGGCGAGGACGAGGCGCAGCGGATGGGGACACAGCTTTGCATGGTTGATCGCGCGCAGCCGCTCGAACACGCGGCGATACATCGGCGCGTTCCAGGTCAGCGGCACGGCGGTGTCCTGCCAGGCGTGGCGCAACTCGTCGTCAGCCACCTCGGCGCCGGCGACGTAGGCATCGACGAGCGGCTGGAAGCGCGAGTTGCCGAACTCGACGACGACCGCGTCGGCGCGACAGATGAATTCCGGAGACGCCAGCAGCCGCTGCAGGAAGGCGTGGATCTCGCGGCTGCGATGCAGCTCGCCGATCAGGATCAGCGGGTGGCGATCGAACTGGCGCGCCAGTGCGCTGATCGCGGCGGACTCGCGGGTCTCGCCGGTCCCGGCGACGGTCGGGCTCGTCGCTGCAACGCCGGCGAGGAACAGGACCAGGGCAAGCCATGCGGCGCGCATCGCGCTACTCCGGAGAAATGCCGGTGCCGGTGCCGTGCAGCCGTTCGCTCCGCACCCAGCCGATCGCATCGCCGCCGGCCTTCTTCAGGTACATCACCCGGGTGTAGCTGCCGAATTCCGAGTACGCGATGACCTCGTCCTTCGGGATGATGAACACTCCGGGCATCCGACAGCGCTCGTCCGGTGCGGAGTAGAACTGCAGACGTCCCTCGCCGATGACGCGGTGGATCGCGAGATGCCCGGGAATGCGGACACCGTCGTCGATGCCGTGGCGATCCAGCGCCTCGCAGTCCGGCGCCGGCGGTGCCGCCGCCGGTGACAGTGCCATCATCAGTCCCGCGAACAGTGGGCTCATCGTTCCTCCGTCTTCAGCGTGGCGTCTCGGTCACGCGCGGCGACAGCTGCACCAGCGCCTGCTCGCCGATATCGATGCCGGCACCGGCGAGGCGATCCTCCGGCAGCAGCAGCCACCAGCACTTCGAACGCGGGATCACATGGTTTTCGAACGCCTCGCCAGCCAGTCCGACGCGCACCGGATAGCCGCGACGCCCGGGCCGGAGCGCGACCGTGCCGATCGTCCAGCGCACGCCAGGATGGAACGGCACCTCGACCGCAGCGCCCGTGTGTCCGGCGAGCACGGTCGCTTCGAAACTCGCGTCGCCCATGGTCGACCCGCGGCAATCCCGAGGGTGCCACCTTAGCTCAGGCGAGGACGAATGAGACCCGGATGCGCCGATCACGGTCGCGGCGCCGCGTCCTCGCGGAAACGGAGCGCGCGCAGCACTGCCAGTGCGCGCTGCTGCTCCTCCCGGCTCTGTGCGTGCGTCCAGGCATGGACCTTGAGACCGGAGGTACCGATTTCGAATACCGTCTCGAGGCCGAACGGGAAGTCTCCATCCTTGCCCGTCGCGACGATCCATCCGACCGGGTGTCCGCCGATCTCGCCGGCCGTGGGCCGCTGCTCGGGATTCGGGTGATATGCCGGCGCATGGCCGAGGTAGAGGCCGAAGACCAGGTGCTCGCGCTCCGCGGGATAGGCGTAGCAGAGGTCGAAGTCGGGACCCCGTTGCGCCTTCCAGTGCAGGCCGGACGAAGCCGGCAGCCGTGGACAGGACTCGTCCGATTCCGCCGCGCGCAGGCCGCAGGCGGCGACGAGCGCGACCATCGCCGCGATGCTTGCGGCCTTCACGGCGTCGGCTCGTGCCTGCGCTCGCTCGCGAGGCCGGCGGCCCTGATTCCGGCGGCCGCACAGGCGGCATCGTCGGCCGGTGCCTCGCCGGAGACCCCGACCGCGCCGAGGAAGGCCTTGCCGTCGGCGCTGAAGATCGGCACGCCGCCGGGCACGGTGACCACATGCGGTGCGTCGCGGAAGCCCGGCGTCTCCTTGGCCGAGGCCTCCATCTGCGCCGTCGAGAAGTGCCACAGAGCCGTCGCCTCGGCCTTGGCCATCGCGAATTCGGTGACGCCGGGCTGATTGCCGTCCATCCGCAGCAGTGCGACGGGATGGCCGCCGTCGTCGTCGACGACGATCGCGTGGCTCTGGCCCTTGGCTTTCGCGGCGGCGACGCAGCCATCGACGATGGCGCGCGCCGCGGCGACATCGAGGCCAGCCGCCCGCGCGGGACCTGGAGCCGCGGCGAGCGCGGCCAGATGGATGGCGACGATGACCTTCATGGCAGCCCCTCGACGTGACGGATGCATCAGTCCGCTTCGATCCGGACGATGTTTCCGCACTGTCGGACGACCGCGCCGCGACCGCGAGTGCCGATGGTCGTGGCCGCGATGCCGGCCTACCGGATCAAGGGGCAGCGGCCGCAGCCGCTGCGCGCCGGAACGAATAGCGATCGACGACGCTCCAGCGGCCATCGGCGCTCCGCTCCTCGTTCACGACCTCGTACGCGTCGTCACCATGTCGCTGCAGGGTCTGGCGCAGGGCGAGGCGTTCGCCGACGATTTCCGCGTCCTCTGCGATCAGCTCCAGGCGGTCGCCGCGCCAGCCCGGCGCGAGCGACACCAGGGCATTGCCGCTGCCGTCGAGCGCGATCGCCTTCCAGCGCCGGGTCACCGGATCGAAGCCGAGGAAGCCGAGGTCCTGGCTACCGCCGGGATAGTCGCCGCTGATCTCGAGCCAGGTGCCGCGCAGCACGCGGCGGACCGTGCTGCGACCGTGGTCATGGCGCTCCGGCGTGCCGTCGGTGGCGAGCACGACGACTTCGATGTCCCAGGTGCCGACCAGCCAGTCGACCGCGGCCATCTCCGCCGGCGCCTCGCCGAGGTGTTCGAGGTCCGGCCGCTGCGCGAGGCGATCGGCGATGCGCTGGTAGAGCGCGGGGGCGGCTTCGGCGGCGAGACAGCCCTCGGCACCGCCGCACATCAGGAGCATGGCGAGGAGGAGATTCGGATGGCGCATCGATGATTCACCTGGTGGTCAAGGGCCGTGCTCGGATTGCGCTCGCCTGCCCGTCGGCAGCGACATCATTACGCGCACAGTGGATACCGGGATGCGCACAGTCGAGCGGGTGCGGCGCGCAATCCCCGCCGACCGCGACGTCGTTCACGGCGGCATGTCCCGCAGCAGGATCTTGCTCAGCACTGCCACCACGCTGTCCTGGTAGCCGTGATGGGACAGCCGCCGCAACTGTTCCTTCAGCCAGGTCGCGTCGTACAGGTCCCAACCCTCGTTCGCGAAGTGGACCCCGAGCTCCCTGCGATCCCGGGTGGATGCGATCCGCGCAGCCGCCAGCGCCAGCCGGACCACGGGCTGCGGCCGCACCATCCCGGAGACGGTGAGCTGCCGGACCAGGCGATGGAACACCACCTTGCGCAGCACCGGGTCGACGAACAGCTTGTAGCGGCTGGAGGTGTCCTCCTGCTTGAACGAGGCGGCCACGACCCCGCGCGAATCGAGATAGGACTTGCACTCGACCACCAGCAGCTCGTTGCGCTTCGCGTTGTACGCGATCAGATCGAGCTCCCAGCGCGGCGACGACGGCCGGCCGATCCGGCGCTTCTCGGCCTTGGTCAGTTCGACCTTGAAACCGCCGACGACCCAATAGCCGCGGGACCGCAGCAGCTCCCCGACCAGGGATTCGAAGGCGTCCACGATTCGAACGCTCAGCGCCAGAGGCCGAGGACCAGCCCGTAGATTCCGAATTGCAGCGTGTGGTATCCCCCGTCGATCGCCCACATCCGAAGGCTGCGGCTGGCGAACTGGTAGTTGATCCCGAATGCGGCGGCGACGAGGCCGGCACCGATCGTGAGGCCCTGCAGTGCCGACGACCGCGCATCGGCGCCGGGCGGGATCACCGAGGCGTAGGCGAGCGCCGCGACCAGCGCGAACAGGAAGCTGACGCCGAACACCTTCGCCGGATGACCGCCGGCGCCCTTCGGCGGATGGCCGGCCTCGCGGTTCCAGGTCGGGCCGAACAGCAACGGCGAGTACCAGAGGCCGCCGAGCAGGAAGCTCGAGAGCGCGGCGACGAGAACGGCGAGCGGAGCGACGGTCGACATGAGGACGGCGCCGGACGGGGTCGCCGGCGAGCATATCCGGTCGCGTGCCCAGGCGTGGGCGCAGGCTCCTAGCGCTTTCCGTCCGTCGGTGCCGCTCGCTCCAGGCGCCGGAACAGCGCCACGATCGCGGCCAGCCCCGCGGCGAACGCGATCGCGACCACCAGCTGGTGGGAGGGGACGTGCCGCCCGGGCCGATAGTGGGCCATCTGGAAGCTGAGCCACAGCAGCAGCGTGAAGCCGCCGAGGATCCAGGAGACCGCTTCGCGGCGCCGCGGCGCGACGAGCGTCGGCAGCAGCACGATGGTGGCCGCCGCCAGGGGCGCAGCCAGGCCGTCCTTCAGCAGGGCGAACCCCAACGGCCAGATGCAGGCGAAGTCCAGATCGGCGCCATAGTGGCCTCCGCGTCCCGGCGGGCAGTAGCCAAGGGCGAGGTCACGGCTGATCGAATGCCAGGAGCTGCCGGCCATCACCAGCGCGAACAGGTAGGCCGGTGGGACCAGCAGCCAGCGCACGCCGCGCACGGCCTTCTGCAGTTGTTCCATGGCGTCGCCCTCGTCGGTTCGGCAGCGCCCTGCAGCGCTCGGGTGACCGCCATCTTCGCTCGCCGTCGCGACCCCGGGCTGGCGCCGATCGGGCGATTCGCGGACGAGCGGGCTGCGGACCCTTGCCAGCCGCTCGACCGGCGTCGCAACCGCCCGCCATCGGTGCGGGCCTGCTGCCTAGCCCGGGATCTGCGGCTCGACCAGCGTCGCCAGCTGCGCCAGCGATTCCTGCCAGCCGAGCGTGCACATCTCGACCGGAATGGCCGCGGGGATGCCCGACTGCTCGATGTTCACTTCGGTGCCGCACAGCACCTTGCGGAATGTCACGGTGACGAAGAGCTCGCCAGGCAGATTGGGATCATCGAAGCGATCGGTGTAGACGATGCGCTCGCCCGGCACCAGCTCGCGGTACTCGCCGCCGAAGCTGTGGCCGTTGCCGCTGCCGAAATTGGCGAAGCTCATCCGGAAGGTCCCGCCGACCCGGGCGTCGAGATGGTCGACCGTGCAGGTGAAGCCGTAGGGCGGCAGCCACTTGGCCAGCGCGGCGGCGTCGAGGAATGCCTTGTAGATCCGCTCCGGCGGGCACTTCAGCACGCGGTGGAAGCGGACGGTTCCGGTAGCCATGGGACGCTTCTTGTCGCCGGTGAAGCTCGGACCATAGCACCCCGCGCCTTCAGGGCATTGCGCCGCGGCCGCTCGACCCGTCGGCGGCGGCGCAGGGCACGTCGGCGTACTTCCCTTGGCTGCGGTCGAAGCGGAGGCTCTCGCGCCGGTCCGCGGGGACGGCGTTGAATCGTGCCAGCAGGCCATCGGCAAGACGCTGCGCGTCTGCCCGCTGCGACGGCGAGAGCCCGGAAAACGGCCGATCGCCGCCGGGAACCTCCACGCCACTGCCCTCCGGCGCCTGCAGCGCGGCGAGATAGTAGGCATAGGCGACGACCGGATCGATGCTGATCCTTGGCACAGCGAGCGTGCGCGGGAATTCCGGCCACGGCGCCTCCGGGTAGGACAGATCGCTGAGTGCGGCCAGTGCGCCGGGGTTGCCGCGCGCCACCGCCGCCTCGAGCAGCGGGAACACGTTGTCGCGATAGATCTGCCAGCGCTGCAGGTCGTCGAGCATTCGGGTCTCGTCCAGCGCCGGTCGCATCGCGAAGTGGAGCTGCGCGCCGGGCGAGCCGCGGGTCGCGGCCGCGTACTGGTAGTCGAAGGCGCTGGCGAGAGTCGCGCGGTCGACGCCCTTGCAGTGCCGCAGCATCGTCTGCTGCGACTGCTCCTGCCGGAGGATCGCCTGGGCGAGTTGCTCGCGCCCGGCAGCCGTCTGCCGGGGATTGTTGGCGGACATCGCCGCGAGCTCGACCTGCTGATCGAGCCGGGCGCGGTCGCGAGCGAAGTCCATGCAGTGTGCGAGCTCGCTGCCGAGGCGGCACGCGGCAGCCATGTCGCCCTGATCGGCGCGCTGGCGCAGCTCGTCGAGCACCTCGGACAGGGGCGCGTCGAGCGGCGGGAGGGGCCGGATCGGCGCGACGGCAGTCGGCGCGGTGGGCGGCGTGGCCGGCGGCGTCGAACGAGCCGACGGATCGGACTCGCGCTCGGACGCTGGGGCGACGGCAGCGGCCGGCTCGCCCGGCGCTTGTCGTCCGCTCGCCGCGGCGGGCACGGTCGCCGCCGGCGGCCGCAGCAGCACCACGGCTAGCAGCGCCGACAGCAGAACCGGCCCCGCGGCAAGCAGGACGATCCGCTTCATCGGCCCCGAGGTCTCATGGATCGACGACGCTGGTCCCCGGCGGATACCAGGTCACCTCGAAGCGGATGCCGTCGGGGTCGCGCATGAACAACGCCTCGGCGCCGCCGAGGTTCTGGATCTCCGGCACCACGAAACCGGCCGCCGCCATCGTCGCGCGCACCGCGCGGACGACCTCGCCCGACGGTGCGCCGAAACCCAGGTGATTCATGCCCGGCGCGTAGCGGCCGTAGTCGGCGGTGCCGGCGTGCGCCTGGCGGAACTGCAGGAAGCTGCCGGCGCCATCGGTCCAGGTCGTCGTCGAGCGACGTTCCCAGCCGAGCGCGGCGAGCAGGGTCTCGTAGTACGGCAGGCTGACCGCGAGCTCGCGGACCATGATCGAGACGTGGTCGATGCGCAGCGCGGCGCTCATCGGGTCGGCGCGCTGCGGATCGCGGTGACGTGGTCGCCGAGGATCAACCCAGCGCCTGCTCCAGTTCCGGCAGCAGCTTCACCCAGTCGCCGACGAGACCGATGTCGGCGATCTCGAAGATCGGCGCCTCGCCGTCCTTGTTGATCGCGACGATGGTGCCGGCGTCCTTGATGCCGGTGAGGTGCTGGATCGCGCCCGAGATGCCGATCGCGATGTACAGCTCCGGCGCGATGATCTTGCCGGTCTGGCCGACCTGCAGATCGCTCGGCGCGTAGCCCGCGTCGACGGCGGCGCGCGAGGCGCCGACCGCCGCGCCCAGCTTGTCGGCCAGCTTGTAGATCTGCTCGAAATTCTCGGCGGAGCCGAAGGCGCGGCCACCCGAGACGACGCGACTGGCGCTCTGCAGGTCGGGCCGATCCGCGGCGCCGGCTTTCAGCTCGACGAAGCGGGTGTGGCTCGGCAGCTCGGCGGCAACGCTCGCGGCCTCGACCGGCGCGGCGGCGGAGCCGGCACCGGCCGCCGGGTACGACGCGGTGCGCACCGTGGCGATCACGCGACGACCGGCCGGCACGCTGACGGTGATCAGCGCGTTGCCCGCGTAGATCGGGCGCTCGAAGGTGCGCGCGTCATGCGCCTTCATGATGTCGCTGACCTGGGCCTCGCCGAGCAGCGCGGCGACCCGCGGCGCGAGATCCTTGCCGAAGGTCGTCGACGGGAACAGCACGTGGCTGTAGTCGGCGGCGAGCGCGACGATCTGCGGCGCAAGCACCGCGGCGAGCGCGTTGGCGTTGGCCGGGTTCGCGACGGTGCGTACGCGGCTGACGCCGTGGATCGCGGCGGCAGCGGCGGCGACCGCGTCCGGCGAATCGGAGAGCACGGCGATGTCGATCGCGGCCGCCGCCATCTGCGCCGCGCAGCTCACGCACTTGGCGGTGCTGGCGTTCAACTTGCCGTTCAGGTGTTCGGCGATGATCAGGACTTTGGTCATGACGGGTCTCGAATGAGTTGAAGATGTCGCTTCGCTTGATCGGAGGGCCCAGGGCACCGGGCCCAGGGCCCAGGAGTGCACGAGAACGGGCAAACCAGACCGTTCGACCTACGAAGTCCCGCTCTTGCTGGGCCCTGGGCCCTCGGTCTCACAGCAGCCCTTTCGCCTTCAGCGCGGCGACCAGCTCCGGCACGTCCTTCACCATCACGCCCTTGCTGCGCTTCGGCGGCGGCGCGTGCTTGCTGACCACGAGGTGATCGCCGGATTCGACGCCGAGGCTGTCGAAGGTGACGGTGGCGAGCGGTTTCGATTTCGCCTTCATGATGTCGGGCAGCTTGATGAAGCGCGGCTCGTTCAGGCGCAGGTCGGTGGTGATCACCGCGGGCAGGTCGACCTCGATGGTCTCGAGACCGGCATCGACCTCGCGGGTCACGCGCGCGGCGCCGGCGTTGACCTCGACCCTGGAGGCGAAGGTCGCCTGCGGACGATTCCACAGCGCCGCCAGCATCTGGCCGGTCTGCGCGCAGTCGTCGTCGATCGCCTGCTTGCCGAGCAGCACGATCTGCGGCTGCTCCTGCTCGACCAGCTTCAGCAGCGCCCGCGCGGCGGTCAGCGGTTGGATCGGCTTGTCGGTGACGACGTGGATGGCGCGGTTGGCGCCCATCGCGAGGCCATTTCTCAAATGGGCTTGCGCGTCCGCCGGCGCGATCGTCGCGACGATCACTTCGGTCGCGATTCCTTTTTCGCGCAGACGCAACGCTTCTTCGAGCGCGATGTCGTCGAACGGATTGGGGGACAGCTTCACACCCTCGGTGACCACGCCGGAGCCATCGGGCTTGACCTGGATTCGCACGTTGTAATCGACCACGCGCTTGTACGCGACGAGGATTTTCATGGGCTTCATCCGCCTCGAGGAAACGAAGGGCGGATTCTACGGGGTGGGGCCCGGCTCGCGGTAGGGCGCGCCCTGCGCGCCGACGCCCGGTTGCCCTGCCATGGCGGACATGGCCCGCCCTACAACCGGCCGATCAGCACCTGCGCGAAGCGCTCCGCCGACCCCGGCCCATGGTCGAAGAACAGCGAGGGCTCCGCCAGTTCCAGCTCCAGCAGGCGCGGCGAGCCGTCGGCGGCGGCCAGCAGGTCGACACGGGCGTAGGCGAGGTCGCGTCCGTAGGGCAGGCTGCTGATCACTCGATCGGCGACCGCGCGTTCGGCGGTGGTGGGCGCGCGCGGCATGATGTGCTCGGCGGCGAACAGCGCCCGCGTCGGTCCCTCGTTCCGGCGCAGCAATGCGCCCTTGCGGATCGCGTGGCTGAACTCGCCGCCGAGATAGATCAGCGCGGTCTCGCCGGCGTCGTCGACGCGGTCGAGGTAGGGCTGCGCCAGCACCGTGTGGCCGGCGTCGAGCAGGCCGGCGATGTGCTCCACCGCGAGCCCGCGGTCATGGCGCTGGAAGCGACCGGCGCCGCGCGAGCCGGCACCGATGGTCGGCTTCGCGACGAGGTCCATGGCGTCCGGCCAGCGGGTCAGGATCGCGTCGAAGGCGACGCCGGGATCCGTACCGGGCACCACGAACACGCTCGGCACGATCGGGATCCCGACCCGTTCCAGGTCCGCGAGATAGTGCTTGTCGGTGTTCCACTGAACCACTTGCAAGGGATTCAGCATCCGCGTCGCGGCGGCGGCGCGCGCGGCCCAGGCGCAGAACTCGGGATAGCGCTGGGTGTAGTTCCAGGGCGAGCGCAGCACGGCGAGGTCGAACCCGGACCAGTCGATCGCCGCGTCCTCCCAGTTCGCCCAGTCGACCGTCGCGCCCCGGTCTTCCAGGGCGCGGGTCAAGGGTCCGAGATCGTCGTCCAGCGGGCGCGCTTCGGCGGTGGTGACGAGTGCAATCCTTGGCATGGCGGCTTCGGGCGACGGGCGTGCGTCGCAGTATGCCAAAGCGGCGTGCCGCTGCGGCCCTCAGGTCCGAGTGACGCGCTCCAGGCATGTTCCGATGAGGATCGCTCCCGTCCCGAGGGCGGCGAGGAAGGCGTGCTCGCCGGTCGAACGCGACTGGGGGCTCATCGGTATGCCGGAGCCGACGGACAAGCCGGCGAGGATCAGCCCGAGGCGGAAGTCGGTGCGCCGCGACAGTCGCGCGCAGAGCAGCCCACCGAGATCGGTGTCCGGCGTCTCCGCACTCATTTCGGCAGCAGGGCGAGATCGACCTCCACATCGATCCTGCGCCCGATGGTCCCGTCGTCCGCCCATTCGCCGCCACCGACGGCGTAGTCGAGCCGATCCAGCGTCACCTTGGCCATGAGGGTCGCCCTGCCGCCGCTCTCGCTCCATTGGAACGGGAATTTCAGCGCGTGGGTCTTGTCGCGGATGGTCAGTTCGGCGTCGGCCTCGTAGGCCCCCTCGCCGGTCTTGCGGAAGGACTTGGTGAGGAAGTGCGCGGTCGGGAACTTGTCCGGATAGAAGAAATCGGGCGTCGCCAGCGTGCTGTTCTTGTCCTCGTCACCGGCATCGGCGCTCTTCGTGGCAACAAGGACGTCGAACTTCGCCACCGCCAGTGCCGCGGGATCGAAGCTGATCGTCGGCGTGAACTGCTTGAACTGGCCTCGGAACGGCGAGTCCTGGTAGACGCCGGAGAAGCGCAGTGCGCTGTGCGCGGGATCCATCTGCCAGTCCTTCGCGTGGGAAGCGAGGGGCATGGCGGCGGCGAGGGCGAAACCGAACAGGGTCCTGGCATTCATGGCGTCTCCTTGAACCAGCGCCGCGGCAGCATTCGGCGCAGGATGTCGTCCTTGTTGCGGAAGTGGTGCGCGAGGGCGGCACCGGCGTGCAGCAGCACCGCCGACGCCAGGATCCAGAAGAAGGCCCAGTGCAGGAGGCCGAACAGTTCCTTGCGCTCGGGATCGGCGACGCCGAGCGCCGGCAGCGCGACCAGCCCGAACCATCGCAGCGGGAAGCCGCTGGCGGAGTTGAAGATCCAGCCGGTCAGCGGCATCGCCAGCAGCAGCAGATAGAGCAGGACCTGCATTCCATGGGCGACCTGTCGTTGCCAGCGCGGCATCGTGTCCGGCAGCGACGGCGCGGCCGTCCGCGCGCGCAACGCGAGCCGGACCAGGGTCAGCGCGAGCACCGTCAGTCCGAAAGACTTGTGCAACGCGTAGACCGAGATCTTGTCCGGCCCGCGCGGCAGCCCCTTCATCCACAGGCCGACGATGCCGAGCGTGAGGATCAGCGCGACGGTGAGCCAGTGCAAGGCCTGGATCACGGTCGACCAGCGCCGCGGCAGGACGGTATCGTTCATTGCCGGATGCCCTCCACCTCGAGGCGGATCTCGACCTCGTCGCCGACCGCGGGCAACAGCCGCGTCATGCCGAAGTCCGACCGCTTGATCGTCGTCGTCGCCGAGAACCCGGCCACGTACTTCAGCGAGAAGCTGTGGCGACCGACGCGGTTGATCGTCGCCTCGAAGCGGATCGGCCGGGTGACGCCGTGCAGCTCGAGCGTGCCGCTGATCGCGAGGCGCTTGTCGTCCAGCGGCTCGACCGCGGTGCTGGTGAAGCGGATCGTCGGATGGCGGCGCTGGTCGAAGAAGTCGTCCGACAGCAGCTTGGCGCGCAGCGCGTCGTCGCCGACGTAGAGCGCGTCGACCGCGAGTTCGGCCTGGACCTTCGACTGCGCGGGGTTCGCGGGGTCGTAGTCGAAACTGCCGCTGATGGCCGGGAATCGGCCCAGCGTGTGGGAGAAGCCGAGGTGGCTCGCGAAGAACAGCACTTCGGTGTGCACCGGATCGAACTGATAGGTATCGGCCCGCGCTCCGGTCGCAATCGCGCCGAGGGCCAGTGCGGCGCAGGCGATCCGGAAGCGACGATGGTGGCGCATTCGACAGTCTCCGTGGCGACGGCGGCGGGCAACGCAGGTGCGGGTGCAGCGCTTGCGACCGCACGCCACCCGCAAGGGTTCCGGCGGCCGTCGCATTGTGCACTGCCGAAGGCTGAAACAATCGTGATCGGCGCCGGCGTCTTCCGGCGCGTGCGGAGGCTTTTGCTAGCATGGAGATCGTCTGGACGAGACCGATTCGATGCGGCCGAAGCAACGCGTGGTGTGGCAGGAGATCGCCGGCGAGGCTGTGCTGCTCGACCTCGACAGTGAGCGCTACTTCGGGCTGAATGCGGTCGGTACCGCGGTCTGGCGCGGGCTTTCGGAGGGGCGCCCGCTGGCGGACATCGTCGAGGACCTCACGCCGCGCTACGCGGTGGATGCCGAGCGCCTGGCGTCCGACATCGCCGCGCTGGTCGCTCACCTGCAGGCCGAGGGCCTGCTGGCGGCAGGGAATGAGTGAGCGCGGCGGCCCCTGGCAGCGCTGGCGGGCGTGGACACCGGCCGAGCGTCGCTTCCTGCTCCGGGCGCTCCTGGAACTGCCGCTCCTGCAGTGGCAGCTGCGTCGTCTGGGAATGGCGCGTTCGCGCGACTGGCTGCAGAAGCGGCGCTTGCCGGACCTGCGCGGCGCCATCGCGCCGCGGAACATCGCCGCCCTGATCCACACGGCGGGACGGCGCGGCGTCGCCCGCGGCACCTGCCTGTCGCGTTCGTTGCTGCTGGAAGCATTGTTGCGCCAGGCGGGCTATCGGCCGCAGCTCCGGATCGGAGTCCGCCGGAAGGCGGCGAAGGTCGAGGCCCATGCGTGGATCGAGGTCGACGGCGCGGTGGTGAACGACGCCGCCGACGTGCGCCAGCGCTTCCAGCTGCTCGACCTCGGCTCCGCGGAACACCTGCGCTTCCGGCCGCTTGTCGGCTGATCGGCGCTCCGCGGTTCGGCAGCGTCCGCTGCGTTCAGTAGCTCACCTGGGCGATGTCGCCGTCTTCGCGTCCCGGCGACAGCGTGCAGGTCCCGGTGCCGGTCACCTGCAGGTTCGCGCCGAGCGCGAAGGCCAGCCGCGCGAGGTTCGCCGCCTCGCGACCCTTCTCGGTGGTGAGGTCGAACACGAACTCGCCACTGGTGTTGCAGGGCACGGCCGGCGTCTCCGTCGAACCCGCGGAGTGGACGATCTCGAGGAGCTCCCTGCCGTTGTTGCCGGTGAGCGCGCCGACGGCGCCGAGGGGACCGTTGCGGACGCCCGCCCCGGCTTCCACCGGGTAGCCCAGCGCGCAGAGCGTCGTGACGGCCAGCAGCATCTTGTTCATGTGTTCCTCCCGGACCCGTCGGGTCATTCGAAGTCGTTCTTGAACAGCAGGTTGCGGCGCGGCCGGGCCTGGGCGGCAAGGTAGGCGCGCGCCTCGAAGCTGAGCGTCGGCAGCGAGCCGGCGTCGCAGTACACCGTGTAGGTCGCCGGATTGAAGTTGAGGTCGTTGCTGGACAGGCTCAGCACCTGGTTGATCGAACCGACCACGGTCGACGCGCAGGAGAGCGCGAACGTCTGCGAGCCTCCCGGTGCGATGCTCGCCATCCCCGGCGCAATCGACAGCGGCGCGGAGAGGCCGGCGGCGGTCACGTTGAGCGTCGCCTCGCCGGTATTGCTCACGACGAGGTCGACCGATGCGGCGCCGCTGCCGGAGGACACCGTCATGCTGAGATCGTTGCCGGGCTCGGGCGCGGATTCATAGGTTGGCACCAGGCCGCGGCAGTCGACGACGTATTCCGCAGGATCGTTGAGGCCGTCGCTGGTCGCGAGCGACAGGTTCTGTGCGATCTCCTCGCCGTCGGTCGGCGTGCAATCGATCGAGAAGGAAGCGCTGCCTCCCGCGGCAATGGTCGCCGAGGACAGGGTGGTCGACAGCGGCGGCATCAGGCCCGCGGTGCTGAGCACCAGATCCCCCTCTCCGCTCGCCGCGAGGTTGCGGATCACCAGCGTCGCATGCGCGGCGACCCCCACCGGCGAGGTCAACGCGATCGTGCTGTTCACCGCCGGTGTCGAGTCGAACTGCGCCGCGCCGGTGGTCACGAGGCAATCGACGGTGTAGGCGACCGCGCCCTCGTCGGCATCGTTGCTGTTGAGGGTGAAGCCGCGCGAGTATGCCCCGCCGGTGCCGGCATCGCAGGCGATGGTGAACACCTGGCTGCCGCCGGCGGCGATCGCCGCCGAGGGGGGTGACACCGATATTGGCGCAGTGGCGCCACTGATCGAGCCGATCGTCAGCGGCGCGGAGCCGTCGTTGCGCACGGTGAACGAGGTGCTCGCGTTGCTGCCCTGGGGGGTCGTGATCCCGAAGCTGCCCGGCGCCGGCGGGATCGAGGTGAATTCCGGCGCGGTGGCGCTGACCGAGCAGGTCACATTGAAGGTGACCAGGCCCTCGTCGCTGTCGTTCGTAGTGATCCGGAACAGGTCGCTGAAGCTGCCGCTAGTCGCGGCATCGCAGCCGACCGTGAACAGCTGGGACTGGTTCGGCGCCAGGCTGATCACGCCGGCGGCAGCGTTGGGCGACAGCGAGATCTTCGGTCCGGCCGGATTGGTGCTGACCTGCACCGTCAAGTTGCTGCTGCCGACATTCTGCACGGTCAGCGTCCGGCTCGCGTTGCTGCCCTGCGCGGTCGCGATGGCGATCGGGCCGGGCGGAACGACGGACGGGCTGAGTTCCGGCGCGGTCGCGGCGCTGACGTCACAGCTCACCGGGAAGGACTGCGTGGGCTCGTCCTCGTCGTTGCTGTTGATGAAGAGGTTCTGCGCCGCGCTGCCGGCGGTCGCCGCGTCACACTGGATGACGACCGTGCCGCTACCGCCCGCGGGCACGCTGAAGCTCGACGGCGAGGCGAGGCTGAGGCGTCCCGACAGGCCCGTCACGGAGATCACCTGCAGCGTCGCGTCGGCGGGCGGCGAGAGGTTGCTGACGGTAATGCTTCGGCTTACCGGAGTTCCCTGGGTCGTCGCCATGCCGATGGCGCTTCCGGCGGCCGGCACGGTGTCGATCTCCGGCGCCTGAACCCGGCAGGTCGCCTGGTACTGCACCGAGCCCTCGTTGGCATCATTGGTGTTGAAGGCGAAGAATCGGCTGTAGCTGCCTGCCTGTGCGCCACTGCAGGACAGGGTGAAGAGACGGCTCTGCCCCGCCGCGATATCCGCGCTGGCGGGCGCGATCGAGAACGGTGGTGCCAGGCCGCTGATCGAGCCGATGCTGAGGGTCCCGGTCCCGTCGTTGCGGACCGTGATCGTCGTGCTGCCGGAGGCCGGACGGTCGGTGATGATCTGCGGCAGGGTCGGTGGTGGTGGCGTCGCGGTGAACTCCGGTTGCGGCGCCGCGGGGGCCGTGCAGGTGACGGTGTAGTCCAGCCGGCCCTCGTCGGTGTCGTTGGTATCGAGACTCAGCGTCTGCGTCACCGTGGTGCCCGCCGCCACCGGCGCGCAGGTCAGCGTGTAGTCGCGGAAGTTCGAGCCGCTCGGCGGCGGCGGGATCGACTGCGGAGAAGACGGACTGATCGCGAGAACGCCGCTCAGTCCGCTGGCGATCACCGACAGCGCGGCCTGACCGGGCGCAACGTTGCTCACCCGAAGATTGGCCGTCGCGGACGCACCGACCGCCGCGGCGAGCGGGATCGACGATCCGGCCGCCGGCGTCGAATCGAACTCGGGATGAGCCAGCGCTGGACAGCTCCCGGAGATGTAGGTGTCGCTGGTCGACAGGGGCGGTGTCGTGCGCAACACCTTGCAGTCGAGCGTGAAGCTGGCGTCGGCGGCCGCCGGCGTGCAGCTCACCGCGATGTCGACGGGGGCCGCGCTGATGCACCCCTGGGTATAGAAGCTCGGGCTGACCGAGACCGAAATAGCGCCAGTGTGGCTGAACTCGGTACAGGAGACCTGCACCGCGTCGCTCGCAACACAGTTGCCGGGAATCGTCGGCGTCGCCGTGAGCGTCGCGCAGGTGGTTCCGGCGGAGCAGCCCGACGTTCCGAGCGCGATCGGATTCGGCGCGAAGCTGATCGTCGGCGAACTGGCTGCCGTGAGGTCGGCACACAGAAGGCCGACCACGACGAGAAGGCTGCGGAGCGCGGTGGGAATCGCTGCGGCGATCTTGAATTCCATGGACCGGCTGCCCCCGAGGTGCAGTGGACCAAGGTCTCGCGGCCGAATGAGCGAGCCGTCGATGCCCAGGAGCGGCTACTACGCGCCCGCCGCCAACGTCTGTCAAGTGCGAACGCGACGCGCAGGTCCGCAACCCCGCCTTCGTGCCGCAGAACCATGGACTCAGGGGCAACGGCCGAGGCACTCGATCCGGGGTGGCCGAAGCGGATTCCCGCGGACATGACCGGAAGGTCGCGGGCTCGTGGTTCTGGCCTTGCCGACCGGGCGGAACCGGAGGCCGAGGGCCGTCGGACTTTCGGAGCGACAAGACGCAAAAAGCCCGCGCGAGGCGGGCTGATTGTTTGAAGCGAAGAAGTGCTCAGCGATGACCTACTCTGGCATGGCTTAAGCCACACTACCATCGGCGCGGGTGCGTTTCACTTCCGAGTTCGGGATGGGATCGGGTGGGACCACACCGCTATGGTCGCTGAGCAGAGGGTGAGGACAGCGCATGAGCGCCGGTCCTGCAAGGGGTTGGGATGTGAACGTCTGGACTGGAGAGTGCTATCAGTGTTGTTAAGGCTTCAATGCGAAGCGGCTGAGGGTTATATGGTCAAGCCGCACGGATCATTAGTACCGGTTAGCTTGGCATTACTGCGATACACACCCGGCCTATCAACCTTGTAGTCTTCAAGGTTCCTTCAGGGGACTTACGTCCCGGGAGATCTCATCTTGGGGCGAGTTTCCCGCTTAGATGCTTTCAGCGGTTATCTCTTCCGTATATAGCTACCCGGCAGTGCCACTGGCGTGACAACCGGAACACCAGAGATACGTCCACTTCGGTCCTCTCGTACTAGAAGCAGCCCCCCTCAAATCTCCAACGCCCACGACAGATAGGGACCGAACTGTCTCACGACGTTCTGAACCCAGCTCGCGTACCACTTTAAATGGCGAACAGCCATACCCTTGGGACCGGCTACAGCCCCAGGATGTGATGAGCCGACATCGAGGTGCCAAACACCGCCGTCGATATGAACTCTTGGGCGGTATCAGCCTGTTATCCCCGGAGTACCTTTTATCCGTTGAGCGATGGCCCTTCCATACAGAACCACCGGATCACTAAGTCCTACTTTCGTACCTGCTTGATCCGTCGATCTCGCAGTCAAGCACGCTTATGCCTTTGCACACAGTGCACGATGTCCGACCGTGCTGAGCGTACCTTCGAGCTCCTCCGTTACTCTTTGGGAGGAGACCGCCCCAGTCAAACTACCCACCATACATGGTCCCTGACCCGGATGACGGGTCGAGGTTAGAACGTCAAGCACATCAGGGTGGTATTTCAGTGTTGCCTCCATGCCAGCTAGCGCCAGCACTTCAAAGGCTCCCACCTATGCTACACAGACGAACTCAACGTTCAATGTAAAGCTGTAGTAAAGGTTCACGGGGTCTTTCCGTCTTGCCGCGGGAACGCTGCATCTTCACAGCGATTTCAATTTCACTGAGCCTTAGGTGGAGACAGCGCCGCTGTCGTTACGCCATTCGTGCAGGTCGGAACTTACCCGACAAGGAATTTCGCTACCTTAGGACCGTTATAGTTACGGCCGCCGTTTACCGGGGCTTCGATCAAGAGCTTCGCTTGCGCTGACCCCATCAATTAACCTTCCGGCACCGGGCAGGCGTCACACCCTATACGTCCACTTTCGTGTTTGCAGAGTGCTGTGTTTTTGATAAACAGTCGCAGCGGCCTGGTCACTGCGGCCGGTCGAGGCTCGATAACGCACGTTACCACCTCGTCCGGCGCACCTTCTCCCGAAGTTACGGTGCTATGTTGCCTAGTTCCTTCACCTAAGTTCTCTCAAGCGCCTTGGGATTCTCACCCTGCCTACCAGTGTCGGTTTACGGTACGGTCTTGCATTGCCTGAAGCTTAGAGGCTTTTCCTGGAAGCGTGGTGTCAGCAACTTCGGTCCGAAGACCTCGTCTCGGTGCTCGGCATGGATGACCGCGGATTTGCCTACGGTCAATGCCTACCTCCTTTCCCCGGGACAACCAACGCCCGGTATGCCTAACCTTCTCCGTCACCCCATCGCAGCAATGCGAGGTGCTGGAATATTAACCAGCTTGCCATCGACTACGCCTTTCGGCCTCGTCTTAGGGACCGACTCACCCTGCGCCGATGAACGTTGCGCGAGGAATCCTTGGGCTTTCGGCGAGCGGGCTTTTCACCCGCTTTATCGTTACTCATGTCAGCATTCGCACTTCCGATACCTCCAGCAAGCCTTTCGACTCACCTTCGCAGGCGTACGGAACGCTCCTCTACCGCGTGCACCGAAGTGCACACCCCGAGCTTCGGTTTACCGCTTAGCCCCGTTAAATCTTCCGCGCAGACCGACTCGACCAGTGAGCTATTACGCTTTCTTTAAAGGGTGGCTGCTTCTAAGCCAACCTCCTGGCTGTCTATGCCTTTCCACATCGTTTTCCACTGAGCGGTAAATTTGGGACCTTAGCTGCGGGTCTGGGTTGTTTCCCTTTTCACGACGGACGTTCGCACCCGCCGTGTGTCTCCTACGCTGGCACTTCTCGGTATTCGGAGTTTGCCATGGTTTGCTAAGACGCGATGTCCCGCTAGCCATAACAGTGCTCTACCCCCGAGAGTGATACGTAAGGCGCTACCTAAATAGCTTTCGAGGAGAACCAGCTATCTCCGGGTTCGATTAGCTTTTCACTCCTAGCCACACCTCATCCCCTACTTTTGCAACAGGAGTGGGTTCGGGCCTCCAGTGGGTGTTACCCCACCTTCACCCTGGGCATGGCTAGATCACCCGGTTTCGGGTCTACAGCCTGCGACTATGCGCCCTATTCAGACTCGGTTTCCCTTCGCCTTCCCTATGCGGTTAAGCTCGCCACAAACTGTAAGTCGCTGACCCATTATACAAAAGGTACGCGGTCACCCTTGCGGGCTCCCACTGCTTGTACGCATACGGTTTCAGGATCTATTTCACTCCCTTCACCAGGGTTCTTTTCGCCTTTCCCTCACGGTACTGGTTCACTATCGGTCGGTCAGTCGTATTTA
>JBGAPI010000004.1:132500-157705 GCA_044221335.1 Ahniellaceae bacterium
ATAGCTTTGTTCTTGTTGAGCGCCTCTATTCTCATCGGCTATCCGATGGGCGCCCACACAAGTCACCTGCGCACACTGTCAAAGAACCTTGGCCTTCCGGCCCCGCTTCCGCGTGCATCGCTGCGCCGCTTCTGCTTCTTCAACCCTGCGCGTTTCGCGTCAGGGAGCCCAGCACTATACAACCATTTTTCAGTCCGTCAACACCCCGTGGCGAGGAATTTTTCTTCCCGCCCCGTCGTGCAGCAGCGCCGGGTCGACAAGTATACGCAGGCTTTTTTCGAAATGGAAGCACCCGCGACGCATCGTTGTCACTCAGCCGACGCTTTCGAGGAAAACCCGCGCCAGCCGCTCCATTCCTGCGCGGTCCTCCGCGTCGAACCGCGCGACCACCGGACTGTCGACGTCCCATACGCCGATCAGGGCGCCGCGCGCGTCGACCAGCGGCACGACGATCTCCGAGGCGGACGCCGCGTCGCAGGCGATGTGGCCCTCGAATTCGTGGACGTCGCGCACCAGCTGGGTCTCGCGCGTCGCCGCCGCGGTGCCGCACACGCCGCGCCCTAGCGCGATCCGCACGCACGCCGGCTTGCCCTGGAACGGGCCGACGACGAGCTCGGTGCCGTCGAAGAAGTAGAAGCCGGCCCAGTTGAGATCCGGCAGCGTGTTGAACACCAGCGCGGCGAAATTCGCCGCGTTGGCGATGCGGTCGCGCTCGCCGGACAGCAGGCCGCGCATCTGCTCGACCAGGTCGTCGTACTGCTCGCGCTTGCCCAGCCCCGATACCTGCTTCACTTGGAACATCCTCATCTCCTCATGGACCGGTGCGCGAAGGGTGATCCGGCACGCCTCCGGTCTGCGAAAATCCCACGACCCAGGACAACACGGCAACGCCCAGCGCATGCGGCAGTATTTCGTCACCGGCACCGACACCGGCATCGGCAAGACCACGATCACGGCGGGAATCTTGCGCGCCGCCGTCCGCCGCGGCCTCCGTGCGGCTGGAATGAAGCCGGTGGCGAGCGGCGCCGAAGCCGGGCCGACGGGACTCGTCAGCGACGATGCGATGGAGCTCATCGCGGCCGCCGGCCTGGGTCCCGACCGCTACCCGCTGGTCAATCCGCTGGTCTACGCCGAACCGATCGGCCCCGAGTTGGCGGCGCGCCGCGCCGATTCAAGCATCGAGCTGCCGCCGCTCGTCGACGCCCACGCGCGCCTCGCGGAAGGCCGCGACCTGGTCCTCGTCGAGGGTATCGGCGGCTGGGCCGTCCCGCTGTCCCCGACGCTGATGACGGCGGACCTCGCGCGCGCGCTCAACCTGCCGGTGCTGCTGGTGGTTGGGCTGCGGCTCGGCGCGATCAGCCATGCACTCCTCTCCGCCCGCGCGATCCAGGCGGATGGACTGCGTCTCGCGGGCTGGATCGACAACCGTCTCGACCCCGATCTGCCGGCGATCGACGAGGCCGCCGACGCCATCGCGCGCCGGATCGACGCGCCGCGGCTCGGGCGCATCGACACGGGCGCCGCCGACGCCGCGCAATTCGATCGACTGCTCGATGCGCTGCTCGTCCACGGGTGATCCTGACGGTGGGAGGACTCTACGCGGCGTCCGGGATCCTCAGGCATTGTCTCGGCGGTGCGCCCGGGCGCACCCTTGGCGGGGGCACGCGCGGGATCGGGCGTCGTCACGATCCGGCACCCGGTCTCAGACGCTGAGACGCGATAGGCGCAATGTCCGCCTCGTGAAACGCTCGAACGCGCACTGCGACGCCGTGGCGCGATCGTCTCTGACTTCCGGCATGCGGCGACGTCGGGTCGCGATGCTAGGTTCGTCCATTGGCTTCGGAGTAGCGCTCCCGTGACATCGATCCGCCTGCTGGTACTCGCCTTTGCATTCTCGCCGGCCCTGGCGCTCGCCCAGGGCGGTCCCGGCGGGATGCCACCGACCCTGGTCGAAGCCACCCGTCCGACCCTCGATTCGATCAGCGACAGCGCCAGCGCGATCGGCTCGCTGCGGGCAGCGGAATCGATCGTGGTGAAGCCGGAGATGGCCGGACTGATCGAGAAGGTCCACTTCGAGGAGGGCCAGTCGGTCGCCGCCGGCGCCCCGCTGTTCACGCTCGACGCCAGCCTGGTGCAGGCTGAAGTCAACGAGTGGAACGCCAACGTCGCGAAGAGCCGCCGCGAGGCCGAGCGCAGCGGCGACCTGGTGGCGCGCAAGCTGGCCGCGCAGAACGAGCTCGACGGCAAGAAGGCGGCCCTCGCGGTCGACGAGGCGCGGCTGTCGTCCGCGAAGACGAGGCTGGCGAAGACGGTGATCCGTGCGCCCTTCGCCGGCGTCATCGGCCTGCGGATGGTGAGTCCCGGCGCCTACGTCAACATCGGCGATTCGCTCGTGACGCTGACCCAGATCGATCCGATCAAGCTCGACTTTCGCCTGCCCGAGAGCTACCTCGGGAAGGCGCAGGCCGGACAGGCGATCAGCGTCGGTGTCGACTCCTTCCCGGGTCGCGCCTTCAAGGGCACGATCAGCGCGGTCGATCCGCAGCTCGACCCGAATTCGCGCTCGGTGGTGCTGCGCGCGACACTGAAGAACGACGACGGCGTTCTGCGCCCCGGGCTGTTCGCGCGGGTCACCCTCGCGCTCGCCGAGCGCAAGGCCGCGCTGCTGCTCCCGGAGCAGGCGCTGTGGCCGATGGGCGACAAGCAGTTCGTGTACCTGATCAAGGACGGCAAGGCGAGCCTGCAGCCGGTGAAGCTCGGTACGCGCCGCAACGGCCAGGTGGAGATCGTCGAGGGGATCGGCCCCAACGACGAGGTGATCACCGCCGGCCAGGTGAAGATCGGCCCGGGCTCGCCGGTGCGCACCGCGAGTGCCGCCGCTCCCGCCGCGCCGGCCAGGTAACCGCGCCGCGCGTCGTCGCGACGCGCGCCACTGACAGCACCGGCCGCGCGCCGGTCGCGAGGACCACCGAATGCTGCTTCCCCAGATCTCCATCCGCCGACCGGTGCTCGCCACGGTGGTCAACCTGGTGATCATCCTGCTCGGACTGGTGGCCTACTACCGGCTGCCGGTACGGCAGGTGCCGAAGATCGATTCCGCGGTGGTCAGCGTCAGCACCGGCTACCCCGGCGCCAATGCGACCGTGATCGAGTCGCAGATCACCAAGCCGATCGAGGACGCGCTGGCCGGCATCGAGGGCGTCGACTACATCAGCTCCGAGTCGCGGCAGGAGTCGTCGAACGTCAACATCGTGTTCAATCTCGACCGCGATCCGGACGACGCCGCCGCCGACGTGCGCGACCGCGTCAACCAGGCACGCGAACTGCTGCCGACCGATGCCCACGAACCGATCGTGCAGAAGCAGGAGGCCGATGCCCAGCCCATCATCTGGCTGGCCTTCTCGTCCGACCGGCACTCGCGCACGGAGGTCGCCGACATCGCCTACCGCCAGGTCAAGGACCGTCTGCAGGCGATCCCGGGCGTGGCGCAGGCGCGGCTGTTCTCGGCGCGCTACGCGATGCGGATCTGGCTGTCGCCGGACCGCCTCGCGGCATACGCGCTGACCACCGAGGACGTCGAGAACGCGCTGCGCCGGCAGAACGTCGAGATCCCGGCCGGCCGCATCGAGAGCCAGGCGCGCGAGTTCACGGTGCGTGCCGAGACCGATCTCACCGACGCCGAGCAGTTCAAGGCGATCGTGCTGGTCGACCGCAACGGCTATCTGGTGCGGCTGGGCGACGTCGCCCGGGTCGAGCTCGGCGCGGCCGACGAGCGTTCGATGGGCCGCTTCAACGGGCGGCCGGCGGTACCGCTCGGGCTGGTGCGCCAGGCCACCGCCAATCCGCTCGACATCTCCACCGCGCTGAAGGACGAGCTGCCGCGGATCGCGTCGCAGCTGCCCGACGGCATGAAGGTCGAGATCGCCTACGACACCACCATGTTCATCGACGCCTCGATCCGCAACGTGCGCTCGGCGATCGGCGAGGCGGTGGTGCTGGTCGTGCTGGTGATCTTCCTGTTCCTGCGCACCGGCCGCGCCACCCTGATCCCGCTGGTGACGATCCCGGTCTCGCTGATCGGCACCTTCGCGCTGATGTACGCCTGCGGCTTCTCGCTCAACACGCTGACGCTGCTCGCGCTGGTGCTGGCGATCGGTCTCGTCGTCGACGACGCCATCGTCATGCTGGAGAACATCCACCGCCACATCGAGGAGGGCATGACGCCGTTCGAGGCCGCGCTCACGGGCTCGAAGGAGATCGCGTTCGCGATCGTCGCGATGACGCTGACGCTGGCCGCCGTCTACCTGCCGGTGTCGTTCTCCACCGGCGCGACCGGCAAGCTGTTCGTCGAATTCGCGCTGACGCTCGCCGGCGCGGTGATGGTGTCGGGCTTCACCGCGCTGACGCTGTCGCCGATGATGTGCTCGAAGCTGCTCCGCCACGAGCACGACCCCGGCGCGTTCTACCGCTTCGGCGAGCGGATCCTCGACGGCCTCACCGACCGCTACCGCCGGCTGCTGGCACACGTGCTGGCGTGGCGCGTGACCACCGCGTCGACCGCGCTGGCGCTCGGATTCGCCGTGATCGGCACGCTGCTCGCGGTCCCGGGCGTGCGCCTCGCCGACGAGCTCGCGCCGAAGGAAGATCCCGGCTTCGTGCTGACCTGGGCACAGGGCCCCGAGGGCGCGACCCTGGAATTCATGGACAAGTACGCGACCCAGATCGAGGAGAACTACAGGCAGATCCCGGAGATCGACCGCTACTTCATGTTCGTGGGCTGGCCGACGATCAACAACTCCATCTCGTTCCCGGGCCTCAAGGACTGGTCCGAACGCAAGCGCTCCGCGCAGGAGATCGCCGGCGAGATGTTCGGCCGCTTCAGCCAGATCCCCGGGATCATGGCCTTCCCGAACGTGCCGGCGCCGCTCGGCGGCGGCTTCCTCGACCAGGACCTGACCCTGATCGTGCAGACCTCGGGCAGCTACGGCGACCTCGCCGAGATCATCGAGAAGCTGAAAGGCCGGCTGTCGCAGAACCCGGCCTTCATCAACGTGCGCGCCGAGATGCAGATCAACAAGCCGGAGCTGTCGATCGACGTCGACCGCGACAAGGCGGCCACCGTCGGCGCCGACGTCACCGCCGTCGGCCGCACGCTGTCGACGATGATGGGCGGGCGGCAGGTGACCCGGTTCAAGCGCGGCTCCGAGCAGTACGACGTGCTGGTGCAGGTCGACCGCGCCGACCGCAGTACGCCCGATGCCCTGACCGCGGTGTACGTGCGCGGCCGCAACGACGGGATGGTGCAGCTCGCCAACCTGGTCAAGGTCGAGGAGTCGATCGCGCTGCCGAAGCTCGACCACTTCAACAAGCTGCGCTCGGCCCAGCTCGGCGCCTCGCTGGCGCCGGGCGTATCGCTGGCCGACGCGATCGCGATCGCCGAGCGCGAACTGAAGGACGTCTCCGGCGGCAAGGCGATCTACGACCTCGGCGGGCAGTCACGCGAGTTCCGCAAGATCTCCTCGTCCACCGGACTGCTGTTCGGCCTGGCGGTGGCGTTCATCTTCCTGGTGCTGGCCGCGCAGTTCGAGAGCTTCATCGATCCGCTGGTGATCATCCTGTCGGTGCCGCTGGCGATCGCCGGCGCCGTGCTGGCGCTGAAGCTCACCGGCGGATCCTGGAACATCTACTCGAAGATCGGCGTGATCACGCTGGTCGGCCTGATCACCAAGCACGGCATCCTGATCGTCGAGTTCGCCAACCAGCTGCGCGAGCAGGGCCGGGAGAAGCTCGAGGCCGTCATCGAATCCTCCTCGCTGCGCCTGCGACCGATCCTGATGACCACCGGCGCGATGGTGCTCGGCGCGTTCCCGCTGGCCTTCGCGCACGGCGCCGGCGCGGCGGCCCGCCACGACATCGGCTGGGTGATCGTCGGCGGCATGTCGATCGGCACCCTCTTCACGCTGTTCGTGGTGCCGTCGGTCTACATGCTGCTGGCGCGGGGTGGCCGACGCGCATCCGCGGACACGGAGCCCGCCGTGCACTGAGCGCGGCGGAAGCCGCGCGGATCGCCCCCGGCACGGTCGGACCGCCGATCAAGTGAAATTGCGCGAGTAGCGTTTCCCGCTACCCGCGCAGCCATCGGGCCGATGCCTGGATTGACGGCGGCGACAGCGCGGATGCAGCGTTCGAGGCTGGCGTTCCCTGCCATCGGAGCACTGCCATGAAGCCTTGCCGCAACGTCCCGGCCATCGCCGCACTCGTCGCCGCGATGTCGATTTCCGTCACCCGCGCGAACGCCGAGCCGCCCCGCCTCGATCGACCGCGGCTGCTGGCCGCCGGAGCCCCGGTCTCCCCGCTCGTTCGCACGGTCGACGCCCGCACCCTGCCCCGCACCCGGGCCTGGCACTACGGCATGCCGCTGGTCGACGTCGAGGACGGCCAGGAAGACGCCCAGCCGGTCGACCTGTGGCGGACGCTCGGCAGCCGCGCCGTGCTCGGCAGCGCTCCGGTCTCGGCGGCAGCCGCGGCGATCCTGCCGCGCCCGCCGGCGGCATTCGGGGTGCCGGCGCTCAACGTCGCCGGGATCGACTTCACCGGGGCCTACCCGCCGGATCCGACCGGCGACGTCGGCCCCAGCCACTATGTTCAGGCGGTCAACGGCGCCGCGTCGCAGTTCGCCGTCTACGACAAGACCAGTGGCGCGCTGCTGGCGGGACCGAGCGCGATCTCGGGGCTTGCGAGCGGCATCTGCGCCGGCGCCGACGGTGGTGATCCGCAGGTGCTCTACGATCCGCTCGCCGACCGCTGGCTGTTCTCCTACATCGCGCCGAACGGCGCCAGCAACGGCACCCTGTGCGTCCTGATCTCGTCCAGCGGTGATCCCACCAGCACGACCTGGCGCACCTATCCGTTCGCGTTCGGCAGCTTTCCCGACTATCCCAAGCTCGCGGTCTGGGACAATGCCTACGGCCTCACCCTCAACCTCCACACCAACCCGGCGGCGGCACCGAACAACGTGTCCGATCCGATCGGCGTGCGCTACACCTTCGCCACGCTGGATCGCGCCCGGATGCTCGCCGGGCAGCCGGCGACGGCACTGACCTTCCAGACCACCCGCGTCGCCAACAACCTGCTGACCTTCGCGCCGATCACTCCGGTCGGACTGAAAGGCTTCAATGCGCCGAAGCCGGGCGCTCCGCTGACCTTCGTGGTGACCGTCGACGACGAACTGGCCTTCTTCCAGGACACGCTGATCGCCCGCGACGGCTTTTTCGACCAGCTGTACCTGTACACGGTCGTGCCGAACTTCGACACACCGGCGTCGTCGCTGCTGACCGGGCCGGTGATCGTGGACGTGCAGGATTTCCAGTTCCAGTCCAACCAGTTCCCGCTGCAGCCGAGTGGCGCCTTCCTGCCGAGCTTCACCGGGACGCCGATGCACCGCAGCACCTACCGCAACCTGGGCGACAGCGAGGACATCGTGCTGGCCTTCGCGGACGTGGTCGACAACGGCACTCTCTACACCGATCCCACGCTCGGCCTGCACGTCGCCCCGGCCTGGCTGCACCTGCGGCGGGCGACGCCGGCGGCATCCTGGAGCGTGGCCGACAGCGGCCACGTGCGCCCGGGGGATCCGGCGATCAACCGCTTCCTTCCCGGTATCGGCATCGACTCGGCGGGCAATCTCGCGATGGCCTACAGCGTGATGCGCGCTTCGCCGGCGATCGCGCCGAGCCTCTGGTACACCGGCAAGCTTGCCGGCGATCCGATGTCCAGCATGCCGATCGCCGAGACCGTGCTCGGCAGCGGCGCGTCCTCGCAGGCGCCGATCCAGAACGTGCAGCGCTGGGGCGACTATTTCGACCTGACCCTCGATCCCGACGGCTGCCGCTACTGGTTCACCGGCGAATACATGGACGACGCCAACTGGGGCACCCGGATCGCGGCGTGGAAGCACGACACCTGCGGGCCGCCCGACTTCGCCCTGTCCACCGCCACGACGCAGTTCAGCGCCTGCTCGGCCAACGGCCCGACGAGCCTCCCGGCGGGACCGGTCCACCTCGACTCGCAGAACGCCTTCTGGCGCGACGTCGGCGTCGGCTTCGGCAGCCTTCCGGCCGGGATCAGCGCATCGGTGACTCCCGTGCAGGTGCGTCCGTCGGCCGATGTCGTACCGAGCATCTCGGTGGCCCAGGGCACCGCCAGCGGCCAGTACGCGATCGGACTGGCCGCAACGGCAAGCCCGCTGTCCCACACGCTGAACTACAGCATCGATGTCGACGGCGCGAACGCCGGACCACCCGCGCTCGCGAGCCCGGCGGATGGCGCGACGAGCCAGCCGCTGGTCGCTCACCTGTCGTGGGCTCCGGCCCCGGGCGCGCGCGGCTACGTCGCCGAATGGTCGACCAGCAGCGACTTCAGCGCCGGCGTCAGCGGCCAGCAGGTCACCGGCACGAGCGTGGATACCGGCGTGCTGCAGCCGAACAAGACCTACTTCTGGCGGGTGCGCAGCCGCAATCTGTGCGGCGAAGGCGGCAACAGCGTCGCGCGGAGTTTCGTCACCCAGACCAACTACTGCACCGCGATCACGCCGACCACGATCGCGGACGGCGGCTCGCTGGCGCCGACCCTGACGGTGCCGGCCACCGGCGGCGTGCTGCAGCACCTGACGGTGCGCGCGGTGGTGAACAACATCCGCGCCAGCGACCTGCGCCTGCAGCTGACGCGGCTGTCGGACAACACCACGGTCACCCTGCTCGATCCCGGCTGCAGCGCCGGCAACTTCGGCGACGTCAGCTTCGACGACGGCGCCGCCGCATCCGCCTGCGCCGGCAGCGCGCTCGGCACCACGCGACCGTCCCAACTGCTCAGCAGCTTCGACGGCACGACCCTTTCCGGCAGCTGGCGACTGTCGATCGCCGACACCGTCCCCGCCAACAACACCTCGAGCACCCAGTACCTGTTCTTCTGCCTGCAGCCGCGGGCGCTGGTGGCCGATGCGGTGTTCACCGACGGCTTCGAATGACGGCACACTGCCCGAGCCCGATCACGGACAGAGCCGCGCGATGAGGACGACACCGGCCACCCGCAAGTCCGGCCGACGCACGGTCGCCGGCGTCGACGTCGGCGGCGCGACGAAGGGCTTTCACGTCGTCGCGCTGCGCGGGACCGACGTCCTGCGGCCGGACCGACGCCTGCCCGACGCGCAGGCGGTCGCGGACTGGTGTCGACGCGTCGACGTCGAGGTCATCGGGATCGATGCCCCCTGCCGATGGCGAACGGGGCCGTCTGCGCGGGAGGCCGAGCGCGAGATGGCCCGTCGCGGCATCCAGAGCTTCAGCACGCCGACGCGTGCCGCGGCCGCGCGATCGTCGTTCTACGACTGGATGTTCCAGGGCGAAGCGATCTATGCGGCACTGGCCGCCACGCACCCGCTGATCGGTTCGCTGCGGGAGGCGCAAGCGCGTCCGTGCTGCTTCGAGACCTTTCCGCATGCCATCGCCTGCGCGCTGTCGGGAGCGATCCTGTCGGCGCGCGACAAGCGCAGTGACCGTTCGCGCCTGCTGCAGGAGTCCGGCATCGACACCTCCCGGCTGAGCAGCATCGACTGGATCGACGCCGCGCTCTGCGCACTGACGGCGCGACGGCTGGTCGACGGCGCACGCTGCACGGCCTTCGGTGAACCGGAGAGCGGCTGGATCGTGGTGCCCGGCGGCGGGTGAATCGGCGCGAGGGTCGTGGCAGCATCTACGCCCCGTTCACCGGCCGCTCGCATGTCGACGCCATCGCGCCGCACGTTTCTCCGGCACGCCAGCCTGCTCGGCGCCGCTGCCGCCCTCGGAGTCCGGTCAGGGCGCGCCCGCGCCGAAGCGCCGCTGCAGTGGCGCGCCTACCGCGACAGCCTGGTGATCGACGGCGCCGGCGGCTTCGGCCGTCCCGATCGCGCCGACGAGGGTCCGCTGACCGCCGACGAGCTCGCCGACGCCCGGGCGTCGGGACTCACCGCCGTGGTGCTGACGCTGGCGCCGTCCGGACGCTTCCGCTTCAACGACGCGGCCTTCGAGACGACGGTCAGGAACATCGCCCAGTGGAACGACGAGATCGCGCGGCATCCCGACACGCTGGTCGCGGTGCGCGATGCGTCCGACCTGCGGCGCGCCAAGGCCGAGGGCAAGGTCGGCGTGATCTACACCTTCCAGGAGTCCTCGCCGCTGGGCGAGGCCGTCGAACGGGTCGAGCTGTTCGCGAAGCTCGGCCTGCGG
Source organism: Ahniellaceae bacterium (assembly GCA_044221335.1). Classification (GTDB taxonomy): domain Bacteria; phylum Pseudomonadota; class Gammaproteobacteria; order Xanthomonadales; family Ahniellaceae; genus JBGAPI01. The sequence goes on from JBGAPI010000004.1 coordinate 142,763, forward strand.
GTACTGCAGCTCACCCACAACCGCCGCAACCTGGTCGGCGACGGCTGCATGGAGCCGGGCAATGCCGGGCTGTCGGAATTCGGCCGCCGGGTGATCGAGCAGATCGAGGCGAATCGCATCGTTCTCGACGTCGCGCACGGCAGCGAGCGCACCCAGCGCGAAGCGATCGCGGCGGCAAAGCGGCCACTGCTGATCAGCCACACCGGCTGCCGCGCGCTGTCCGACCTGCCGCGCAACACCACCGACGACAACCTGCGCGCGCTGGCGGATCGCGGCGGCGTCGCCGGGATGATCTTCTGGCCCTACCTCACGAAGCGGGCACAACCGATGGCCGCGGACCTGATCCGCCACATCGAGCACGCGATCGACGTCTGTGGCGAGGACCACGTCGGCCTCGGCACCGACGCCACGCTGTCGCCGGTGCCGCGCACTCCCGCGTTCGAGAAGGAGAACCGCGCGTTCATCGCCGGCATGTTCGAGGACGGCGTCTTCGAGGCCGGCCGCCCCGAGGACCTCTATCTGTTCCTTCCCGACCTCAACCACCTGACCCGCTTCGAGACGCTCGCTGTGCTGCTCGGTCGGCGCGGCCACTCGGAGGCCCGCATCGGCAAGATCCTGGGCGGCAATTTCGCCCGGGTGATGGGCGAGGTATGGGGCTGAGCGTGCGTCGAAGCCTGCCCTGCCGACCCGGCTTTGCAAAAGAACGTCGACGCCGGCGCGTCGTGGTGTCGACGACCGCGGGATTTCGCGATTCTTGCCGGTCCCTGCTCCCACCCGGAGGGTCGTGGACGCAGCACGTCGAGCGGCACCTGGGCCGCTGATTCCAAACCTCAGAGCAGCGGGCCTGGGCCCGCTCTACACCGGAGTTTCGTGTGCCTGCCGCCATCGTCCTGCCCTGTTCCAATCTCGACGCCAGCGTGTCCTTCCTGGTGGATCGCTACGGCTTCCGCGTCGACCGCGTGCTGCCGGCGGATGCACCGGAGGACGTGACGGTGTCGCGCGACGGGCTGTCGGTGCGCCTGGTCAACGCGGAACGGGCGCGCCGTGAAGGCCTGCACGAGCCGCTGCCGGCGGCCCTGCAGCTGTGCGGCGCGGACCTGCCGCCGGGCCGCGCGTTCGGGCCGGACGGACTGGTGGTCGAGGTGCTCGGCGTGCCGCCCGACACGCTGACCCTGCCACCGCTCGACAGTCGCTGGCAGGTGGTGCGCGCCTCGGACTCGTCCGGCGGCTGGCACGTCGGCCGCGCCGGCATGCTGTACCGCGATCTCATTCCCTCGCGCCTCGGCGGCCGCTTCATCGCCTCCCACATCCGCATCCCGCTCGGCGGGCCGGTGCCCGACTACGTGCATTACCACCGCGTGCGGATGCAGCTGATCTACGTCCGTCGCGGTTGGGTCAAGGTCGTCTACGAGGACCAGGGCGAACCCTTCGTGATGGAGGAAGGCGACCTGGTGCTGCAGGTCCCGACGATCCGCCACCGGGTCCTGGCGTCTTCGCCGGGACTGGAGGTGATCGAACTCGGCAGTCCGGCGGTGCATGAGACCCTCGCCGATCACGCGCTCGCGCTGCCGACCCCGGAGCGGCGGCCGGACCGCCTGTTCGGTGGCCAGCGGTTCGTCTGGCACCGCGCGGCCGAAGCAAACTGGCACCCTGCGGCCGGAACGGGACGGGAGTCCTGCGAGCTCGGCGTCCGCGAAGCGAGCCAGGGGCTGATCTGCGCGACCTCGTTCCGGGCCACCCGGGCGGGTGACGGCGAGATCGAGACCGCCGCCGCCGAGCTGGAATTCCTGTTCGTACTCGATGGCCAATTGGCCGTGCATCCGGTCGACGGCGTGACGATCGCGCTCGCCGCCGACGACGCCGTCTGCGTTCCGGCCGGACAGCGCTTTCGCCTCGAGGCCGGCGCCGGCGCCCGCTGGCTCGCGCTGCGCCTGCCGGGATGAGCGGAGTCGCTGCGCGCTGTCCGGCAACCGATGGCGGCGGGCGCAGGCGATCGACGGCGCCGGCCGGCGACTCGTGTCTCCGGGGGTGTCCAGCGGTGGCCGCGATGGCGATCGCGCCATCGCCGATTGCCACGTCAGCGGGTTCCCCACGCTCCCTCTGCCAGGTGGGGATTCCACGTCGCCGACCTGGTACTGGGGCCGGACCTGCGGGCGATCGGCAAAATTCAGGTTACAGGATGCCGGCGGGTCGCCCTGAGCGCATCAGCGCTGGCATGATGTCGACATGCGTTCCGACCTGATCCGCCTCCTGAAGACGCTGCCGCATCCCTGTGGCTACTACAAGGAGCGGATGGCGCAGAACCTGGTGATCGATCCGCTGGCGACCGACCTGCCGGCGCTGTTCAACCAGGCGCTGACCCGCGGCTTCCGGCGCGCCGGCGGCCACATCTACCGCCCGGCGTGCAGCAACTGCCGCGCCTGCCGCCCGTCGCGGGTGGTGGTCGACGCGTTCACGCCGAACCGGTCCCAGCGCCGCTGCGCGCGCGCCAACGCCGACCTCGAGGTCGCGGTCGAGCGTGCCGACTTCAGCGCCGAGGCGTTCGCGCTGTACCGGCGCTATCTCGAGTCCCGCCATCGCAACGGCGGCATGGACGATGCCGGCGAGGACGATTTCCGCTGGTTCCTGCTTTCGCCGTGGTCCGACACCCGGTTCCTGACCCTGCGACTCGACGGCCGGCTGATCGCGGTCGCCGTCACCGACCGCACGCCGTCCGGACTGTCGGCGGTCTACACCTTCTTCGACCCTGAGCTCGCGAGCCGCGGCCTCGGGACCTACTGCATCCTGAAGCAGATCGAGCTCGCCCATCGCGAAGGACTGCCGCATCTCTACCTCGGCTACTGGATCCGCGGCCATTCGAAGATGGACTACAAGGCCCGCTTCACGCCGCTGGAACTGTTCGACGGCGCCCGCTGGCAGACCTCGCAGTCGGCGGTCGGATGAGCGTCGCGGGGGGCTGCGATGGCCGACACCGCCTGGAATGACACGCCGGCCCCGGCCCTGCCCGCGCTGACGCAGGACCTGACCGCCGACGTCGTGGTGATCGGACTGGGCGGCGGCGGCCTGGCGGCGCTGCGGGCGCTCGCACCAAGGAGCTGGCGCCTGGTCGGACTGGACGCGGGCGAGCCCGGGGCCGGCGCCGGCGGGCGCAACGGCGGCTTCCTGCTTGCCGGCCTGGCCAGCTTCCACCACGACGCCGTCCGCACGCTCGGCAATTCGCGCGCCGCGGCCTGGTACCGCCGTACCCTGGCGGAATGCGATCGTCTCGTCGCCGCCTGGCCCGCGCTGGCGCGGCGTGTCGGCTCCCTCCGGATCGCCGACGACGAGATCGAGTTCGAGGACTGCGCCAGCCAGCTCGAAGCGATGTGGGCCGACGAGCTGCCGGTCAACCCCTACGTGGGCGCGGAGGGTCGCGGCCTGCTGTTCCCGTCCGATGCGGCCTTTCAGCCCTACGCGCTGTGTCAGGCGGAGGCCGCCGAGCTTCGGGGTCGCGGCGTCGCGCTGTTCGGCAGGTCGCCGGTCCTGAAGGTGGAGCCGGATCGAGTGCACACCGGACAGGGAAGCGTGCGCGCGGGCCAGGTGATCGTCGCGGTCGACGGCGGCCTCGAGCGCCTGCTTCCGGAGCTCTCGCCCTGGGTGCGCACCGCGCGACTGCAGATGCTCGCCACCTCGCCGCAGCCGCAGGTCGAGCTGCCGCGCCCGGTCTACTGCCGTCACGGCTACGACTACTGGCAGCAGTTGCCCGACCGCTCGATCGCGCTCGGCGGTGCCCGCGACCGTGGCGGCGAGGAGGAGTGGACGCACGTCGCCGAGACCAGCGACCGGGTGCAGGCCGCGCTCGACGAACTGCTGCGCGACCGCCTCGGCGTCGATCCGGCCGCCGTCGTGCGGCGCTGGGCGGCAAACGTCGCCTACCACGACGAGCTGCTGCCGCTGTGTCGCCGCCTGCCGTCCGGAGTGATCGCGCTCGGCGCCTACAACGGCACCGGCAACCTGCTCTCACGCTGCCTCGGAGCAGTCGCGGCGGACATCGCGGCGGAGCGGCGGCTGCCGGACTGGTTCGTCGCGGAATGAGTCGCCGATGCGGACCGGTCGGCTTGGCGGCAACTGCTGGATCTGGGGTCAGGAGAGCGAACTTGCGCCGCCTTGCCTTTCCTGAGCCCCGAGCCGGAACCCCAGCCCTGTCGACGGCCCTTACAATGCGCCATCGCATGGAGCGCACGATGGCCTTCACCCAGCAAGCCCCGGTATTGGACAACCAGTACCTTGACGACCGACTGCTGCGCTCGCTGCTCCGTCGGGTCATGCCGCACAACCTGCTGGAGCAGATCGAGCCGGGACTGACCGATTTCGGCGGTCTGGTGGCGGGCGCGTGGTGGGAAGCGCAACTGCGCGACCACGCGGCCACGCCCAGCCTCACCCACTTCGACGCCTTCGGCAATCGCATCGACCGCGTCGACCTCACCGCGTTCTGGCAGCAGGGACCGCGAATCGCCGCCGAGCACGGACTGATCGCGCACGGTTACGACCGCGAGTTCGGCGCCCACGCCCGCCTGCACCAGTTCGCCCGGGTCTATCTGTTCGCTGCGGCGTCGGAGTTCTACGCCTGTCCGCTGGCGATGACCGACGGCGCCGCACGCGCGCTGATCGAATCCGGCAACAAGCGCCTGATCGATCGCGCGCTGCCGCACTTCCTCTCGCGCGATCCTGCGCAGTTCTGGACCTCCGGACAGTGGATGACCGAGACCACCGGCGGCTCCGACGTCGGCGGCACCGAGACCGTGGCACGGCAGGACGAGAACGGCCGCTGGCGGTTGTCCGGACGCAAGTGGTTCACCTCGGCGGTGGTCGCCGACGCCGCGCTGACGCTCGCGCGGCCGGAGGGCTTCGGCGGTGGCGCCGACAACCTCGCGCTGTTCTACCTCGAGCCGAAGAAGAGCGACGGCCGCTACCGCAACATCGAGGTCGACCGGCTGAAGGACAAGCTCGGCACCCGCAAGCTGCCGACCGCCGAGATCCGGCTCAACGGCACGCCGGCGGAACTGGTCGGCGAGGCCCGCCACGGCGTGCGCGCGATCGCGCCGATGTTGAACGTGACCCGCACCTGGAATGCGGTCGCCGCGATCTCGCTGTTCCGTCGCGGCCTGGCGCTGGCACGCAGCTACGCCACCCGTCGCGTGGTGTTCGGGATGCCACTGTCGGACCACGTGCTGCACCAGGAAACCCTCGCCGACCTGCAGGCCGAGCTCGAGGCCGCGTTCCACCTCACCTTCTACGCGGTCGAGCTGCTCGGCAAGTCCGAGACCGGCAATGCCGACGACACCACGAACCACCTGCTCCGGCTGCTGACGCCGGTCGTGAAGCTGACCACCGCAAAGGTCTCGGTCGCCGGCCTCTCCGAGGTCTGCGAGGCCTTCGGCGGCGCCGGCTACGTGGAAGACACCGGCATCCCGACGCTGCTGCGCGACGCCCAGGTGTTTCCGATCTGGGAGGGCACCACCAACGTGCTGGCGCTGGACCTGCTCCGCGTGCTGACCCAGATCGGCGGCCTGCAGCCCTGGCTGGTCGCCTTGCGGGCACTGACCGCGCAGGTCAGCACGCCGGAGCTGGAGCCGGCCGTGAAGCTGGTTCGCGAGACGGCCACCCGCACTGCCGAATGGATGGTCGCGCACTCGAAGTCGCGCGAGGCAATGGCCGCCGGCGCACGCGGCCTGGCGTTGACGCTCGGTCGCACCCTCGCGCTCGCCCTGCTCGCCCGCCACGCCGACTGGTCCTCGCGCGCGGAGCACGACCCGCGCCCGGTGGCTGCCGCCTGCCGCTATGCGCGCCTCGGGGTGAACCGGCTGGTCGATCCCTCGGGGATGGAGGCGCGGGTGCTGGCGTCGGACATCTATGCCTGAGGGCTGAGGGCTGAGAAGGAGCCCGTCATTGCGAGGACGAGTGCAGCTCCGACGAAGCAACCCAGCGCCTTCGCGTTCAAGCATCGTAGAGTCAAGTGGCCGGGATGCTTCACCCCTCGGCCCGAGAAATCATCATTGGCACCGAACCGCCTCGCCAATCAGAATCACCCGAAAGAATCTCGTACAACCACGGAAAGCCATGGACCACCTCACCGTAGTCACCACCGGCGGCACCATCGACAAGATCTACTTCGACGACAAGTCGACCTTCCAGATCGGCGCGCCGCAGATCGGCGACATCCTGGAGGCGCTCGGCGTCGCGTTTCGTTTCGACGTGATCGCGCTGATGCGGAAGGACAGCCTGCACCTGACCGACGACGACCGGGAGCTGATCCGCCGCACCATCGCGGCGCAGCCCGGGCGGCACGTGCTGGTGACCCACGGCACCGACACCATGGTCAATACCGCGCGCACGCTGGCCGGGCTCGAAGGCAAGGTCGTGGTCCTGACCGGAGCGCTCAATCCGGCGCGCTTCCAGGGCTCGGACGCGGTGTTCAACATCGGCACGGCGGTCGGCGCAGTGCAGTCGTTGCCGGACGGCATCTACATCGCCATGAACGGCCGCATCTGGCAACCGGAGCGAGTCCGCAAGAACGTCGATGCGAACCGCTTCGAGTCGGTGTAGAGCGGCGCTTGCGCCGCTTCTTTCGTAGGGCGGCCACTGGCCGCCGTCGCCCGGCGCTGAGGCGATGGCGCGCATTGCGCGCCCTACCGCGGAGCGGCGCTTGCGCTGCTTCTTTCGTAGGGCGGCCACTGGCCGCCATCGCCCGACGCTGAGGCGATGGCGCGCATTGCGCGCCCTACCGCGGAGCGGCGCTTGCGCGGCTTCTTTCGTAGGGCGGCCACTGGCCGCCGTCGCCCGACGCTGAGGCTTGGCGCGCGATGCGCGCCTTGCCGTGGAGCAGCACCTGGGCCGCTCGCTATTCGAGTACCGCCAGAACAGCAGGGCGGGGTCCCGCCCTACTGCTTGGCGAAATCGCCGAACTGCGCGAGGTCGGCGTCGATCTTCGACAGGTCGCCGACCGCCACCACGGTCTGGTCCTTCGCCGCGTAGTACTTGCGCGACATCGCTCGCACCTGCTCGGTCGTGACCTGGTTGATCTTGCCGACGTAGGTCCCGAGGTATTCCGGCGGCAGACCGACCAGCCAGTTGGCCGCGAGACTGCCCACCACGGCGCTCTGGATCTGATTGGAGAACTGGTAGGTGCCGGACGCGAAGCGCTTGGCACCGGTCAGTTCCTCGGCGCTGATGTCGGTGGTGCCCATGCGGTCGAATTCGTACAGGACCTCGTTGATGCTGGCGCCGGTGACCTCGGAGCGCACGTCGCCGGCGAAGGCCAGCACGCCGCCCGCCTGCTGGCGGGTCACCCGGAGGCCGGGACTGTAGGTGTAGCCCTTGTCCTCGCGGATGTTGCTGGTGATGCGGCTGTGGAAGCCGCCGCCGAGGATCAGGGTCGCCACCGTCAGCGGAATCGCATCCTCGCTGGTCGCCGGGACTGCCGGGCGGCCGATCCGGAGCGTCGTCTGAACGCTGCCCGGACGGTCGATCTTGATCAGCTGCGCTTTCGCGGTCGCCGGCGCCGCCGGGGTCGCCGGCAGCGCGGTGCCCGCCGCCTTCCAGTCGCCGTAGGCTTTCTTCACCTCGGCAAGGATGGCGGCCTGATCGAAGTCGCCGCCGATCACCAGCAGGGCCTGGTCGGGACGGAAGCGCGCCGCATGGGCGGCCGCCAGCGATTCCGGCGTGATCGCCTTGATGGCCTCGGCGGTCATCGTCGCGAACGCGTAGGGATGGCTGCCCATCGTCGCGTCGAGGAACGCGCGCCGCGCGTGGAAGGCCGGCTGCGCTTCCTGTGCCTGCAGGCCCTGCAGCGCATTCTCCTTGGCCAGCTCGACCTCCTCCTTCGGGAAGGTCGGATGCAGCGCGACCTCGGCACCGAGCGCGATCAGCGTCGCCGCGTGGCTGCCCAGCGACTCGCCGGTCACGAACACGCCGTCGTCGCCGGCGCTGCCGCCGACTTCGCCGCCGATCGCCTGCAGCGCCTCGGCCAGCTGGCGCGAGCTGTGGCTGCTGGTTCCCTCGTTCAGAAGGCCGGCCATCATGCCGGTGGTGCCGCGGGCGGCGGCGCTATCGGCGGCATTGCCGCCGCGGACCACGAGGCTCACGTTGATCTTCGGAAAGCCGGTGCGCTTCACCAGCCACACCTTGAGGCCGTTCCCCAGGGTCTCCTGGCGGATCTCCGGCACCGGCAGCGGCTTGTCGGTCGCATAGGGCGGAAGTTCCTTCGGCAGCGGCGCTTCTTCCTTCGCCAGCGCCGGCACGGCGAGGACGGACAGGGCCAGCAGGAGCATCGAATGCTTGATCGTCATGGCGTGCTCCTCAATGGGCCTTGGCATCGGTGGCCGGCTTCGCCGCCGGCTTGCGGTCGATCACGCTGCGGTTCGCATCGACCAGGTACTTCGCGGCGACCCGCTGCACGTCGGCCGAGCTGACCTCGGCGATCCAGCCCGGCACCTTGTTGACGACGGCGGCATCCCCCCAGATCGTCTGCGCCTTCGCGATCTCGTCGGCGCGGTCGATGAAGGACTGCAGGCCGGAGTAGTAGTCCGACAGCAGCCCGGTCTTGGTGCGCGCAAGTTCCTCGGCGGTCACGCCGTCCTTCACGATCTTCGCGATCTCCTCGTTGATCGCGGCCAGCACCTTGTCGGCATCGGCGTTCGGCTTGTACAGCGCGAACAGCGTGTACATCGTGCGGCCGTCGTAGTCCCAGGCGTGGCCCAGCGGGAAGTTGAGGCCGCCGCTGGTATTGAGCAGCAGCTCGCGACCCTTGACCAGGCCGAGGTAGAGACGCGAGGCATCGCCGCCGGCGAGGATGTGCGACAGCACCTCGGCCGCCGCCTGGTCCTTGTCGCCGCGCTCCGGCATCTTCCAGCCGACGGCGAGCGCCGGCACCCGGGCCAGCGGATCGTCCTGGCTGGCGCGATGGCCGGTCGTGTTCAGCGGCTCGCTGGTGTCGGCGCGCGGCGGCGTCGGACGCGCCGGCAGGCCGCCGAAGTACTTCTCGATCAGCTTGAAGACCTCGTCGGCCTTGACGTCGCCGGCGATGCCGATCACCGCGTTGTTCGGGCCGTAGAAGCTCTTGTGGAAGGCCGCGACGTCATCGAGGTTGGCGTTGTCGAGGTCGGCGAACGAACCGTAGCCGTCGTGCTTGTTCGCCCACTTGGTGTAGGCGAGCGCGTTGAGGTCGGTCCAGAAGAACAGGCCATAGGGCTTGTTGGTGACGTTGACCCGGATCTCCTCCTTCACCACTTCCTGCTGGTTCTTCAGGTTCTTGGCGGAGAAGTCGAGCGTCTTCATCCGGTCGGCTTCCAGCCACAGGATCGGTTCCAGCGCGGAGATCGGCGCGGATTCGATGTAGTTGGTGTAGTCCGCCCGGGTGGAGCCGTTGTTGATGCCGCCACCGCCCTGGATGACGCGGTCGAAGGTGCCCTTCGGCGCGACCGGCGTGCCCTCGAACATCAGGTGCTCGAACAGGTGCGCGAAGCCGGTGCGGTTCTCGGGCTCGAGACGCATGCCGACGTGGTAGACGACCGACAGGCCGAAGGTCGGCGAGCTGTGGTCCTCGGAGACCACCACGGTCAGTCCGTTCGGAAAGGTCTTCCGGGTGATCGGCAGCTCCCAGCGATCGGCGGCCGGAGCGGCCGCGAACGCGGATTGGACGCCGATGCCCAGAAGCAGCAGGCAGGATGCGAGACGCATGGGATTCCTCGGGGGTCGGTGAAGAGGGCTAGGGTAAACGCGATAAAGTACGGGCAAATGCGTCACAAGTCATTACAAACGACAAAGCCCGGCTAGCGCCGGGCTTTGTCGTCACGCGGAGGCATCGCCACCCGGAACCGTCGCGGCGCCGGGCGGTGGTGCGGATCAGGATCTCATCCCAGCAGCGGCACCAGCAGCAGCGCCACGATGTTGATGATCTTGATCAGCGGATTGACCGCCGGGCCGGCGGTGTCCTTGTACGGGTCGCCGACGGTGTCGCCGGTCACCGAGGCCTTGTGCGCCTCGGAGCCCTTGCCGCCGTGGTGGCCGTCTTCGATGTACTTCTTGGCGTTGTCCCAGGCGCCGCCGCCGGTCGTCATCGAGATCGCGACGAACAGGCCGGTGACGATGGTGCCGATCAGCAGGCCGCCGAGGGCCTGGGCACCGAGGGTGACGCCGACCAGCACCGGAACCGCGACCGGCAGCAGCGACGGCGCGATCATTTCCTTGATCGCGGCCTTGGTCAGCATGTCCACCGCCTTGGAGTAGTCCGGCTTGGCGGTGCCCTGCATGATGCCCTTGATCTCCTTGAACTGGCGACGGACTTCGACCACCACCGAGCCGGCGGCGCGGCCGACGGCTTCCATCGCCATCGCGCCGAACAGGTACGGGATCATGCCGCCGATCAACAGGCCGATGATGACCTTGTGGTCGGACAGGTCGAAGGCGTAGGTCTTGCCCGGGTGGGCGACCGCCAGGTTGTGGGTGTAATCGGCGAACAGCACCAGCGCGGCCAGCGCGGCCGAACCGATGGCGTAGCCCTTGGTCACCGCCTTGGTGGTGTTGCCGACCGCGTCGAGCGGATCGGTGACGGCGCGCACTTCCTTCGGCAGCTCCGCCATCTCGGCGATGCCGCCGCCGTTGTCGGTGATCGGGCCGTAGGCGTCGAGCGCGACGATCATGCCGGCCATCGACAGCATGGCGGTGGCGGCGGTGGCGATGCCGTACAGGCCGGCCAGCTCGTAGCAGCCGAGGATCGCGGCGCAGACCACGATCACCGGGGCCGCGGTCGACTTCATCGACACGCCGAGGCCGGCGATGATGTTGGTGCCGTGGCCGGTGGTCGAGGCCTTGGCGATGTGCTGCACCGGGTGGTACTGGGTGCCGGTGTAGTACTCGGTGATCCAGACGATGATGCCGGTCAGCGCGAGGCCGATGAACGCGCACTCGAACAGCGCCATCGCGTGCTCGGCCATCATCTGCTGGCAGATCGGGTAGAACGCGATCGCGGCCAGGACGGCCGACACGAACACGCCCTTGTACATCGCGCCCATGATCGAGCCGCCGGCCTTCACCTTGACGAAGAAGGTGCCGATGATCGAGGCGATGATCGACACGCCGCCCAGCACCAGCGGGAACAGCACGGCGTTGGCGCCCATCTGGCCGGCGACGAGGTGGCCGAGCAGCATGGTGGCGATGATGGTGACCGCGTAGGTCTCGAACAGGTCGGCGGCCATGCCGGCGCAGTCGCCCACGTTGTCGCCCACGTTGTCGGCGATCACCGCCGGGTTGCGCGGGTCATCCTCGGGGATGCCGGCCTCGACCTTGCCGACCAGGTCGGCGCCGACATCGGCGCCCTTGGTGAAGATGCCGCCGCCGAGGCGGGCGAAGATCGAGATCAGCGAGGAGCCGAAGGCGAGGCCGACCAGGGCGTGCAGCACCTTGTCCTCGTCGCCGACCATCTTCTGCAGCACCATGTAGTAGCCGGCAACGCCGATCAGGCCCAGGCCGACGACCAGCATGCCGGTGATCGCGCCGCCGCGGAACGCGACGTCCATCGCCGCACCGATGCCCTTGCGCGCCGCCTCGGCGGTGCGCACGTTGGCGCGCACCGAAATGTTCATGCCGATGAAGCCTGCGACGCCGGACAGCACCGCGCCGATGGCGAAGCCGATCGCCGTGTGCCAGTCGAGCGCGAAGCCGATCAGCACCCCGAGCGGCACGCCGACGATGGCGATGGTGGTGTACTGGCGGTTGAGGTAGGCCTTGGCGCCCGCCTGGATCGCTGCGGCGATCTCCTGCATGCGCTCGTTGCCGGCCGGCTGGGCAAGGATCCAGGCGCGCGACCACAAGCCGTAAATCACTGCGACGACCGCGCAAGCCAGCGCGATCCACAGTCCGTAGGTAACCAACATGGGATTCTCCTGATATGAACGACCCCGGCGGGGCACCGGGCAAAAAAGCCGCGGAATTCTAGGCGATCGGGGGCTTGGGAGAAAGCGCAAGGGCCGGATGGCCCGGGGCGCGAGTCAACGGAGCCCCCGCATCGGCTGGCAGGCTGTTGTTGGACGGGGCTTCAGCCCCGATGGCGAGGCGGCTCATCGTCGCGAAGGAGCGGCTCCAGCAACAGAAGCTCTGTTGAGACGAGTCGCCATCGGGGCTGAAGCCCCGTCCCACAACGGCCGCGATGTCCGGCGGGGCCCTGTGCCCTATCCCGTCGTCCCCCTCCCGCGGTGCCGACCCGACCGCGCCTCTGCGACAATGCCCGGATGTCCCACCACCATCACCACGGCCACGGCCATCACCACCACGGGCATGGCGCGCATGCCCACGACGGCCCCGATCCGCACGACGACCACGCCCACGCCGGCGTCGCCACCCTGACCGCGTTCAGGTGGAGCACCGGGCTGAACCTGATCCTGGTGGCCGCCGAGGCGGCGGTCGGGCTCACGATCGGCTCGATGTCGCTGGTCGCCGACGCCGGCCACAACCTTTCGGACGTCCTCGGACTGGTGCTCGCCTGGGCCGCCACCCGGATCGCGACGCGGCGGCCGACCCAGAAGCACACCTATGGGATGGCGCGCTCGACCATCCTTGCCAGCCTGACCAATGCCGTACTGCTGCTGGTCGCCTGCGGCGCGCTGGCCTGGGAGAGCGTGCATCGCTTCGGCGAAGTGCACCACGTCGAAGGCAAGTGGGTGACGATCACGGCGCTGGTCGGCGTGCTGGTCAACGCCGGCAGCGCCGCGCTGTTCTGGCGCGGCCAGAAGCACGATGTCAACGCCCGCGGCGCCTTCCTGCACATGGCCGCCGACGCCGCGATCTCGCTCGCCGTCGTCGTCACCGGCATCATCATCTCCTACACCGGCCTCGACTGGCTCGATCCGGCGATGGGCCTGGTGATCGCCGCCTTCATCGTGGTGTCGAGCTGGGGGCTGCTGCGCGAGTCGCTGGACCTCGCCCTCGACGCCGTTCCCCGGGGCCTCGACCTCGACCAGATTCGCGCCGCACTGGAAACCATCGACAGCGTCAAGGCGGTGCACGATCTTCACGTCTGGCCGCTGTCGACCACGGTCGCGGCGCTGACGGCGCATCTCGAGCACGAGGGTCGGCGCGACACCGACGAGCTGCTGACGGAGTGCCAGGTGATGATCGCGGAGAGGTTCCGGATCAAGCACACGACGCTGCAGTTCGAGAACGTCGGTTGTTCTCAGCGTTGCTGACGTTGGCGGCGACTCGGAATTCGCGCCTGCGGCGCGATTTCCGCGAGTGACGAGCGGCGCCTGTTGGAGACGGCGAGGCCACTCCTCATTCAGGATTCGGAGGTCGGTAGCTCCTGCGTCGTCGCCATCGACGATTCCTCGGGAACCCCGAGCTTCCGGCGTTCGAAGGCTTCTGTCAGGTAGGCGAGCAGTTCCTGGCGGGTCGCCTCGGGAAGCTGACCGACCTGGATCGCGGTGCGTCGCGTGTCCTTGCCGAACAGCACCGTGCCGACAGCTCCGGAGGCGAGGTCATCCGGCCGAAGGGATGGCGATTCGTGTCCCGCGGGTCGACCAGTTCATCGGCCCGGAGGACGATGTCGCCGGTGCGATCGCGGATGACCGCGAGAAGCCAGGCCAGCGCTCCCAGCATCGCCCACGCGGGAACCTCGGACAAGCCGTTGACCTTGCAGGCCTTCATCAGGATGTACAGGAGCGGCGCCTTCGTCAGCAGAAACTCGGCGATCGCGCGCTCCGCGGCCTTGGACTGCTCTGGCCGGGTGCTGGCGAAGCGGCGTTCGGTCTCACGCGTCATTGTTCGAAGTCCTGTAGGTAGTCGTGTACCGGCGCGGAGAACGACCGAGGCCGACGGACTCCGGCGCACCGGAGCGCGTCGACTCGATGTCGACCGCACCCATCCTCCCTACTCGGATCGGCCGGTAGAACGGGATCACGTCCAGCCGGAGTTCGTGCCCGTTGCGGGATTTCCGGGCCACCGAGAGGTGCACGCGGGAGTCGCCAGGACTCGACGTTCGATCTCAAGCATCGTCGCATTGTCCGCCAGCGATCGCCGCCAGTTGGTCGCGCAGCGCGATCCGGTCCGCCGGCGCGAGTTGTCCGACGGCGACGCTGTACCGGCGTCGAGCCATGCGCCGCCCATGGAGGTCGCCGACGCCGTGGACGTGATAGTCGTAGTCGAAGTCGATGCGGGCCTCGCGCCACCATCGGCCCGGTCGCAACTCGACCGGCCCGGCGATGCCGGCCAGGTGGAATCTGCCGCCGCTGGCGATGAGCATCGTCGGCTCGAGACGGATCGCGCGGAGGCGCAGCACGGCGTAGATCGCCAACAGGACCGGAGCGAACCAGAGGTCACCGGCCACCTTCGCCCACATCAGCGCCGGATCCATGCCTTGGAAGACCGGAATGGACCGCGCCAGCAGCGTGGCCAGCACGATCAGAACGGCGTAGACGGCCAGGATTCGAGCGACCGCCGGCAGTGAGACCGGAAAGGTCTGAGGTACGACTCGCTGCGCGAGATAATCGTGCCGAGTGGCTTCGAGCGCCATGGCCTCGGGAGAGAAGTCGACATCGCCTACCTGCCGCGCCGCGAACAAGTCGGCGACGGCGACGACGATGCGCGGGCGATCGTCCGGCGCATAGGCATCGAGCGGAATGCTCGCAGTCCCGCCGAGACTCCGCACCGGCCGATCCACGCCGCTGCGGACCGGAATGCGCAGTACGTCGCCCCCGAAGCGCGTCGTGCGGCGTTCCGGTGGGCCCAAAAGATCGGACACCGGGATGAAGACGCGACCGTCGTCGATCCCCGCCCGCTCGACCCGGACGCGACGGTAGACCCGGAAATAGTTGGTGGCGATGGCCACGAACATCAGCGTCAGCACCCAGTGGAACCGGAACTGCCAGGCCTCGTGCCGCCACGTCGCATCGGCGACGTCGAGTCCCTGCATCA
>JBGAPI010000005.1:0-154859 GCA_044221335.1 Ahniellaceae bacterium
CGAACGCGTCGCCGGCCACGGCATCGGCCTCGCCATCGTCTCCGACATCGTCGAGAACTACCGCGGCATGCTCACCGTCGAGCGCTCGCCGGAACTGGGCGGGGCGATCTTCCAGATCTCGATTCCGCCGCTGTGACGCGGCGCTGCTCGTCGTGCTCCGCTGCCATCGGGTGACGTTACCGCCGCGGGCGCCAGGCGGGCGTTCTCCTCCGGCGGTCGGCGGTTCCGGCTGTCCCCGCGGACTGGATATTCTCTACGCCCCTCGACCACGACGCTGCTGCTCATGTCCTACGACTTCCGACTGAAGCTGCCACGCACCCGTGCCGGCAGGAGTGGCGCGGCGGCGGTGCCGGATCGCGTCGCCGCGGCGGCTGACGTCCTGCGCCGGCATGAGCCGGAAGTCGTGATCGACGGCGACGAGGACGGCTTCGTTGCCCGCAGTGCGGAGCTCGGCGAGGTGCACGTCGACGCGCGCACGATCCGGCTCGGCCTGTCGATGGGCAGCGAGCCCCGCGCTGTCTACGCCGCCATCCACGGGTTGCTGCGGCGTTTCGACGGAGCGGGGTACGAGGCGGAGGATCCGCAGCTGATGCGCGGCCGCGTCGACTACGACCCCGATTTCGCGACCTTCATGGCCCAGTATCGCGAGCATTTCGACTGCAGCGAAGCGGAGTTCCGCCAGTGGTGCCGTGGCGAGACCCCGCCGGAGTGGGCCGCTCGCGACGCGCGACGCGCGGACGGCGAGCAACGTGCCGCCCGGCTGCCGAACGACGGCCGGATTCCGCACGCGGAGCAGCGCGCGATGGACAACGACGCGTTGTGGGCCCATCTGCTGGACGTGGTCGCGCGCAACGACGGCGCGATCGCGGCACTCGGGATCGGTCCCTATCTCGACGATCTGGCGACGGCGCAGGCCGCGCGATTCGAGGGCTATCAGCGGCCGCCCGGGCGATGGTTCGAGAGCCTGATGAACGCGCCCTGGTACCAGGGGTCGTCGCTGCACTACGAGGCCCTCGTCCTCAACCTGCTGTGGCAGCGCAACCATCCCCCGGCGATGGCCGGATGTCCGCAGCGCTATACCTTGTCCACGCCGGCGGCGCCTTCCGGAACGTCGTCCGACTGGCAGGCGCTGATCAACTCGATCACGCCGCTGCTCCGCGACCAGGGGCTGATCCACCGTCCGCCCATGGCGAGCAGGATCGGCGACGAGGTCTGCGTGATGTTCGACGGCATCGATGCCGCCGCGATCCATCGCGTGGCCTGGCCACTCGCCGTCGCGTTTCCGCGCCGCATCCTCGCGCGCCTGCGCTTCGGAATCGATGGCGCGACGGAAGATCTCGTGGAGCACCCGGGCGTCGGCTGACGGGAGCGCGGTGCCGGGACGGTCGTTGCCGGCTGCGGTGTCTTCCGCGGTTCCGCCCCGAGCGGCCCGGCGCCGATGACACGGAGCCGTCGGTGCTCCGGGAAGTCGAGCGCGATGCTGCCGAATGTTCCTTGCACGCCGAAAGATGACGAATGGCCTCGCGAGCGGACGGTGACCGTCGACAACCGACCGAAGGGCGACGTCGCGTGCTGAGCCGCCCAATTCGCGAATGCGGTATTCCGGTCGGCCAGACCCGGGTCGCCCGGTGCAGACTACTCCGGAGGGGGCGCTTCCGGCCTCGGCGTCCATTCCTCCTCGATGACGATCGCGCCCACATGCTTCAGGGTGGCGACGAACAGATCATCGACTGCCAGATAGACCTTTGTGTCATCGTACGCCGATTGCACCGTCCGACGTAGCAGCTCACTGTCGGCTTCCGAGCCCGAGACCAGGCATTGCGCCGCGATCGTCAGACGCGACTGGTAGTCCGAGGTACCACGGCCCTCAACGAGGATCGCGGGTGCGCTGCCTTGTTCCAGACGAGCCAGGCCGCGTCGGATCACGTCGCTGTCGACGTGAAACGCCTGGGTATTGCGGACCTCTTTCGCCGCCAGGCCCTTCTGCCAGCGCTCCTCCGCATCGCGAATGCGTTCAAGAGCCGTCGGGTCGAGGTGCAACAGCTGCTGCTTCGCGAGTTCGGACCGCAGCGACTGCAGGGCGGTCGCGAATTCCTTGAGGATCCCGATGCTCAGCCACATGCAGGTGAAATAGTTTCTCGAAACGGCAGGTTCGGGCACTTCGGCCTTGCCGTTCAGCGCCCCGAAGTGAGCGAGGCTCGTCAGGCGGTCCGAGTGGACGAAGCATCGGACGAACGCCACCAGGAGATCCTCACCCATCGCGCGTCTGAGGTGGGAGAGATCGGATGCTTCCAGTCGCCAGTCGCTCGTGCGGTTTCCGATGTGCCTCAGAACAAGGTTTTCGCAAGTTGGACGATCGGCCATGGTCGACGTTCCTTTCGGTGACGACAAAACAGACTCCGAGTGCCGCGGCGAGGCGCGTGTCGGCAGAAAGGCAGGACATCGACACCCACGAAAAGCTGCACGCACGACTCCGTTGGGCGACAGGGTTTCAGAGGCGAATCATGAAGCAGTGGCGTGAGGAATCGTGGTGCCTTCATCCTGCTGGAGAGGCAAGCGTTGCAGAATCACTGCATTTCCGTTCGTCGAGCCCGGCAATTGCTCGACGAGGATTTCGGGACGAGGATTTCGGGACACCCATGGACGAGGGGAATTTGGGACGCCGACGTCCGTAGCCGGCCGCGAGTGCAGTTCGTCAGCGTCGCGAGCTTCGCGGTGGGCTCCCGTCGGCCCGCCGCTCAAGACTTGGCGTCGTGATCCGTTCCGGTCTCCGTCGCCACGGCAGGCCTGCGGCGCAGAGGCGAGTGCCAGCCGAGGGCATGGGACAGGAACATCCAGCCGTTCCAGGCTATGGCGATGGTCATCGCGATCGTCGCGGCGAGCGGCCGATTCGTCGAGTAGTCGAGATAGGCCAGCAGCGGCGCTCCGGCAAGAAACATGGCGCCGAGCACGAAGCTCAGGAACTTCACGATTTCGGAGCGGGCGTTGCCGGATTGGACATCCATGGCCGCCATGCTAGCGCTCGCGACGTTGACTCGGCAGCCTCACGTCGACGCGCGAGACCGGGACACCGACGAGGTCCGCCACAGTGCGTGCGATTGGCGATTCCGACGGCCCGTCCTGGTCGTTAGAGGCTGGCTCTTGCGCGGCCTCCGCCCGGGAGCCGCAGCCGGCCGACGCGCACTTCGCCTTTCGATCCGAAGTACTAACGATGTGAGTTTCCGCTTGTTCCGCGCCCCTGCAGCACCTGAGCCCCACCCCCGAACTGCGGAGTTGCGGGCGCACCGCGCCCGGAAATGCCGATGGGCCGAATTCCCCGCTCCCGAGCGGCGGCGATGGGGATGATCTGGAACTGGCCATCGCTGCGCGCTCGCTGGCTGACCGCATTGGCGTGTTCGAGCAGGCCCTCCTCGATCGCGGCCTCGAAGCCGGCGAGGGAGGCGCTCTTCTGCACCTCGTCGTCCAGGGCGGCGTCGAGGCCGCCGAGGCCACGGCCCTTGCGGCCGCGATTCGCGGTGCCGATCCGGATGGTCTCGAGGTAGGCCCGATCGTTGCCGTCGGCGTCGAGGTCGAAGGCGAGCAGCATGTGGCCGGGCAGCAGCACGAGGCTCGGGTGCAGGCCGATCTTCTGCAGCAGCGACGCGAACAGCACGGTGCCATCGACGCAGTTGGCCTCACCGTTCTTCCAGCTCTCGTCGATGAAGCGGACGTACTGGGTATAGACCTTGCCCGCGACGTCGTGGTTGCGGGTCAGCGGCGAGTACTTGATTCCGCGCCGCTGCAGCGTGCGCCACAACGCGAACACCTGGCGGTAGACCTGCGCCGGGTCGCCGCTGGCATAGCCGTCGAACTTGCCGACGATGCCACCACGCTTCGCTTCGTCGAGGATGGTCGCGACCAGCGGATGCTCTTCGTCGACGTAGGCGGCGAACACCCAGTGCAACGCCGTGCGCTGGTGGCCGTCGACGAGGTAGTAGGGCGCCTCGCGCAGCGGCCGGAGCGTGACGGTGACTTCCTTCCATTCCATTTGGCCGCCGTCGCGCGCGAGGCCGAAGCGGGCGCGGTGCTCGCTCGATTCCTCGGCGCGACGCAGTGCGTCGTCGTTCCAGTGCACCGCCGGGTGAAGTTCGTAGCGACGGCCGGCGTGGTCGAGCTCGGCATGGAAGCTGACCGGCGGCGCGAGGTCGCCGAGGTCGACGGTGAGGTCGACCTGCTCGCCGTCGCGGCGCGCGCTGACGCTGGCGCCGACGAGGCCCCGGCTGTCGCCGATCAGGCTGTCGTCCGGATCGCCCGGAGTCGCGTCGCGGGTGGCAAGGATCAGCGCCGGAAACAGCTGGCCGAGAGGGCTGACGATGGCGTCCCAGTCCTGGCTTGCGGTCGTGGGCGATTCGCCGGAACCGGAGACGGCGGTCGCCTGGTCATCGGGGTTCCGGACGGCGGCGTGCGGATCGATCCGCGGTTTCGCCGGCGAGGCCGGCCTGGACTTCCCCGCTACCGGAGCGACCGCCGATGCGGCCTCCGCGGGCGCGCGGAGAAGTGGCAGCAGTGCGGCGGCGAGGCCGAGCAGCGTGGCCGCCAGCAGGTGTCGGGCGACGCGGGGAGCGCGTGTCGGGGAGCGTGGAGACCGGGGGGAATCGGGGGCGTGGTTCGGGTCGGATCGCATGCGCGCAGTTCGACAGGTCCGGGCTGAAGGATCGCTTAGCCGCGTCGGGGGGACTGCAAGCAAATGTGTGTCGGGGTTGATCGCGAGAATATGGCGTGCGTTGCCGCCGAGACTCTGGGACCCGCCGGCCACCAGTACTGCGCCTGCGAGACGGATCTCCAGGCCCGTTGGATCGGTGCCCTCGGACATGCAGTGCGGATTGCGGCGTGCGCGCCTCCCGCAGCTGGTCGAGGCGCGCCCTGCGCTCGCATTTGCGGCGTGTCCGGAGGAATTACGAAGGATGCCGCGACCGGCGGGGCCTTGGCCCGCCGGTCGCGGCGGCGACGCTCCGTCGCACGTCCCGGTCCTGAACGCATCGAGGTCGCCATGAGCGAACCAGCGATGCGGGGTGGTGCCCCGGTGAGGAGTGGTCCGGGCAGGATCGGTTCGTCCGGCAGGCGGCGATTCCGGTGGAGCGACTCCGCTCAATTGCTGCCGGAGGGAGCGGCGGCCGACTTGCTGCTGGTGGCGCCGCCACCGACCGTGAGCGTGTCGCGGTTCTTGTCGATGGTCTTCAGTCCGATGCCTTTCACCTCGGCCAACTGGTCGAGCGACTTGAAGGCGCCGTGGGTCTGGCGGTAGGCGACGATCGCCTCGGCCTTGGCGAGGCCGATGCCCTTCATCGCGGCGGCGATCGATGCGGCATCGGCCGTATTGATGTTGACCGGGGTGCTGACCGCCGGCGGGGTGCCGTGGGGCTTGCCGGCGGCGTGGACCGAACCGGCGGCGATGAGCGCGGCGAACAGGAGCGACTGCAGGAGATTCATGGGGACGTCCTTGTCAGGAAGGGATGCGCCGGGAGCTTCGTTGCGGCTGGCCGCGGCGCGCTGCCAGTCGGGTCCACTCTAGGCCGCGTGACGGGCGGCGACGATGGCGATCCGGCGCGACGCCCCGTAGGAAGTCGCCGCGCCGTGACGTAGGAAATTTCCCATGGGGTGTCCGCCGCGGCGTGACCTTCGGGCGGGCCGGGCGACTTGCCCTGGCGGTACACTGGCGGTTCGCCGTTGCCGGATCCGCACGCCATGAACAGCACCAGCAAGTTGTACGACTTCTGCGCCGAGATGTGGGACCGGCAGATCATTCCGCAGCTGATCGACTACATCAAAATCCCGAACAAGTCGCCGGCCTTCGATTCGCACTGGGTCGAACACGGCTACATGAAGGAAGCCATGGACCTGATCGAGACCTGGGTGCGCGCCCAGCCGATCAGCGGGATGACGGTGGAGCGCTTCAACCTGCCGGGGCGCACGCCGCTGCTGTTCATCGACATCCCGGGCAAGGGCGACGACGTGGTGCTGCTCTACGGCCACATGGACAAGCAGCCGGAGATGATCGGCTGGGCGGTGGATCTCGGCGCCTGGAAGCCGGTGCTTGCCGGCGACAAGCTCTACGGCCGCGGCGGCGCCGACGACGGCTATGCCGCGTTCGCGTCGCTGACGGCGATCATGGCGCTGAAGGAGCGCGGCCTCGAGCACTCGCGCTGCGTGGTGCTGATCGAGGGCTGCGAGGAATCCGGCAGCTACGACCTGCCTTTCTACATCAACTACCTGTCCGCCCGGATCGGAGAGCCGAAGCTCGTCGTCTGCCTCGACTCCGGCGCCGGCAACTACGAGCAGCTGTGGCTCACCACCTCGCTGCGTGGCCTCGCCGGCGGCACGCTCCGGGTCAAGGTGCTGAACGAGGGTGTGCATTCCGGCGACGCCTCCGGCGTGGTGCCGTCGTCGTTCCGGGTGCTCCGCAACCTGCTCGACCGCATCGAGGATTCGACCACCGGCCGCCTGCGCGCCGACCTGCTGGCGGTCGACATTCCGGCCGAGCGCGTCGCGCAGGCGCGCGAGGTCGCGGGCGTGCTTGGTCGCGACGTCTACGACAAGTTCCCGTTCGCCAACGGCACCCGGCCGATGAACGACGATGTCGCCGAGCTGCTGCTCAACAAGACCTGGCGGCCGACGCTGTCGGTCACCGGCGCCGAGGGCCTGCCGGCGCTGGAAGACGCCGGCAACGTGCTGCGCCCGCAGACGGCGCTGAAACTTTCGGTGCGCTTGCCGCCGACGCTCGACGCCAACGTCGCCTCGCAGCGACTGAAGCAGGCGCTCGAGGTCGATCCGCCCTACGGTGCGAAGGTCGAGTTCGAGATCGAGAAATCCTCGGCCGGCTGGGCGGCGCCGTCGCTGGTGCCGTGGCTGGCGGATTCGATCGACACCGCGTCGAAGAACTACTTCGGCCCGAAGTCGGCCTCGATGGGAGAGGGTGGCACCATCCCGTTCATGGGCATGCTGCAGGAGCGTTTTCCGGCCGCCCAGTTCATGGTGACCGGCCTGCTCGGACCGAAGTCGAATGCCCACGGCCCGAACGAATTCCTGCACATCCCGACCGGCAAGAAGCTCACCGCCGCGGTGGCCCAGGTGCTGAACGACCAGTTCGTCAACCGCGGTTCACCTACGGCGTAGCAGCATCAGGTCACACGACGCGTCGCGTCCGGAGGATGTCCATGGAGTTCCTGCAGAACCTGGCGCTGGCGAGCGGGCTCGCCTGGGGCGCTGGAGTGCGTCTGTACGCGACGATCTTCATCGCCGGGATGCTCGAGCGTCTGGGCTACATCCACCTTCCCGCGGATCTCGCGGTGCTCTCCAGCGACTGGGTGCTGTGGACCTCCGGGATCCTCGCGGTCGGCGATTTCATCGCGGACAAGTCGCCGGGATTCGACTCCTTCTGGGACGGCGTGCATACCTTCGCCCGGGTTCCCGCCGGCATCTTCCTTGCCTGGGGCGCGGCGGGGGACCAGGGTCCGGCGATCCAGTTCGCCTGCGCGCTGCTCGGTGGCGCGGTGGCGTCCGGTACCCATCTCGCGAAGGCCAGCGCGCGGCTGGCCGTCAATCATTCCCCGGAGCCGTTCTCCAACTGGGCGACCAGCATCGCCGAGGACAGCGTCTGGCTCACCGCGATGTGGCTGATGGTCAGCCACCCGCTGGTCTTCCTCGTCGCGCTCGCTGTCTTCCTCACGGTACTCGTGTGGTTGCTGCCGAAGCTGTGGCGTGGGCTGGCTGGGCTGTGGCGGCGGTTGGCGGAGCCGCGGACGGCTGCAGCCAGGGCGTGATGGGCCGCCGACGGCAGCGGCTGGGGTGTGATGGACCGCGGCCGCGGTCGGGGTCCCGATAGCGCTCGTCATTGCGAGCGCAGCGAAGCAATCCATTGCCCTTGCATTGGCTATTGTGCGGAGAGACGCAAAGAAGCTGGACAGCTTCGCTGCGCTCGCATTGACGGGATATGCAATTTCGAGACTCGCAGCAAATTGCTGCACTGCCGTACGGACGATTAAAACGTCCGTTTGCTTTTCTTCCAAAGTGTCACTAAGGTGGAACCTGCCGGCCCAGGGGTGGTGTCGGCAACCTTTTGCGAAAATCACTGTCCAAGGTCATGACCGCGGCGGCGGTCGTTGGGGGAGAAACCACATGTTCGGGAAACTGCTACGCGCACTCGGGGCATCCTGCATCCTGCTGGCGGGTCTGCTGCTGTCCAGCAACAACGCACAGGCCCAGTCTGGCTATACCCAGACCAAGTACCCGATCGTGCTGGTGCACGGTCTGCTCGGCTTCGACTCCATTCTCGGCATCTACGACTACTGGTACGGCGTGCCGGGCGACCTGAAGAGCGGTGGCGCCAAAGTGTTCGTCGCCAGCGTCTCCGCCAGCAACTATTCCGAAGTGCGCGGCGAGCAGCTGATCCGTGACCTCGACAACCTGAAGGCGATCTACGGCTACGCCAAGTTCAACCTGGTCGGCCACAGCCACGGTGGCCCGACCATCCGCTACGTCGCCGCTGTGCGCCCGGACCTGGTCGCCTCGATCACCTCGGTCGGCAGCCCGCACACCGGCAGCAAGGTCGCCGACGGTCTCAATTCCGCGCTTCCGCCGGGTTCGCCGCTGCGCACCCTGGTGGCCGGCTTCGTCAACGCGCTGTCGACCTTCATCGCCGTACTGTCCGGCAACGACGATCCGCAATACGCGCTCGGTGCGCTGGCCTCGCTGTCCTCCAGCGGCGCCGCCAACTTCAATGCGCGCTTCCCGAAGGGCATGCCGTCGACCTACTGTGGTCAGGGCGCGGCGAGCGTGAATGGCATCCGCTACTACTCCTGGGGCGGCACTTCGGTGCTGACCAACGTGCTCGACGCCGGCGATCCGCTCCTCGGCGCGGGCAGCCTGTTCTTCGGCTGGGAGAACAACGATGGCCTGGTTGCCCAGTGCAGTTCCCACCTTGGCGTGGTGCTGCGCGACGACTACGGCTGGAACCATCTCGACGAGGTCAACCAGGTGTTCGGTCTGACGAGCTGGTTCGCCTCCAACCCGGTCAGCGTGATCCGCGCCCACGCGAATCGGCTGAAGACCGCCGGGCTGTAAGCCTTACGATGGCGCGACCGCAACCGCTCGTTGTTCGCGGCGTCGCGGTCGCGCTGATTGCGGGAATCGGCGTCCTGGCGGGCTATCTGATGGCCCGCCGCGGCGAGCCGGCAGTCGCACCGCAAGCCGCGCCCGCAACGACCACGCCGGCTTCGGTCGGCGTCGCGCCCCCGACGATGCCGGCCGAAAGTCCCGTGGCCCCTGCCGCAGCGCCCGCAAGTGGCGCGAGTCAGGTCTCGATCGACCGCGTCGCGTACGCCCACCGTGTCCTCGCCGAGGGCTCGCTGCGCGGCAGCACCCGCGACGGCGGCGCCCGGGTCGGGGCCGACGGCCAGCTGGTCGTCGATCGCGACTTGCGACGGTTGTTCGATTATTTCCTCACGCTGGCCGGCGAGCTCGACGCCGCGGGCATCCGCATGCTCGTCGCCGAGGATCTGGCGACGCAGCTGCCGGCGGCAGTGGTGAACGTCGCACTCGATCAGTTCGACCGCTACGTCGACTATCTCCGGCGCGCAGCGCAGCTGCCCGAGGGCGGCGACCTGGTGACCCGACTGGCGCGCCTCGCGGAACTGCGCCGCGCGGTGTTCGGCGAGGCGACCGCCAAGGCCTACTTCGGCGAGGAAGAGGAACATGCCGAGCGCACGGTCGCGCGCCTCGCGATCGCCGACGACAAGACGCTCACCGCCGAACAGCGTGCCGCGGCGCTGGCCGATCTCGACGCGCGGATGCCCGAATCGCAGCGCGCCGCCATCGACGCGGCGAACAGCGCATCGATCGCCGCCGCCCAGACCGAACATCTCGACCAGAGCCACGCCGATGCCGCCACCCGCGACGCCGAGCGCACCGCCATGTGGGGCGCGGAAGCCGCCCAGCGCCTCGCCGAACTCGACCGCCAGCGCGCCGAGTGGGATCGCCGAATTGCGGACTACCAGGCCGCCCGCGAACGGCTGCCGGTGAAGGGAAAGAGCGACGCCGAGCGCGAACTCGCGATCGCGCAGCTGCGGGAGCAGCGTTTCGCCGATCCCACGGAGCGGCAGCGGGTCGAAGCGCTGGAGGCTGTCGGGGCGTTGGGCGGGCGGTAGGGTTCGCGCCGCACACCGAACCGCGGCATATGAATGCGAAATCCATTGACGGCGAGGAGCGACCGTAGGGCGCGCACTGCGCGCCATTGCGAGGCGCTTCGCATGCAAGTCCGCTGACGACGAGGATCGGCCGTAGGGCGCGCACTGCGCGCCATCGCGAGGCGCATCACCGAGAGGACAGCTGACGGTGAGGAGCGGTCGTAAGGCGCGCACTGCGCGCCACTGCGAGGTGCTTCGCATGCAAGTCTTCTGACGACGAGGATCGGCCGTAGGGCGCGCACTGCGCGCCATCGCGAGGCGCATCACCGAGAGGACAGCTGACGGTGAGGAGCGGACGTCCCGAGCAAGCCACGTCAACGACCGCTTCGGGCTACGAAGCAGTCATCAATCTTCGGACACTGCCGGAATGGACCGGCACTACTCGCTGGTTTCAGGTCAGGGCATGCACATGGCCTGCCGCCGATCACTTGGCAGGCGCTGCCGGCGCGTTCGTATTCCAGATGTTCGAATAGATTTTCCAGTTCCCGTCTTCCTTCTTCCAAACGTTGACGTATTTTCCCTTTTCGACGGTCCTCTCCTTGCCGTAGACCATGACGTAGTTGCCCTGGTCGACTAGCAGGTCATCGTTGCCGTAGAAGTCGGTTGTCTCTTCGGCAAACTCCGTGATTCCGAACGCAATGTAGTCGGCGGTTAGTTTGGCAATGGCGGTTCGGCCAATGACTGGTGGTGACTCAGGGGGAAGGACCTTGGCGTCCCGTGTGAACATGTTGTCGATCAGTGGAGCATCGCCGGTCACGTGAGCTTTGGTGAATCGATTGTTGTTCTCCTCGATGACCTTACGCATCGCGGCAAGATCAACGGTCACGGTGCTGCCATTGATGGCGGAGTTGGGAGGGGTCTTTGCATCATTGCAACCGACCAGACCTGCTGTTGTCAGCGCGACCGCGAGGGTGGCTGAGGAGATGTGTTTCATGCGACGTCCCCGAGAGTGAGTTCGTGAGGTCCGACTTCTGATCATGCGGACCGGCCGGTCCGGCATTGCAGGGACAGTCTGCCATCACACGCTCGTGCGCACGTCATTGATCCGCATGCAATATCGCTGCGGTCGGTCCGGTCATGCAGTACCGGCAAACCGGGCCGACAGGAGCGGGCGGGTTTGACCGTGAAGTCTGCTTCAGCGCGAAGCGGCTGTCGATGCTGGGTGCCTGTGACGTCCGCTCCTCGCCGCTCGCGGACTTGCGAATGAAGCGCCTCGCGATGGCGCGCAGTGCGCGCCCTACGGCCGCTCCTCGCCGATGGCGGAAGTTCTGACGATGCGCCTCGCGATGGCGCGCAGTGCGCGCCCTACGGCCGCTCCTCGCCGATGGCGGAAGTCCTGACGATGCGCCTCGCGATGGCGCGCAGTGCGCGCCCTACGCCAGCCGCTCCCAGGGCCCGGTGATCGCGAAGCTCATCCCCGGATGCTGCAGGTTCGCGAACAGCCACTTGCCGTCCGGCGAGAAGCAACACCCGGCCCATTCGCTGCGGCGGAGGTTGGTGCTGCCGCCGGGCAGGAGCTTGTCGACGACGAGATCGCCGCGGGCCAAGGGCAGCAGCGTGCCGGTGGGGGTGAGCCACTGCAGGAGCTCGCCGTCGCGCGCGCCGTCCTCGGCGATCAGCAGGCCGCCGTGCGGCGCGAGGCACAGATTGTCCGGGCCGTCGAGGATCTCGCGTTTCGGCGACTGGTAGACCTGGCGCAGGGTGGAACTCGACGGCTCGTAGGCGAACAGCTGGCCGCAGCCGGCGTCACCGCCATGGGTCGCGGTGAACCAGATCGTGTCGACGTCAGCGACGCAGCCCTCGAGGCGGATGAAGGCCGAGCCGCCGGCGGCGAGGCCCTGGTGCAGCACGCCGAGACCGTCGTCGCTGCCCGGCGAATTGCCCTGGTCCGGCTTCTCGATGTCGACCCACTGGGCCTTCAACCGGTCGCCGGAGACGAGGCCGCGGCGGAGGTCCGGGCGACCCTCGACCTTCAGCATCTGCAGGCGACCGGGCCGGTCGAGGCGTGCTGCGCGCTGCGGCAGGAACCGATAGAAGCCGGCGCGCGGGTCGCGGTCCTCGGTGAGGTAGACGACGCCGGTCGGTGCATGCACCACTGCGGCCTCGTGGCGGAAGCGGCCGAGGGCGACGAGCGGCTCCGGCGCGCGGCTTCCGGCAGGATCGACGTCGAAGACGTAGCCGTGGTGCTTCGTGAGGCGCGGCAGGCTGGACAGCGTCCTGCTGCCGGGATCAGCCTCGTGGACGTGCTCCTCGCAGGACAGCCAGCTGCCCCAGGGCGTGGTGCCGCCAGCGCAATTGGTGAGCGTGCCGGCGAGCGACACCCGCGCCGAGACCAGCGTGCCGGCGCGGCCGTCGAAACGCAGCGTGGTGGTACCGCCGCCCGCGGCCGGATCGTACTGGCGCTCGCGCGGGCCGAAGGCGCCGCGGTCGCTGGTGATCTCGTGGTTGCGGACCAGGACGATCTGGTCACCGTCGACACCGACCACACCCATGCCGTCGTGCGCGCCGGGCGTCGGGCTGCCGTGGGCATCGTCGAGCGGATCGCCGACCCAGCCGAAGCTCGTGTAGTGGAATCCCTCGGGGAGCGCCAGCAGCGGCAGTCCGCTGCGGGCGTCGTTCACCGGTCGCAGCGGGCCGATGCCATTCGCATCGTTGCCCTTCGCGAGCGCCTTCGCCAGCACGCTCGCGCCAGGGAGTGCGCCGCCGGCGCCGATCCAGGCGGCGCGCGCCAGCCAGCGCCGCCGAGCGGCGTCGATCCGGCGCATGCCTGGTGCCGGCCGCTCAGCGCGGCGGCGGCGGGGGAGAACCGGCGCCCGGCGGTGGCGGCGGAGCCATCGCCGGAGCCATCGCCTTCGCGCTGGCGCGGCGCTTCATCATCAGGTAACCCGCGCCGCCGGCGAGCAGCAGCATGCCGATGGTGACCAGCGGGCGATGCGCGACCCATGCCACGGCGATGGTGAGACTGCCGAGCAGCAGCGCGAGCAGGCCGGCCGCGATCGCGATACCCGTCTCGGCGATGTTGCCGAGGAAGGGGATTACGTCGAGCAGTGCCGAGAATGGGCGGAAGAACAGGCCCAGGCCGATCCACATCAGGATCAGGCCACCGGCACGGATCAGCCAGGTCAGGAAGTTGTTGTCCGCCTGCGCCTTCTGGAACATCTCGGCGGCGGTCTTGCCGCCCGAGGCGACCAGCAGGATCGGATTGCCGGCCTTGGTCTGGTAGGCGCCGAGGCTGGAGCCGCCCTGGCGCGCGACCACCGAATAGTTGCCTTCCGGGACGATCGTGTAGCTCACCCGCACGTCGCCGAGCTTCGGGCTCTGCGGGTTGTCGCCACGGTAGAAGTAGGCGCCGTTGCGCTGAAAGCCTTCGGGCATCGTGCCGCCCTCGGGAGCCGCGAAGCCCTGCGAGTCCTTCAGCTTGCCGAGGATGTCGTCGCCGACCGCGAAGCCGCCGAGGTGGGCGTCCTGCGCGGCGATCTCGGTACCGTTGATCGGGAAGGCGCCGGGGTTCTCATGACCCTCCTCGTGACGGAAGCTCGAGGAGTCGATCTGCTCGTCGTCCCACTTCTTCTCGTAGCTGTAGGTCTTGGTGGTCTCGGTGCCGCCGCCGAGCTTCTTGCGCTTCTCGGTCTTCTCGTGCTCGACCCACTGGTACATCTCGACCACGCGGGTGAGCTTCAGGCCCTTGGTGGTGAAGCCGAAGTCCGGCTCGGACAGCGGTTCGCGAGCGGCGATCGTGCCGGTCAGGTGGACCAGCTTGCCCTCGTTGCCTGGAACGACGTTGTCGACGGCGACATCGATCACCGCCTTGGCGCCCTCGTTCAGGCTCTCGGTCTGGGTGATGGCGCGGCCCTCGTTCCACCAGATCAACGGGAACGAGCCGATGAACAGGCCGAGCCCGAAGATCACGCCGACCAGGGCGTCCTTGAGTTTTCCGCCAAATCCCTGACTGGTGACTTCGCTGAATGTGTCGCTCATCGTGCGGGCTCCGTCCTGTCGAACCAAAGAAGCTGAATATTACGCAATGTTTCGTCGCTGGACGACGACCATCCGACAAAACGAACAGCGGTGGGGCTCGAATCCCCGATCAAGAGCTTCGGGGCACGCGCCCCTCCCACAGGCGCAGGGCTAGGCGAGGTCCGCGCCGACGAGGTGCGCCTGTTCCGACGAGGTGCCGTAACGGCCCTTGGCATCGATCTCGATCGCGGCCATCGCGCAGTCCGGATCGTGGGTGAAGTACAACTGCACGCCGCGGCTGCGCCAGTCGTCGAGCAGGCGCTTCTTCTCGTCGATCAGCAGCTCGGGATAGCGGTCGTAGCCCATCGTGATCGGCACATGGACCCAGGGACGGCCGGGGATGAGGTCGGCGCAGAACACCACGCCGGCAGTGCCGACGAGCTCCGCCAGCATCAGGCCCGGCGTGTGCCCGTTCGAATAGTGGAAGCGCACGGCCGCTCCGAGGCTCGCCGCGTGCGGTCCGTCGACCAGCTCGAGGCGCCCGCTGGCCTCGAGCAGGCCAGGCAGCTCGGGGATGAACGAGGCGCGGTCGCGCGGGTGCGGGTCGAGCGCGCGGGCGTAGGCCTCGCGGCCGATCACGTAGCGCGCATTGGGAAACAGCAGTCGCGGCGCCTGTCCTTCCTGCCATGGCGCCAGCAGGCCGCCGGCGTGGTCGAAGTGCAGGTGGGAGATGACCACGGCGTCGATCTGCGCTTCGGTGAATCCGGCCGCTGCCAGCGAGTCGAGCAGCACGTGGCGCTCCTCGACCACGCCGAAACGCTCGCGCATCTTTGGCTCGAAGAACGCTCCGATGCCGGTCTCGAACAGGACGGTCTTGCCGTTGACGCCGGTCGCCAGCAGCGCGCGACAGGCCAGCGGCACGCGGTTCTGCTCGTCCGGCGGCAGCCATTTCGCCCAGACGGCGCGCGGGGCATTGCCGAACATGGCGCCGCCGTCGAGCTTCTGGGAGTTGCCGAGGAGGGACCAGAGTTTCGTGGGCATGTTGGGTCTCGGGTGATATGCCAGGGCCCAGGGCCCAGGGCCCAGTGTGGCCCGGTTTTCGTTGGCGAGCGAGGCGGATGGCAGTCCGCGCTCGTCAATCGGGTCGACTGCCGAAGCGCGACGACGCGCCCCAGTCCGCTCTTCCGGGCCCTGGGCCCTTTGCCGAAGGACGCCGATCGACCGGATGCCTCGCGTCGGCGAGCAGTGCCCGCCCTACTTCGTGTGGTCCTTCACCCACCCCAGCACGGTGTCGTGCCAAAGGATCGAGTTCTCCGGCTTCAGCACCCAGTGGTTCTCGTCGGGGAAGTACAGGAACTTCGACTCGATCCCGCGGCGCTGCAGTGCGGTGAACACGCCAATGCCCTGCTCGAGCGGGCAGCGGAAGTCCTGCTGGCTATGGATCACGAGCGTCGGGACCCGCCAGTTCTGCACGAAATTGACCGGATTGTGCCGCTCGAAGTTGGCCGGCTTCTCCCACTGCGTGCCGCCCTGCTCCCACTCGTCGAACCACAGTTCCTCGGTGGTGTAGGACATGAAGCGGTTGTCGAAGATGCCGTCGTGCGTGACCAGGCACTTGAACGGCGCGTTCCAGTTGCCGGCGATCCAGTTGACCATGTAGCCGCCGTAGGAGCCGCCGAGCGCGCAGGCGCGATTGCCATCGAGGAAGTCGTACTTCGCCAGTGCCGCGGCGAGGCCCTTCTGCAGGTCCTCGAGCGGCTTGCCGCCCCAATCGCCGGAGATCGAATCCGTGAATTTCTGGCCGTAGCCGGTCGAGCCGTGGAAGTTGATCGCGATCACCGCGATGCCCTGGCCGGCGTAGGTCTCGGCGTTCCAGCGGTAGTGGAAATCGTTGCCGAACGCGCCCTGCGGGCCGCCGTGCACGAGGAACGCGACCGGATACTTCTTGCCTGCCTCGTAGTTCCACGGCTTCATCACGAAGCCCTGCACGGAATCGTCGCCGGCGCCCTTGAAGTCGAAGAACTCGAAGGCGCCCATCTTCACGTCGGCCAGGCGCTCCTTGTTGAAGGTCGTGATGCGCTTCTCGCCGCCGCCATTGGCATCCGCGACGAACAGGTCCGCTGGCGCATCGAGGCGGTCACGGGTGAAGGCGAGGCGATTGCCCACGAGCGAGAAGCCGGCGATCTGGCCGTTGCCGACGACCTTCTTCGCCTTGCCGCTCGCGATGTCGAGCGCGAACAGCGGGTGCTCCCCGTTGTCCGCCGCGTTGGCGTAGAGCGTCTTGCCGTCCTTCGACAGCGTCAGGCCGCCCGGGCTGCGGTCCCAGTCCGGATCGATCTCGCGGGTCTTGCCCGACGCCAGGTCCAGCGCCATCACGCCGAAGCGGTCCGCCTCGAAGGTGGGGCGCTTCATCGCGAGGTAGTACAGCGTCTTGCCGTCGTTCGAGTAAGTGGGGTAGCTGTCCCAGGCCTTGTTCGCCTCGGTCAGGTTGCGCGGCGGGGCACTGCCATCGGCCGGCACCGTGTAGAGGTCGAAGTTGGTCGACCAGGGCTCGGTCTTGCCGGCGATGCGCACGGAGAACGCGATCGTCTTGCCGTCGGGCGCAAACGTGTACTCGCTCTCGTCGCCGTGCGGCTTCGACGGGATGTCGCCGTCGATGCCGAGGGACACGCGCTTCGGCGCGCCGGCGGTGCCGTCGGCGCCGATCGCCGCGACGAAGAGCTGCGAGCGGGTGCCGTTCGCCCAGGCGTCCCAGTGGCGGATGAACAGCTTGTCGTAGACGACGCCGCTGGTCTTCGGCTTCTCGTCGAGGCGCTTTTTCGTGCAGTCGAGGTCGCCGCAGTCGGGAAAGACTTCCATCGTCAGCGCGAGCGTGTGGCCGTCCGGTGAAAGCCTGAAGCTGCCGACATCGAGCGGCAGCTTCGTCACCTGCTGGGCCTCGCCTCCGCCGAGGTCGACGCGCCAGACCTGGGCGCTGCCGCTGCGGGTCGAGGTGAAATACAGCGACCGGCCGTCGGCCGACCAGCGCGGTCCCAGCGAGTTCGCGCCCTTCGCGGTCAGCCGCTTCGGCGCGGCCTTGCCCTCGGCATCGACCAGCCACAGGCCGTTGACGCCCTTGTTCGCGGCCATGTCGGTCTCGCGCACCTGGAACGCCACCCATTTGCCGTCCGGCGACAGCTGCGGGTCGGCGACGCGGTCGAGCTGGACGAGATCGCGGATGGTGAATCCGCGCTCGGTGGCGGACAGTGGCGCGGCGGCGAGCAGCGCCATCGTGGCAACGGCAAGCTTCATCGGTGGGGCCTCGGGTGAAAGGCGGCATGGTAGCGGCAGCGGTCGATGGGCCCAAATTGCGCCAAGCGATCCGGTTCGCCGGTCCCGCCGCGGACCCGATTGCACGCCCCGGAGCCCACGAGCGCTGCGTGACAACCGACGCTGAAGTGGTCGACTCGTGTTCGTGGCGCCGCCGGCATTCGTTCCTCTCCAGGTAGAGGGGGCTGCGGAGGCGGACGATGAAACTTGCCGGAGTCGGCAGGCGAGCGATCGCCGCGCTGATCGATTCGATAGTCATGATCGGAATCGGGTATGTGATCGCGGTGATGGCGGGACAGACCTCCGAAAACGGATTTCAACTGGTGGGGCTGCCGGCCCTGATCTGGTTCCTGTCGATGATGATCTATCTCGCCGCGGCCGAGGTCGGTTTTGGCGCGACCATCGGCAAGGCCCTGCTCGGTCTTCGCGTCGAGATGCTCGACGGCTCGCCGATGAGCTGGGAAGCGGCGTTCATCCGAAATCTGGTGCGTCCCGTGGACTACTTCCCGTTCGGCCTGATCGGCGCGATTGCCATCTGGACCTCGGACAACAAGCAGCGGCTCGGTGATCGCGCGGCGGCGACCGTCGTGCGCAGGATCTGAACGCACCAGGGGGGCGCCACGCCGTGGCACGCCGCCGGGCGAATCGCTATCTTCCCGGGCTTCCGAATCGAACGGGTCGACCGCGATGCTCGCAAAGGCAATCTGGCTGCTGGTCGCCCTCGTCGGCGCCGCCAGCTTCGGCACCATCGCCCTGGCGCGTGGCGAGAGCATCAATGCGATCTGGCTGCTGACCGCCGCGCTCGCGACCTATGCGATCGCCTACCGCTTCTACGGCCGCTTCATCACCGAGCGGGCGCTCGGCATCGATGCCGCACGGGCGACGCCGGCGCTGACCCGCAACGACGGCCTCGACTACGTGCCGACCGACCGCGTCACCCTGTTCGGCCACCACTTCGCCGCGATCGCCGGCGCCGGGCCGCTGGTCGGGCCGGTGCTGGCGGCGCAGATGGGTTACCTGCCGGGCCTCTTGTGGATCCTCGTCGGTGTCGTGATCGCCGGCGCCGTGCAGGACTGCGTGGTGCTGTTCTTGTCGGTGCGTCGCGACGGCCGCACGCTGGGTGACATGATCCGCGCCGAGGTCGGGCCGGCCGCCGGCGCGATCGCCGGTGTCGGGATCCTGTTCATCATGGTGATCCTGCTAGCGGTGCTGGCGCTGATCGTGGTGAAGGCGCTGGCCGACAGCCCCTGGGGCCTGTTCACGGTGGCGATGACGATCCCGATCGCGCTGCTGATGGGTGTCTATGTGCGCTGGCTGCGTCCGGGTCGCGTGCTCGAGGTGTCGCTGATCGGCCTCGCCCTGCTGGTGCTGGCGGTGATCGGCGGTGGCCAGGTCGCGGCGAATCCGGAGTGGGCGGCGATGTTCACCTTCGACGCCAAGTCGCTCGCGTGGATGCTGATCGCCTACGGCTTCATCGCCGCGGTGCTGCCGGTGTGGCTGCTGCTGGCGCCGCGCGATTACCTCTCCACCTTCCTCAAGATCGGTACCGTGGTGCTGCTCGCGGTCGCGCTGGTGCTGGTCGCGCCGATGCTGAAGATGCCGGCGACGACCCGCTTCGTCGACGGCAGCGGGCCGGTCTGGGCCGGGCCGCTGTTCCCGTTCCTGTTCATCACCATCGCCTGCGGCGCGGTGTCGGGCTTCCACGCGCTGGTGTCCTCCGGCACCACGCCGAAGATGATCTCCTCCGAGCGCGACATCCGCCTGCTCGGCTACGGTGGCATGCTGACCGAATCCTTCGTCGCGGTGATGGCGCTGATCGCGGCGGCCAGCCTCGATCCGGGCATCTACTTCGCGCTGAACGCGCCGGTCGCGCTGCTCGGCAGCACCGTCGACACGGCGGCGCCCGCGATCAGCCAGTGGGGCTTCGTGATCACGCCGGATCAGCTGACGAACGCCGCGCGCGAGATCGGCGAGCACTCGATCCTGTCGCGCGCCGGCGGCGCGCCGACGCTCGCGGTCGGCATGGCCAACATCCTCGGCCAGCTGTGGTCCGGGGACACGATGAAGGCCTTCTGGTACCACTACGCGATCGTGTTCGAGGCGCTGTTCATCCTGACCACCGTCGACGCCGGCACCCGCGTCGGCCGCTTCATGATCCAGGACCTGCTCGGCACCGTGGTCAAGCCGCTCGCCGACACCTCGTCGTGGACCGCGAGCCTCGTCGCCACGGCGATCTGCGTCGGTGGCTGGGGCTGGTTCCTCTATCAGGGCGTGATCGATCCGCTGGGCGGCATCAACAGCCTGTGGCCGCTGTTCGGCATCGCCAACCAGATGCTGGCCGGGATCGCGCTGTGCCTCGTCTGTGTCGCGCTGATGCGGATGAAGCGTGAGCGCTTCGTGGCGATCGCGCTGGTGCCGACGCTGTGGATCATCGTCTGCACGGTGACCGCCGCCGGCTACAAGATTTTCTCGGCGGATCCCAAGATCGGCTTCCTCGCCCACGCGAAGAAGTT
Source organism: Ahniellaceae bacterium (assembly GCA_044221335.1). Classification (GTDB taxonomy): domain Bacteria; phylum Pseudomonadota; class Gammaproteobacteria; order Xanthomonadales; family Ahniellaceae; genus JBGAPI01. The sequence continues at coordinate 20,000 of JBGAPI010000005.1, forward strand.
CGCCGACGCGGCCGCGGCCGGCCAGGTGCTGGCGCCGGCGAAGTCGGTCGCGCAGATGCAGCAGGTGATCGCCAACGACTACATCGATGTCGGACTCGCGGTGGTGCTCACCAGCGTGTTGATTTCCATAGCGATTCTGTCGCTGCGTGCAGGACTTCGCGCGTGGCGCGATAATGCCGTCACCTCGCAGGAAGCGCCCTTCGTCGCCGTCGGAGCTGCACCATGAACCTGCAAACACTGCTGTCCGAAATGGTCGACCGCATCCACCCCGTGGATATCGGCGTCTCCCGCCTGCTGCTCGCGATGCGCCGCGCCGTCGGCGCGCCCGATTACGCGGCCTACCTCGTCCACCACGAGCGCCACCACGGCGGCACCCGGGCGATGTCGCAGGCCGAGTTCTTCCGCTCGCAGCAGAACCGGCACTACGGGTCGGCGCGGTCGTCGAAGTGCTGCTGAGGGAATTCGCTGCGCGAATCCCCCCGTGAAGAGCGAACTTCATTGAGCCCTGCATGAGGGTTGGTGATGTCGTCCTGGATACGGCGGCCAATGGCTTCGCTTGGGTGAGCACGTCGAGCCGTCGTCGATTCCTGTGGCTCACTCTGCTGTTGCGGGTCAGGTACGGCTTCGCGCGGGACGGACGCGACGTGGTGGGGCCGGACGAGGTCCTCCATCGCGACTTCGTGCGTGACGGTGTCTGCATCCACGCCGGTCAGGACACCTGGGTGGGCCACTACCTGCTGGCGGCGGACGAACGATCGGACGCATTCCTTCGTCAGCTCCATCGCGATCATTGCCGCTCGTGAGGGCGAGCGGCCGGAGGGCCAGTGCCCGACGGCTATACTCGCCGCACTTTTTGGCCCAGGTCGACCATGACTACTGCAGTTGCCACCGATCGCACCGACGAGTTCCTCGGACATCCGAAGGGCGTGTTCGTCTGCTTCTTCACCGAGATGTGGGAGCGCTTCTCCTTCTACGGGATGAAGGCGCTGCTGCTGCTGTACCTGCTGCAGCACCACAAGTTCGGCGACAAGATCGGCTACGACGTGCTCGGCGCCTACGGTGGTCTCGTCTACTGCATCCCGGTGTTCGGCGGCATGCTGGCCGATCGCTACCTCGGCATGCGCAAGGCGGTGATCTTCGGCGGCATCCTGCTGGTCTGCGGACACCTCGGCATGACCGTCGAAGGCCAGCCGGCGACGGTCGCCGGCGACGTGGTGACGCGCGACACCGGTGCGCTGTGGGTGTTCTACCTGTCGCTGTCGCTGATCATCATGGGCGTCGGGTTCCTCAAGCCCAACATCTCGACCATCGTCGGCAAGCTCTACAGCGCCGAGGATCCGCGCCGCGACTCCGGCTTCTCGCTGTTCTATGCCGGCATCAACCTGGGTGCACTGTTCGCGTCGATCGTCTGCGGCTATCTGGGACAAACACTCGGCTGGGGCTTCGGCTTCGGCGCCGCCGGCATAGGAATGCTGCTTGGCCTTTTGCAGTTCCTCTGGGGCCAGAAGTACCTGCACGGCCACGCCGAGTCGCCGGCGCCGGAGAAGCTCGCCGAGCGGGTGTTCGGCCTGCGCCGCGAGGTGGTGATCTACCTCGGCGCGATCGCGGGACTGCTGCCGCTGGCCGGGCTGATGTGGGCGGTCGCCAATCATGCCTTCAGCCTCGGTGGCGAGCTGAGCCTCGCCCTGCTGCTGATGATCCTGGTCATGGTGGGCGTGCTGGCCTGGTTCGCCTGGTTCATCAGCGCGCGTTGCACGCCGGTGCAACGCCAACAGATGATCGCCTGCATCACGCTGATCGCGATGTGCCTCGTATTCTTCACCCTGTACGAGCAGACCTACGGCTCCTGGGTGACCTTCACCGACCGCATGCTGACCAAGGACATCGTGCCGTCGATGGTGCGGCCGGCCGAGGCGGTGGTGTGGCAGCAGGGTTTTCTCGCCAATGTCGGCGTGTTCTTCAGCCACGCGCCGTGGTCGATCTTCTCGCTGCTGCTGGCGCCGGGCTCGTTCATGGTCGCCGCGGAGATGTCCGACCGGAAGATGAACTCGAAGCTGCCGCAACTGCTGTTCGCCGTCGCCTTCCTGCTGATGCTGGTGTTCCTGGTGCGCGACTCGGTGGTGCTGCCGCAGACCGCCGGCTCGCTGACCTACCTCGGCGCGATGTTCATCATCCTGCTGGCGCCGCTGTTCTCCGCGATCTGGGGCTGGCTCGACCGGCGCAAGCTCGACCCGTCGAAGCCGATCAAGTCCTCGATCGGCCTGCTGTTCGGCGCGCTCGCGTTCGTGCCGCTCGCGATCGCCGCGGAGCAGAGCGGCGCCAGCGGCCAGCTCGCCAGTGTCTGGTGGCTGGTGCTGGCCTACCTGGTGATCGAGATCGGCGAGATGTGCCTGTCGCCGGTGGGTCTCTCCGCCGTCACCCAGCTGTCGGTGCCGACCGTGGTGTCCCTGATGATGGGCACCTGGTTCCTCGCCACCGCCTTCTCGGAAACCCTGGCCGCCCTGTTCGGCAAGCTCGCGGCGCTCGACATCCCGGAGGGCGCGACAGTCAACATGGCCGAAGCGGGGGCGAAGTACGCCCACCTGTTCTGGCTGCTGATGTGGATCGGCGTCGGCTGCGCCGCCGTCGCGTTCGTGGCGTCGCCGCTGATCAAGCGCGCGATGCACGGAGTGAAGTAGGGCGCGCACCGCGCGCCGTTGCGAGACATTCCGGCGATGGCGCGCGGTGCGCGCCCTACGCCATTGCTTCCAGACGCTCCACCCGCGTGAACCCGCGCGGCAGCATGCCGCCGCGCTGCGCGCGAGCGCCCTGGTACTCGACCAGGTCCGCCCACTTCAGGTGATGCTTGCGGGCGCCGGAGTAGACCGTCACGCCGCCGCCCTCGGGGATCACCGCGATCGCGGCGAGCAGCTCTTCGCCGCTGGCGAGCTTGCTCTTCGGGATGTCGATCAGCTTGTTGCCCTTGCCCTTGTCCAGTTCGGGCAGGTCGGCGACCGAGAACATCAGCAGGTGCCCGACGCTGGTGGCGACGACGATGCGATCGCGCGCGCTGTCGGCGGTGATCACCGGCGACAGCAGGTGGGCGCCGTCGGTGAGGCTCACGGCCTGCTTGCCGGCCTTCTGCCGGGACACGAAGGACTCGAAGCCGGCGACGAAGCCGTAGCCGTGGGTGGTCGCGACGACCATCTTGGCGGAGTCGTCGGCGATCGCCAGCGCGTCGAACGAAGCACCGGCCGGCGGCGAGAAGCGGCCCGACAGCGGCTCGCCGTTGCCGCGTGCCGAGGGCAGCGAGTGGGCGGCGGCGCTGTAGGCGCGTCCGGTCGAGTCGAAGAACACCGCGTTCTGGTTGCTGCGGCCACGGCAGAAACCGAGCAGCTTGTCGCCTTCGCGGAAGGCCATCGTCGTCGCATCGACATCGTGGCCCTTCGCCGCGCGTACCCAGCCCTTCTCCGAGACGATGATCGTCACCGGCTCGGACGGCACCAGGTCGGACTCCGACAGCGCCGTCGCCGCGGCGCGCGCGACCAGCGGCGAGCGGCGCTCGTCGCCGTAGGTCTTCGCGTCCTTCGCGATCTCGTCTTTCACCAGCGTGCGCAGCCGCGCCTTCGAGTTCAGCGTCACCTGCAGCTTGGCGCGCTCCTCCTCGAGTTCGTCCTGCTCGCCCTTCAGCTTCATCTCCTCGAGCCGCGCGAGCTGGCGCAGCTTGGTCTCGAGGATGTAGTCGGCCTGGGTCTCGGAGAGCTTGAAGCGGGCGATCAGCTTCGCCTTCGGATCCTCTTCGGTGCGGATGATCCGGATCACCTCGTCGAGGTTGAGGTAGGCGATGCGCAGGCCTTCCAGCAGGTGCAGGCGGCGCTCCACCTTGTCCAGGCGATGCATCAGCCGCCGCCGCACGGTATCGGTGCGGAAGGTGAGCCACTCGGTCAGCAGCGTCTTCAGGTCCTTGAGCTGCGGCCGGCCGTCGAGGCCGATCACGTTGAGGTTGACCCGGAAGCTCTTCTCGAGATCGGTGGTGGCGAACAGGTGCCCCATCAGCTCGTCGGCGTCGACGCGGTTGGAGCGCAGCACCAGCACCAGCCGGCAGGCGTCCTGGTGGTCGGACTCGTCGCGGATGTCCTCGACCATCGGCAGCTTCTTCGCGCGCATCTGCTGCGCGATCTGCTCCTGGATCTTGGCCGGCGACACCTGGTGCGGTAGCGCGCTGATCACGATCTCGCTGCCCTCGCGGCGGTAGATCGCCCGGGCGCGGATCGAGCCGTTGCCGGTCTCGTAGATCTTCTGGATCTCGTCGCGCGGACTGATGATCTCGGCCTTGGTCGGGAAGTCCGGGCCACGCACGTGCTCGGTCAGCTCGCGGATGCTGACGTCCGGGTCCTCGATCAGCCGGATGCAGGCGCTGGCCACCTCGCGGGCGTTGTGCGGCGGGATGTCGGTCGACATGCCGACGGCGATGCCGGTCGAACCGTTCAGCAGCACGTTCGGCAGCCGCGCCGGCAGCCAGGAGGGCTCATCCAGCGTGCCGTCGAAGTTCGGCGCCCAGTCGACGGTGCCCTGGCCGAGCTCGGACAGCAGGGTCTCCGAATACCTGGTCAGCTTCGACTCGGTGTAGCGCATCGCCGCGAAGCTCTTCGGGTCGTCGGGCGAACCGAAGTTGCCCTGGCCGTCGATCAGCGGGTAGCGGTAGGAGAAGGGCTGCGCCATCAGCACCAGGGCCTCGTAGGCCGCGCTGTCACCGTGCGGGTGGTACTTGCCGATCACGTCGCCGATGGTGCGCGCGGACTTCTTCGGCTTGGCGCCGGCGTCGAGACCGAGTTCGCTCATGGCGTAGATGATCCGGCGCTGCACCGGCTTCAGGCCGTCGCCGACGAAGGGCAAAGCGCGGTCCAGCACCACGTACATCGAGTAGTCGAGGTAGGCGCGCTCGGCGTAGTCCTTGAGCGGGATCTGCTCGAAGCCGTGGAAGCTCTGGCGGGGAGGCTGGGTCATTGCGTCGATCTGGTTCCAGTGAGCTCGACATTATGGCGTATTGGGGATTGGGGGGCAGGGCTCAGGGACGAGGGCTCGCGGATAGGGAGAGAAGAAGTCCCGTCATTGCGAGCGCAGCGAAGCTATCCAGCGCCTTCGACCTTCTGGCGACAGATCAAGCGCCAAGGCACTGGATTGCTTCGCTGCGCCCGCAATGACGGGATGCCCAGGGGGCGCGCATCCCATGGGCTGCTGCCCGCGTAGTGCACCGGCCCGCCGGAGTCGCCCATGGCCACCGAAGACCTCGTCACCGTGCTGATCGTCGGCACCTACCTCGTCCTGTCGATCGTCGAGCGGATCTGGCCGGCGCGCGCTTTCCCGCCGGTGCGTGGCTGGCTGTGGATCGGCGTTGCGTGCTTCCTCGCGGTCGGCGTCTTCAACGCGGTACTGCCGTCCGTGATGCCGACCGGCTGGCTGCAGGCGCACAGCCTGGTCCAGGTCGAGGGCCTGGGAACGATCGGCGCGGTGCTGCTCGGCTACCCGCTGACTGCACTCGTCGGCGCGCTGGTGCACCGCGCGCTGCATCGCTTCGACGTCCTGTGGCGCTGGGTCCATCAGTTGCACCACGCGCCGCTCCGGGTCGACATGCCGGGCAGCGTCATGTTCCACCCGATCGACATCGCGCAGAACATCCTGTTCTCGCAGCTGGTCGCGTTCGGCGTGCTCGGTGCGACGCCGGAGATCGCCGCCTGGATCGGCTACGTCGGCGTGCTCTACGGCATGTTCCAGCACTGCAACATCGCGACTCCGGTGTGGCTCGGATACCTGATCCAGCGACCGGAGTCGCACTGCGTGCATCACGCGCGCGACGTGCACGGCTACAACTACAGCGATTTTCCGCTGTGGGATCTGGTGATGGGGACGTTCAAGAACCCGGACTCGTGGGTCGGCGAAGCGGGCTTCGCGGATGGGGCGTCCGGGCGGGTGGGGGCGATGCTGCTCGGACAGGACGTGAATCCCGGGCTCGACAACGGCGGCGGCGGCGGGATTGCGTAGGGCGGCCCGCGGCCGCCATCGCCTGGCGCACCGGATTGCCGGACTTGCCGTGCCTCGCATCGGCGGCCAGGGGCCGCGCTACGGCTTCGGCACCTCGACCCAGCGTGCCATCCACCGCGACAGCGGCGCATTCCAGGGCAGCGGCTTCGGTGCCGGCGGCCCCCAGTCTTCGCCGAGGGCCCGTGCCAGCCAGCGGGCCTGGGCGGCGTTGGGGGTGTCGAGCACGCCGGCGATCTTGGCCTTGAGCAGGTGCTTCTTCGCGACGTCGACATTGCCTGCGGCACGCTCGTCGGCGGCGACCAGCAGGTCGGGCAGGCCGGCCATGAACGACGGCGGGACCCCGAGCTCCTTCAGCAGATCGTCGCGATGGTCGATCAGTTCGCCGAGCAGCGCGCCCAGCAGCGCGATGTCGGTGCGCTCTGGGATGTTGCTGGCGTACTTGCGCGCTTCCGCCAGGGTGCTGCGCAACTGCTCGGCGTCGCCGAGCCGCGCCGCCGAGATCAGCGCCATCACGCTGCCGAAGTGGGCGACAGTCCGGTTGCCGCGCGCGCTGCTGGTCCGCATCAGATCGTAGGCGCCCTCGAACTGCTCCTGCCAGCGTCCACCCTCGCCGAGCAGCAAGAGCTTCGCGTACATCGCGTAGTCGTGGATCTCCGGCGTCGCTTCCGCGGCCTCCGCGGTCAGCAGGGGCGCGATCTGCGCATGGCCCTCGTCGAGCTGGCCGCGGGTCAGCGCGATGGCGGCGCCGACCACCCGCCGCAGGCCGGTCTGGCTGCCGGCCATCCGCGGCAGGTCGCGCTCGGCGCCGTCGGCGTCGCCGAGCACGGCCCGATCGAGCAGGATCTGCCCGGCGCGACGGTCGTCGACCGCGACGACATCGATCGATTTCAGATAGGTCAGCGCGACTTCGATCTGTCCCGCGCCGAGGTTGCGGTGGGCAAGCGACAGCTGGATGCGCCAGGCCTTCGGACGGGTGGCGAGCAGGGCCTTGGCGGCGCGCAGCATTTCCGCGTCCGAGTCCTTGTTGCGGTCGCTGAAATCGACGCGGTACCAGAGGTCGAGGTAGGGATTCGGGTGCTCGCGCAGCAGGCGCTCGACCCGCTGGTATTCCTTGTCGGTGATCTCTCCGCGGCCGGAATGCCACAGCAGCAGGTAGATCGCCGGTACCGGATTGCCGTTGCTGCTGGTGTCGGCCGTGTCCATCATCGCCAGCGCCCGCTCGCGGTCGCCATGGGCGTCGGCGACGATCGCGTCGCGCACGAGCTGCTGCGCCGCGCGCGGCATGCCTGCCATATCCGACACCCGGATCTGATAGCCGCTGTCGATCACCGTCTCGTCCGGCGCGCGGAACCACAACGCCAGCAGCAGGCCGAGCCCCAGCGCGCCGCCGAGCGCGCCGATCAGCCAGGGGCGCTGCTTCAGCTGCGCCTGCGCGAAGCGGCGCGCCTGGTGCAGGTGGGCGGCGGCACGCGGCCGGCGGCCGTCGAGCCAGGCCTCGAGATCCTCGCCGAGCTGGGTCGCGTTGGCGTAGCGCTCGGCCGGAAGCTCGGCGCGGCACTTCGCGATGATCAGGTCCAGCCAGTGGTCCATCCGCGCGTCGTGGCTGCGCCGCGTGGTGCTGCCGCCGGTCGTCGCGGCGGTGCGCGCCTGCAGGGTCTCGACCGGCTGGGTCACGACCTCGGCGGACGGCACCTTGTCGTCGCGGCTGCGGATCGCCGACAGCTCGTCCAGGATCACGCCGAGCGCGAACACGTCGGTCGCCGGCGACGTGTCCTGCCCGAGATGCTGCTCGGGGGCGGCGTAGCGCGGCGTCAGCAGGCGTTCGCCGGTGCCGGTCAGGGTCGAGCCGCCCTCGTCCTCCAGCACCTTCGCGATGCCGAAATCGAGCAGCTTGACCTTGCGGTCGGCCGTGACCATCACGTTGGAGGGCTTGAGGTCGCGGTGCACGACCGCGCGTGCGTGGGCATGGCCGACGGTGAAGGCGACGTCGCGGATCATCCGGACCCGCACGTTCAGCGGCTCGCCGGCGGCGGCTTCGTCGAGCGACACGCCGTCGACCTTTTCCATCACGACGTAGGGGGCGCCCTCGTCGGTCATGCCCATCTCGGTGAAGCCGACGATCTGGTCGTGCTTCAGCAGCATCAGGAGATCACGCTCGCGCTCGAGGCGGCGCAGCAGTGTCGGCGATACCAGGTCGGGCCGGACCTGCTTGATCGCGACTTCCGGCTCGTCGTCGCTTCGTCGTGCCGACAGCACCAGGCCCATGCCGCCCTGGCCCAGCACGCCGGTGACCGCGTACGGCCCGATGCGCTTGCCGCGCCAGGCCTCGTTGCGCTGGCGGGTCCAGTCGGTGACGATGCCGGGCTTGGTGGTGGCCGTGGTCGACACCCCGGGCTCCGGCGCGGTCGTCGCCGCGCCGCGCTCCGCCAGTGCGGCCCGGACGCGGCTGGCGAGCTCGGTGTCGGTGCCGCAGCGCTGGCTGATCCCCGCCTCGCGCTCCGTCACCGGCAACGCCAGCAGCGCGTCCACCAGCGGCGCCAGGCGGGAGTCGTCATGCGCGTCCATTCGAATGAGCGTCGGGGTGGCGTCGGCGGCGGAATGCTAGATTGTGCCGAAAGCCGATGGACGACGGCAGGGCCGCGAGGGCGGCCGAGCGCGCGGACCTGGTCCGCGCTGATCACGACACTCCCACGGAATTGCACCATGACTACCGCAGACCCGGTCCTGCATGACAAGGCCGCCGCAGTGGCCCGCAGGCTGACCGACAGCAACTTGACCATGGCGACCGCGGAATCCTGCACCGGCGGCTGGATCGCGAAGGCGCTCACCGACATCCCCGGATCGTCGGCATGGTTCGACTGCGGGCTCGCCGCCTACAGCTACGAGGCCAAGGAGGCGCTGCTCGGGGTCCGGCCGGAGACCTTGCTGCGCCACGGCGCGGTCAGCGAGGAAACGGTGCTGGAGATGGTTTCCGGCGCGCTGGTGAAGAGCGGTGCCGGCGTGGCGGTCGCCTGCACCGGCATCGCCGGGCCGACCGGCGGCACCACCGAGAAGCCGGTCGGGACGGTATGGATCGCCTGGAAGCGCCGCGGCGGCTATCCGCACATGCGGCAATTCCACTTCGACGGCGATCGCGAGTCGGTGCGGCGCCAGACCGTCGGTGCCGCGCTCGACGGGCTGCTGAAAATTCTTACCGACGGTGTCGTCGATTTCCGATAGCCGCGTCCGGCCGGATGTCCGATAATGCAGTACCGATGGAGTACGGCCGGATGTCGGGGCCGCTGTCGCAGGTTTTGAGACGCCGACGCCCAGACTCCGCCGTCGATCCCCCAATTCGAGGAACGCACCATGGATGACAACAGGAAGCGCGCGCTGTCCGCCGCGCTGTCGCAGATCGACAAGCAGTTCGGCAAGGGCGCGGTGATGCGCATGGGCGACCGGGCCAACGAGGCGGTCGAAGTCGTGTCGACCGGTTCTCTCGGCCTCGACGTCGCGCTCGGCATCGGCGGCCTGCCGCGCGGTCGCATCATCGAGATCTACGGGCCGGAATCCTCCGGCAAGACCACTCTGACCCTGCAGGTGGTGGCGAACTGCCAGCGCAACGGGGGCACCGCCGCGTTCGTCGACGCCGAGCACGCGCTCGATCCGTCCTACGCCGAGAAGCTCGGCGTCAACATCGACGACCTGCTGGTCTCGCAGCCGGACACCGGCGAGCAGGCGCTGGAGATCGCCGACATGCTGGTGCGCTCCGGCGCGGTCGACGTGGTGGTGGTCGACTCGGTCGCGGCGCTGACGCCGAAGGCCGAGATCGAGGGCGAGATGGGCGACTCCCACGTCGGCCTGCACGCCCGCCTGATGAGCCAGGCCCTGCGCAAGCTGACCGGCAACATCAAGCGCAGCAACTGCATCGTCATCTTCATCAACCAGATCCGCATGAAGATCGGCGTGATGTTCGGCAGCCCGGAAACCACCACCGGTGGCAACGCACTGAAGTTCTACGCCTCGGTGCGCCTCGACATCCGCCGGATCGGCTCGATCAAGCGCGGCGAGGAGGTCATCGGCTCCGACACCCGGGTCAAGGTGGTGAAGAACAAGATGGCGCCGCCGTTCCGTCAGGCCGAGTTCGAGATCCTCTATGGCGAGGGCATCTCGCGCGAGGGCGAGATCATCGAGATGGGCGTCAACGCCAACCTCGTCGAGAAGTCCGGCGCCTGGTACAGCTACAAGGGCGAGCGCATCGGCCAGGGCAAGGACAACACCCGTACCTTCCTGCGCGAACACCCGGAGATGGCGGTCGAGATCGAGGCCCGGCTGCGCGAGAAGCTGCTCGCCGGCGGGCTGCCGGTGAAGGCTTCGGTGGAGACGGAAGAGGCGTAAGCCGGGTCGGAAGAACGGGGTGCGCGTGAAGCGCGGCAAGGGCTCGGGAGCGGCCAGTCCGCCGCCTTCCGCCCGCGAGCAGGCCCTGCGCCTGCTGGCGCGTCGCGAGCATTCCGGTCGCGAGCTGGCGCGCAAGCTGCGCCAGCGCGGCCACGCGGTCGACGAGACGGCGGAGGCGCTGGAGACCCTGGCCCGGGACTCCTACCAGAGCGACGAGCGTTTCGCCGAGGCGCTGGTGCGCAGCCGCGCGGCGGCCGGCTACGGCCCGGGCTACGTGCGCGCCGAGCTCGGCCAGCACGCCATCCCGCGCGAGCGCATCGCCGAACTGCTGGCGGCCGAGGACTGGCGCGAGCGGCTCGTCGACTACGTCAGCCGCCGCTACGGCAGCGAGCCGCTGGAGCGAACCCGGGCCACCAAGCTTGCGGCGTCCCTGGTCAGGCGGGGGTTCAGCCCCGACCAGGTCTTCCGACTTCCCCAGCTGAAACGCGCCCCCGCTACGGAATCCGACTGATTTCCAACGCTTTTCAACGGGAGTTTTCGCGGCGCCCGCCGCGAAATCCCCACCGGGTTCCAAATTCCGCGCGACATCGTTACAATGCGCGCCCTTTTTTCCGACGACGGCGAACCATCCGCCGTTCATTACCCTAGAGCGAGCCCCCATGCCCAGCGTCAAGATTCGTGAGAACGAGCCCTTCGAATTCGCCCTGCGCCGCTTCAAGCGCACCTGCGAAAAGGCCGGCGTCGTTGCCGAGACCCGGAAGCGCGAGTTCTACGAAAAGCCGACCCAGGAGCGCAAGCGCAAGCGCGCCGCCGCCGTGAAGCGCAACCTGCGCCGCGTGTCGCGCGACGTGACCAAGCGCCGTCGCATGTACTGATCCGGTCTCCGGCCGAGTGCCGGAGTCGGATCAGCAGCATCGGATGAACGCAACGGCCGGCTGGCGGATGCCAAGCCGGCCGTTGGCATTTGTGTTTTGCCGTCCCGCGCGGCCAGCGCCGCGAGGACGTCGTTTCGCCAGGAGTACCCCATGAGCCTGAAGCAGCGCCTCACCGACGACATGAAGGCCGCCATGAAGAGCGGCGAGCGATCGAAGCTCGAGGTCATCCGCCTCGTCAACGCGGCGATCAAGCAGCGCGAGGTCGACGAGCGCATCGTGCTCGACGACGCCGCGGTGCTGGGCGTGCTCGAGAAGATGCTGAAGCAGCGCCGCGACTCGATCACCCAGTTCGAGGCCGGCGGTCGCCAGGATCTCGCCGACAAGGAAAAGGCCGAGATGCTCGTGATCGAGGCCTACGTTCCGTCGAAGATGGGGGCGGCCGAGCTGTCCGACCTGGTCGCCGCGGTCATTGCCGAGGTCGGCGCTGCCGGCCCGAAGGACATGGGCAAGGTCATCGGGCTCGCCAAGACCCGCGCTGCCGGTCGCGCCGACATGGGCCAGCTGTCCGAGGCCGTCAAGCAGAAGCTCGCCACGCTCGCGTAGGACGGCCTTGTCCGTCGGCGCGACGCGCCTCGTCGCATCGGCGAATCCGCCGGCACGCGAGGTCCATCGCTCCGGATCAGGCGTGCAGGGCTGCGTCGTCCCGGGACGGACGCTGCGCTCCCTAAGGCGATGGAAGGGCTCGCACGATCTCGGCCCCTTCGATCAGCGCAGTGGCCACCGCCGCTGCGAGTGCCCCGCCGGCGATCCATCGGGCTCCGGGTGACGCCGTGCCGATCATCGTTCGCACCAGGCGATCCATCACGACGGTGAGGACCGCCACGGCGGCGATCCCGCCGGCGACGTGCCAGCCGTGCGCCAGCAACGTCCACGTCCCGCCCCAGGCCAGCGTCACCAGCACCAGGGCTGTGCCGGCATCCACGGCGAGGTCGAGCGGCGTGCGGCGCGAGGTGATCATCACGCCGCCGCCCGCGCCCACTTCCTCAGCGCCAGATGCGTCGGCAGGAAGACCAGCAGCGGCAGCGCGGTGACCAGGCAGGCGAGCCATGCCCATTGCGGCATCAGCTGCTGCGGCGCGGCGTCGGACATGCCGTAGACGTAGTTCACGTTGACCGGGACGTTCGGATCGCTGGGCAGCGCCGGCGGCGCCGGCAGGAACAGGTAGCTGATCGCGATCAGGGTCCACGCGGTCAGCGTCCAGGCCGGCAGCGCGCGACGGTCGTAGCCGAGGCGGGCGACCAGGAAGATCAGCAGGAACGGCAGCCAGGCGTGGAAGAACGAGATGCCGCGAGCGACCAGCGGGATGCCGCCGTCGAACATGTAGGTGGTCATCCCGACCACCGGCTTGCCGACCGCGCTGCCGACGAAGTCGACGCACCACAACAGCTGCGGCAGCAGGATGCCGACCGCAGGCATCGAGGCCAGCAGCGGCTTCTCGGTCCAGATCGCCGCCAGCGTCAGGAACATGCAGACGTCGCAGAAGTACAGGAAATTGGTCGGGCCGTAGGACGACCAGTAGAACGGCACCATCACCATCATGAATGCGGTGAAGGCGATCTTCAGCGGTAGCGGCAGGCGTTTCGGGCTGTCCATCGATCGGGGTCGGCAGTGACTGGTGCGCACACTAGCGTCGTGCGTGCGATGCCACGAACCGGAATCGATGGGGTGGAGGAATCCGCTACTGCCGGTATGCGGTGCGGAGGCGCGGGCCCCTGCCGCAGCGCTGATTCGACGCGACGAGCATCGCGGCTTGCGCCGCTTCTTCATCGCGGATTACGCCGCTCCTGCAGTGGTGCCGTGTCCCATGAGGCGCGCCATCACCGCCATCCGCACCAGGAGGCCGTTGCTGACCTGCTCCAGGATCACCGACTGCGGTCCGTCGGCGACATCGGATGCGATCTCGACGCCGCGGTTCATGGGACCCGGGTGCATCACGATCGCGTCCTCGCGTGCGAGTGCGAGGCGTGCGCGGGACAGGCCGAAACGGTCGAAGTAGGCGTCCTCGTCGTCGATCAGCGCGGCCTGCATGCGCTCCTTCTGCAGGCGCAGCATGACGATCGCGTCGACGCCGGCGAGTGCGCGGTCGAGGTCGTGGTGAACCTCGATGCGCGGATCGAGCGTGTCCGGCAGCAGCGCCGGCGGCGCGCAGACCCGGAGCTGCCCGACGCCCAGAGTGAGCAGCGCGTGGATGTCGGAGCGGGCGACCCGGGAGTGGCGGATGTCGCCGACGATCAGCACCGACAGTCGCCCGAAGTCCGCGCCCTTGTGCCGGCGCAACGTGAACATGTCGAGCAGGCCCTGAGTGGGATGCGCGTTGTTGCCGTCCCCGGCATTGACCACGGCCACGCCCGGTCCGACCTGGCGCGCCAGGTACTCCGGCGTGCCGTTCTCCTTGTGCCGGATCACGAACAGGTCGCAGTGCATCGCCTGCAGCGTCCGCACGGTGTCGAGCAGCGACTCGCCCTTGCTGGTCGACGAGTTGGCGACGTCGAAGTCGACCACGTCCGCCGACAGCCGCGACGCGGCCAGGCTGAAGCTGGTTCGGGTGCGGGTGGACGGCTCGAAGAACAGGTTCACCACGGTGCGGCCGCGCAGCAGCGGCAGCTTCTTCATCTTGCCGCCGGTGGCCGCGGCGATCGCCTCGGCGGTGTCGAGCAGGTCGACGAGGGTCTCGCGCGGCAGTCCGTCGAGGGTGATGAGGTGCGACAGGCGGCCGTCGGGATGGCGCTGCGGATCGCTCATTGCTGGGGTCCGATCTGTTCGATGGCGAGGGGCTCCGGGCCGCGCAGCCGGATCTGCGCGCCGGCGGGCAGGTTGATCCGCGCGCCGCAGGCGTCCGGCGCGATCGGCAGTTCGCGGCCGCCGCGGTCGATCAGCACCGCCAGCAGCACGGAGGCCGGCCGGCCCCAGTCGAACAGCTCGTTCAGCGCGGCGCGGATGGTGCGGCCGGTGTAGAGCACGTCGTCGACCAGCAGCAGGTGGGCGCCCTCGATCGGCCAGGGCAGCACCGACGGCCGCACCACCGGATGCAGGCCGGCGTGCTCGTAGTCGTCGCGGTGGAAGCTGATGTCGAGGCGGCCGATCGGCGCCTCGATGCCGAGCGAGGCCGCCAGCCGTTCGGCCAGCCAGACCCCGCCGGTCTGGATGCCGACGATCCGCGGCGCGGTGATCCGGCGTTCGGCGAGGAGGGCGCCGCTGCGCATGCACAGGGCGGTAAAGGTCGAGTCGAAATCGAGGCTGCTCATAGTCCGCCCTCGCGAAGGAACTGCTCCACGATCACCCGTGCCGCCATCGCATCGGCGTTGGCGGCATGCTTGGCGCGCGCGCTGCCCTGGCGGCGCGCGACGGCGAACTGTCGCGCCGCCTCCTGCGAGCTCATCCGCTCGTCGACCAGCTGCACCGGCAGCGCGCTGCGCTCGCCGAGCGAGCCCGCGAAGGCGCGAGCGCGCTTCGAAGTGGCCTGCTCGCCCCCGTCGAGCGACAGCGGCAGGCCGACCACCAGCAGGTCCGGCTGCCAGTCGCCGAGCAGGCGCTCGATCGCCGGCCAGTCGGGGCCGCTGGGACCGTTGCCCACGGTGCCGACGGCGCTCGCGCTGGCCGTCAGCGATGTCCCGAAGGCGACGCCGATGATCCGGCCGCCGTAGTCGAAGCCGAGCACCTTCACGATCCCCGTCACGACAGACCGCTCATGCGTGCCCGGCGTATTCCGACAGCTGATTGGGGTCGATGCCGATCAGCCGGGTGGCCGCGTCCCAGCGCTGCTCGAGTTCGGTCTCGAACAGGATGCGGTGTTGCGCCTCGGTGGTGAGCCAGGCGTTGGCGAGCAGTTCCTGCTCGAGCTGGCCCTCGGACCATCCGGAATAGCCGAGCGCGATCAGGCTGTGGCGCGGCCCGCGGCCCTCCGAGATCGCGACCAGGATGTCGCGCGAGGTCGTGATGGCGAGGCCGTCCGACAGCGGCATCGACGAGTCCCAGGTGCCGCCGTCGTCGTGCAGCACGAAGCCGCGCTCGGGATTCACCGGGCCGCCGAGGTAGACCGGAGCCTGCGCGACCGCGTCGATCTTCGTCTCGATCTGCATCTGCTCCAGCACGTCGGCGAGCTTGATCGGGGCGCGGCGATTGACCACGAGCCCCATCGCGCCTTCGGCGTTGTGCTGGCAGACGTAGGTGACGCTGCGCGCGAAATTGGGATCGCGCATCGCCGGCATCGCAATCAGGAACTGGTGATTGAGGAAGATGCCCTTTGCCATGCGGGCAGTCTAGCGGCAGCGTCCCGGTCGGGCCATGGTCGCCGCCACCGGTCGTTCAGGTCGGACGGCCGCCCGGCGCCCGGATCGGTCAGAACGTCGTCCCGAGTGTCCCGCCCTTCTCGAACTGCCAGGTGCGGGTGATCTCCAGGATGTCGATGTTCTCGTCGGTCTTCGGCAGCGGCGCGAACGGCGCCGACAGCTGCACGATGCGGATGGCGGCGTCGTCCAGGACCTTCTTGCCGCTGGACTTCTTCAGCGTGACGTTGTCGACGCTGCCGTCGCGGCGGATCGCCACCGCCAGGATCAGGTCGCCGGAGAGGTGATCCTGGCGGGCAGCGTCGGGGAAATTGAGGTTGCCGATCCGCTCGACCCGTGACACCCAGCTGCGCATATAGCTGGCGTAGGCGAATTCCTGGGTGTTGGCGCTGATGAACTTGCGCTTCGGGCGCTTCGCGTAGAGCTCGGTCTCGCGCTCGACCTCGGCGGCCAGGCGCGCCGACTCGAGGCTCTGTTCGATCAGCTCGCGTCCGGACAGCCGCGGCGACGGCGGGGCCTGGGGCTGGGGATCGGCGTGGGGCGTCTTCTCGTCGGACGGCGCGACCGTGGTCACGACGGTCTCGCTCGGGCGCGGCTGCGACGCCGGCCGGGACTGCCGCGTCTCCTTGCGCGAGCGGCCGTCGCGGTCGGGTACCGGGTCGCCCGCGCTCGGCGAGCGCGGGCGCTGCGCCTTGTCGCGATCGCCGCCGCCGCGCTGGTTCGCGTTCGACAGGAAGTCGGCTTTCTCCGGCGCCGCGGCGGTCTGCTGCTCGATCAGGATCACGTCCAGCGAAGGCAGAGTGGCGGCAGGTTCCTCGTAGTTGAAGCTGACCCCGAACAGCAGCAGCCCGTGCGCCAGCAGCGACAACGCCAGCGTGACCTGCATCCGCTCGCCCGGTCCGATCGCCGGTCCGCGCGCCAGGGTGCGCCTGCGGGGGGCTTCCTTCGCCTTCACCGGCGGAGCGACTTCTCGATCGCGTCGAACAGCTCGCCCGCGATGTTGGTGCCGCACTGGGCGTCGATCTCGCGGATGCCGGTCGGGCTGGTGACGTTGATCTCGGTCAGCCAGTCGCCGATCACGTCGAGGCCGACGAACATCAGGCCGCGCCGGCGCAGTTCCGGTCCGACCGCGGCGGCGATCGCCCGGTCCCGCCGCGACAGCGGCTGCGCCACGCCCTTGCCGCCGCGGGCGAGGTTGCCGCGGAAGTCGGTGCCCTGGGGGATGCGGGCGAGGCAATAGGGCACCGGCCGGCCGTCGATCAGCAGGATGCGCTTGTCGCCGGCACTGACCTCGGGCACGAACTTCTGCGCCAGCGCGAAGCTCCGGCCGTCGGCGGTCAGGGTCTCGAGGATGACGTTGAGGTTGGGGTCCCCGGCATGGGTCTTGAAGATCGACTTGCCGGCCATCCCGTCGATCGGCTTCAGCACCGCCTGCCCGACCTCGTCGACGAACGCGACCAGGCGAGCGGCGTCGCGCGCGACCAGCGTCGGCGGGCAGAGTTCGGGAAAGTGCAGCGCAAACAGCTTCTCGTTGGCGTCGCGCAGCGAGGCCGGACGATTGAAGACAGGGACACCATTGTTTACGGCGGCGTCCAGCACCCAGGTGTCGGCGAGGAAATCGGCATCGACCGGCGGGTCCTTGCGCGCCAGTACGGCGTCGAAACGGGACAGCTCGGTCCATTCCGGCTCGCCGAGGGTGAACCAGTCGTGGCGGTCGTCGCGCACGCTGACCGGCCGGACGCGGGCCAGCGCCCGGCCCTGCCGGAGCGACAGATCGCCAGCCTGGATCAGGCTTGCGGCGTGACCTCGCCGCTGGGCCTCGAGCAGCATCGCGAAGGTCGAGTCCTTGTACGGTTTGATCTTCGCGATCGGGTCCATCAGGACCGCCAGGTCCAGGCGGCGCCGACGCCGGGCGGGCGCGACGGAAGGCTTCTTCGGGGAGCGGGATACGGTCATCGGAGCCTCGCCGGCGGGTGAAGAAGGGGCAAATGGCCCCGGTCGGTGTGTCGTCGGCGCCCCACAAGCATATACTGCGGACCGTCGCCTGTTGGCGCGTGAGTTCGCACTTCAGCAGCGGCGAGAACGCTTGGCGGACGAGGACTTGGCGGATTTACTTGACAGTGTTTGGAACCTTGGATTAAGAAGCCTCAACTCCCGCATCTGCCGGTCTGAATGCCGGTGGAGGCGTTGGCCATGCTGGTGCCTCGCAACGGTGGATGAAACGTGGACGACAACCTCAAAGACGTCAATCTCAACGGCCTCAAGGTGATGGTGATCGACGATTCGAAAACCATCCGCCGCACCGCGGAGACGCTGTTGAAGAAGGAAGGCTGCGACGTCGTCACCGCCAATGACGGCTTCGAGGCGCTGGCGAAGATCTCCGACCAGCATCCGAACGTGATCTTCGTCGACATCATGATGCCCCGTCTGGACGGTTATCAGACCTGCGCGTTGATCAAGAACAACCAGCTGTTCAAGCACACGCCGGTGATCATGCTGTCGTCCAAGGACGGCATCTTCGACAAGGCGAAGGGACGCATCGTCGGTGCCGAGCAGTACCTCACCAAGCCGTTTACGCGTGAGGAACTGCTGGGAGCGATCCGCAAGTTCGTGGAGCCCGCCAAAGCCTGACAGGCAGCGGCGCAAGGGGGGAGGGAATGGCGCACATCCTGATCGTCGACGACTCGCCGACCGAGTCGAAAATCCTGACCAACATCCTGGTCAAGGGTGGGCACCAGGTGAGTCTCGCCGCGAGTGCGGAGGAGGGGATCGCGTTGGCCAAGCAGCAGCATCCCGACCTGATCCTGATGGACGTCATCATGCCCGGCATGAACGGCTTCCAGGCGACCCGCAGCCTTTCCCGCGATCCCGACACCTCGGCGATCCCGGTGGTGATCGTCAGCACCAAGAACATGGAGACCGACCGGGTCTGGGGCCTGCGTCAGGGGGCCAAGGATTTCATCACCAAGCCGGTCGGCGAAGCCGACCTGCTCGGTCGCGTTGCCGCCTTGCTGGCGGGTTAGAGACGGCGGGCCATGACCGAAACCATTCCATTCGAAACCCTGATCGACTACGAGCGCCTCGCGGCGGAGCATTCCGCGGGTGCCGCCGAGCAGATGGAGGCCCCCGGCCTCTGGCGCGGGATCGGCTATCGCATCGGCGGTCGCCGGCTGGTCAGCGGTATCGGTGAGATCAACGAAATCCTGGCGATGCCGGTGATGGCCCACGTGCCCGGCACCCGGCCCTGGCTGCTTGGCGTGTCTAACGTGCGCGGCACCCTGATCGCGATCGTCGACCTGAAGCAGTTCCTCGAGGGCGAGCGCACCCCGCTGTCGGACCGCTCCCGCGTGCTGGTGGCGAAGCAGACCGGCGGTGCCGTCGGCATCCTGGTGGACGAGATCCTCGGACAGCGCAACTTCACCGACGAGAACCTGCCGTTGCCCGAGGGCGATGCGGACGAGCGCTGGGGGCAGTACATCCCGCGGCGCTACGCGGTGGATGCGATCGAATATGGCGTGTTCAGCCTGGGCGCGCTGGTACGCAATCCGGAATTCCTGCAGGCGTCGGCGTGACGTCGGCTCGAGCTTGAGACGGTTCGGCGAAGGCACCGGCGGGCGGTGCAGCAGCAAACAAACGGCGACAATTCATTCGGTGAGGTGAGGTATGAGTACCACTGGATCTGCCATCAAGGGTCGGTTGGGCGGCGGTCTTACGATCTGGATCGTGATGCTGTTCGTCGCGATCATGCTGTTCGGCCTGAACGCGTTCTTTACCCAGCGCTACAACACGAACGACAAGAACGCCACGGCGCGGGCCGCCAGCATCCAGGTGCTCAGCCAGCAGATCGCCACCAAGTCGCGCGAAGCCGCGGCCGGTCGACTGGAGGCCTTCGAAGAATTGAAGACCACCCGCGACACCATCGACCAGGCCGTCCGCGACCTCAGTGAAGGCAACCCGAAGGACGGCTTCCCGTCCTACAAGGGCGAGACCAACATGGAGGACGTCCTCAAGAAGCTCACCGACAACTGGGGCCCGATCAAGAAGGCGGCGGACACCATCCTGTCGCGCAAGGACCTCGTCCTCGACATGACCAACACGGTGACCGAGTTCAACGCGAACATCAGTCCGCTGACCTCGAAGATGGACGAAATCGTCACCCTGCTGCGGCAGAAGGATGCCCCCGGCAACCAGATCTACATGGCCACCCGCCAGCTGCTGCTCGCCGACCGCATGCTGCGCCGCGTGTCCGAGATCCAGAAGGGCGGCGACCAGGCGGTGACGGCGGCGGACGGCTTCGGCCGCGACGCCCAGTTCTACGGCCACGTGCTCGATGGCCTGATCAACGGCGCCCCGGACATCAACATCCGAGCGCTGACCGACCCCGAGGCGCGCGCGCTGCTGGGCGAGGTGTCGCAGATGTTCCAGAAGGTCGGCGCCAACGTCGAGAAGATCCAGGGCGCGTCCACCGACCTCTACGAGGTGACCGAGGCCGCCGACAACATCGTGCTCGATTCGCAGGGCCTGCTGACCTCCGCCGACAACGTCTCGAAGCGCCTGTCCGAAC
Organism: Ahniellaceae bacterium; assembly: GCA_044221335.1. Lineage (GTDB taxonomy): Bacteria > Pseudomonadota > Gammaproteobacteria > Xanthomonadales > Ahniellaceae > JBGAPI01. The sequence continues at coordinate 40,183 of JBGAPI010000005.1, forward strand.
TGCCGAGCAAGCGCATCCTGCCGGCGACCTGGATGTACCTCGTCGGTGGCGTGCTCGCGGTGATCGGCCTGCTCGGACTGGCCCAGGGCTACTTCAACGTGCAGCGCCGCCAGGCCCGCGACGCCGCGGAACTGAACGAACGTAACCAGAACGCCATTCTGCGGCTCCTGGACGAGATGGGATCGCTGGCCGAAGGCGACCTCACCGTCAAGGCGACCGTCACCGAGGACATCACCGGCGCCATCGCGGACTCGGTCAACTTCGCGGTCGAGGCCCTCCGCTCCCTGGTGACCACCATCAACGAGACCGCGGTGCAGGTCTCCGCGGCGGCCCAGGAAACCCAGTCGACCGCCATGCATCTGGCCGAAGCCGCCGAGCATCAGGCGCAGCAGATCACCTCGGCGTCGGCGGCGATCAACGAAATCGCCGTCTCGATCGACGAGGTCTCGAAGAACTCCGCCGAATCGGCCGACGTGGCGCAACGCTCCGTGCAGATCGCGTCCAAGGGCGCGGCGGTGGTGCGGCAGACGATTCAGGGCATGGACTCGATTCGCGACCAGATCCAGGAAACCTCGAAGCGAATCAAGCGCCTGGGCGAGTCCTCGCAGGAAATCGGATCGATCGTCGAACTGATCAACGACATCGCCGAGCAGACCAACATTCTCGCGCTGAACGCCGCCATTCAGGCGGCCTCCGCCGGTGAAGCGGGCCGCGGCTTCGCGGTCGTCGCCGACGAAGTGCAGCGACTGGCCGAACGCGCGTCGAACGCCACGAAGCGAATCGAAACGCTGGTGCAGACCATTCAGTCCGACACCAACGAAGCGGTGACTTCGATGGAACAGACCACCGCGGAAGTGGTCGCGGGTGCCCGACTCGCCGAGGACGCCGGTCTGGCCCTGGGCGAGATCGAAAAGGTCTCGAACGACTTGGCCGACCTCATTCAGAACATCTCCGAGGCCGCCCGCCAGCAGTCGGCCGCCGCCACCAACATCTCGGCGACCATGAACGTCATTCAGGAAATCACCACGCAGACCTCGGTCGGCGCCAGCCAGACGGCGGAGTCGATCGGAAACCTGGCCCAGCTCGCCGCCGACCTGCGTCGCTCGGTCGCCGACTTCAAGCTGCCGGCGTAAGGACGAGTGGAGCTGACCGGACAACGCATGAACCCTGCAGCCACCACGCCGCAGTGGGCCAAAGGCGCCGCCGTCGCCCAGATGGACGACGGCGAGTTCGCGCGTTGGGTCGACCTGCTCGAGCGCCGCACCGGCGTGGTGGTGCCGGCGGACCGCAAGTCCTTCCTGGTCACCGGCGTGCGCACCCGCATGCGCGAAACCGGCCATCCGACCTTCGCGCACTACTTCGAGGACCTGCTGTCGGGGCCGCGCGGCACGGTGGAGTGGGCGTCGCTGGTCGATCGACTGACCGTGCACGAGACGCACTTCTTCCGCCATCAGCCGTCCTTCGACCTGATCGCGAAGGACTGGCTGCCGTCCTATCTCCCGCAACTCGGCGGCAACGCCCTGCACGCGTGGAGCGTCGGCTGCTCGACCGGCGAAGAGGCCTACACCCTGGCGATGGTGCTGGACGACGGCCTGTCCGGCGCCGAAGGCAGCGAGCGGCTCTACTTCGGCGTCACCGCGACCGACATCAGCGCGCCGTCGCTGGCGGTCGGCCGTGCCGGCCAGTATCCCCTGGCCCGTTACGAGGAAATCCCGCCGGCCTGGCGCGAACGCTATGCGACGCGGGCCGCGGATCATTTCGAGATTCGTGAATCGCTGCGCAAACGGGTCGGCTTCGTGCAGTTCAACCTGATGAACGTGGCGCGATCCCCGCTGAAGCGGCTCGACCTGATCTACTGCCAGAACGTATTGATCTACTTCTCCCGGGACCGTCGCGTGGTGCTGCTCGAAGCGCTGGCGGAACTGTTGAAGCCAGGCGGACTCCTGATTCTCGGCCCGGGCGAAGTCACCGGATTCACCCACCCGCTGCTGACCCGGATCGGTGGCCCGCAGACGCTGGCGTTCAAGAGCGTAGAGCGGACGCGGACGTAAGAGAGCGACGATGCGACTACAAGAAGATCTCGATTTCACCACGCTGAACTGGGTCAAGCAGGAACTCGACGAGACCCTGAAGCAGGCGCGCCAGTCGCTCGAGTCCTTCGTTGAGGATCCGGCCGACGCGAGCCTGATGCGGTTCTGCGCGACCTATCTGCACCAGGTCCAGGGCACCCTGCGCATGGTGGAGCTGTACGGCGCGGCGATGGTGGTCGAGGAGATGGAACGCCTCGCCAACGCGCTGCTCGACAACCAGATCCGGCAGAAGGACGACGCCTACAGCGTGCTGATGCGCGGCATCGTGCAGCTGCCGGACTACCTCGAGCGCCTGCAGAGCGGCCACAAGGACATCCCGATCGTCCTGCTGCCGCTGCTGAACGATCTGCGCGCCTGCCGCGGCGAGAAGCTGCTGTCGGAGAGCGTGCTGTTCTCTCCGGACCTGTCGGCCCCGCTGCCGCGCGGCGCGATGGGCCCGGACCGCCCGGTACCGGAGCTGGAGCTGCGCCAGCAGGCGGCCCGGCTGCGGACCCAGTTCCAGATGGGCCTGCTGCACTGGATCAAGGACCAGAACGCCGGAGAGGCTGCCACCAGCCTTATGGCGACGCTCGACAAGCTGCGCGGCATGACCGTGCAGGACTCGGCCCGGCGCCTGTGGTGGGTCGCCGCCGGCCTGATGGATGCCGTCCGGACCAACAAGGTCGACACCAGTACCGCGCTGAAGTCGCTGTTCGGCCGCGTCGACCGCGAGATCAAGCGGCTCGCCGATTCCGGCGAACCTGCGTTCCGTGTCGATCCGCCGCGCGAGCTGACGAAGAACCTCCTCTACTACGTCGCCCATTCGACCGCCGACAGCGATCGCGTGCGCGAGATCCGCGACACCTACCGTCTCGACCAGCTGCTGCCGTCGCAGCACGAGCTCGAGCACGCCAAGGGCAGCCTCGCCGGGCGCAACAAGGCACTGCTCGACACCGTGTCCGCGGCGATCAAGGACGACTTGATGCGGGTGAAGGACGTCCTCGACCTGCACCTGCGCAATGCCGAGACGCGTCCCGACGAACTCGGCGCCCAGGCCGAAGTCCTCGAACGCGTCGCCGACACGCTCGGCATGCTGGGGCTCGGCGTGCCGCGCCGGGTGGTCCAGGAACAGACCCAGATCATCCAGCAGCTCGCCAGCGGCGTGCGCAAGGTCGACGAGACGACGCTGCTAGACATCGCCGGCGCTCTGCTCTACGTCGAAGCCTCGCTGGACGACAACATCGAGAACCTCGGCAGCTCCGCGTCGGCGCCGTCCGAGCCGGAGCCGGTGGTCGCCCAGCAGACCAGCGCGCTCGAGCTGCCGCAGACCGAAGTGCGGCGCATCCTCGATGCCCTGCTGAAGGAGGCGATGACCAACCTGCAGACCGCCAAGCAGGACATCGTCGCGTTCGTCGAATCGCCCTGGGACCACGCCAAGGTCACCCAGATCCCGCGGCTGCTGGAGGAGATCAGCGGCGCGCTGCGCATGCTCGACCTGCCGGAGCCCGGACAACTGGTCGACGCGCTGGTGAAGTTCGTGGCGATGGAACTGCTGCGGATGAAGCGCGTCCCGACGCCGGAGCAGATGGATCGCCTGGCCGATGCGCTGGCCTCGGTCGAGTACTACCTCGAAGCCTCGCGCGATCAGCGTTCCGGTCGCGAGAAGATCCTCGACGTCACCCGCCGCAGCCTCGAAGCTCTCGGCTACTGGCCGGTGCCTGCCGAAGCACTCGGCGTCGAACTCGACGACGTCGTCGGCCCGCCGCAGCCGAAAGCCGCCGTCACGCCGGCCGCCGCCGTGGCGACCGCGGCCGCAGTCGCTGCGCCGCCGGTCGTCGCGACGCCGGTCCTGCCGGACCCGGCGCCGATGGCCCTCGCCGCCGACGACATCGGCGCGGTGCGGTTCGACACCCCCGTCGAGAGCGGTCGGGCCGCGCAGGCCGAACCGGCGGACGAGCCGCTGGACGCGCCACGTCTCGAACTCCCGGTGTCGGGCGTCGACGAGGCGCTTGCGCGGATCGAGCGCAGCGAGCAGGCGAGCTACGAGGCGCCGGTTGTCGAGACGCCGAAGGCGGCCGAACCGGAACTGACCAGCATCGTCGAGATCGCCCGCGGTCGCGACGTCAGCGACCTCTCGATCGGAGAAGCGTCGAGCACGGCGGTGCAACCGCCGCCGCCGGCGCATGAGCTCACCGGCCTCAAGCTGGCCGAGACCCATCCGATCCGCGTCTGGGGGGATTCCGAGGACGACTGGGAGACCGTGGACGTCGAGGAGGAGGTCGAGGTCGACGCGCCCGCCGGCGAAGCCATGGCCGACTCCAGCTTCCAGGCGGTGCCCTCCGACGACATCGACGACGAGATCCGCGAGGTCTTCGTCGAGGAAGTCCAGGAAGAAATCGACAACGTCAATCGCAACGTGCCGGCCTGGACGAACGACAGCGGCGATCTCGAGAAGCTGAAGCCGATCCGCCGCTCCTTCCACACCCTGAAGGGCAGCGGTCGACTCGTCGGCGCGATGGCGCTCGGCGAGTTCAGCTGGAAAGTCGAGAACATGCTGAACCGCGTGCTCGACAAGACCATTCCCGCGGGCCCGCCCGTGGTCGCGCTGCTGAATTCGGCGCTGGCGGCACTGCCGGAACTGTTGTCGGCGCTGCGCGGCGAAGGATCGCCCAAGGCCGACATCGCGCAGATCATGGCGGTGGCGGATCAGGTCGCCGCCGGCGAGCAGGCCTTCGTGCAGGGGCCGCAGAAGATCAAGGTCAAGCAGGTCCGCCAGGTGCGGGTGCTGAAGGCACAGCCGCCCGAGCCGGTCGCCGCGCCGGTGGAATTGTCGGTGCCGGTCAGCATCGAGCCTGCGGTCACCCTGGAGTCCGCCGTCGCGGAAGAGCAGGTGACGCCGATGACGCCGGTTCCGCTTCCGGCGGTCAGCGACGCCGAAGCCGAGAGCGTTCCGTCCGGGGAACTGCTGCCGGAGCCGGTGGTGGAGAGTCCGGTGGAGCTCGAATCCGCGCTCCCGGCGGTCGAGTCCGAGAGGGTCGTGGAGCTCGCCAGTCTCGAGCCCGAGCCGGACGCGGAAATCACGCTGGCCGAGCCCGAGCCCGAGCCCGAGCCGGAAGCGATCGTGCTGTCCGCGCTCGACCTGTCCGAGCCGGCCGTCGCGACCACCGCCGTCGAGCCGCAGCCTGAGCCGGTCGCGGAAGAGCCCGCGGCGATCGAGATCTCGGCGCTGGTCGAGGACACTGTCGATGTCGAGACCGGGCCGATCGTGCCGGCGCTCGATGCAATGCTGCTGGAGATCCTGCGCAGCGAAGTCGAGGGCCACGTCGGCGTGGTCCGCGGCTATCTCGCCAGTTGCGCGGCGCACGGGGCCGCGCTGCCGGCCACCGAGGAACTGCTGCGCGCGGTCCACACCATGCACGGCGCGCTGTCGATGGCCGAAGTGCCGGTGCTGAACGACATCGTCGGTCCGCTGGAAGGCTATCTGAAGCGTCTGCGCGGGCGGTCCGCCGCCCCGAGCGCCGAGGGTCTCGCAGCGCTGGCCGACAGCTCCGACATCATCGAGCGTGCGCTCAAGCTGCTCGATCAACCCGGACGGCATCTGCCGGGCGGAGAGGACCTGGCAGCACGCATCGAAGCCCTGCGGGACGACCTGCCGGAACCGACCAGCGCGCTCAAGGCCTTCGCGCTCCAGGTCGACGAGGACGATGCGGTCGAACCTGTGGTGGCCGATTCGCTGCCGGAGTTGGTCGCCGAGGAAGCCGCGTTCATCGAGGCCGTCGCGCCGATCGCCGAGGCGCCGTCGACACCGGTCGCCGAGCTGTCGGCGGAGGAGCCCGCCGTCGCGGACAACGCCTTCGACGATCTCGCGCTGTTCGCCGATGCCGTTCCGACGGCTCCGGCGCTGACCACGGACGAGGCGACGTCCTCGCCGGAGGCCATCGAAGCCATCGAACTCGAAGCCGGGCCGGCGTTGACCGCCGACATCGACGACCTCGCATTCGCCGACCTGCCGGTGGTCACCGAAGAGCCCGCCGCGCTGACCTCGCCGGTGGAAGGCGAGGCGGTCGCCGGCCTGCCGAGCTGGGATCTGGCGGCGCTGGAAGCGCTGGCCGAGGAGACTGTCGCGGTCGAGTCGCCGGCGGAACCGGCGGGGGCCGACGCCGCATCCGTTGGCGATACCGCACCGGCCGTGGATTCCGCGGCCTCGTTCGACGCCTTGTTCGACGAGCCCGCCGCAGAGCCGACCGCGCCCGCGGCGGCGATCGAGGACGATTTCGCCTCGGCGTTCTTCGCGCCGTCCCCGTCGGCAGCGGCATCGGATGCGGCTCCGGCCGCGACCGTGGACGCGGAGCCGGACGCGGTCGGGGCGCCTGCCGCCGCCACGACGGAATCCGCGGCGGTCGCCGAGGATGCCGCCGGGCTCGACGACCTGCTGCAGGTCTTCGAAAACGAAGTCCCGATCGCCCGAGCAGAGCCGGTCGTCGAAGAGGCGGCCGCTCCGGCCACCGTATCCGAACCGCCGGTGGCGGCGCCGGTCGCCGTCACGTCGGCCACGCCCGCGGCCCCGGTCGTGTCGTCCGCGCCGCAGGTCCGTGCGACGCCGATCGACGACGACCCGGATCCGGCCGGCCCACTGTACCTGCCGGACATGGACGAGGACCTGCTCGGCATCTTCGTCGAGGAAGGCCACGACATCCTCGACAAGTCGAGCGCACTGGTCGCGCAGCTGCATGAGCCCACCCAGGCGGCCGAGGCCGTGGCCGGACTCAAGCGCCACCTGCACACGCTGAAGGGCAACGCCCGCGCCGTCGGACTCGGCGGCATCGGCGATCTCAGCCACGCGATCGAGTCGGTGCTGGAAGGCGTGTCCGACGAGCGCCTGAACCTCGACGCCGGCCTGGTCGGCAACATCGAACGCGGCTTCGACCGGCTGCACCACCAGGTCGAGCGCGTCGCGCAGCGCCAGGCCGTCGGAGCGCCGATCAACGCGCTCGCGCGGTTCGAGGCGCTGGCGGAAGGCAAGACCTTCGCCGAGGTCGCCGCACCGGCGGCACCTGCGGTGGTCGTGGAAGAAGTCGTCGTCGAGTCCGCGCCCGCGGTCGCCGCGGCCGTTGAGTCCGACGCGGCGGCCATCGCAGCGCCCGCACCGGCCCCGGCGGAAGCGCCGAAGCCGCGCCCGGCCGCCAAGCCCGCCGATGCACCGGTCGAGGAAGACAGCACCCTGGGTCGCGCGCCGCAGGAGATGATCCGCGTCCGCTCCGACCTGCTGGACACGCTGGTCAACTTCGCCGGCGAGGTCTCGATCTACCGCTCGCGTCTCGAGCAGCAGATGGGCACCTTCCGCTTCAACCTGGTCGAACTCGATCAGACGGTGGCGCGTCTGCGCGAACAGCTGCGCAAGCTCGAGATCGAGACCGAGGCGCAGATCATCGCCCGCTTCCAGCGCGAAGCGGCCGAGGCGCATGCCGAGTTCGATCCGCTGGAACTCGACCAGTTCTCCAACGTGCAGCAGCTGTCCCGCGCGCTGGCCGAGTCGGTCGCCGACTTGGTCGCGCTGCAGGCGGCCCTCGACGACCTGACCCGCCAGTCCGAAACCCTGCTTCTGCAGCAGTCGCGCGTCAGTTCCGAACTGCAGGAAGGCCTCATGCGCACGCGCATGGTGCCGTTCGACTCGATCGTGCCGTTCCTGCGCCGCCTGGTGCGCCAGACTTCCGACATCCTGGGCAAGCGCGCCTCGCTCAAGGTGGAGGGAGCGCAGGGCGAAATGGACCGCAACCTGCTCGAACGCATGAAGGCGCCGTTCGAGCACATGCTGCGAAATGCCATCGACCACGGCATCGAGTCGATCGAGCAGCGGCGTGCCGCCGGCAAGCCGGACGAGGGCTCGGTCCGCATCCAGGTGAGCCGCGAATCGACCGAAGTCGTGATCCGGGTCACCGATGACGGCAAGGGCATGAATCGCGAGGCGATCCGCAAGAAGGCGATCGAGCGCGGCCTCATGCGTGCCGACGCGCAGCTGTCCGACCGCGACCTCTACGGCTTCGTCCTCGAGACCGGCTTCTCCACGGCCGAAAAGCTGACCCAGACCTCTGGTCGCGGCGTCGGCATGGACGTGGTCGCGAGCGAAATCAAGCAGCTCGGCGGTTCGCTGGCGATCGACTCCAAGCCGGGCCAGGGCAGTACCTTCACCGTCCGCCTGCCGTTCACGCTCGCCGTGACGCAGGCGATCATGGTGCGTCTGGCCGACCAGGTGTTCGCGATCCCGATGTCCTCGGTGCAGGGCGTCGCGCGCATCCCGCGCGACGATCTCGATCGCCGCATGAAACAGGTCAATCCGCTGTTCACCTATGCCGGCGAGGAATACTCGATCCACGACCTCCCGGCGATGCTCGGCATGTCGACCGCGATCCAGTCGGAAATGGGGCAGCTGCCGCTGCTGCTGACCCGCTCCGGCGATCAGCGCGCCGCGATCCGCGTCGACGCGGTGATCGGCAGTCGCGAAGTGGTGGTGAAGACCGCCGGTCCGCAGGTGAACTCGGTCCCCGGCATCTTCGGCGCCACGATCATGGGCGACGGCTCGGTCGTGCTGATTCTCGACTTCGCCCCGCTGGTCCGCCGCAGTTCGGCCAAGCGCGAGGAGACTCGCGTCAGCGCCGCGCTGGAAGAGGCGATTCCCGGCTTCCTGGTCGAGCGCGAGGCGATGGAGCCGCTGGAGCCGCTGCTGCCCGCGGTGCCGGAGCGCAAGCGTCCCTTCGTCATGGTGGTCGACGATTCCATCACCATGCGCAAGGTCACCAGCCGCGTACTGGAGCGCAACGACATGGAAGTGGCGACCGCGAAGGACGGCCTCGATGCCGTCGAGAAGCTGCAGGAACGCGTGCCGGACCTGATGCTGCTCGACATCGAAATGCCGCGCATGGACGGCTACGAACTGGCGACCTACATGCGCAACGACTCGCGCCTGCGCCACGTGCCGATCATCATGATCACCTCGCGCACCGGCGAGAAGCACCGCCAGCGCGCGCTGGAAATCGGCGTCGACCGTTATCTCGGAAAGCCGTATCAGGAACCGGAACTGCTGAAGAACGTCGAGGAAATCCTGGGGACGCAACGTGGCGCTCAGTGAACCCGTGCGGCGCGACATCGCCGTCGCGCTGGTCTATCAGGCGGAGGCGTTGCATCAGCACCTGCGCTCGGCGCTGACCGAGTACGGTGCCCGCCTGGTGTACGAAACGCCAACCGCGGGATTCACCCGCGGCGCGCTCGATGCGTCCGGTGCCGAGGTGGTGGTCGTCAATCTCGACCCCGGCGTCGACGAGGAACTGGAGGCGATCGACGACCTGCTGGTCGACGACAGCCGACGCGTCATCTTCAACGACGGCGAGGTGTCGTCGCGCCTCGAGGGTTGGGACCAGGCCCGTTGGGCGCGCCATCTGGCCGCCAAGATCATGGGCATCGAGCGCCTCGATCCGCCGCGTCCGGAAGGTGCCGAGGCGATTCCGGAGCGGACCCCCCGCAAGGCCGCGCCGACGGCGCCGCCGCGGGTCAGCGTCGCCGCGGAACCGACACCCAGGGTCGCCGCACCGGCCCCCGCCGTCGCGCCGGCGCCCGTTCCGGCCGCGGCCGTCGCGAAGCCCGTCGCCGCGCCGGCGCCGGTCGCCGACCTTCCGCCCCCGGCGGGCGATGACCTCGGCTTCGACTTCGGGGTCTCCGCCGACGAAATCGAGCGCGCGATGGCCGCCGACACCGGCGAAGCGATCAAGCGCACACGCGATCAGCTCACCACCAAGATCGAGCCGGTCGGCCCGGAGCTGATGTCGGCCGAAAGCGCGGTCGCGCACACCGGCCCGCGCGTCGCCGACGACCACGCAGTGAAGGAGATCGATCTCGACCGCGGCGCGAGCCGGATGCCGGAGGCGGCCCCCCAGGAGCCGTCGGAGTTCGGTCTCGACAGCGAATTCGCCAGCCTGTTCGATGAGGCCGCCGCGGGCGCGCCGGTCAAGATCGAGCGCGAAGCCGCGTCCGACGAGCCGAGCTTCGATCTCGGCGACCTCGCGCAGTTCGCCGACCTCAACTTCGACGAGCCGGCGCCGAACAGCAGTGCCCCGGCCGGACTCGACGACATCCTGCTGTCGCTGTCCTTGACCAACGAGGAGGAGGCCAAGCCCGCCGCGGCGGCGAAGCCTCAAGCTCCGGCGAAGCCGGCCGCGGCAGCAGCGCCGGCACCGGCCGCACGCGCCCCGGCGGCCCCGGCCGCCGCGCCGCCCGCGAAGAAGGCCGACGAGAATCCGTTCGCGTCGTTGATGGCCGACCTCACCCTGGAACCGATGGGCGAGGAGGCGCCGGCCGCACCGGCTCCCGCAGCGAAGCCGCCCGCCGCCGCACGCGACCTCGGCAGCTTCAACCTTGCCGGGCTCAGCCTGGAGCCGACCGAGGAAGAGGCGAACGAGCGGCCGATCACCGGGCTCGCGAAGTACGAGCTCGATCCGACGACGCCCGCCTCGGCGAAGGCGCCGGCGGCGGCATCGCCCGCGCCCGCGAAACCGGCGCCCCCGGCGCCCGCACGCGCTCCCGCTCCTGCGCCCGCCGCGACCGCCAAGAACGATCCGAACCCCTTCGCCGATCTCGACTTCTCGCTGTCGCCGATGGAGGACGAGGCCCTCGCGCAGGTGTCGGTCAGCCGCGGCACGACGCCCGAGGCGGGCGAGACCGAAGACTTCCTCGGCGACTTCGCCGCGCTGTTCGCCGACGACGCCGCCGGCATGGCGGCCGGCACCACTGCCTTGAAGCACGTGTGCGTGCTCGGCGCCTCCATCGGCGGCCCCGAAGCCGTGCGCGAGTTCCTGGGTGGCGTGCAGCAGAGCACGTCGGTGACCTTCGTTCTCGCGCAGCATCTCGGAGAGGATTTCGTCGAGGGTCTGGTGCAGCAGCTGGCCAAGGCGACCCGTCTCAAGGTCCGGATGGTCGAGTCGGGCGACTTCGTGCATCCCGGCGAGGTCATCGTGGCGCCCGCGGGCGAGCGGCTGCTGATCGACCGCAGCGGCGAGGTGCGCCTCGAGGCGTTGACCGAACCCTCGCCTTACAGCCCGTCGATCGACCAGGTGCTGTTCGACGTCGCGGACCGCTTCGGTGCCGATGCCAGCGCGATCATCTTCTCCGGCATGGCGCACGATGCGATCGAGGGCGTGAAGCACCTGAAGCGCAAGGGCGGCAAGGTGTGGGCCCAGGACCCGACCACCTGCGTGGTCAGCTCGATGGTCGACGGCGCCAAGGCTGCCGGCGTGGTCGAGCAGATCGCGGCGCCGAAGGACCTGGCGCGCCATTTCAACGCACGATTCCCGCACTGATCCACCGCCCACCCCGACGACCTGCGAGACCTGGAAGCGACCATGAGCGAAGCGCCCCGCGAACTGCGCAGCCTGCTGATCACCGTGACCGGCGGCCGCTGCCTGCTGCCGAACGCGAACGTCGCCGAGATCATCACCGCGGCGACACCGGATCCGGTGGAAAACGCCCCCGCCTGGCTGCTCGGCCGGGTCCGCTGGCGCGGCTGGCGCGTGCCGCTGTTCTCGTTCTCGCTGCTGACCGGGCTGGCCGAGAAGGAGCGCGCGCTGAACGCGAAGGTGTGCATCCTGAAGTCCCTCGGTTCGCACGCGCGCATGCCCTACACGGCCATGCTCTGCCTCGGCTTCCCGCGCCTGACCACGGTCACGCCGGATATCCTGATCCCGACCGGCAGCGACTACGACGTCACCGCCGGCGTGCGCCATCGCGTGCTGCTGCGCGACGACCAGGCCTACATCCCCGACCTCACCTACATCGAGGGTGAGATCGCCGGCGTGCTGACCCAGGCCGCAGCGTAGGGCGGGCACCGCCCGCCATCGCGAAGGGCACCTGCCGGGTGGCGGTTGCGGGAGCGTTCTGAACTGCCGAACTCTGCCGCTGTCGTGAGCAAACGAAGCGGTTGTGTGAGCCCCCTCGAGTCACTGCGCGCGCCGGGAGCGCACGCGAACAGTGAAGCTGGCTCGAAGGTCGGCGGGCAGGAATGCCCGCCGTCAGGGGGGCGGCCCGGCGCTCAGCGCCGGGCCAGGGTTGTGCGAGCAATCCACCGTCTTCGAAGTCCGGGCAGTCGGGCTCCATCAGGAATCGTCATGCTTGATGGAAGCGGCATCAGCCGTGATGGCGAAGGGCAGCAAAGAGCGACCGTCGATCCGTCCCGTGTATACCTGCGCTTCGCGACGAGGTGACACCTCGCCATCGGCGCTGACGCCCGTTCCGCAACAGCCGCCCTACCCGAAATCGCCGGCAGCGGCCTGGCAGACGCTGAGCGCCACCACTCCCGCCGTCTCGGTGCGAAGCACGCGTGGCCCGAGCCGCACGCCCTCGAATCCGGCCGCGCCGAGCGTCGCGAGATCGCGCTCCGACCAGCCACCCTCCGGGCCGATCGCCAGCAGGATCGGCGTGGAGCTTCCGTTGATCGCCTGGTTCAGCGTCAGCGCCGACTCCGGATGCAGGAACAGGCGCCGCTGGGCATTGCCGGCGACCTCCGCCCCGAAGGCCGCGAGCGAGGCCGGCTGGACGAGCTCCGGGAGCCGCGCCCGACCGCACTGCTCGGCAGCGCTCTCGATCACACGTCGCCAGTGCACCATCCGCCGGTCCGCGCGCTCCTCGTCGAGCTTGACCTCGGTCCGCTCGCTGACGATCGGCGCGATCCGGGTGGCACCAAGCTCGGTGGCCTTCTGCAGGATCCAGTCCATCTTCTCGCCGCGGGCGATCGACTGCGCCAGTGTCAGGTCGAGCGGCGATTCGCTGTCCACCGCGAGACGCTCCAGCACGTCGACCGCGACCCACTTGCCGTGCACCACCAGCTGACTGCGGTAGTCGTGGCCATCGCCGTTGAAGCAGTGCACCTCGAAGCCGTCGCGCAGGCGCAACACCCGGGTCAGGTGCTCGGCGGCGTGCTGCGGCAGCTCGTGGCGGCCTGCATCGGCGAGCGGCAGGTCGACGAAGACGCGGATCTTGCGCATGGTCAGTCCCGGGTGGCGAGATCGATGCCGTCGCGCGCGACGCGGGCCAGCCCGGCGATCTCGTCCACCGTGATGCAGTAGGGGGGCATGAAATACACCACCGGTCCCAGCGGGCGCAACAGCGCGCCGTTGTCGAGCCCGTGGCGGTAGACGCGCAGGCCGCGACGCTCCGCGGCCGGGTAGGGCCTGCGACCCGGCTTGTCGCGCACCATCTCGATCGCCAGGATCATTCCGCGCTGGCGTACTTCCGCAACGTGCGGATGGTCGACGAGCTCCGCCGTTGCCGTCGCCATCGCGCGGGCCAGCTCGTGATTGCGCTCGAGGACCGGCTGCGAACGGAACCGGCGGATCGTCGCCAGCGCTGCGGCGCAGGCCAGCGGATTGCCGGTATAGCTGTGCGAATGCAGGAACGCGCGCTGGCGGGCGTAGTCGGCGTAGAAGGCCTGATAGACCGACTCGCCGGTCAGCACCACCGACAGCGGCAGGAAGCCGCCGGTCAGTCCCTTGGACAGGCACATGAAATCCGGGGAGATTCCCGCCTGCTCGCAGGCGAACAGCGTGCCGGTGCGGCCGAAGCCGACCGCGATCTCGTCGGCGATCAGGTGCACGCGGTGGCGGTCGCAGGCCGCGCGCGCCAGCCGCAGGTACTCGGGGTCGTACATCCGCATCCCGCCCGCGCACTGCACCAGCGGCTCCAGGATCAGCGCGCAGACCTCGCCGGCGTGGCGCTCCAGCGTGCGCTCGAGCTCGGCCGCGGCGCGGCGGGCGACGTCGACCGGCGATTCGCCGGGCGCCGCGTCCCAGGCATCCGGCGAGGGCACCACCAGCGGCGTCAGCAGCAGCGGCGCGTAGGTGTCGCGGTACAGGCCGACGTCGGAGACCGACAGCGCACCGAGCGTCTCGCCGTGGTAGCTGCCGGACAGCGCGACGAAGCGCGTCCGGCGCGTCTCGCCGACGTTGTGCCAGTAGTGGAAGCTCATCTTCAGCGCGACCTCGACGGCGGCCGAGCCGTTGTCCGCGAAGAAGACGCGCTCCAGGCCGGGCGGGGTGATCTCGACCAGCGCCTCGGCCAGCTCGACCGCCGGCGCGTGGGTGAAGCCGGCGAAGATCACGTGCTCCAGCTTCCCCAGCTGCTCCGCGATGGCGTCGCGGATGAACGGGGCGCCATGGCCGAACAGGTTCACCCACCAGGAGCTGACCGCGTCCAGGTAGCGTCTGCCGTCGTGGTCGACGAGCCAGGCGCCCTCGCCGCGCGCGATCGGAACCATCGGCAGCCATTCGTGGTCCGCCATCTGGGTGCAGGGATGCCAGACGCGCGCGAGGTCGCGGCGCGCCCATTCGAGGTTGGAATTCATCGGGTTGCTATCATCCGGCCCGCCTTGCGAACGGGCAAGGCGGACATCGAGGTGGCTATGACGGTTGCAAGTATGAAGCGGGCGGGCGGATTCACCTTCATCGAGATCGTGGTCGCGATCGCCATCCTGGCGATCCTGGCGGCGATGATCGCCCCCAAGGTGATCGGCAAGATCGACGACGCCAACGTGGCGCGTGCCAAGAGCGACATCTCGTCGGTCGGCACGGCGCTCAATCTCTACAAGCTCGACAACTACGGCTACCCGAGCACCCAGCAGGGCCTCGATGCCCTGGTGAACCGTCCGGGAGGCCAGCCGCCGGCGCCGAACTGGAAGCAGTACCTGGACCGCCTGCCGAAGGACCCCTGGGGCCACGACTACCAGTACCTCTCGCCCGGGCAGCACGGCGAATTCGACGTCTACACGATGGGACGCGACGGCCAGCCGGGTGGTGAAGGACCCGACGCCGACATCGGCAACTGGACCCCCTGACGCGTCCCGGCCGCAGCCCGCCCGGAGAAATGCCGTGCGCGGATTCACGCTGATCGAGGTGCTGGTCGCCGTGGCGATCGTCGCGCTGATGGCGGCCGCGGTCGCGCTCTCGGTCGGCAGCGCCGGCGCCAACCGCGCCGCGGAGCGCGAGGCGCAACGGCTGGCGCAGCTGGTCGAGCACGTCTGCGAGCGCGCGAGCCTCACCGGCCGGCCGCATGGCCTGCACGTCGCGCTCGAGCGCTACTCCTTCTCGGTCTGGGACGGCAACGAATTCGTGTTCATCACCCGCGACGAGCTGCGCCAGCGCGAACTGCCGGCCGGGCTGCGTTTCGAGATCGGCGCCGCGGGCGCCGGCGTCACGCTGGGCGAGAAGTACGCCGAGAAGCCGCAGGTCGTGTGCTGGCCGAGTGGCGAGATCACGCCGTTCACCCTCGACATCACGGTGGCGCCGCGGCAGCCGCTGTATCGGGTCGACGCGGCGGTCGACGGAACGCTCAAGGTCGCACAGGTGGCCAAGCCGTGAACGGGTCGGATCGCGTCCGGTCGAAATCGCCGGAATCTCATGACGGCTGCGGCCAGCGTCGGCGAAAGCCGCTGGGCCCGCGCGTGCGCAGGGGCGCCGGCGGCTTCTCGCTGCTCGAGGTCGTGGTCGCGCTGGCGGTGATCGCGCTGATCCTGGTGGGGCTCAGCAAGAGCGCCGGCCAGGGTGCCCATGCGCTGGAGATCGAGCGCGACGACCTGCTGGCGCAATGGGTCGCGTCCGACGTGCTGGCCGAGACCCGCCTCGCCGAGCGCTTTCCCGCCCTCGGCAAGCGCGAGGGCAGCCTGCTCATGGGCCAGCGCGAATACCGCTGGGAACTGATCGTGGCGACCACGCAGGAGCCGGCGGTGCGGCGGATGGACGTCCGGGTGTTTCTCGACCGCGAGCGCGACAAGCCCCTGTACACGCTGGTCGGCTTCGCGGGGCAGCAATGATGCGCATCGCGACCGATCCGTCCGCGCGGAACGTACCGGGATCCCCTGACCGCGGGGGCGACAGCGTGGCGCGGCAGCGCGACGACGCGCGTCGCCGCCGGCGCGCGGTCGGATTCTCGCTGCTGGAGATCCTCGTCGCGGTCGCGATCTTCGCGGTGATCGGCGTGATCGCCTATTCCGGACTCGCCGGTGTCAGCCGGACCCGCGAGCGCCTGACGGCCGCGAATGCCCGGCTGCGCCAGCTGTCGATGGCCGTCCACCTCCTGGAGACCGACCTCGGCCAGGCCGCGAATCGACCGATCCGCGGCAGCCTCGGCGAGAACGAACCGGCGCTCGCCGGCACCCGCAACACGCTGGCGCTGTCCCACTACGACTGGTCGAGCGCCAACGACCCCGGCGCCGCAGCACTGTCGCGCAGCGCCTACGGTCTCGGCGACGGCGGTCTCGTGCGGCAGCACTGGACGGTGCTCGACCGCGCACCGGGCAGCGTCGCCCAGAACCGCAAGCTCGCCGACGGCATCAAGGTGCTGGAGCTGCGCTACCGCGACAGCAGCGGGCGCTGGAGCAACCAGTGGCCCTCCGCCGAATCGGCGCGGCGCGGCGCGCTGGAGCCGCTGCCGACGGCGGTCGAGGTCGCGATCGAATCCGACGACATCGGCCGTCTCCGGCGGGTCATCGAGATCCCGAAGGGCAGCGCGGAGGCCGACCAGTGAGGCGGTACCAGGGCGGTGTCGCGCTGTTCGTCGCGCTGCTGGTGGTGGCGATCGCGACCGTGCTGATCGCCGGCCTGCTGGACCAGGGCCAGGTCGCGCTGGCCCGCACCCGCGCCACCCTGCGCGCGACCCAGGCCGACGAACTCGGCCGCGGCCTGGAGGACTTCGCCATCGACGTCCTGCGCCGCGACGACGCGCTGAAGGCCGACGTCGACACCGCTGGTGACCTGTGGTCGCAGCCGCTGCCGCCGACTCCGGTCCCGGGCGGCAGCATCGCCGGGCGCCTCGTCGACCTCAACGGCCGCTTCAACCTCAACTCGCTGCTGGTCGCCGGCCAGGTCGACCGCGAGGTCGCGCTGCCGCGCCTGCAGCGCCTGCTCGGGGCGCTGGAGCTCAACCCGCAGATCGCCGAAGCGATCGCCGACTGGATCGATGCCGACCAGGCGCCCACCAGCGGCGGTGCCGAGGACAACTACTACCTGGCGCAACCGCTGTCCTACCGCGCCGCCAACGCGCCGATGATCGACGTGACCGAGCTGCGCCGGGTCCGCGGGGTCGACGAAGAGGCCTACGCGAAGCTGGCGCCACTGGTCGTGGCGTTGCCGCCGGACGCGCCGCTCAACATCAACACCGCGGCGATGGAGCAGCTGATGGCGCTCGACCCCAGAATCACCCGCGATGTCGCCCGCCGCCTCGGCAACGAGCACGGCCAGACCTGGAACTCCCTGCAGGACTTCACCCGCGCCCTGAACGATCTCGGGATCCTGATCGACGCCGGCTCGCCGAGCCTGCGCGGCGTGGGGGTCAAGAGCACCTGGTTCCGCTCCCGCGCCACCATCGACCTCGACGGCATCCCGCTGACCCGGGAGGCGCTGATCGTGCGCGACCGCCGCGGTCCCCGGGTGATCGCGCGCTGGGCGGGACCACGGGAATGAGCGACGTTCCCGCCTCGGTACGGCGCAAATCCGTACAATCGCCGGCTTCCGCTCGTTCCCGCCGCGCCACCCACGTCCGCACCGGTCACGCATGAATCATCGCCTGTTGATCCGAATCGATGCCGCCGGCGCCGTGCGCGACTGGTGCATCAGCGATGAGCGCGGAGCGAGCCCGGGCGCCCAGCGCGGCGTGCCGGCGCCGTCGGTGCTGGCCGCGGCGCGCGACATCATCGTGCTGGCGCCGCAGGAGGCCTTCCTGGTCGCCGACGTGACCCTGGCGGCGAAGAGCCGCGAGCAGCTGGCGCGCGCGCTGCCGTTCGCGCTGGAAGACCTGCTGATCGATTCGGTCGAGGCCCTGCATTTCGCCTCGGCGCGCGGCGAGGGCGACCACCATGCCGCCGCCGCCGTCCGCCGCGACCAGCTCGCCGCCTGGATCGCGAAGCTGGCGGAGCAGGGCATCGCCCCCGACGCACTTCTGCCCGACGCGCTGGCACTGCCGCCGTCGGACGACGACATCGCGCTGCTGGTCGACGGCACCCGTTGCCTGCTCGCCTTCGCCGACGGTCGTGCCCTGGCAGTGCCGCACGACGACGTCGGTCTCCTGTTCTCGCACCTGACCGTGCCGACCGACGCCGAAGGCGCGATCCGGGTGCGCCGCTACTGCTCGCCGGTGAAGCCGCCGATCGCCGGCTGCGTGATCGACGACGACAGCGCGTATTCCCATCCGCTGCTGGCCTTGTCCGCCGGCCTCGCGGAGACGGTGTGGCCGAATCTCCTGATCGGCGCCTTCGCGCCGCGCCACCGCGGTGCCGGCGCGCAGCGCTGGTGGAAGATCGCCGCGGTCCTCGCCGTGCTGGGCCTGGTCACGGCGTTCGCCGCGCTGGCGGGCGAGCGCTGGCTGCTGACGCGCCGCCTGACCGCCGTCCGCACCGAGATGACCCGGGTGTTCCAGACCGCCTTCCCCGACCAGACCAAGATCGTCGATCCCGCGGCGCAGATGCACGGCGAGTACAACAAGCGCACCGCCGAGGGCGCCGCCGACGACGCGCTGGCCCTCGCCGCACGGGTGGCGCCGATCCTCGGCAGCAACCCGCAGAACACCATCCGGGCGATGGAATTCCGCAACGGCGCGCTGGAGATCACCGTGCTCGCCAACGAGGTCAGCGCGATCGACCGGATGCGCGAGGCCGCGGCGGCGATCCCGGGCCTGACCGCCGAGGTCGCCTCGGCCAACACCTCGGAGCGCGGCGTCGAAGGCCGCCTCCGGATCGCGGAGCGCGGCAAATGAAGCGCTGGTGGGAATCCCTTTCCGAACGCGATCGCCGTGCGATCTCGGTGCTCGGCCTGGTCGCTCTGATCGCCGGATTCTGGCTGTTCGGGGTGTCGCCGCTGATCGAGTCGCGCAACAGCCTGCGGAAGCAATTGGCCGCCGCCGAGCGCGAGCTGTACTGGATGCGCGGCGCCGCCGCCGACATCGCCCAGCGCCGCGCCGCCGGCCAGCTCGGCTCGACCGGCGACCGTGCCGGCCAGTCGCTGCTCGGCCTGGCCGACAAGACGGCGCATACCGCGGGCCTCGGCGACGGGCTGAAGCGGATCGAGCCGGTCGGCGCCAACCGCGTCAACGTCTGGCTGGAGAACGTCGCGTTCGACAAGTGCGCCGTCTGGGTCGAGACGCTGTCCTCGCAGTACGGCGTCGGCGTCGAATCCTTCGCGTTCGACCGCACCGCCGCGACCGGCGCGGTCAACGGTCGCGTCACCCTGCTGGATCGCCAGTGATGCTCCGCAAGATCCTCCTCGTCGCCGCCATCCTGGTCGCGATCGTCGTCTGTCTCGTCATCACCGCTCCGGCGGGCCTCGCCTGGCGGGTGGCGCGTCCGCACGCCGGGCCGCTGGTGCTCGAAGGCGTCGGCGGCAGCGTCTGGCAGGGCCAGGCGGCAATGCTGGCGCTATACAACAACGGCCTCGGCCAGGCGAGCTGGCACCTTTCGCCGTGGGCGCTGCTGACCGGGCGGCTCGATGGCGACGTCAAGGTCGACGGCGCGGTGGTCGGCATCGATGCGACGCTCGCCGGCACGACCGCCGCGCCGCAGGTGCTCGGCGCCCGCGCCGATTTCCCGGCCCAGGTGCTGGCGCCGGCGCTCGACCTGCCGGGCCTGTCGCTGCTGGGCGACGTCCATGTCGAGATCGAGCGCCTGGAGCTCCGCGAGGGACTGCCGTTCGCCGCGGTCGGCAGCGCGACCTGGCGGAACGTCGGCCTGACCGGCGTCGCCGAGGCCAGCCTGCCCGGGATCAAGGCGACCATCGTGTCGCCGGTCGACGGCCAGATCGCGGTCGCCTTCAACGACCTCGGCGGCCCGCTGGAGGTCGACGGCAGCAGCCGCATCGTCGACGGCGCCTACGACGCCGAGGTGAAGCTGAAGCTGCGCGAGGAGAACCCCACCCTGGCGCAGGCGCTGACCCACATCGGCGAACGCACGCCGGACGGCGCGACGCTGCTGCGCATTCACGGCAAGATCGAACGGATGAAGTGATGCTCACCGACCAGTTCCTCGACCAGGCCCTCGCGGTCGCCCGCGCCGCCGCCGCGCGCGCCGAAGTCGTCGTCTCCCACTATTTCCGCGGCGACTATGCCGTCGAGATCAAGGAGGACGCGAGCCCCGTCACCATCGCCGACCGCGAGGCCGAGCAGGTGATCCGCGCCACGATCGCGCAGGCGTTCCCGGAACACGGGTTCTACGGCGAGGAGTTCGGCCACGAGCGCGCCGACGCCGACTTCCTCTGGCTGATCGACCCGATCGACGGCACCAAGGCCTTCGTCCGCGGCTACCCGATGTTCTCGACCCAGATCGCGCTGATGCATCGGGGCGAGCTGGTGGTCGGCGTGTCCAGCGCCGGCCAGTTCGGCGAGACCGCCTGGGCGCGGCGCGGCGGCGGCGCCTTCATCAACGGTCAGCGCGTCCACTGCGGCAAGGCCGACCGGATCGAGAACGCGCAGCTGTCGATCGGCAACGTCAAGACGCTGGCGGCCGACGAGCGCTGGCTGAAGCTCGCCTGCATGATCCGCCACGCCTGGCGTACCCGCGGCTACGGCGACTTCTACCACTACCACCTGCTGGCCCGCGGCGGCGTCGACGCGGTGATCGAGTCCGACGTCAACATCCTCGACATCGCCGCGCTGGCGGTGATCGTGCGGGAGTCCGGCGCGGTGTTCACCAACCTCGACGGCGGCCCGCTCGACCTGCACACCAAGACCGTGCTGGCGGCGACCCCGCTGTTGCACGGCATCGTCCGCGAAGGGCTCGGCGACTGACGCGTCCGGTCGTCCGCGGGCCGGCCGTCGTTCGATATCGGCCGCGTCCCGTCCGGAAGTGGGCGGCGGCGACCGTTCAACCGGAAGTCGCTGCGTGATTCGCGGCGGGAACGTCCACCCGGCGGGGCATGGCCCGTGTCTTGCTTCACCGGTCAATACCGGTCCCGAGCAGACTTTCCATGCCGAACGAAGTTCGCCAAGCCCTCCGGCACCTGCTGCGCCACCCGCGCTTCGTCGTCCTGGTCGCCCTGACGCTGGGTATCGGCATCGCCATCGTCACCACCCAGTTCAGCCTGATCGACGGCGTGTTGCTGCGGCCGCTCCCGTACCCCGGGGCGGCAACGCTGCGCCACGTCGCGCGGCATGGGGCCGCGCCGGATGGCGAGGGCTGGGATGCCCTGCGCATCGAGGAGTTCCACGCGCTGCGCGATCGCAGTCGATCCTTCAGCCGGGTCGCCGCCTACGGGTTCGAGACCTACAACGCCGTCCATGACGGTGCGCCGCCCCGACGTCTGATCGGCGGGGCCGTCAGCAGCGAATTCTTCCCGGTGCTGGGCATCCTCCCGGCGCTGGGTCGCGGAATCGCCAGCGGAGAAGACCAGCCCGGACAGCCGATGAAGGCGGTACTGAGTGACGCGCTGTGGCGCGAGGAATTCGGTGCCGACCCCGCGATCGTCGGTCGCAGCGTCGGGATCAACGGCGAGACCGCCACCATCGTCGGCGTGATGCCGCCGGGGTTCGACTTCCCGGGACGCAACGAGGTCTGGGTGAATCTGCGCGCCGCGCCAGTGGCGGTCGACGCCTCCTTCATCCCGCAGGTGGAGGTGCTGGGCAGCCTGGCTCCCGGCGCCACGACCGCGTCGGCGACCGCCGAGGCCGACACCCTCCTCGCGGCCGTGCAGCAGGAGACCGGACGCGGCAATGAACTGCCGCCACGCGCCCTGATCGCGTCCTATCCGGATGCGACCAACAACGGCAACACCGCCGCGATGTTCTACAGCCTGCTGGCGATGACGGTGCTGGTGCTGCTGCTCGGCTGCTTCAACGTCGCCAACCTGCTGTTCGTTCGTGCGGACGAGCGCGCTCGCGAGCTCGCCCTGCGCACCGCGATGGGGGCGGGTCGCGCGCGACTGGTGCGACAGCTGCTGGTCGAGAGCCTGATCCTCGCCGGCGCCGGGTCGGCGGTCGGCATCGCACTGGCAGCGGCCGGCACGCGCCTGCTCGACGTCAGCACCCATCGGATGCTGGAACTGCCCGATTGGATGCGCTTCGATCTCAATCCGCGCGTGTTGCTGGTCGCGATCGCCGCTGCGGCCGGCGCCGGCCTGTTGTCCGGCCTGCTGCCGGCGCTCCGCACCAGCACGGTCGCACCGAACGACGTGCTGCGCGAGAACGCGCGCGGCAGCGTCGGCCTGCGTCGCGGCCGCATGGCACGCTGGCTGATCGCCGGACAGATCGGTTTCGCCTGCTGCGCCCTGGTGATGGCGGCGTTGTTCGCGGTCAGCGCGATCCATGCGAGCCGATCCACGCTGGGGTACGACCCCGATCATCTGTTGTGTGGTCGGATCGAGCTGCAGGCTCCCGCCTACGACACGCCGGCGGACCGCAGTCGCTTCTACGAACGCCTGCTCGAACGCGTCAAGGCGCTGCCTGGCGTCGCCGCTGCCGCGGTGTCGAGTCGCGACCTTGTCGCCAACGGCGTCTACGGACCGTTCGAGGTCGACGGTTCCGTCTACGCTCGACCGACCGACAAGCCGGCCGCCCTGCTCGAGGTGGTCTCGCGCGACTACTTCGACGTTGTCCGTCGCGGTGCGCTGCGAGGTCGGCTGTTCGAGGCCAGCGATCGCGGCGATTCGCTCCCCATCGCCCTGGTGAATGCGAGCTTCGCGGCCCAGGTCTGGCCCGGAGAGGATCCGCTCGGCAAGCGCATCCGCCGTAGCGAAGGGGGTGCGCGCTGGGCCACGGTCGTCGGGGTGGTCCCGGACCTCGATCTGCAGGGCGTCGGCAGCACCCGCAACGGAGCCGGCTACTACCTGCTGCAGGACCAGATGGGCTGGGGCTGGCTGGACCTGCTGGTCCGCACCGAGGGCGATGCCGCGGCGCTGGCACCCGCGCTGCGGCGCGCGGTGGCCGAAATCGATCCGCGTCTGCCGATTCACACGATCGCCACGGTCAGCGAGCGCCAGTCCCGTTCGATGGCGGGAATGACCATCATCAGCACCATGACCACGGTGTTCGCGCTGGCGGCGCTGCTGCTGGCGGCGGTCGGGATCTACGGCGTCACCAGCGCGATGGCCCGGCGCCGGCATCACGAATTCGGGATGCGGGTCGCGCTCGGCGCCGGCTCGGAGCGCATCCTTCGCCTGGTGTTTCTCGGCAGCGCGCCGCAGGCGGCCGTGGGAATACTGGGTGGCATCGCATTCGGGGCCCTGCTGGTCCGTCCGCTGCGCCCGATGACCAGCGCCGACGGCAGCGACGAGCTCTGGGTGTTCATCGCCGTGACCCTCGTGCTCGGCGCCACCGCGCTGCTGTCGACCCTGGTGCCGGCACTGCGCGCCGCACGCGCCGATCCGATGGCGGTCCTGCGGGGCGACTGAGCGGGTCGCCGCCGCGCGCGGCTCGCAGGTCGGCATCCGCGCCCCGGTCAAATCATGATTCGGCGCCGCCGTTCCCGATCCGGCCGGAACCGACCGGCTAGAATCGCACGCTATGGCAACGCTACCCATCATCCACGCCCGCCGCATGCTCAACGAGAACGGGCGCTTCCCGGTCGAGCAGGTCGATCTCGAATTCTCCAATGGTGCACGCCGCACCTTCGAGCGGATGGCCGGTTCCGGACGCGGCGCCGTCGTCGTCGTGCCGATGATCGACGCCGACACCGTGCTCTTGATCCGCGAGTACGCCGCCGGCCTGCACGCCTACGACCTCGGCCTGCCCAAGGGCCGGATCGATCGCGGCGAAGAGGTGCTGGAAGGCGCCAACCGCGAGCTCAAGGAAGAGGTCGGCTATGGCGCGCGCAAGCTCACCCTCGCCGGCAAGCTGTCGTTGGCGCCGACCTACATGAGCCACCAGACCCACGTCGTGCTCGCCGAGGACCTCTACCCGGAGCGCCTGCAGGGCGACGAGCCGGAGGAGCTGGAGGTCGTGCCCTGGCGGCTCGACAACCTGGCCGAGCTGATCCAGCGCCCGGACTGCACCGAAGGTCGCTCGATCGCCGCGCTGTTCATGGTGCGCGAACTGAAGAAGGTCGGCGTCCTGTGAGCGGCGGGGCAAGCATGCGCGATGCCGTCGTCGGCATCGCGGAGCGCGCCGGTGCGGCGATCCTCGAGATCTACCGCAGCGACTTCGCGGTCAGCCACAAGGACGATGCCTCGCCGCTGACGGCCGCCGACATGGCCGCGCACCACGTGATCGTCGACGCGCTGGTCGCGCTGACGCCGGACCTGCCGGTGCTGTCGGAAGAGTCGTCCGCGACCGACGTGGCCACCCGCCGCGGCTGGCAGCGCTACTGGCTGGTCGACCCGCTCGACGGCACCCGCGAGTTCGTCAAGCGCAACGGCGAGTTCACCGTGAACATCGCGCTGATCGACGAGGGCAGGCCGCGCCTCGGCGTGGTCTATGCGCCGGATCGCGGCGAGCTGTTCGTCGGCGAAGAGGGCGTGGGCGCGTTCGACCTCAGCGTTGCCGGCGCGCCGCGGCGGCTCGCCGTCAGCCCGACCACGGCGATCCCGCCGCGGATCGCCGGCAGCCGCTCTCACCGCGACCCGCGGATGGGGGCCTTCCTCGAGCGCGTCGGCGAGCACGAGCTGCTCGCGGTCGGCTCGTCGCTGAAGTTCTGCCTGATCGCCTCCGGAAACGCCGACGTCTACGTGCGTCTCGGCCCGACCTCGGAATGGGACACCGCGGCCGGCCAGTGCGTGCTCGAGTGCGCAGGCGGGCGGGTCACCGACCTCGACGGCCGCGCGCTCGCGTACAACCAGCGCGACACGCTGCTCAACGGCGATTTCCTCGCGAGCGCGGACAACGGTGCGCGCTGGCGGGCTCTGCTGGCGGGACTGCCGGCGTGACGACGCGCCCGATCGATCGCCTGCTGGAGATCATGGCGAAACTGCGCGACCCGGACGGCGGCTGCCCCTGGGACGTCGAGCAGGACTTCGCCTCGATCGCGCCCTACACGATCGAGGAGGCCTACGAGGTCGCCGATGCGATCGCGCGCGGCGACTTCGACGACCTGCGCGACGAGCTCGGCGACCTGCTGCTGCAGGTCGTCTTCCATGCGCGGATGGCGGAGGAACAGGGCCGTTTCGCGTTCGACGACGTGGTCGCGGCGATCTGCGACAAGATGGTCCGCCGCCATCCGCACGTCTTCGGCGACGCCGAGGTCGCCGACGCGGCCGCCCAGACGAAGGCCTGGGAAGAGCACAAGAAGCGCGAACGCGAGGGCGGCGCCGACAGCAGCGCGCTGGCCGGCATCGCCACCGGCCTGCCCGAGATGACCCGCGCGACCAAGCTGCAGAAGCGCGCCGCGACCATCGGCTTCGACTGGCCCGGAGTCGAGCCGGTGATCGCGAAGCTGCACGAGGAGATCGACGAGGTTCGTGCCGAACTCGACGCCGAACCGCGCGATCCGGAGAAGATCGCCGACGAGATCGGCGACGTGCTGTTCGTGGTCGTCAACCTCGCCCGTCACGCCGGCATCGACCCGGCGGCGGCGCTGCGCCGGACCAATGCCAAGTTCGAACGCCGCTTCCGCTGGATGGAGCAGGCCGCGGCCGCCGAAGGTCGCGATCTCGCGGCACTGGACCTCGACACCCAGGACACCTACTGGGTCAGGGCGAAGCGCGAATCGTAAGGCGGGCACTGCCCGCCATCGCGAGGCGATTCGGCGAATGCGGGCGTGCGGGCCCTGAATCGATCGAGCGCTGCGGCGAAGTCGGGCAGAGCCCGCCCTGCTATCAACGCGGCTTCGCCGCCGCCGCCCGCGCCACGTCCGCATCGAGGTTCTTGCGCAGCGCATCGATCGCGGCCTTCTTGTTGCCCTCACGCATCTCGACCCGCGCGAGCCGCTGGTTCAGCAGGCGCGTCAGGTTGGGATCGGTGCTCTTCGCGATCAGGTCGCGGTACAGGCCCGGGATCTCCTTCGTCCGGCCATCGGCGCGGTAGGCGCGTTCCAGCTGGTGGGCATCCATCAGCACCGCGATGTTCGGGTTGCGGGCCGCCGCGCGCGCCATCATCGCCTGGCGGCGCGCCATGCCGCCGCGGCGATCGCCGTGCTCGTGGCGCGGGCCATCGCCGCCGCGGTGCCAGCGGGCGCCGTCGCCGTCGCGGCGCCAGCGGGGAGCGTCGCCGTCGGGCGTGCCGACGGCCGGGGTGGCGGTCGTCGGCGCATCGCCGCTGTCCGCATGGCTGAACGTGGGTGCGGCGCCGGCGACGAGCAGGCCGGTGCCGAGAACGGTGGCGGTGACGAACGACAGGGTGTTGGCTTTCATGGTCGGCTCCGTGGTGGGATTCCCCACCGCTGGAAACGCGGCCTCCGGAACCGGGTTGACCGGAAATGCGCGCGTGGCAGACTGACCAACGGCCTATTTCCGGCCGCTGCCACCATTGTTGACGGAGTGCGTCATGGACCAGCAGTTCGCCAGCTTTCGCGAGTTCTATCCGTACTATCTGTCGGAACACTCCGACCGCACCTGCCGCCGGCTGCACTTCGTCGGCAGCACGCTGGTGATCGCCGAGGTGATCGCGGTCGCCGTCGGCTGGCTGCCGCTCGTGTTCCTGCTCGCCGTCCCGGTGACCGGCTACGGCTTCGCCTGGGTCGGCCACTTCTTCTTCGAGCACAACAAGCCCGCGACCTTCAAGCATCCGATCAAGAGCCTGATCGGTGACTGGGTCATGTACGGGGAGATCCTGAGCGGGAAGATCCGTTTCTGAGGGTTCCGCTACGCGGGACATCGCGATGGTCGCAGGGTGCACCAAGGCGCGCCCTGCGGCCCTCCGTCATTGCGAGGAGGAGCGCAGCGACGACGAAGCAATCCAGTGCCTTTGCTCTTGCCATGGCGTTCGGGAACGCCAGGGCGCCGGATTGCTTCGCTGCGCTCGCAAGGATGGGCATCCGCGCTGTCGCGGATTTCGCGCGTTGCGGTCGTCCGCGTGGAAGCAACGACCCCGATCGCCCCGCCGCTATCATGCGCGGATGAATACCACCTCCCAAAGCGGCTCCCTGCCGCAAATCCGCCTCAAGATCGAACGCCGCTCCAACCACCCCTGGATCTTCCAGAAGATGGTGGAGAAGCCCGCCCAGAAGCCGCGGCCCGGCTGGGTCGTCGACATCGTCGACAACACCGGCGTGTGGGTCGGGCGCGGCTTCTACAACGGCCACTCGCGGATCGCGCTTCGGGTGATGACCGAGGATCCCGACCAGCGCGTCGACGGCGAGTTCCTCGGCGAGCGCATCCGTGCCGCCGCGGCGCTGCGCCGCGACGTGCTCGGCCTCGACGCCGTCACCGATGCCTACCGCGTGGTGCATTCCGAGGGCGACAACCTCTCCGGCCTGATCGTCGACCGCTTCGGCTCGACCGTGGTGATCGAGTTCTTCTCCGCCGGCATGTGGCGCTTCCGCGACCAGATCAAGATGACGCTGGCCGAGATCTATCCGGGCAGCAACTTCTACTGGTTCGCCGAGGAGCACATCGCGAAGCAGGAGTCCTTCGACTGCACGCCGCCGGCCGCGCCGGCCGCGGGCATCATCCACGAGCACGGCGTCGCCTTCCGGGTCGCGCCGGGACTCAAGCACAAGACCGGCTTCTTCGCCGATCAGCGCGACAACCGCCGGCGGCTGGCCGACTTCTGCGCCGGCAAGCGCGTGCTCGACCTGTGCTGCAACTCCGGCGGCTTCGCGATCTATGCCAAGGCCCGCGGCGGTGCCGAGGAAGTGGTCGGCGTCGATCTCGACGAGGAAGTGCTGGAGCTGGCGAAGTCGAACGCGGCCTTGAACAAGGCCAAGGTGCGCTTCGTGCAGGCCGATGTCTTCCACTGGCTGCGCGACCCGGCCGTGATCGGTGAGGGCTTCGACGTCGTCGTGCTCGACCCGGCCAAGATGACCCGCGACCGCGAGCAGGTGATCCCGGCGCTGAAGAAGTACCTCGACATGAACAAGCTGGCGCTGGGCGCGGTGAAGCCCGGCGGTATCTTCCTCACCTGCTCGTGCACGGGCCTCGTGAGCGAGGAGCAGTTCCTCGACATGCTGCGGCGCGCGGCCTTCTACGCCAACCGCACGGTGCAGATCCTCGAGGTCCGCGGCGCCGGTGCCGATCATCCGTTCATGGCGCACGTGCAGGAATCGCGATACCTGAAGTCGGTGTTCTGCCGCGTCGAATGACGACTCCCGATCCCGCCGGCGAGCCGGAGATCCCCGCGCCGTCACCGCCCGGGGTGCCGGAGCCGGGCATCGGCACGCCAGTGCCGCCTCGGCCATCCAAGGGTCGACGGGTCCTGATCTGGATCGCCGCGGGAGCGCTCTACGGACTGCTGGTGCGGCTATCGCTCGACGCCAAGGTCGGCGACGTGCTCGGCGGCGTGATGACGGTGTCCTTCCTGCTCGGAATGCCGACGGCCGTCGGCGCGATCACGATCTACGGCCTGCGGCAGCAGACACTGACGGTGTCGCAGATGATCCTGCTGCCCTGGGCGTCGATCGGCCTGATGCTCCTGGGCACGATCCTCACGCTGCTCGAAGGATCCATCTGCGTCGTCCTGATCTCTCCCCTGTTCCTGTTCTGCGCCAGCCTCGGCGGCCTGGCGATGGGCATCTCGTTGCGGAGGACGAAGGCGCGCCGCGGGACCCTGCCGGTGGTCGCCGCGCTGCCGCTGCTGATGGCGCTGTTCGAGCATGGGGCCACGCTCCCGGAACGCCCGTTCGAGGTGCGTCGTAGTGTGGTCGTCGCGGCGACGCCGGCGAGGATCTGGAACGAGATCGTCGATGCCGAAGACATCCGGCCGGAGGAGCTGCCGCTCAGTCTCGCGCACGCGATCGGCGTGCCGAGGCCGGTCGAAGGCGTGAACCGGCAGACGGCGGAAGGCGAGGTGCGCGAATCGCGCTGGGAGCGTGGCGTGCACTTCCGCGGCCGCGTCACCGCGCGGCGCGAGCCGGAATCGATCAGCTGGCACTACGAGTTCGATCCGGACTCGTTCCCAGCCGGCTCGATGGACGACCACGTCGCGATCGGCGGCCGCTATTTCGATCTCGGCGACACCACGTTCAACCTGCGGCCGCTGGACGCGACCCGCACCGAGCTCACGATCGTCGCGCACTACCGGGTGTCGACGCCGATCAACTTCTACGCCGCACCCGCCGCGCGCCTGCTTGGCACGGATTTCGTGGACACCATCCTCGGTCTGTACAAGGGCCGCAGCGAGCGACGCGTCAAGTCGTAGGGCGGGCACTGCCCGCCATCGCGACACGCTTCGCAACGGCGGGCAGTGCCCGCCCTACAACGCTCGCCCGGTGCCCTAAGATCGAGGGCTCGTCACCCCGGAGCCGCCCATGGACTTCCAACCCAGCCCCCACGCCGCCGACATCGTCGCCCGGGTCAAGCGCTTCATCGCCGACGAGATCGCGCCGACCGAGATGGCCTACTGGGACGCGATCCATCAGCAGAACAACGGCGGCGACTGGACGAAATGGAAGATCCCCGCGCAGATGGAAGCGCTGAAGTCCAAGGCGAAGGCCGCCGGCCTGTGGAACCTGTTCCTTCCCGAGCATCCCGCCGGCGCGGGCCTCACGACTCTCGACTACGCCGCGGTGGCCGAAGAGACCGGCCACAGCTTCATGGCGCCGGAAGTCTTCAACTGCAACGCGCCCGACAGCGGCAACATGGAGGTGCTGGTGAAGTACGGCAGCCCGGCGCAGCAGGAGCGCTGGCTGACCCCGCTGCTCGAGGGCACGATCCGCTCGGTGTTCTGCATGACCGAGCCGGCCGTCGCCTCCAGCGACGCGACCAACATGCAGGCCACCGCGACGATCGCCGGCGACGAGGTCATCGTGCACGGCCGCAAGTGGTGGTCCTCCGGCATCGGCGATCCGCGGGCGAAGATCGCGATCGTGCTGGCGCGCACCGCCGACGCATCCAAGGACAAGCACTCGCAGCACTCGATGGTGCTGGTCCCGCTCGACACGCCGGGCGTAAAGATCCTGCGCATGCTGCCGGTGTTCGGCGAGTACGACGAGCCGCACGGCCACGGCGAGGTCGACTTCGACCAGGTGCGGGTGCCGGCCTCGAACATCATCTCGGCGCCGGGACGCGGCTTCGCGATCGCGCAGGGCCGCCTCGGTCCCGGCCGCATCCACCACTGCATGCGCTGCATCGGGGCGGCCGAGGAGGCGCTGAAGCTTGCGGTACTGCGCGGCAGTTCGCGCACCGCGTTCGGCAAGAACCTGATCGACCTCGGCGGCAACCGCGAGCGCATCGCCGAACTCCGCATCGCGATCGACCAGGCGCGCCTGCTGACGCTCTACGCCGCCTGGAAACTCGACAAGGTCGGCGCGCTGGCGGCGATGACCGAGATCTCGGCGATCAAGGTCGTCGCACCGACCGTGCTGCAGGACGCGGTCGACTTCGCCATCCAGATCCACGGCGGCTGCGGCGTGTCGCTCGACACCCCGCTCACCCGCTTCTACAACCAGGCCCGCTCGCTGCGGCTCGCCGACGGTCCGGACGAGGTGCACAAGCAGGTGATCGCGAAGATCGAGATGGCGCGACACGCGCGGTAGGGCGGGCTCGCCTGGTAGGGCGCGCGCGGCGCGCCGTCGCGAGGCCTTGCGGCAATGGCGGGCAGTGCCCGCCCTACGGTTGGCACTTGGGGCAGTAGCAACTCTGCCGCTGCCCCAGCCGAATCGACCTGATCGACGTCCCGCAGGTCCGGCACGCCTCGCCCTCGCGCCCGTACACCGCCAACTCCTGCTCGAAATAGCCCGGCTCGCCATCGGCATTGGTGAAGTCGCGCAGCGTGGTGCCGCCGCGACGGATCGCGTACGCCAGAATGTCCTTCGAGGCCTGCGCCAGCAGCGCGTAGCCCGCGCGGGAGACCTTGCCCGCCGGCCGCTGCGGCCGCAGCCCGGCGACGAACAGCGCCTCCGCCGCGTAGATGTTGCCGACCCCGACCACGATGCCCTGGTCCATCAGGAAATTCTTCACCGGCGCGCTGCGGCCGCGCGACAGCTTCCACAGGTGATCGCCGTCGAAGGCGTCCGACAGCGGCTCCGGTCCCAGCCCGGCCAGCAGTTCGTGGGTCTGCCCCGTTGGCTGCCAGACCCAGCAGCCGAAGCGGCGCGGGTCGGTGTAGCGCAGCATCCGCTCGGAATCGAGCGCGAGTTCGACGTGGTCGTGCCTGCCGTTCGGAGTGCCCTCCGGAAGCACGCGCAACGAGCCGGACATGCCGAGGTGCACGATCGCGGCGCCGGCGTCGTTGTGCAGCAGCAGGTATTTCGCGCGACGCTCGACCCGGTCGATCGGGCGATCGGTCAAGGCGGCAGACAGGGCCTTCGGCACCGGCCAACGCAGCTGCGGCTGACGCACGCGCACTGCCGTGACCGTGCGGCCGGTGAGATGCGGCGCGATGCCGCGGCGGGTGGTTTCGACTTCAGGCAACTCGGGCATGGCGGCGGGTCGTCAATGCGGATCCTGCACCGGCGTGGCGTCGCGCCCGGCCAGCGCCTGGCGCAGCGCCGGCGGCACGCTTTCGATCTCGTAGGCCAGCGCGAGGTCGAGCGGGGCGATCGACAGGCCGTCGCCGACGCTCTGGACGGCGTAGGCGCGGCTGCGGCCATTGCCGTCGGTCAGCTCCACCCGCAGTCCGGGCGCGGTGCCGCTGCGGGCGACGATCCGCCGGGCCGCCAGTCCCGGCAACGTGACCACGGCGGACGCGGGCAGCGCCGCACCGCCGACGCGGGCATCGGCGATCGCGGCGAGGTCGGCGAACGGCCGCGGGTCGATCAGCTGCTCGGCCGGCTGGACCAGGAGCACCAGATAGCGTTCCGGCACCAGCACGATCTCGTGCCCGGAGCGGACGTAGCGCTCCTGGTGCAGCGTGTTCTGGGCGCCGAACGGATAGACCACGCCGTCGAACTCGATGCTGGCGATCGGGTTGGCGAGGCCGATGGCGCCCGGGTCGAAGTCCTTCTCAGGGTAGCGCTGGTGCGACGGAGCACGCAGGATGCCGATCAGGCTCTGGACGGTGGCGTCGGTGACGGCGGCGTCGTACGGGGCGGTCATCCGCCAGTGGCCGACGCGGTGCTCGAAGCGGCGCTCCGGCAGCCCCTGCGAGCGGATCACGATGCTGTGCAGGGTGGCCGGGGTTGCCGCCAGCGGGCGGTCGGTGAGCATGCGCTCGCGGATCTGGTCGGCGGCGGCGCCGAGTCCCAGCAGGGCGATCACGCCGATCACGATCAAAGTGCTTTTCAATTGGCGGTCCACCCAGGCATGCTAGCAAGTCCCGTCGCCGGGCCCCCGGGCCTGAACGGCCTGGATCCGTCGGACTTGCGCTAATCCGGATGGGCCGCTATTCTCTCGCGCCTTTTTTCAGACCAGCCCCCATCCGGGGACGGACAGATCATGAAGACCATCAGCGCCAAGAACGAGACCGTGAAGCGGGACTGGTATCTGGTCGACGCCAGCGGCAAGACGCTGGGTCGCCTGGCTGCCGAGCTGGCTCACCGCCTGCGCGGCAAGCACAAGCCCGTCTACACCCCGCACGTCGACACCGGCGATTACTTCGTCGTGATCAACGCCGAGAAGATCGCCGTCACCGGCGCGAAGCTCACCGACAAGATGTATCACCATGTGACCGGCTACATCGGCAACATCAAGAGCATCTCGCTGCGCGACCTGCTGGCGACCCACCCGGAGCGCGCGATCGAGATCGCCGTGAAGGGCATGCTGCCGAAGAGTCCGCTCGGCCGCGCGATGTTCAAGAAGCTCAAAGTGTTCAAGGGCGCGGAGCATCCGCACGCCGCTCAGCAGCCGCAGCCCCTCGAGATCAAGGCCTGATAACGACCATGGCAACGCAACCGAATTACGGCACTGGCCGTCGCAAGTCTTCCGCCGCCCGCGTGTTCCTGCGTCCGGGCAAGGGCGCCATCACGGTGAACGGCCGTCCGCTCGACCAGTTCTTCGGTCGTGAGACTGCCCGCATGATCGTGCGCCAGCCGTACGAACTGCTGCAGATGACCGAGAAGTTCGACACCCAGGTCACCGTCGAAGGCGGCGGCATCTCGGGCCAGGCCGGCGCGATCCGCCTCGGCATCGCCCGCGCGCTGGTCGAATACGACGAGAACCTGAAGCCGCAGCTCCGCAAGGCCGGCTTCATGACCCGCGACGCCCGCGAGGTCGAGCGCAAGAAGGTCGGCCTCCACAAGGCCCGCCGCGCGACCCAGTACTCGAAGCGCTAATCGAAGCGGCTTCGGCTGTAGAGCCCCCCTTGAGTCAGGGCGCGATTCCGACGCAGTCGGAATCGCGGGGGTTGTGGGAGCAACATCCCCGATCCCGAAGCCGAGGAGCGCAAGATCGCCTCAAGCTCTCATGGGGGATCGTTCAACGGTAGGACAACGGACTCTGACTCCGTTTATCTAGGTTCGAATCCTAGTCCCCCAGCCACAAACGCAAAGGGCCCCATCGGGGCCCTTTGCGTTTGTCGTTGTCGATGGTGTTGCGCCTCGGTGCGACGAATCGGGCGATCCTTCACGTCGCTTCGCCGCGAGCTGCTCGCGGATCTCCCGATCGATGGAGCCGGAGAATGCCGAGGGCAAGGACCGCCTAAGCCAGAGGGGACCTGAAGCACGTGAGGCTTGGGATGCTCTCGGTCGGCGGCAGCCGCGACGCTGCAGCCGTCGCCTCATGGCCGCTTCCGAAGCGGGCCTGCGAATCGAGCGCGGTCCTGACATCGTTGGCTGTCCTCGAAGAGATTGGAGGTCACTCCCAGGACCTTCTCCAGGGCGACAACGACGCACTGGCGATTCTGTACAAGCTCCACCTGCACTCCGCGCGCCTCCAGGGCTGTCGGCGCGGAGGTAGAGGCCGGGGGCGTCGTTGACAAAGGTCATCAAGTGCGCGGATGCGGCGGGGCGCTACGACCGAGGCCTTCGCTCGCGGTCGGCGCCGCGTCGCGCAGTAGCTAAGGCGACGTCCCAGTGGGGGGGGCGACGTGACCTTTGTCACCGCCAGCGGCCTGTTCGCGCACGGCACCGTCGTCCCGGCGATCTGCGTTCCTTCCCGTTGCGGCCCCAAACGGAAGCGGTGCCTGGCGATGCTCTCGAGGTGGAGCAGCGCCTCGACGCGATCATCGTTGAACTGCAGTGGCCGGGCGCCGAGCAATGCAGCAGCCGCTGCGGCCGTTTCAGGCAAACGCGCAGGGTATCCGCCGGGCGGCCGGTTGGTCCGTAGGCACGGTAAAGGGCGGGTCAAGGTCGGGTCAATTCCTGCGATCGCGGCCGGGCGACTCGGACGACGGGTCGTCGGCGGCCGGGCCTGTTCGGTCGTCGCGCGGTGGGTAAAGTGCAATTAATTTAATACTCCATGATTCACTCTATGATTGATATTTAACATATTGATAATTATAGCTTTGTACCATTGCCTTCGAGATGTTAAGACGTAAATAACACAAATTTCACGTCTACTTCACGCCAAATGTTGAGACTTCGTGAGCGCCGTCGCACTTTTGATGTGCCAGTCGTCACACAGGGGGCTCACATGCACACGCAGGGAAAGTCCGAAAACATCAGTTGTCGACACGAGAGCACTCCTCCGAATGCCAACGCGGCCGCGCGGCTGCGCGGTGCGTCGGCCGGAGGCTGCAGGGTCCACCGCGGCGAGCAGTCCGTCGCGGCTCGCCGTCACGAAGCGATACTCCTTCGGCGCTCCGTCAGCTCGTCGCACCGGGCGCGGGGCTTCACGCTCGTCGAGCTTTTGGCCGCCATGGGAGTCGCTGCCGTACTCGCGACCATCGCCGCGCCTTCGCTATCCAAGTCGATCGCCCGGAATCGTTGCTACGCGGCCGCGGAACTGGTTGCAGCCGAGGTTGCGTCGGCCCGGGCGATCGCGCAGCAGACGTCGAGGCCGGCATCGGTCTCGTTCAACGAATACGCGGAGCAGTGCGGCGCATCGCAGTGGGTCATCCACTCCGGCGGGAGCGTCGACCGCTGCATGGCCTCCACCGACTTCGATCAGCGCTTCAAGGATGTGCTGATCAGTGCCGACGCCAGCGCGATCCAGTTCAATGGGGTCGGCATGGTGGTGCCGATGAGAACGACCGTCATCACGCTGGCCAACGACGCGTCGAAGGTCCAGTTGACCATTCTTCCCAGCGGCGCCGTGGATCTGAGCCATGAGACGCGCTGACGGGACATCGATGATCGAAGTGCTGGTCGCACTGTCGGTCGCTGCATTCGCGGTGTTGGGGGCGGTCCGGCTCGAGATCGTCTCTGCCCAGGTGACCGCGACCTCCCGCGCGATGTCCTCGTCGGCGATGAGTGCCGGCGAGCTCGCGGACCTGATCGAAGCGACGAAGTCCACCGCAGGGTGGTCGGTCGGTCTGGCGGAGACGCCGGTCACGCTGTCGACCGGCACTCCACGCCAGCGTCTCCTGGCTTCTTGGCTGGAAACCATCGCTCAACAGCTGCCTAACGGGGACGCCGCGGTCACCTGCACGAGCGCGCAGTGCGTCGTGGACGTTCAATGGCAAGTCGGAGTATCCGCCGATGTTCAGCATGCAGTGTACGTCGCGCGGCCCTGAGGACTCCGCGCGTGGCGTCCTCGGCGCGACGTCGTGTCCGCCGGGCATCGCGCTCCGCAAGGCCAAGTCGTGCGGCTTCTCGCTCATCGAAATCATGGTCGCCCTGGCGATCGGGCTCTTCCTTTCGCTCGCCGTGACCGACCTTTTCATCTCGCAGAAGAGCGCGCTGTTGGCGCAGACGATGAATGCGAGGCTGCAGGACGACGGTCGAATCGCTCTCGAGGTCCTCAGCCGGGATCTCCGCGCGGCGGGCTATTTCGGCTGCGCGGGACTCGCCCGGACGGAAAACCTGCAGGCGCCGCCCGCTGCCGCGCTCGAGCCGATCGTTCGTGGATACGAGTACGAGGCCCAGGCCAGCGCGTCCGGATTGACCGGAGCCACGATCCGCTCGGACGTGGTCGACCTGGTCGGGGCCTATGGCTACCGCGCACAGCTGAAGACGCCCATGGCGGCGCCGACCGCGGTGGTCGTCGCCCCCGTCGGCACGGAAGCGGTCGCGGCTGGCGACGCCATGGTCGTCTCCGACTGCCTGCAGGGAACGCTATTCGTCGTCACCGGAATCGGAGCGCAGGGGGGGGAAGCAAGCAGCATCAGCCACTCCGGCGTCGCGAACACACGGGACGGATTCGCCCAGGCCTACGGCGTCGGAAGTGAAGTGGCCAGGATCGACCGCATCGCCTACTTCGTCGGATCCGTCGGCGACGGCGCGGACAACAGCGGGCTGTGGCGCTACTCCGTTGCGCACCCCAACGAACGCCTGCTGCTGTCCAAGCGGGTCGCCGACTTGGACCTGAAGTACGCGACGGACGCGGACGACGACGGGCTGCCCGATGCGTTCGGTGGCGGCGATGCCATCGCCGACTGGAAGGCCGTGCGCTACGTGCGCTTTGAACTGCTGATGAAGTCGGACAAGCCGAACCTGCCGGTGCCGATGAACTACCGATTCCGTGGCGTCGAGACCACCGCCAAGGACAGCCATACCTATGTCGTCGTCGAGACGACGGTTCGACTGCGCAACCCCATGAACTAGGAGATGAGGATGAACTCCATGTCAATCGGTCCGTCGACTCGCCGCGGAGTGGTACTCGTCGTGGTGCTGCTGGTGATGCTGCTGGTCATGATGGTCGGAGCGCTCGGGGCGTCGATCGCGACGCGCAATGGTCGCGCGGCGTTGACCTTCTCGGATCGCCAGCGGGCGCTTCACCTCGACGAAGCCACCATTGCGCAGGCGGCGAGAACGATCAGCGAGCTTGCGGCGGTGACACCCCCGGAGCGGCTTTCGGACCGGCAGTCGTGGATCCGCCCGGCGATGACCGGAACCGAGACCACGCGCTGGCCGGAGTCGGGGACGCGCTCGTTCGAGATCGATCGCAGCTATGCGGCGAGCAGCTACTACGCGGTGTACCTGGGATCGGTCGAACCGGAGGACTTCGGAGTCGGCAACATGCCCGGCGCCCGCTACCACCGCTTCCTGCTGCTCGCCTCCAGCGGCGGCGGACTCGAGAGTACGCGCGTGATCCTGACCAGTGTCGTGACCGTGGTCGCGGGAGCCTGACATGACGCCGAGAATCGCGACGATCGCGCTCCTGTTCGCTTCGGCCGCGCACGCCGAAATCTGCGGAACCCCCGCTCCGGAAGGCGCCGTGTTCGCCGTCTTCCAGGGCGGCACGATCTCGCTGTCGGGCTCGACCGTCAGCGACCCGGGCGGCAAGTGCAACCTCAGCTTCCTAGGTTCATCGACATTGCATGTGCCGCCCGGAGGCCTGGTGCAGCAGGGCAGTTGCGGCGTCACCGGGGATTCCGTGGCCCCGACAACCATGACCCTTCCGGCATTCCGGAAGTCGGCGACGCAACACGCGGTCTTCCTGCAGAACGCCGATCAGTTCGCGATCCGCAACAACGCCGGTCAGACCTCCTACTACAACCGTGGCAGCGCGGACACGGTGGTCAGCGTCGACGGCCGGACGTACACGATTCCGAAAAAGGGCACTCGGACGGTGACGCTGCCTTCGGGCGACTATGCGGAAATCCAATCGTGGAACGGAAATGAAGTCCGGCTGTCGGCGGGCAGCGTGATCAAGAAGCTGAGCCTGATGTCGTGCAACGGCTACGGGCTCGCCATGGAGTCGGGGGACTACTGGATCGAGGACATCGGGTGGCAGGCAGGCTGCTCCCTGGAGCCGATCAGCTCCGGCGCCGTCCGCCTTTATGTCAACGGCCCGAACCTGACGCTGTTCGGCGGGCCGACCTGCATCAACTGGACCGACAGCCGGTGCCCGACCGACTCGACGGTCGAGCCTGCCACCCTGCCATTGCAGCATCCGGAGCGCCTGCTGATCGTCCTCTACAACGGCGACGTGACGACACAGGGGCAGACGAAGACGGCCGCCGCGATCTACGCGGCGACGGGAACGATCACGCTCGCCAATGGCGCGCCGTATGCATTCGCGGGCGAAGCGGTGGCGAAGAAGGTCACGACGCAGAACAACAGCCAGACCTACTTCCAGTACCTCGACACGAAGTTCTTCAAGGATCTCTATCCGGCCGGCTCGCCGGCCACGCTGAGCGGAGAGGTCTCCTATTCGGCGCCGGTGGCTGCGCCGAATGCGCAGGAAGGCAGCCTCAGCTACGTCACCTACAACACGGTGGGCACGGCACGCGGCACGCTCAAGGCGTTCGAGCTCCGTTCGAACGGTTTGACCGCGACCACCGCCCGATGGAGCGCCGCAGCGCTGATGGACGAAGCGGTCAGACGATCCCGCATCTACACGACGGATGCCGCTAACAACGTTGTCCTTCTGGATGCGGTGGACAGCGCTGCGTTCGGCGCCAATGCGGCGAACGCGGCCGCCACCCGAAACGCCTTGTTCGCCTCGCCGATGGGCCAGCCCCTGCGGTTCGCGCCGATCCTGTTCGGGGATGTCGTCGTGGTCGGCGCCTCCGACGGAGTCGTCTATGCCTTCGACAAGACCAGCGGCCAGCTCGCCTGGGGTTTCGTCCCGCGGACGGTTCTGCCCCTGCTCAACTCCACGTCGCTGGCGAGCCAGCAGCCCGTGCTGCAGGCAGTTCGCCTCGGCGATGGCCTGGTGCTGTCGATCCTGGGCGCCACGCAGCACCAGTTCCTGTCGTTCAACGCCACCGGCAAGCCTGCCGTCGTCACCTGGAGCGACGTCCGGGTCGGGGTTGCGCCCGCCTATGGTGCGATGGCAGTCAGCACATCCAAGGTCGGCTATGCGATTGGCGCGACCTCGATTCAGGCGACTGTCGCGGGCCCGAGCGCGACGCTGGCGCTGCCGGCGGTCGCCCAGAGCAATCCGGTGTTCCTGGCCGGGACCCTCTTCGAAGGACTGTCGTCGGGAGCGACCGTCGCGATCACGACGGTTTCGAGTCCCGTCGGAGTGCTGCGCGCCGGGGAGTCGGACGGCGTGCAGTGGACGAATGCGATTCGCCGAAAGGACGGCACCTTCGTGACGTCCGCCAGCAAGAAGCGCGTGACCGTGTTTCGCGACGACGGCAACGGATTCCGGCCGGTCTGGACCCTCGGCACAGACGGAATGCAGGACCAGCGCTCCGGCAGCGATGCCCGGGTGCCCGGAGTTCCGCCGCTTCCGGCCGATGTCGTGTTCACGGCGCCGCCGGTGATCGCGGGGGACGTGGTGCTGCTTCCGGGAACCTTCAAGGAAGCCGGGAAATGCCTGTCCACCGCCGCCTACTTCGGCCCCTACTACCTTGCCGAGCCGGCCCTGGCGCAGGGGGCGGCCACCTACGGCGCAGGGTCGGTCGCGCTGACCGACAGCTTGATCCGCGTCGGCGTCGGCGAAGCACTCGCTCCGACGCTGCTCTTCCTCGGCAACCACCTCGTCATCGAGGCGCACAGCAACCAGAACACCCCGGACGCCGCCGGATCAGCGCCACAGGGACTGGACGACCCGATCAAGCTCGCCAAACCCCCGCGTCTCGGCTCCTCAACCTGGCTGGAGATCACCGATGGCGTCGCGAACTAGTGCTTTCACGCTCATCGAGATGATGGTCGTCCTGGTGATCATCGGAATCCTGCTGGCCCTGGCCATTCCCGGATACGAGTTTGCGCGGCGCCGCCAGGTCATGAGTCAGGCGCAGCAGGCCCTCGCTGGCGCCGAAGCGGTTGCGGAGCGGTTGTTCGGCGCGACGTTTTCCTATCCGGCGGCTCTGCCGGCGGGAGCCCTCGTTCCGCTCCGGAACGTGACGCTGTCGTATTCGGTCATCGACGGCAAGCGCGGCTACACGACCAAGGCGATCGGGACCGGCAACAACCGCGGCATCGTTGCACTCGCCAATTCGAGCATCCGGTGCGCATGCAACGACTGTCCAGTCAGCGGTGCGTTCGACGACTCGAGCCGCGTCTGTCCGAGCGGATACACGGCCTGGTGATGCTAGCGCCTCGCCGGAACGGGCAGGCGCTGACGATGGCTTCAAAGACCCACCGCGCCAGGCCCGACGACGCTCGGGATGGCGATCCACATCACGTCTCACGAAGGGACCCGCCCCGGAGATCGGCATGAGCAACTACTTCAACTTCTTCGCACCGCTTGCGGATCTTGATGTCTCCCAGTGGAAGCGCCTGTCCGTCGAGATCCGCTTCGAGCGGGTCGTCGCCGGGACGTATGCGCCGTGCGATCGCATCCGGCGTGGAGAGCTGGTATTCCTGGTCGAAGGATCCGCGCGATTTCACGACGGCGAGCGGGTGGTGACGGTCCACGCGGACAGCGTTGCCGCCCAGGCGCCGCTGAACGTGCCGCTCCATGCCGGATACCCGATGGAGTGCAGCTCCGATTGCTGCCTGATGCTGATTCCGCAGGCGGCGCTGGAGGAGGTGACGCGCGCGGCGCCGAACGTGCAATCCCCGGCCGGATTTCGCCAGTCGGTCGTCGTCGATGACGACCCGCTGACGCTGCTTGGGGTCTCCCCGCGCTTCAAGAGCCTCAACACGGCGGCGTGGGCAGCGGTGGTGCGTTCGCTCGAGATCCGGCAGTACGAGCAGGGAATGCCGATCGCCTCGATCGACACGATCCTGCCGGCGTCGTTCGTCGTGCTTCAGGGGCTCGTGGCCATCCACCGGCCCGAAGGGGCGATGTCGGCGTTGCTGCGGCCGGGCGACGAGTTCGGTGACCTCCTCGCGGCAGCCGAGCTGGCCTGTCCGGTGAACGCCAAGTCGGTCGGCAAGACGCTGGTGGCCTGGGTGCCGCGGACGGAGTCGCGGCCACAGTCGGCCGAACAGAGCGCGCTCCCGACGGGCCGCACTATGCCCTTGTTCGTGCGCGATCCCTACAATCGATTCGGGGACGGGCCGTCGCATTCGCCGCGGGTTCACGCATGGTCCGTGTCCTTCGGAACGCGGCGGCTCTCGCCGACGCTCGACTATCGGCCGATGGTCGGCAGCGACGACCTTGCGGGCGTCGTCGCGCGCCTCCTGCGGGAATGCGGATTGCGCGCGGGCATCGCCGACCTCAAGGGGAGCGACTTCCGGTCGAAGCGCCACTTCGGCCAGGGCTTCGCGCTGCCGGCGGGTGCGGCATGAACATCCTCTATTCCGGCTCCGCGGGCGTGACGGAAGCGGCATTCGCGGAGGCCGTCGAGGTCGTCGCCCGCGTGCCCGCGCAGAGCCTGAGCTGCACGGCGAGCCTCGCGGTACAGGCGCTGCGTACGCCAACGGATCGGAGCAGCGGGAGCTGGGTCGAGCTGTCGATCCGACTGGTGAACTCGGCGGGGCAGACCATGTCCGTGGAGCAGTTGCACCAGCGTGCGAAGCAGTGCGACGCGCTCCGCGGACTGGACATGCAGATGCTGCGCGCGGCGGTCCGCTGGATGCGCAAGGAGAGCGCTGCAGAACACGTCCTCGTCTCGCTCGGCGATGGGCTGTTCAATGCATCCGACCTCGCCTCCTGCGTGCTCGAGGTGACGAACGACGAGACCGATCTGCACAATCGGCTCTGCCTGGGCTTCCGGATCGAGTCGCAGATGCAGAACGTCTGGGCGATTCGTCGAGAGCTCGGGCGGCTGCGCCGGCGCGGAATCCGATGTGCGCTTCTCGATTTCGGCTTTGCGGGCGCTCCCATGCGTCTGTTCGCGGGAGACCTGATCTCCTGCGTCAAGCTGCACCCGTCGATCCTGGTCGACAGCGTCGTCGCTGGAGAGCGTCGTGTCATGCAGTCGATCATCCACATGCTGACCCGGCTCGGTGTCGACGTCGTCATCGACGGCGTCGATTCGAGCCAGATGTTCGACTTCGCGCAAACGTTCGCGCATGCCCACCTTCAGGGCTTCCATGTCGCGCCGCCGGTGCGAACGCTGGAGTCGATCGAGCTGCCGGAACACCTGCTGCCTGGTCTCGCCGGTCGGATGCACGATGCGTCGCGTCGTGACTGAGCTGGCGACGACGAAGAAGCGCGGGGTTCGGTCGCCGCGAAAGCGCGATCCGGACGACGCGGCGGCGGCCCGCGCTTGGCGCGTCCGGACGAAGCGGCGGCGGGATCTGCGTGCCGGCTGGGTGCATGACGAATTGCCTACTCGGCACATTTCATGTCACAGAGCGTGTCATTGGAAATCCGGAGTCCGTCGACGCTCGTAGTGCAAAGACTCGGTGACACCTCCCGATTCGACGTCGTGTGGGTGCTTCGCCGCGACCGATGGCCTGCCCGTTCGTCCGAGCACAAGCAACCATGAGAATCAATGATCCGTCGGCCCGGCGCGGACGCATGCGCGCGAACGAAGCGCGCCGAGCCGTGCGGGTTGCGTCGCGCGGCGCACTGCGAATGGTCGGATGGGTCATCGCTGTGTCGGCTGCGGCGGCGTCGGTAGTGGCCGCCCGGCACGCCGCAGGCAGTGTGCAACGGCAGCGCGTCGTCCGCGAGCAGATGGACCTCGCGTTGCGGCACCTGGAGGCGGTCTGCGCCACCGTCGCCGCCCGCCATCGCTCGCTGAATCGGTTCCCGGTTTCGAATCAGGAAGCCGGGCTCTCGTCGATCATCCGGAGCGGTCCGCTGCAGTCGGCGACGATCGGTCCGGGAGGAAACGTCAGGGCGACGATCTGCGCGGGCACCGAGCCGGACGGTGACAGATGCCGTCCCGACATCGAAATCGAACTTGTCCCGGTGAATCGCGGAAGCGAGATTCGCTGGTCCTGCCATTCCATCCGAAACGACACCGAGTTGAGTCCGCATGAGTGTCCCGCGCCGAAATTGCGATGATGAACTGCACGCGATCGACGATCGTCCGTGCGAAGCACCTGGCCTGCGTGAAAGGCTTGTTCGCGCCGACGCGAAAGATCCTGCCGCCATGAAGCTGCGGCCCCAGGCGATTGCCGGAGCGCATCGACTGGCGGACATCGTCCGCTACGTGGTGTCGACGCTATTCGTCTCGCTGAGGGATGGGAACGTCGCGCAGCGACTGGTCGGCCTGATGGTCGAGTCGTTCGACTGCGATTGGGCCGCGGTGGTGCAGCGTGAAGTCGTGGTGGGCAGGCTGCGCGTCGATGCGACGGCAATTCGCTCCGGAGACTGCGATTTCGTGCTGGGAAGCCAGCGGCTGACGGACCTGATCGTCGAATCGGCGATGATCGGGCAGAGCACCACGGCCCGCATCGTGCGCAACTCTGCCGACGTAGCCATCGTGATGCGCATCGGCTACGGCAGCAGCGGGGACCGTTGGCTGGTACTGGGTTTCACCAGCGCGGCTCTTGCGCAACGCGAGGTGGCGCTGGTGCAGGCGCTCGGGGAAGTGCTCACGACGATGTCGTCGCTGAGCGACGAGCACCTGCTGTTGCGCGGCCGGCTGCAGATGTGCGAGAAGGTCCTGCTAGGGGCGCCGCAAGCGCGTTCGCGAACGGAGCGACTGCAGTTCATCGGCAGGATGCTGACGATGGTCGCCCAGCACCTGCGCTGCGATTGCCGATACGTCACGCGTGTTGACGGGGCGCGTGACCTCACGGCCGTCATCGCGAAGTTCGGCCGGCGTGCGGCCACCGCCAGCGTCGGCAACGTCGATCGGATGACCGAGCGGGAGCAGTTCTGCATGCAGTCCGGTCAGTCCCTGGTCAGCATTGGGGCGCCCGGGACCGATCAGGAGGTGGACGTTGCCGAATCCGTCGGGGTCGTCTTTCACGTGCCTTCCCGTACGGCCGGCATCATCACCGGAGTGCTTGGCGCCGAGTTTCGCGGAGATTTCGGCGGGGACCCTTCGACCGCGAGGCAGATCGAGTGGCTCTCGGATCTGATCGGCGAAGTCTGGAACTAGTTGGACTCGGATTCAGGGCTGCACGCTCGCCGCGGGATCTGAAGAGAGCGAGCCGAATGCTGCGGATTCAACCGGGAGGCCGGTCGAAATGATGTCATCGAAGTATGCTCTGCTGCTCGCCGTCACGAGTGGGTTTGCCGCCCTGGTCGCGGAATTGGTCGAACGTGCGGCTCGTTCCCGGCTTGACCGGCAGGCGGCGATCGCGGTCATTCAGTTGTCCGCCGTGCACGAGTGGCTCGAACTGCTTCGTCGGTACCTGCATTCGCGGGGATTTCTTGCCACGGAGTCCATGGTTCGTCCGACACCGCGTGCGCTGGGTCAGCGATTCGCCTCGGCCGACCGATTCACGTGCATCCTGGTGGTGGCGACCCCCGTAGACGATGAAGAGGCCGATCAGTTGCTCGCCTGGACGGAACGGGAACGTTCGGGCGGAGAACAGGCGCTGACGGTGGTGGTGGGACCCTTGACGGGCGTTCCTGCAAGGCTTCGCGGTATGATGACGGACATCTCGACACTGGCGGGCGATCTCTGGCGCTTCCTGCCCGATTCAGATCGGCAGATGCTCCGATCGATCGTCAGCGACGCGTTGGTTCCGCTGCGACGGGCGCGCCTGTTCGCGCTGGCCCTCGCGCTCGTCGGTCTGGTCGCCGCGGGGGCGTTGCTGGTGTTCGATACGTCGTCCGTCAGGCACG
Source organism: Ahniellaceae bacterium (assembly GCA_044221335.1). Taxonomy (GTDB): domain Bacteria; phylum Pseudomonadota; class Gammaproteobacteria; order Xanthomonadales; family Ahniellaceae; genus JBGAPI01. The sequence continues at coordinate 84,803 of JBGAPI010000005.1, forward strand.
GTGAGACGTGGTTGGAGCGTGGGGGGCTTGCTCGAGCCTTCCTGGTAAACAATCCCTGGCGGCGACGCGAAGGCTGAGTCGTTCGGATCCTCCCCGCCTGGATCGTCGGCGCCACTCGATGTCGGTTGATCGGGATGCGAAACGCGGGGTGAAGGATGTCAACCAAGTCCATGGGATCGGCGTCGGGCTCGCCGGACGGATTAGTTTCCGCCGAGTACTGCCGAGCGAGCACTCGACTGTCCGAGCTGTCGTCGCTGGAACTCGATCCCGAGGTGCTGCGAAGCCGGATCGTCGCGATACTCGCCGAGGCTTTCGGATGGGAGTTCGTCGCTCTCGTCGGAATCGACCGGATGCTGCTGACCTTCGTCTGCGAAGCGGTGGCGAGCAAGCACGCAACGGAGGTCCATGTCGGCTACTCGCGGCCGCTCGGCTCGGGCGTCGTCGGCCGGGTCGCCCTGACGGGGAAGACCGTCCTGGTTTCCGACGCGGATGACTATGGCGACTTCGTCCATACGCTGCCCGGTGGTCGCTCGGAACTCTGTGTTCCCCTGACCTATCGGGGCGACGTCGTCGGCGCCCTCAATCTCGAGAGCACGCGACCGCGCGCCTTCGATCAGCAGGTCCAGGTGGTCGAGCTGATCGGGGGGCAGGTGGCCGCCCTGATCAACGGAGCGACCGTACTGGCTGAGTTGCGTCGGCGCTCGCAGATGATGGAAGCGATGTTCGAAGTGTCGCGCTACGCGGTTCGAGCCGCGGATGTCGCGGGCCTCCTGCATCGACTCGTGGACCGACTGCAGTCGATCCTGGCATTGTCCTCGGCGACCGTGTTCGTCGACGGCCAGGTCGTCGGGTCGCTGGAAGTACGAGCCCACGTGAGTCGTGGCGCTCCGGTGACCCACATGGGAGAGTGCTGGCGCGTCGACCATGGCATCGTGGGCCGGTGCTATCGGCTTGGCGAGGTGCAATACGTCTCGATCGTCTCCCGTGATTCGGACTACGTCGCACGGGACTCCCGGACCCGCTCCGAGTTGGCGATACCTCTGCAGGCCAACGGCACCGTGTTCGGAGTCCTCAACGTCGAGTCCGATGTCGAAGACGGCTTCGACATCCACCTGCGTACCGTCCTGCGCTCGTTGTCCGACCAGATCAGTGGGGCTGTCCGCCTGCGTCAGCTGACCAGCAGTCAGGAGGGTCTTGCGGAACAGTTGGCGAGCGTGCGGGCGCAGACCGACGCGACCAAGGAGAGCCTGCGCCGCGCCGTCAGGAAGCTCCGGAAGAAGGAAGTTTGGTCCGCATCCGCGGCGGGCGATGACGTCATGCTGCTGAAGTCGCTCGACGCCCGCATCCGGCGCAACCGCCGGAATCGGGAAGTTCTCGCGTTCTGCCTGATCGGCACGATGGACATCGACGTGCTCCCTGTCGGCACGCTGGTCGAGCGCGTGAAGAAGAAATTCCGGTCGGCCTCGGACCTGCGTGAAGTGGTCGACGCCACGACCGTGGCGCTGATCACCACGGATGCGCGCATCGACGATCTGCGCAAGGCGGTGGATCAGCTGCGCAGCGAGGATATCCGCATGGCCGTTGCGATCGTGGACCGGGACCAGATCGTGGATGTCGCTCGAATGTACGCACAGGCGCGAAAGCTCATCGCGAGCACCGATGCCGGCGGACTGTCGCTGGTCGACGGCGCATCGATGGGAGCGCGCTATCCGCGCAACCGCGCCAATCGGTTCGTGACCGTGAAGTAGTTGCATCGGTCGGTCCGACCAGGACCACCCTGGCGCCAACCGCGCCCTGGCCGCGAACTTCGCCGCGCGGTGCGGGCGCACCCGCCTTCGGCTGCTTGCTGCGGAATTCCCAGAGTCTCTTCGATTGTTCGCCCGACGAGCGCTTCCAGTGCCGTGCGGCCATGCCGTCGGAGTCGTCGTCATTGACCAGGGGCAATGCCGAACGCCCGAGGATTCGCCTGTTAGGAGGAAGCTCACAAAAAAACTACGTCTACTTAACGAACAATGGATCACGCTATTCCAGCGCCGTGTAACGCGGCGCATCGCGCGATCGCCGAGTCGCCGCAGGTGGCGGGTCGGTAGTGTGCGGTCGAAGCAATCGACACTCCGCAGAAAGCAGGATCAATTCGACCCGACCTTGTTCCGTCGCCCCAGTCTTCGTGAGAACCACGCTATCCCCGCCGTAGCGACGATCGCGAAGCCTGCACTCCGAACGTCACCTCACCTCATCCCGTCGACCTGAGGCGTGCGGGGCCGTCCGGGCAGGGAATCGGGTCTCTTTTTTTCGTTCCTGAGCTGCCCCGACTTGCGCTTCGCGGTACTGATTTTCTGCACCACTTGCGGGCGATTCGTTCCCGCATGTCCCATCTCCGGTTTCGGCGCCGGTCGCGCGCCAGCAGGAATGCAGAAGCGCGGGCGCCCCCGCGCAACGGCAAGGGCGGCGGCCCCTACGGCAGCGACGCGTGCACCGCTGCGGTCGCACTCGCCCAGTCCGGGCATGCCACCACGTCGCCGGGGACCACCGTCGACTCCCGCTGCGGCCCGAACAGGAAGCGGTGCGGGACAATGCCGGCGAGATGTTGCAGTACGTCGGTGCGATCGTCGATGAAGTGGCTGATCCCGAGCTCTGCGCAGTGCAGTGCCTTCTGTGGCCGCTCCAGGCAGAAGCGGAGGTGGTCCGCCGGGATGCCGGTGCGCTCGAAGAAGTGGTGGTGGGCCAGCCAGCGCCGGGACTTCTCCTGAACCCGGGCGTGGCACTTCGAGACCAGCCAGACGCGGCCGTCGAAGCGGCGGGTCAGTTCGGTCACGGCGTCGAACATGCCGGGGTAGGGTGGGGTGGCGATCGCGTCGTCGAGGCTGCCGCCGATGAAGGACGTGTCGTTGCCGTCGCCCGAATCCGGGCTGATGAGGACGCGTCCGATGTCGATGCCGAGTTTCATGTCGTTCTCCTCTCGTTGGGTTCGGAGGAGAGACTAGGCGGCGCTATGCTATTCAGGAACTATCGAATACATAGAAGCAATAAACCCAGATTATGACTTCCGAAGCCCCCCGGATCGACCTCGACGCCGCACTGGCCTTCGCGACCTTCGCCGAGTCGATGAACTTCAGCGCGGCGGCACGCCGGCTGCATCTCTCGCAGCCGGCGCTGCACGTGAAGATCGGCAAGCTCGCCGCGCGCCTCGCGCTGCCGCTGTACCGCCGCGAAGGACGCGCGCTCACGCTGACCCGCCACGGCGAGCGCGTCGCCGCGTTCGGCCGCGCGGTCGCGGCGCAGCGGCGGGAGCTGCAGGCCGAGCTCGACGGCGCCGACGCGACGCTGACGCTCGCGGCCGGCGAGGGCGCCTACCTGTACCTGCTGGGCGGCGGGATCCGGCACTACCTGCGCGGCGAGGGTCGTCGGCTGCGGCTGCTGACCCGTGATCGCGATGGCGCGGTCGCCGCGGTGCTGGACGGACATGCGGAACTCGGCGTCGCGCCGCTGCTGCGGCCGCCGCCGGAGCTGCAGGCGGAGCTGCTGACCGAGGTCGGGCAGAGGCTCGTCGTGCCGGTGCGCCATCCGCTGGCACGGCGTCGCCGCCTGGCGCTGGCCGATCTCGGCGGTCTGGACCTGATCGTGTCGCCCGCGGGCGGGCCGCAGCGGGAGATGCTGGAGCAGCGGCTCGCGGCCGCCGGCGTCCCGTGGCGGGTGGCCGTCGAGGCGCGCGGCTGGGAACTGATGCTGCAGTTCGTGCGGATGGGGGTCGGGGTGACGGTGGTCAATGCCTGCTGCCGGCTTCCGGCCGGGCTCGTCGGGATCGCGCTGCCGGAGCTGCCGATGCTGCGCTATCACCTGTTCCGGCGGCGGTCGCGGCCGGGGTCGGGCGAGATCGAGCGGCTGTGCGCGGATCTGCGCCGGCATGCGCAGGACTGGCGGGCATCCGAGACGCAACGACGCTGATTCGAAGGGCGGTCGCGGCCGACGCCACTTCCACGGCGGAGCACGTTCGCACCGCGAGTCGCGTGTCGTTTCCTCCGCTGACGATCACCGGTAGTCCGCCATGCGTCTTGCCCTCGCCGTGATACTCGCCGCCTCATCGGCGCCCGCCCTCGCGATGCACTGCGAACTCGACGGCGTCGCGGTCAACACCGACAACGGCGCGACGACCGCCGGCAAATCCGGGATGCTGAAATGCTATCGGCCGGACGGAAAGCTGCAGCGCGAGCAGGAACTGCGCAATGGCGAGTACCTCGGTCTCGACAGGCGCTACGACGACGACGGCTCGGTGCACGAACGCCAGGTGAGCTCGCGCGGCAACACCGAGGGACGCGCGACCGAGCGCTATCCGGACGGAAAGCTCAAGCACGAGGGCAACTACGAGAACGGCTCCGCAGTGGGGCTCCACAAGAGCTACCACCCGAACGGCAAGCCGGCGGCACTGCGCTACTTCGCGAAGGCCGGGGCGCAGGCCGTGGCGACGATGGAGTTCAACCGCCAGGGCCAGTTGAGCCAGCTGCGTTGCGGCGTGCATCCGATGCTGGGCGAGGACCGCGGCCCCTGCGGGTTCGACGGCAGTCCGGTCGAGGTCCAGCTGTTCGACCGCAGCGGCACGTTGTCCTCGCAGCTCCGGATGCAGAATGGCAAGGTGCTGTTCGCGAGCGAGTTCGATCGCGCCGGACGGAGGACCGCCTCCTCCGAGACCACCGCCGACGGTCGCATCGAGAAGCACTTTCACGACAATGGCCAGCTCGCGAAGGAGATCGAGGTCTCGCACGATTTCGTGATCGCCGAGCGCGAGTGGTACATGAACGGCCAGCCGAAGTCGCGGATCGTGCGCGAGGCGGCCGAACGCACTCCGAAGAGCAGCGTCGAGAACTACCGCGACGACGGCGTACTCGCCTCGCGCACCGACTACCTCGGTCGCCGCACGGTTCACCTCGCGACCTTCGACGAGCAAGGTCGCCCGAAGGAGCAGTTCGACTACGACGACGAGAGCCGCGTGCGCCGGCACCGCGCCTACGGTGCCGATGGAGCGCTGACCGTGGACGACGAGTTGTACCCCGACGGGTCGCGGAAGTCCCTGCTGGCGGCGCCCAAGATCGCCCGGTAGCTGCGCCGCCGCCGCTCGGACATCGCGGCTGAGGCCGCTCCGACACAAAAACCGTAACGCGGATGAAATGAGCCGCGCTGCCCGTCCTGCCCGCGCGACTGCTAGCCTTGCCAGCTCCCGCCAGACGGATCTCGCGGTGGACGATTCCACGCCTGCACTTCCCGGACTCACCCGACTGCTCGACCGCTGGCGCCAGGGCGAGGGTGCCGCGAAGGCGCGGGTGTTCGATCTCGCCTACGACGAGCTGAAGCGGATCGCCGCGCAGCGGCTGCGCGCATCCGGGCGCGACCTGACCCTGACTCCGACCGCGCTGCTGCACGAGGCCTATCTCCGGATCGCCGAGACGCCGCTGGCGTGGAGCGACAGCGCCCACTTCTTCGCCAGCATGTCGCTGGTGATCCGCGGCGCGCTGGTCGACTACGCCCGGGCCCGCAATGCCGCCAAGCGCGGCGATCCCGATCTCAGGGTCACGCTGACCGGCCTCACCCAGGGCGAGGAGTCGATGGCGGCCGAGGTGCTGGCGCTGGACCAGGCGCTGACCCGGCTGCAGGCGCTCGACCCGCGCGCCGCCGAGGTGCTGCACCTGACCCATTTCGGCGGTCTCGATCGCGAACAGATCTCGACGGTGCTGCAGGTCTCGCTGTCCTCGGTCGACCGCGACCTGCGCTTCTCCCGCGTCTGGCTGCGCGAGGAACTCGCCGGTGGATGAAGCCGCGCGCTACGCGCGCATCCGCGACCTGTTCGAGCGGGTCTGCGACCTGCCGGCCGCCGAACGCGAGGCGCTGCTGCGCGCGGAGGGTGATCCCGCGGTCCGGGCGCGGGTCGAGGCGCTGCTCGAGCGCGAGTCGCAACCGACCGCTGGCGCCGCGGCGCCGGTGCGTGGGCTGCTCGGCGAACTCGCCGGCATCGAGGACCTGAAGCCCGGCGACCGACTCGGCGCATGGACCCTGCGGCAACCGCTCGGTGCGGGCGGCATGGGCAGCGTGTTCAGCGCCGCGCGCAGCGACGGCCACTTCGAGCAGACCGCGGCGATCAAGCTGCTGCGCGGCGTGCCGAGCGCCGCGGCGCTCGAGTTCCTGACCCGCGAGCGGCAGATTCTCGCCGGTCTCTCGCATCCGAACATCGCGCGACTGATCGACGGCGGAGCGACTCCGGCCGGCCAGCCCTTCCTGGTGATGGAACAGGTCGACGGCATTCCGATCGACCGCTGGTGCCGCGAACGTGCGCTGCCGGTCGACCCGATCCTGGCCCTGATGGAGGCCGTGGTGCAGGCGGTGAGCTTCGCCCACGCGCGCCTGATCGTGCACTGCGACCTCAAGCCCGGAAACATCCTCGTCGATGCGACCGGCCGTCCCTGCCTGCTCGACTTCGGCATCGCCCGGCTGATCGAGGGCGACGACGTCGACGGTCGCGGCGGCGGCAACGCGGCGCGCGCCTACACCCCCGGCTACGCCAGCCCGGAGCAGGAGAGCGGCGGCAGCATCGGCACCGCGTCGGACGTGTTCAGCCTCGGGCGGATGCTGGAGAAACTGCTCGGCGACGCCGCGCTCGCCGCCGATGCCGAACTCGCCGCGATCGTCGCGCGCGCCACCGCGGCCGACCCCGCCGCGCGCTATCCCTCGGCGGAGGCGCTGGCCGCCGACCTCGCGCGCTACCGCGCTCGCGAACCGCTGGCGGCGCTGCCGGCGACGCTCGGATACGTCGGTCGCAAGTGGCTCCGGCGGCACTGGCCGGTGGCCGCCGCGGTCGTGATCTTCGTGGTCACGATCACCGGGTTCACCCTGCAGCTCGAAGCCGACCGCGACCGGGCCTATGCCGCCGAGCGCGAAGCCGTCGCCGAACGCGATCGCGCGACCGCCGCCGAGCAGTCGTCGCGGCAGATCAACGACTTCCTGCTGTCGATGCTGGACGGCGCCGATCCCGATGCCGGCAGCGGCGAGGTGCCGATCAGCACGCTGGTCGGGGAGGCCCTGAAGCGGATCGACACCGAGCTCGCCGGACAGCCCGCGGTGCAGGCCGAGCTCTACGCCAAGCTCGGTCGGGTCCAGGTCGAACTGAACAACCCGAAGGCGGCGCGCGCGACCTTCGAGCAGGCGCTGGCGCTGGAACGCACGCTCGACCGCCCCTTGCTGCTCGCGGACCTGCAGAACAACCGCGCCCAGCTGCTGCGCGCCAGCTTCGACGTCGCGGACGCCGAGGCGCCGGCGCGCGAGGCGGTCGCCCTGCTCGACGCGCATGCGCCGCCACGCTCGGAACTCCACGTCGATGCCACCCAGCGACTCGCCATCCTGCTGTCCGACCGCCATCGCGACGAAGAGGCGGAGCGGATGTTCCAGCACGCGCTGCAGCTGCAGCGGGCGATCGCCGAAGACAGTCCAGGCATGGCGGAACTGCTCGACTACTATGCCGGCCACCGGATGAACCTCGAGCAGTGGCCGGCGGCGGAGGATCTGCTGCGTCGCAGCCGCGCGATGCACCAGCGGGTGAGCGGCGACGACGCCGGCGAATTGAACAACGTCGAGATGCTCGGTCGCGTGCTCGGCAAGGAAGGCAAGGTCGACGAGGCGAAGCAGCTGCTGACCGATGCACTCCAGCGGCGCGGCGCGCTGTCCGGCGCCGAGGATGGGAGCGTCGCCTTCCGCTACTCCGAGATCGCCACGGTACTCGACAGCAACGGCCGCGCGCTGGAGTCGCTGACCTGGTACCAGAAGGCCCTCGACATCGGTGCCCGCAAGCTCGGCGCCGACTCGGTCCACTACGCCGTCCTGCTGAAGAACTATTCGCGCGGCTTGTTCCTCGCCGGCGACCAGGTCGCCGCGCTGGACGCGCAGCGACGTGCGCTGGTCCTGGCGGGGAAGCGCTGGGGCGAGGCCAACGACGGCACCGCCAATTTCCAGATGGGGCTGGGCGCTATGCTGCTGCGCGGGCATCCCGACGAGGCCGCGGAATGGTTCGCGAAGGCCGAGGCGTCCTATGCCAGTCGCCAGCCGCCGGAATCGCCCGACCTGCTCCGGGTCCACCTGGCCCTGGCCGAAGCCGCCGCACGACAGCGTGATGCGGCGACGGCGCGGCGCTGGCTGGCGGCGGCGGAGGTGGGGCAGCCGAAGCCGAACAGTGTCCAGGTCGCCGATCGCGCGCTGGTGGCGGCGCTGATCGAGCTGGCCGAAGGCCGTCGGGATGCGGCCCTGGCCGGCCTGCGCGCGGCCGAGGCCGCGCGTGCGGCGGCGCACACGGCGGGCGACCCGCGGATCGCGCTGGCCGAGCTCGATCGCGCGGAGCTGCTCGCGACCGGCAGTGCCGCCGAGCGCCAGCAGGCGGCCGTGCTGGCGGCGTCGATCGCGCAGCGGATCGATGCCGCCCTGGTGCCGACGGCTCCCGTCCGTCGGCATTTGCAGGAATTGATCGCGAAGGGCTGACAGTTCCGTCCCGGAAATTCCGCTAGTCCGGTCAGGGGCCCATCGGGGGCGGCCAGGGTGGGGCGGTCATGAACGGGAATCTCGTGCGATTGCGGCGGCGCGGACTGCGCCTCGGCGGATGGCTGGCTCTGTGGATCGGACTCGTGTCCGGGGCGCCGCTGGCCGCGGCGGCGACCTATGTCGTCGACACCACCTCGGCCGGCGTCGGCATCAACGCGTGCACCGCCGCTCCCAACGACTGCAGCTTCGAGGGGGCGCTGCAGCGTTCCGTCGCGGGGGATCTCATCCAGTTCGCGGTCGCGTCGGCCAGCGCGACCAACGGCGTGGTGCAGATCCAGAAGAACGTGACGATCGACGCCAACGGCGCCGCGCTGCCGGTCGTCACGGTCAGTTCCAGTTCGCCGGTGCAGATCACGGCGACGATCCGCAACGCGCGCTTCGAGAACCTGAAGTCCGCCGGCCCCGGCGGTGCACTCTACGTCCAGACCAACCAGACCCTCACGATCCAGGACTCGCGATTCACGAACAACCGCAACCTGCCTGCCGCCGGCAACCAGCAGGGCGGCGCGATCTACACCGACGGTCGCCTGTACGTGATGCGGACGACCTTCGATGGCAACTACGGCATCGCCGGAGGCAGCGCGATCCACAACGGCGGGAACGGCCTGATGGAGATCTCGGACTCGGTCTTCACCGGCAACGGCATCTACGCCAACAACGGCAATCCCCTGCGCGCCCACTTCGGCGCGATCGCCAACGACGGGGCGGCGGTGTTCACCAATTGCCTGTTCAAGAGCAACGACGCCGACTATGCGGCGGCGATCCAGTCCGGCGGCTCGCTGTGGATTTCCAGCAGCACCTTCGTCAACAACATCACGCGCGGCCCCACCGAGAGCGGCGCGGTGCTGGTCGGCGGCAGCTCGACGATCCTCAACGTGACGATGGTCGGCAACAGCGGCGCCACCTCCGGCGGGCTGTACGTCTACGCGGGTGCCCAGGCGCGGGTCGGCAATTCGCTGTTCTCCGACAACCTCGGCGCCGCGCCCAACATCAACGGCACGATCCAGTCGCTCGGCAACAACCTGATTCGCGATCCGACCGGAACGACGGTCACCGGCGTCTCCACCGGGAACCTGTACAACGTCGACCCGCGCGTGCTGCCGCTGGCCAACAACGGCGGTGGCAGCATGACCGTGGCGCTGGCCAGCGACAGTCCCGCGATCGACGAAGGCAGCAATTGCGTGCTGGCCAACAGCGGCTGCGCCACCAGCGCGCCGTACCAGGCCTTGAGCACCGATCAGCGCGGCAGCGGCTTCGGCCGCCAGAAGGGCGCGAAGGTCGACATCGGTGCCTACGAGGCCGCCTACCTCACGGTGATCAACGCCAACGACAGCGGCGCCGGCAGCCTGCGCCAGGCGATCAGCGACGCGGTGGACAACGACGTGATCGTCTTCAGTCCCGCGGTGTTCAACGTCGCACGCACCATCAGCCTCGCCAGCACGCTGACGATCGGCAAGACGATCGGCATTCGCGGCCCGGGCTCGGCGCTGCTGACGCTCGACGGCAACAACACGGTGGAGCCGATGGTCATCGGCGCGAGCGGCAACCTGACGCTGTCGGGTCTCCGCATCACCCGCGGCAATGCAGGCGCCGCCAACAACGCCGGTGCGATGCTGGTCGTCGGCACCCTGACCGGCGACGACCTGGTGATGGACAACAGCCGCGCCTCCAACCTCGGCGGCTGCCTGTTCAACACCGGCACCACCGTCCTCACCCGGCTGGTCGTGACGGGCTGCCAGGCGCCCTCCGGCGCGGGCATCTTCAACGACACCGGCAAGACGCTGACGATTTCCGATTCGCGCGTCGAGAACAACACGGCGACCAGCGTCGGCGGCGCGATCTACAACGTCGCCGGATTGACGCTGAAGCGGGTCAGCCTCACCGGAAACACCGCGTCTTCCGGCGGTGCGGTCTACAACACCGGAGCAATGAGCGCGGACGGCATCACCGTGAGCGGCAACAGCGCGACGACCGGCCTCGGCGGCGGCCTCTACCAGGGCGCCGCGGGCGCGATGAGCCTCCTCGGCACGACGATCACGGCCAACACCAGCTCGGCCTCCGGCGGCGGCGGCCTGTACGGCGGTGGCGGTCCGATCACGATCGCCGGCACGCTGATCGCCGGCAACAGCGGCACCAGCGGCCAGCCCGACGCGGTCGCGACGCTGATCTCGAACGGCTACAACCTGATCGGCAGCACGGCCGGCAACAGCTTCGCGGTGGGCTCGCCGTCTCTCGCCGGAAATGTAGTCAACATCGCCCCGAAGCTGTCGCCGCTGGCCGACAACGGCGGGACGGCGCGCAGCCACGCGCCGCTGTACGACAGCCCGATCCTCGACGCCGCCGGCGCCATCGCCGGCAGCGCTCTCGACGGTCGCGGCTACGCGCGTCCGATCGACTTCGACAACGTCGCCAACGCGTCCGGCGGCGATGGTCGCGACATCGGCGCCTACGAACTGCAGGTGGCGACGCCGTCCGGGCTGGTGGCGACGCCGCAGAGCGGCGCCCTGTCGGTGGCCTTCGACGGCGCCGCCCACGGCGGCCTGGCGCCGACCGGCTTCTCGGCGCGTTGCGGTGCCCAGACGGCGACCGGAAGCGCGTCGCCGGTCGTGGTGTCGGGCTTGAGCAACGGCACGGCGGTCAGCTGTACGGTCACTGCCATGGCCGGCGCGATCAGCGGGATCGCTTCGGCGCCATCGGCCGCGGTCGCGCCGGCGGCGCCGCCCGGCGCGCCGACGCTCGTCTCGGTGACGCCGGCCAACGGCCAGATCAGCGTCGCGTTCAGCGCGCCGGCGTCGAACGGCGGCAGCCCGATCACCGGTTACACCGCGACCTGCGGCGGCACTGCCGTCAACGGCCCGTCGTCGCCGATCTCGGTGAACGGCTTGATCAACCAGTCCACGGTGACCTGCACCGTGCTCGCGCGCAACGTCGTCGGTGCGGGGCCGTCGTCCAGCCCGTCGAGCAGCGTCACGCCGGGTCTGCCCGGATTCGGCGGCTACGTCCCGCGGGTCGGCATCGCATCGGCTGCCGTGTTCGACCTCGCCGGTGGCAGTCTCACCACCAACATCGGCCTGCCGAGCGGCAACGCCGGCGTTGCGGCGAGCCCGGACGGCGCGCGGGTCTACCTCGCCACCCAGTCGTCCAACCAGGTCACCGTGATCAACACTCAGACCAACAGCGTGGTCGGCCAGGTCGCCGTCGGAAACGCGCCATGGTCGGCCGCGGTGTCCTCCGACAGTCGCAGGGTCTACGTCACCAACAGCGGCGACTCCACGGTGTCGGTGATCGACGCGCTGACCAACACCGTGGTCCAGACCGTGCCGGTGTTCAACCATCCCTACGGCGTCGCGGTGTCGCCGGACGGCGCCAAGGTCTACGTCACCAACTCCGGCACCAACGCGATCTCGGTGATCGACGCGGCGACGCTGACCACCAGCGGGCCGTTCACCGCCGCGATGGATCCGATCGGCATCGCCACGAGCCCGGATGGCCGTCGCGTCTACGTCACCTCGCAGACCCAGAACGTGGTCGCGGTCATGGACACCACGGACAACAGCCTCGTCGCCACCGTCCCCGTCGGCAGCACGCCCTATGGCGTCGTCGTGAGTCGCGACAACAAGTGGGTGTTCGTCGCCAATGCCGGCAGCAACAGCGTGTCGGTGATCAATGCCACCAGCAACACGATCTTCACCACGCTGCCGGTCGGGATGCGGCCCCAGGGCATCGACCTGTCGCCGGACGGGTCGCGGGTCTTCGTGGTCGATCGCGACAGCAACGACATCAAGGTGATCAATGCCACCACCATGACCGTGATCGCCGGGGGCTACAGCCTCGGCGCGGGCAGCAGCGCGTTCGCGATGGGGCGCTTCGTCGCGGTCGGTGGCGTGGCGGCGTCGTTCACGTCGGTCGTGATGCCGGACGCGGCCTACGGCCAGTCCTACAACCAGCCGATCCCGGTCGCGGGCACGCCGCGTCCCGGCCTCACCCTGGTCTCTGGCAGTCTGCCGAGTGGTCTGTTCATCGACCCGACGACCGGCGCGATCTACGGCACCAGCACCGCGGTCGGCAGCTACAACCTCTCGATCCGAGCCGCCAACGGCGTCGGAGGTCCGGTGACCCAGGTCGTCCACCTGAACGTGGTGCCGACCCGACCGGGCGCGCCGAGCATCGACAGCATCACGCCCGGCGATGGCATCGTGACCCTGAGCGTCTCGCCGTCGTCCAACAGCGGCGGTTCCGCTCTGCTGACCTACAACGCGCGCTGTTCCACCGTCCCGACGACCTTCAGCACAAACGTCGCCACGATCTCGCTGCCGGTGCCGAATGGCCAGCCGACCTCCTGCCGGGTGAGCGCGGTGAATGCCGTCGGCGAGAGTGACTGGTCCGCCGACTCGGCGGTCGTGATCCCCGGCATCGCGCCTGGCATCACCAGCGGAGAGGGCTCCGCAGGGATCTTCGGTGGCGCCTATCTCTACACGGTGCCGGTGGCGGGCGACCCGGCGCCGACGCTGCAACTGACCGCCGGCAGCCTGCCCCCGGGACTCGACTTCAATCCGGAAAACCACGTCGTGAGCGGCACCCCGGCGGCCGTCGGCAATTTCACCGCCACGTTCACGGCCAGCAACGCGCTCGGCGACAGTTCGCGGGCGGTCCTGTTCCGGATCGGCCCGGACGTGGCGCATCCGCCGCACGTCACCGGCGTCGTCGGTGGCGACCAGACGGTCCGCGTGACCTTCGTCGAAGACGCGTTCAATGGCGGCTCGGCGGTGTCGGCCTTCCATGCCAGCTGCGATGGTTCGCCGACGGAGACGGTCGGCCCGGCGTCGCCGCTGACGGTCGGCGGCCTGCCGAACGGCGTGGTCACCTACTGTCGCGTGTACGCGACCAACGATGGGGGCAACAGCCCGGCGTCCGCGGACTCGGACGCCGTCGTTCCCGGAATCCTCCCGGGCTTCAGCACTGGCGCGCCGCAGGAGGGCGCGTATGCCACGTCCTATTCCTTCCGGGTCATCGCGACCGGCGTCCCGACGCCGACCCTGGCACTGACCGGGGGCAGCCTGCCGCCGGGCCTGACCTTCGACCCCGATACGGGCATCGTCACCGGAACGCCAACGGCGAGCGGCGACTTCGCGGCCACCGTCACCGCGACCAATGCGGTCGGCAGCACGCCACAGGCGCTTCCGTTCCACATCGCCCCGGTGGTGCCTCACGCGCCGCAGGTCACCGGCGTCGAGCCCGGCGACGGCAGGGTCCGGGTGAACTACAGCGCCGACACCTTCGACGGCGGCGCGTCGGTGCAGTCCTTCACGGCCAGCTGTGACGGCTCAGCAACGACGTCCACCGGCGGTGGCGCGTCGCTGGTCGTCACCGGCCTGCCCAACGGCGTCCCGACGCACTGCCGCGTGTTCGCGACCAATGCGGCCGGCAACAGCCCGCCGTCCGCGGATTCCGACGTGACCACGCCCGGCACCGCCCCGACGATCACCAGCGCGGCGACGGCGACCGCGACCTACGGCCAGCCCTTCACCTTCGTCGTGACCACGACCGGTGCCCCTGCGCCGTCGGTGACCTTGGACTCCGGGTCGCTCCCGTCCGGCCTTGGCTTTGCCAACGGCGTGATCAACGGCACGCCGAGCGAGGTCACGACCGCCGTGCTGCAGTTCCATGCCGCCAATTCCCTGGGCGCCGTCGACCAGGCGTTCCAGCTGGTGGTCGGGCCGGCGCCGCCCTCGGCGCCGACCCAGATCAACGCCCACTCCGGCCACGGCAGCGCGACCTTGACCTTTGTCGCGCCGACCAGCAGCGGCGGCGTGGCGATCCTCGGCTACACCGCGACCTGCTCGCCTGGCGCGATCACGGCGAGCGCGACGGTCACGACGATCGAGGTCCCGCTCACCAACGGCTCGATCTACGACTGCAGCGTGCACGCCACCAACGTCGCCGGCGACAGTCCGGAATCGATCAGCATCCGGGTGCTGCCGCGCGCGGTCGACAGCACGGACCTCGCGATCGCGATCAGCAACGGCACGCCCTATGTGATCGGCGGAATGCCGACGACCTACGTGATCACCGTCGACAACAACGGTGCGGCCGGTGTCGTCGCGGCGCGAGTCCAGGACACGCTCGGCAGCGAATTCAGCGACGCCCACTGGACCTGCCTGGTGCGCGACGGTGCCGACTGCCCGGCCAGCGGCAGCGGCGACCTCGACACCCAGGTCGACCTGCCGCCGGGCAGCGGCGTGCGGATCGAGCTGACCGCGACGGTCGCGCCGCTGCCGGAGACGCCGGTCAGCACGGTGGTCTCGGTCACCGGGCCGGCGGACGTCAGCGAGTCCGACCTCGCCAACAACGTCGCCTCGGACGGCCCGGACGGGCGCGGCCTGTTCAAGGACGGCTTCGAGTAAGCGGATTTCGCCGCAAGAAAACCATGCTTGCCAGCCTTCGCCCGCCGGAGTCCCGAGGCATAGAACATTCTCGTCATTGCGAGCGCAGCGAAGCAATCCGGCGCCTTGGCTGTTCGTCGGACCAGAGCCAGAGCGAAGTCGCTGGGTTGCTTCGTCGTCGCTGCGCTCCTCCTCGCGAGGACGGGTTCTTCCGCCCGCCCCGGTCCCGCCATTGCGAGCGCAGCAAAGCTATCCTGCGCCTTGCACTCCGGCGGATGCGAACTCCGCTTGCCCCGAACCGCACCGCTCGATTAGCGTTGCGCGGCCCCCTCCCGCAAGGACCCGCGCATGTCCACGACCCTGGCCGTTCCCGTGTTGCCGACCCTCCCGCAGCAGGATAGCCCGGAGGCGCAGCAGGCTCGCGCCTTCCAGCTGGCGACCGCGCGCACCAACTACAACTACATGAAGAGCTACTTGGATTCGGTGCCGATGTCGGCCGACCTGCCGGATCCGGAGAAGTTCAGCCTCGACTACGAGGCGCAGGTGCTGAAGGTGTTCGGTCCGATGCTCGTCAACTTCAAGAATGTGGTCGCGATGCTGCTGCGTCGCGAGCTCGCGAGCGACCTGCCGACGAAGGCGATCGACGATGTGTCCGCCGCGTTCGCGAAGCTGGAGCAGGAGTTCTCGATCCTGCGTCCGTTCCGCGACGCCAAGGATCTGCACGAATTCTTCAAGGCATTGTCCGAGCTGCCGGCCGCGCTGAAGAACCTCGAGAACCTGCCGAAGGACGTCGAGGCGATGGTCACCGGCCTCGACAAGATGTTCAAGGAAATGCTGGCGACCGGCGTGACGGCGTTCCTGAAGTCGACGCTGTACGACATGCTCTCGACGCCGCACGGCCGCCAGTATCTGCAGGCGCAGTCGATCGACGATTACAAGCTGCTGTTCCAGCAGCTGCCACAGCCCGAATCGCTGACCGTCGCGCGCCAGCCGTGGATGGATCCGGCGATCGCCCCCTGCGACGGCGATTGGTTCTTCGGCTATCTGCAGACCGGCGGCTACAACACGACCCAGCTGCGCGGCGTGGTCGAGACCATGGTGCCGAACAGCCAGACGGTTGCGCTGCCCGACCTCCTGAAGAAATGTCCGCTGTCGGACGCGATGCTGGCCTCGGTCAGCGGCGACAAGTCCGCGACGCTCGCGGGCGCCTGCCGCGACGGCCGCCTCTACGTCATCGACTACGCCATGCTGGCCGACGCCAAGACCGAAGCACTGCACGGCGAGCAGCGCTACATCTGCGCGCCGATCGCGGTGTTCTACTGGAACCCGGACCCGCCGAAGGGCTTCCCGCCCGGCGGCGCGATGCAGCCGATCGCGATCCAGCTCGGCCAGGCCTTCGATGCCGAGAAGACGCCGATCTTCACCCCGAACGACTGCGCCGGTGCCAACGACCGCAACGGTCTCAAGTGGCGTCTCGCGAAGTACAGCGTCAACGTCTGCGGCGCGATCCAGCACGAGGCGGTCGCCCACCTCGGCGCCACCCACCTCACGATCGAGCCGATGATCGTCGCGATGCATCGCCAGCTCGCGCAGAGCCATCCGCTCCACAAGCTGCTGGTTCCGCACTTCCGCTTCACCATCAACATCAACGACGACGCCATCCACAGCCTGATCGTTCCCGGCGGCGTGGTGGCCTGCAACGTCGGAATCGCGATCGAGTCGAGCCTCGCGCTGGTGAGCGAGGCGCATCGCGACTGGCGCTGGGATGACAACGTCCCTCCGCGGCTGTTCCAGCTGCGCGGCGTCGACCGTCTCCCGGACTTCCCGTTCCGCGACGACACCCTGCTGCTGTGGGCCGCGATCAAGGACTACGTCGGCAAGTACCTGCGGGTCTACTACCGCAACGACCAGGACGTCCGCGACGACACCGAGCTGCAGGGCTTCATCTGGGAACTGACCGCGCCGAAGTACTGCAACATCAAGGGCCTCGGCGGCCTCACCGCGACCGGCGACGCCGAGCGCCCGTGGCGGATCGAGAGCCTCGACTATCTCACCGAGATGGTCGCGCTGATCCTCTACACCGCCGGCCCGCAGCACGCCTCGGTGAACTATGCACAGTTCCCGCTGATGTCCTACGTGCCCTCGGTCGGCGGCAGCCTCTACCGCCCGTCTCCGACCCGTTCGACCGTGCTGAACTCGGTGCAGGACTGCCTGCCCTGGTACCCGCCGCTCGACATCGCCTTGTACGGCGCCACCTTCGAGTTCCTGCTGTCCGCGGTGCAGTACGACCGCTTCGGCACCTACGAGCACAACGAGCGCGATCCCTACTTCACCGACCCGCGGGTGACCGATCTCGTCGACGACTTCCAGGACGCGCTGGCGCTGGCCGAGATCGAGATCCGCAAGCGCAACCACACGCGGCCGATGCCGTATCCGTTTCAGCTGCCGTCGATGATTCCCAACAGCATCTCGATCTGAGCTTTTGTGGGAGCGGCTGCAGCCGCGATGGCGAGAGGGTGGGGCGGTGGCGGGCAGTGCCCGCCCTACGGCGCGGCTGCTGTGGGAGCGGCTGCGGCGGCGATGGCGAGAGGGTGGGGCGATGGCGGGCAGTGCCCGCCCTACGGCGCGGCTTTTGTGGGAGCGGCTTCAGCCGCGATGGCGAGAGGGTGGGGCGGTGGCGGGCAGTGCCCGCCCTACGGCGCTCCCACAGACATCATTTGAAGACGCGAAACGCGTTCCGTCCGCCGCGCTTGGCTTGGTAGAGGGCCTGGTCTGCACTCGTCACCAGCTTCTCCGAACCCAGCTCGCTGCTTCCGATCTGGGTGGCGACGCCGATGCTGATGCTGACGTGCTTCGCGGCACTGCTGTGGTCGTGGGCGATGGCGAGGTCGGCGACCGCCGCGAGGCAGGACTGCGCCAGCCAGGCCGCGGCCTCGGCGTCGGTGTCGGGCAGGATCACGGCGAACTCCTCGCCGCCGTAGCGCGCGACCAGGTCGGTGCTGCGGTTGATCACCCTCTCCATCGTCTCGGCGACCGCACGGATGCAGCGGTCGCCCTCGACGTGGCCGTAGTGGTCGTTGAACAGCTTGAAGTGGTCGATGTCGACCATCATCAGCGTCAACGGCGTGCCCGCGCGCTGGCAGCGGCGCCACTCGCTGGCGAGGCGCTCGTCGAAGCTGCGCCGGTTGGCGATGCCGGTGAGACCGTCCTTCATGCTCATCCGGCGCAGCTCCTCGGTGCGCTGCGCGACCTTGCGCTCCAGCCCCTCGACCAGGCGCGCGTTGACCAGCGAGATCGCCGCCTGCGCGCCGAGCAGCTCGAGCGTCTTCACGTGACGCTCGGTGAACGCGCCCTCGAGCAGGTTGTTCTCGACATAGATGATCGCGACCAGCCGCGCCTGGTTCAGCACCGGCAGCACCAGTACCGACTTCGGCTGGCGCGCGGTGAGGTAGGGGCTCTGGGCGAAGCGCAGGTCGGCGCCGGGGTTCGACAGTACCAGCAGGTTGCGGGTCAGCTGCGCGTATTCCAGCAGCTGCATCGGCAGCAGGTCGGCGTCTTCGGCGGCATCGTCGCCGTGGCGCCGGCGGCCGACATGGTCGTACTCGACCATCACGCCCTCCGCGAAGCGTCCCAGTGCCTCGATCGACAGCCGGTCGTCCTCGACCAGCACGATGGCGCCGAATTCCGCACCGGCGTTCTCCAGAACGATGCCGGTCAGCTTCTGCAGCAGCGCGTCGAGCTGCACTTCCTGCGACAGCAGCCGGCTCGCCTTCAGCAGCGAATGCAGGTCGATCATCCCGATCGGCGAGGAGATGCCGAAGCTGGCCCCGGTGGAGCTCGCCGCCGAGCGGCGCAGCTCGACCGAGCGGAACAGGATCTGGGGCCACGCCGCCTCGATCTGCTTGCACTTCGCGCCGGCGCCCCAGCGCTGGTAGTGGAAATAGGCCTCGCGGATGAAGTTGCTGGCGAGCTGGCGCTGGCCCTGGTCGTTCCAGAAGCGCGCGTAGAGCTCGTTCGCCAGCGCCTCGATGTGGGTGAAGCCGGACTCGGACGCGGCATCGATGGCCCGCGCGTAGAGCTCCATCGCGGCCCGCGCGTCGCCGCGCACGCGGGCGAGCTCGGCGGCGATGAGGAGCGCCTTGTGCTGGAAGTTGGAAGGGCAGTGCTTCGCCCAGCCGTCGAAACGCTCGGCGAGCTCCCGGGCGGCGGCCGTCGCCTCCGCCTCGCGGCCGGCATCCGCGGCACCGAACTTCAGGAGGCCGAGCGCGTGGAAGAAGCTCGCCTCCACCATCGTCGGTCCGTCCGGCATCATCCGCGCGATCATCGCCACGTTGGCCGAGTGCGTGCGCCATTCGCCGGGCGCGTCGAACAGGTAGGCGTGGCGGATCATCGCGAAGCTGTAGAAGGCCAGCGCCACCGACGGCGACTCGAGGTCCTCGCCGACCAGCGTGGCGATCCGCACCTCCGGCGTGTCGAAGGACAACGGCGCCAGCGTCTTGCCGCGCAGCGCGGCCAGCGGCTGCAGCACGCCGATGCGGAGCATCGCCTCGGTGATCGGCTGCGAACTGCGGCGCAGGAAGGCGACGCCCTGCTCGCCCTCGAGCTCGACGTCGTCGAGCGGCATGCCCATGATGAAGCCGTTCACCGGGCGCGACAGCGCGCAGTAGCCGGCGGCCAGCGGGTTGATGCCGGCGCGGCCCATCGCGAGACCCTGCTCGAGGTAGGGCAGGGTGTCGCGCAGCGGGTCGCACCAGTGCTGGTAGAAGCCGCCGAAGTACTGGTAGACGGAGAGCCGGAAGTAGGGGTTGTTGCGCTGCTCGGCGAGCTTGCGCGCGAGCCGGCCCATCGCGTGGACCTCGGGATAGGGCTTCTGGCTCGCCGCCATCGCGGTGCCGAAGGTGACGTAGGCGATCGCCGAGAGATCGCACTGGCCGTGCGCGAGCGTCGCCGCGACCATCCGGCAGGCGCCGAGCACGTAGCTGACGCCGCGGTTGATCTGGTAGGTCGAATAGGCGAGCCCGTAGTAGACCTGCATCTCCAGCAGGTGCCGGGCGTCGCCCATCTCGGGAAGACCCAGCAGGCTGGGCTCATCATGGCCGGCGAGTGCGGCGTCGACCTCGCGGAACTCGACCAGGAAGCGGTTCAGCGCCTCCTCCTCGGTGTCCGGGAAGTGCCGGCCGAGCAGCGCCAGCGCGTGCCGCAGCACCGCGAAGGATTCGCCGAAGCGGCCGCGGATGTGCAACTGCTCGACCTGGGCGAGGCACAGCGTGACTCGTGCGACGACGCTCGGTGCGCTGTCGATCAGCGCGGCGAGGCGAACCTCGGCGTCGTCGAAGCGGCCGGCGAGGTATTCCGCCTCCGCGAGGTTCTTGTACAGCGTCAGCGCGAGGTCGGGGGCGCTGACCCACGCATCGTCCGGCAGCAGCGCTGCCCCGGTGCCAAGGAACGCGATGGCGGCGTCGTAGGCCGATGCCGACTTGGCGCGGATGCCGGCGCGCAGGTTGAGCGCGAGCAGGCGGTGGCGTTCGTCGGAATCGTCGATCAGCGCGAGCGCCGCGTCGAGCGACTCGACGATGGTGAACAGCCGCTCGTCGAGTTCGGTCTCGCTGCTCGCGGCCAGCAGGCGGCGGCCGACCGCGAGGCGCAGGGCCGCGCGCTCGCCCTCGGCGACCAGTTCGTGCGCCGCCTGCTGCACGCGGTCGTGCAGGAAGCGATAGCGCGCGCCCTTCAGCCGCTCCGGGCTCTGCGCGAACTTGTAGTCCTCGTTCAGCGGCACCAGCAGGCCGGCGGCGAGTGCCGGCCACAGCACCTCCGCGGTGGCCTCGGCATCGCGCTCGCCGATCGCCATCAGCTCGCGCTGATCGAAGCGGTTGCCGAGGTGGGCGGCGAGCGCCAGCAGTTCCCGGGTCGGCGCCGGCAGCTGGATCAGCTTGCCGAGCAGCAGGGTGACCACGTTGTCGGTCATGCCGCGGCTGCGGATCGCCTCGAGGTCCCAGCGCCAGCGGCCGTGCTCGCGGTCGTAGTCGATGTCGCCCTGCTCGTGCAGGCTGCGCAGGAACTGGCCGAGGAAGAACGGATTGCCGCGGGTCTTGGCGAGGCACAGCTCGGTGAGCGGGGCGACCGCCTCGAGGCTGCTGTGCAGGGTGTCGGCGATCAGCTGCGCGACCTCGCGGTCCGGCAGCGGCCCCAGCTTCAGCTGCTCGACCCGGGTCTGGCCGCGCTCGATCGCAGCCAGGGTCGCCGGCAGCGGGTCGCCCGGCGCGACCTCGTTGTCGCGGTAGGCGCCGACGATCAGCACCGAGCGCTCGCCTTCGGCGCGCACCAGGTACTCGAGCAGGCGCAGCGTCGACACGTCGGCCCACTGCAGGTCGTCCAGGAACAGCAGCAGCGGGTGGCTGCGCGCCGCCAGCGCCATCACGAACTGCGCGAAGGCGATGTGGAAGCGCTGCTCGTTCTCGGCCGGCGGCAGCGGGGTCAGCGGCGGCGGCGCGCCGATCAGGAGGCTGAGCTCGGGGATGATCTCGGCGACCGCCGCAGCGTTGCCGCCGAGCGCGTCGCCGAGGCGCGCCTTCCAGTAGTGGCGGCGCTCCGCACCCTCGGTCGCCAGCGCCTGCAGCATCTGGCCGAAGGCCTGGATCAGCGCGACATAGGGCCGGTTGCGCGCGTACTGGTCGCACTTGCCGCGCAGCAGATAGCCGCGTCGCGCCAGGACGGGCCGATGCAGCTCGCTCACCAGCGCCGTCTTGCCGATGCCGGAATAGCCGCTGATCAGCAGCAGCTCGACATTGCCGGCGCCGACCACGCGCTTGAACGCGGCCAGGATCGCGGCGCATTCGGCCTGCCGGCCGTACAGCCGGCCGGCGACGCAGAAGCGTTCGGGAACGTCGTCGCGGCCGAGCGCGAACGGTTCGATGCGGCGGAACAGGCGCCAGCTCTCGGCGCAGGTCGTGAGGTCGCGGATCAACCCGTAGCTCGACTGGTAGCGGTCGTCCGGGTGCTTCGCGAGCAGCTTCTGCACGATCGCCGACAGCGGCTCGGGGATGTTCGCATCGAGCTCGTGCAGCGGGATCGGCATGCTGGCCAGTTGTGCGTGCAGCAGGCTCATCGGATCGCTGGCGAGGAATGGCTCGCGGCCGGAGAACAGCTGGTAGAGACTGGCACCGAGCGAATAGAAGTCGCTGCGGTAGTCGATGTCGAGGTTGGTGCGGCCGGTCTGTTCCGGCGACATGTACTCGAGCGTGCCGGACATCGATGCGCCATCGGACCGTCGCGGCTGGATGTCGAGCCGGGTCGACAGGCCGAAGTCGCACAGTTTCAGCGCCAGCGTCGCCGGGTCGACCAGCACGTTCTTCGGCGCTATGTCGCCATGGATCAGCCGGTGCTGATGCACCACGCCGACCGCGGTGGCGAGGCGCAGCGCCAGGGTCAGCTGGTCGGAAAGGTCGAGCAGGCCGCGCTCGATCAGTTGCGCGAGGTTGGTCGAGGCGAAGGATTCCAGCAGCAGCACGAGGCTGCGCTCGACCTCGGTCAGCGCCAGGGCGCGAATCACCCACGGCGAGTCGATCGAGGTCAGCACCGCGTATTCATGGCGCCAGCGCGCGACGAATTCCGGCGACGGCCGCGGGTTGTCGAGGTACTTCAGCACCACCTTGTCGCCGGACTCGGTGGTGGCGGTCGCCACGACCGTCTCTCCGACGGCGTGGATCACCTCGTCGATGGTCAATCCGCGCAATTGCGCCAAGCCGCACCTCGTCGTCGACTCCGCGTCCTGCGGCAGTGGGGTCGGCGGTCGCCGATCCCGGGTCCGCGCGGAGGGTAGCGCCCGGGCATGATTCCTGCACCTGATCGAGTGCAGCGGCGCCGTGGAACGGCGCGGCCCGTTTGCATCATCAGAACCGGAACCGCACTTCGAGTCCCAGTTCCCTCCCGACCCCCCGCACATACGCGAACGCCCCGCCCGGCGCGAGCGGAATCACCGAGGTGAACACGTTGTACTTGCGGTCGGTGAGGTTGCGGCCGTAGGCGGCGAGGGACCAGCGCGAGGCCTCCGGGCTGGCCTCGATCCGCGCATCGAGCAGCGAATAGGCCGGCTGCTCGGTCTGGACCTCGTTGTCGGAGGCCGTCGTGTGGCGGCCCTTGTAGCCGAAGCGCAGTGCCTCGGAGAGCTTCCAGCCGTTGCGGCTCCAGTGGTGCAGCAGCGCGACGTTCGCCTCGAACTTCGGCACGAACGGCGTGCGCTGGCCGGACCAGTCGCACAGCGTCGCGCCGGTGTTTAGCCGCTCGGTGGTGCTGCAGTTCGCGTCGGGGAAGTGGCGGTACTCGAAGTCGACGTAGGCGGCCTCGGCCTCGGCGCGCCACTCGGGCGTCAGCTGCCAGACCAGTTCGCCTTCCACGCCCTTCGAGGTCGAACTCGCCGCATTGCCGACGGTGAAGCCGATGCCGCCGTCGAACACCGAGACCTGCAGGTCGTCGTAGCGGCCGTAGAAGGCGGCGAGATTGAGGCGCACGTTCGACCAGTCGCGCTTCATTCCGACTTCGATCACCCGCGCGCTCTCGTCGCCGTACTCGGCGCGATCGCGGTCGCCACCCTCGTACTCGAAGTCGAAGCCGCCGGCCTTGGCGCCGTTCGACACCCGGGCGTAGTACAGCAGCGCAGGATCGGCCTGCCATGCGAGGCTCGCTTCCAGCATCGGATGATGCTCCCGGCGCGACAGCCCGCTGAAGTCGTGCGGCACGCCGACGCCGGCGGAGACGATCTGGTAGCCGAGCAGGTTGTTCGGCGCCAGGATCGGATTGACCACGCTGCCGTCGGGCAGGTGCAGCACGTAGTGGGTCGGGTCGGCGAGATAGGCCGGCGTCGTCAGCAGGATCGGTGCCAGTTGCGGCGACAGCCAGCGCACGTCGACCAGCGCGCCGATGCCGTCGACCTGGTCGATGCCGGCGCCGCGCACGGCCTGCTCGGCGGACTTGCGGATGACCGCGTAGCGCATTCCGAGGCCGGCGGTCAGGGTGTCGGACAGCTTCCAGTCGACATGGCCGAACAGTGCCGCCTGGTCGGTGTCCTGGTCGAGCAGGATGTGGCGGTCGAACGGCGACAGCAGCGTGCCGGCCAGCGCCGGGCTGATGCCGAAGGCCGGGGCGACCAGCGCGGGCAGGTTGAAGTCGGACAGATAGTCGTTGCGGAAATGGTCCGACTGCAGGTACAGGCCGCCGAGCCAGGCGACGTCCGGACCCGCCTCGCCGGAGAGCCGCAGCTCCTCGGACCACTGCCGGTAGCGCTCGTCCTGGTAGACGTTGATCAGCGTCGCCGGCGTGAGGTCGACGTCGGCCGACTGCCGGTATTCGTAGTGGCTGTAGCCGGTGACCGAGGTCAGCGTCCAGTCGTCGCCGCGGTACTCGACCTGGACCATGGCCTCGTCGTTGTCGGTGTCGAGGAACGCGCTCTGGTACTTGAACGGAGCGCCGTTGCCGATGTTCAGGCGGCCGTCGTTGAAGCCGCTGAACGGCGAATTCGGGAACGGATTGCCCTGGCCGTCGACGTGCTTGTAGACATCGAAGATGTGGCCGAGGCGATCGTAGCGGCCGTGGTCGATGCGGGCGTTCACCGCGATCACGTCGGAGGGCAGCCAGGTGCCGGCGAGGCGGAACGCGAGGTCGTGGTTGCGCGGCTCGGAACGGCCATCCGCATCGTTCGGCGACAGCCCGCGCTCCTGGTCGAGCCAGGTGCCGGACAGCCGCAGCGCCAGCGCATCGCTCACCGGCAGGTCGACGCCGCCGCTGACCCGGGTGGCGCGATATTCGGTCTCGTAGCCGACCGTGAGGTCGCCGTCGTGGTCGAAGCGCGCGCGGCGGGTCACCGCGCTGATCGCGCCGCCGATCGAGCTGTTGCCGTGCAGCGCGACCTGCGGGCCCTTCAAGACCTCGACCCGCTCGAGATCGAACAGCCCGAGGTGCTGCTCGTTCATCCGGCCGCGGTAGATGCCGTCGACGTAGACACCGACGGCCTGCTCGAAGGCGTTGTTGTCGCCGGAGTTGACGCCGCGCAGGGTCAGTCGCGAGGTGATCGCGAGATCGCCCTGCTGCATCCCGGGCACGGCGGCGGCGAGGTCGTCGAGCTTGTCGATCCCGCGCTCGGCGAGTTCACGGCCGTCGAGGCTGATCACCGCCATCGGCACCTGCTGCAGCAGCTCGGTGCGCTTTCGCGCCGTCACCACCACGGCGCCGAGGACGGTCTCGTCGGATGTCGCTGCCGCGTCGGCGGGCGTCGCGGCCTGGCCCGTCGGATCGCCGGAATCGGTGTCCATCGCCGCATGGGCGGCGGAGGGCAGGGCGGCAATACCGAACAGCAAGGCGAACAGCGACTTCATCGACGCGCGACTCCATGGAATTCGCGATCGACGATACAGGATTGATTCGAGGCGGCAATGAAACAACCCTTGCGGGCTTGGTCCCTGCCCGACACCGCGCGAACGTCTCGCGTCGGCGCACAGGGCGCGCCCCGCGAAACCGAGAGCTGGCCGGGTCCCCCGCTCCCCCGCTTGCGGGGGAGGTCGGAATGGTCGGCGCATGCGCCGACCGGATGAACGCCAGCACGATGGGTGCTGGCCGGGGCGAGGGTCGGGGTGAGGGGCTCAGAGCACCGCGAGTCGATCGAGCGCCTTCTCCGCCTGCCCGCGCTGGTAGTCGCCGAGCCGCCGCGCCACCCGGCGGTAGTGCTCGATCAGCGCGCTGTCTCCCGGCATCCGCTTCGCGATCGCCTGCAGCAGCGTGCCGCACTCGTAGTCCGACTTGATGTTGTCGGCCGCGTCCAGCAGCGCGTGGTAGCCGCTGGCGTCGGGCTCGGCGGACTTCAGCAGCTCGGTGATCGCCTCGCGCTGCTCATAGTCGGAGTGGATCGTCGCGGTCGCCTTGGCATAGGCGATGGCGAGCTCGGGTGACTTGCCGACATGGCGCGCCAGCCCCGACAGCGCGGTGCGCGACTCGTAGTCCGAATGCAGGTCGGTGCAGGCCTTGATCGCCGCGGCGACCGCGGCCGCCGGCAGCTCGCGCCGCTTCGACAGCGCCTCGATCGACTGGCGCGCCTCGTAGTCGGAATGGAATGCGCCCACCGCCTTCGCCCAGGCCGCGATGCTGCTCTCGTCGAGCGCCAGCGTCGGGGTCAGCGCGGTCAGCACTTCGCGGCGCTCGTAGTCGCCGTGGAAGTCGACCAGCGTGGCCAGGATCGCCGCCTTGTGTGTCGGGCCCAGCGGCTGCTTCTCGATCAGGGCGGTCAGCGCCTCGCGCCGTTCGTAGTCGCCAGTGCCTTGGCCGATCGCGGCGATCAGGCGATCGAGCTGACCCGCGTCGAAGGTGCCGCGCGCGGCCGCCGCGACCACGTACATGCGGCGGGCGTAGTCACCCTTGATCACCGCGATCTCCGCCACCAGCGCGTCCTTGCCGCCGCGCTTCTCGATCCGCGCGACCCGCG
The DNA here is from genome assembly GCA_044221335.1 of Ahniellaceae bacterium. Lineage (GTDB taxonomy): Bacteria > Pseudomonadota > Gammaproteobacteria > Xanthomonadales > Ahniellaceae > JBGAPI01. The sequence goes on from JBGAPI010000005.1 coordinate 111,224, forward strand.
CGTCGACGTCGATCGCGGTCTCGCGCAGCAGCGTCGGCAGGATGTAGGCCATGAACTTGCGGCCCTCCGGCTCGAACGGCTGGGACGTGCCGTCGACGGAGAACGCGCGGGTGATGCCGTTGTCGCCATGCTCGAAGTCGACGCGGCGGGTGTGGCCGTCGGCGGTCAGCTCGACGTATCCGCTGCGGCTCAGCGACGCGAGATCGTCCTCGGTCGCGTTGAACTCGTAGTCGCCCTTGAAGCGCGCCTTCAGCCGGCCGACCTCGGAGTCGATCGACACTTCCATCGCCTTGCCGAACCAGCCGGCGTCGATGCTGATGCTGCTGTGCTCGCCGGCGATGGCGTCGGTCTCGAACACCAGGGTCGGCAGTGCCAGCAGCGCTGTCAGCGCGGCGGCGGAGAGGGCGCGGGCAAGGGTATTGCGGATCGGTTGACGCATGGGGACGGGCTCCAGCAGGGATTGGACGCGCAGCAGCAGCGGCGAGCCGCGGCCGGCCATGGCCGCGGCGAGCTCGCTGCGGCGGGAAGTGAGGTGCTCGCCGCAGGCGACCAGGCACTCGGCCAGCGCGCGCGGATCGGCGCCGGCCTCGGCGGCCCAGCGGTCGCAGGCGAGCTCGGCCAGCGCATCGAGGCGCGCGCTGGCGATGCGGTTCAGGGGTTGCAGGAACAGCGCGCGGCGGACCGCCGCGGCGGCCAGGCGCCAGCCGAGGTCGCCGCGTGCGAGGTGCGCGACCTCGTGCGCCAGCAGCGCTCGGTGCTGGCGGCGATCGAGCGTCTCCAGCGTCCATTCGGGCAGGCAGATGGTCGCCGCCGGCAGCGCCTCGGGACTGTCGATCGCGGCGCTGCGCGCGAGCCGCGGCACGGCGATGCCGGCGCGCTCCGCGATCGCCGCGAGTTCGCCGGCCAGGCGACGGTCGCGCAGGGTCGGCAGCCGGATCGAACGTCGCCGGAGCAGCCACCACTGCGCCGCCAAGGCGAGCGCGAGCGTGGCAGCGATGGCGAGCCAGGCGCTGCCGAGCCAGCGGAAGGACTGCAGGTGCGGCAGGGCGACGGTGTTCGCCACGATGGGCTCCATCGCCGCCGTGCCGGCGCTCGCGCCTCCCGCGACCGCAGCAGGGGATTCCTCATGGAGGTGGAGCCCGGTCGCGTCGACGACGCGGGTCGTGGGCGTTTCGCCCTCGGCGGGGGGCGCCGCGCTCTCTCCGCGCTCTGCGCCCGGTGGCGCACTCGCGGCGACGATCGCGGGGCTCGCCGGCATCGGCGACGCCGGTCCGGCGACGAACGCCATCTGCAGGCTCGCCGTCGCCAGGCCACCGAACAGTGCCACCCGCCAGACGAACTCGCGTGCCGCGAGGTCGCCGGCGAGCCTGAGGCGCTCGATCAGCAGCGCCGCGACGATCAGGAGGCTGCTGTGGATGAAATAGGTGATCAGCCAGCGGACCAGGACTTCGCTCATGGGCGTTCTCCCTGCTTCAACAGCCGGCGCATCGCCTCGAGGTCAGAGGGCTCGACCTCGTCCTCCCGCACCAGGTGCGCCAGCAGCGCGCGGCTGTCGCCGCCGAACAGGCTCGCCACCAGCTCACCGACCATCGAGCGGCGTACCTGGTCCTCGCTGACCCGGGCCTTGTAGGACAGCTGCCGACCGTCGCGGCGGGATGCGACGACCCCCCGCTTCTCCAGCCGCGACAGCAGCGTCGCCACGGTGGTGTGGGCCAGCCCGCGCGCGTCGGCCAGCGCGGCCGCCACGTCCGGCGTCGCCACCTCGCCGCGCTGCCACAGCACGCGCATCACGTCGAGCTGCAGGTCGGACAGCACCACCGGCTTCTTCTTCGTCATCGGGTCTATCTTCTACAGGTGTCGTACTACAACTGTAGTCGAAGTTCCTGGCGTGACCATGGGACGGAAGTCATGTGCTGGCGGTGCGGGTGGCGAGAGTGGCGACTCGGACGATGTCGAGGGTCGAGGGCTGAGGGCTGAGGGGTGAGAAAGCCGCGGGCATCGCGGGCGTCGCAGGATGTGCCAAGGCGCACGTGGCGCCTGCAATGGCGGCGCGGCAAATCGACACTCTTGACTCCGACCGACACCCCCGCTCTAATACGCGGCTCTTCGGCCCCGCCGAAGCCGCCGCCGGCTACGCCCGGCGTGCATCCCACCCTGGCCGGGTAGCTCAGTTGGTAGAGCAGGGGATTGAAAATCCCCGTGTCGGCGGTTCGATTCCGTCCCCGGCCACCATCTCGCTGTCGTATTCCAGTACCTCCTGCCGAGCAATCTGCCGCGCCGCAGTTCGCTTGCTTTCGCACGCGGCTGGGGGCAGGACGCAGCGCGTTGCCGTCGGCACCCGGGCGGCGCAAGGGAACTCCCGCGAAGCGGCGTTATAGTCCCGTGCTTTCCAACTCGCGCGGGACGGGTCGTGCTCAATTGGATCAGCAAGTTGATCGGTGGGAAGCCGGAAGCCCTGCCGGACGGCGTACCGGCGAGCTGGGTCGAGATCCTGCGCGGTGTTCTCGCGCCGGTCGACACGGCGAAGCCGGGCGGGCGGCGTGGCCTGGCGGACGACCTCCTGTCCTACGTGCTCGCGGGCGAGCCGGTGGCCGTGCTCGGCGAGGTCCACCAGGCCGCGGGCGTCGGCGAGACGCTGCAGATCACCGGGCACTCGTTCGGCCGTGACCTCCGCATCGGCTCGAAGCTCTATCCGCAGTTCGACGCGATCGATCCTGTTTTCCTGCTGCGCTGGGGGCGCCTGATTGCGGCCTGCGTCGGCGATCCGCGCTACTTCTGCACGCAGTTCCCGCGCGGCGAGCACTGGCTCGAGGCCCTGCTGATCCATGCGTCCGGCGAGTCGGTGCACAGCTACGGCTCGCGTTCGTCGCGGCCGACCGGAATCACTGGCCAGTCGCTCGACCGGCTCTGCGCCGCCGCGGAACTCGCCCCCTCGGCGTGGCTGCAGTCGGCGTTCGCGACCTCGGTCCAGTCCCATTACGGCGCGAGCTCGCGGCTCATGACGTTCACCCGGTTGCCGGATTTCGCGGCCGCCGTCACGCGCCATGCCGAGGCGCTGAGACCGCTGCTGCTGCCGAAGGAGGTCGACCAGCGCGTCCACGTGCTCGCCCTGCTCGCGGCGGCCGACGACGCCGCGCTGGCGGCGTTTCCGGCGGAGCTGGCGGAACTTGCGACCGCCAGCAGCAAGCAGGTCCGCGCAGCGGCCGAGCCACTGGTGCGACGCCTTTCCGGCACGGCACGGGCTCCGCTGCGGGAACTGGCGACCCAGGCCAAGCCCGACCAGCGGCTGCTGGCGCTGCGCCTCGCGTTCACGCTCGCGCGCAAGTCCGAGGACGCCGCCTGGCAGGCCGAGCTCCGCGCCATCGCCGCGGCGGACAAGGCGCCGTCGATCCAGGCGCTGCCCGGCGAATGGGACGGAGGTGCCCAGCGCGCGGACGTCGTCGCCACCCGCTACGACTACACGCTGCCGACGATCGCCTGGGAGGGCGCGCTGACGCCCGCGGTCGCGGAGATGCTGGAGCGCCTGCTGGGCGACATCGACCGGCTGGTCGAAAAGCAGTATGCGCAGGCGCGCGAGCACTACGAGCGGGCCAAGGCGGAGGGCACCAACGCCATCGCGCCAAAGACGCCGGTCGTGCTGCGGGAGAAGGAACTCGGTCGCCTCCGCGACTACATCGCCTCGGGCGAGCCGAAGCTCGCCGGCGAGCCTGCGCTCGGCCACTACGCCCTGTGGCAGCATGCCGCGGCCGTGCTGCCAAACTACATGGGCCACGACGCGATGTCGCCGGTGGTGCTGCTGAAGACGCTGAACTTCCTCGGTGTCCTCGTCGCCAGCGACCGCTCGCTGTACTTCCCGGCGATCGCCGCGATCAACGCGCTGAACGCGGCGCGCGGCGCGCCGACGCTGCTGGAGCTGTCGGAGATGCTGTCGGCGATGCGTCTCGACGGCCCGCAGCGCGTGCTTTCCGCCTACTGCAACACCGGCGCCGCACTCGCGACCCAGTGGGACCGCGACGCCGTTTGGCCGTTCTTCGCCCACCATCTGGATGCGCTGATCGACTGCCTGGCGCCGTCCGCGGCCCTCTCCTACTGGTTCGACCGCGACGGCGTCTATCGCGCGATCGCGACCCTGCCGACACCGCCGGCGACCCTGGTCGACGCGCTGTTCGACCTCGCGCTCGGAACGACCAAGAGCGAACGCCGGTCGGCCCAGGACGCGCTGGCGAACCTGCCCGGCAAGGAGCAGCGGATCATCGCCGCGCTCGCCTCCGGCAAGGCCGAGGTCCGCACCGTCGCCGCGGTCTGGCTCACCCGCCTCGCATGCGTGGAGGCCCAGGCGGCACTGGAGAAGGCGGTCGCGAAGGAAAAGAACGACGTGGCCAAGGGCGCGATGCTGGACGCGCTGCAGGCCCTGGGGCAGCCGGTGGAGAAGTACCTCGACCGCGCGGCGCTGGTGCGCGAGGCGGCGAAGTCGCTCGCGAAGGGCGTGCCCAAGGACCTCGACGGCTTCCCATTGTCGGGCCTGCCGGCGGTGCACTGGCAGGACGATGGCGAGCCGGTCCCGGCGGAGGTGCTCACCTGGCTCCTGGTGCAGGCGGTCAAGCAGAAGAGCCCGGAGCCCAATGCGGTGCTGCGCAAGTACTGCGCGATGTTTGTGCCGCGCGACCGCGAGGCACTCGCCGACTACGTGCTGGCGAACTGGCTGGCGGCCGACGTGAGGCCGGTGCCCGCCGATGATGCGATGACCCGCGCCCGCCAGCAGGCGGTGTCGATGCACGGCTACATGAACGGGCCACAGGCGCAGTACTTCAAGGACGATCCGAACTTCGGACTCGGCGTCGACGAGCTCTACGCCCGTTTCCTGCCGGGCTTCCTGCGCCAGCCGGCCGGCTCGGCGATCGCGAGCAAGGGCCTGCTCGCCGTCGTCGCCGCCTGCGCGGGCCGTTCGGCCGCGGCGCCGGTCGCGCGTTATCTCAAGGAGTGGTACGGGACCCGCGCGGCGCAGGGCAAGGCACTGATCGCGATGCTCGCCTGGATCGAGAGCCCGAGCGCGACCCAGCTGATGCTGTCGGTCGGCAGCCGCTTCCGCACCAAGGGCTTCCAGGACGAGGCCAACCGCCAGGCCGAGGCGCTGGCCGAGCGCAAGGGCTGGACGCTCGCCGAACTCGCCGACCGCACCATTCCGAGCGCCGGCTTCGACGAGACCGGCACGCTCGAGCTCTCCTACGGCGGCCGCGTCTTCTCGGCGCGCCTCCTGCCCGACTTCAAGATCGAGCTCTACAACCCCGAAGGCAAGAAGATCGCCGCGCTGCCGGAGCCGCGGCAGGACGACGACGCCGCACTCGCGAAGGAGGCGAAGAAGGCCTATGCCGCGGCGAAGAAGGAGATCAAGTCCATCGTCACGCTGCAGGGCGAGCGCCTGTACGAGGCGCTGTGCACCGAGCGCGACTGGAGCTTCGAGGACTGGAGCCTGTACCTCAACCAGCACCCGATCGTGCGCAAGCTGGTGCAGCGACTGGTGTGGACGGTCGTCGACGGCGACCCGGCCGGCAGCGAGCCGGCGCGGTGCTTCCGCCCGCTCGACGACGGCAGCCTCACCGACGACGACGACAACGCGGTCGAGATCGCACCCACGTGCCGCGTGCGCATCGCCCACGACAGCCACCTGCCGGCCGCGACGGTGGCCCGCTGGCAGCAGCACCTCAAGGACTACGAGATCGTTCCGCTGTTCCCGCAGTTCGGCAAGGGCGGCTACGACCTGCCGAAATGGGCGGCGCGCGAGACCTCCATCAGCGCCTTCGAGGGCCATCTGATCGAGGCATTCGCCCTCCGCGGCAAGGCCACGAAGCTCGGCTACACCCGCGGGCCGACGGAGGACGGCGGCTGGTTCTTCTCCTACGAGAAGCGCTTCCCGACCCTGGGGCTCGTTGCCACGATCGAGTTCACCGGCAATCCGCTGCCGGAGCAGAACCGCACCGTCGCGCTGCTGAAGCTGTCGTTCGCGAGCAGCAAGGGCGAGAGCTGGCAGCGTCCCGCGCTGGCCCTGTCGACGATCCCCAAGGTGCTGCTGTCGGAGTGCTACGACGACCTGCGCCTGATCGCCGCGGAGGGCAGCGGCTTCCATCCCGACTGGCAGAAGAAGAGCGAGTACTGAGCGATGGCCACCCCCCGTTCCGACATCCTGCGCGCGCCGGCCGAGCAGGTCCACGCGGCGGAGCTCGCGCTGCTCGCCGAACGCGATCGTGGCCCGCGGCCGGCCGGCTGGCGACTGTCGCCGCGTGCCGTGCGCGCCTTCATCGTCGGCGACGACAAGCTCGGCGTGCGCCGCAAGTTCTACGGCGACGATGCGCTGATCGACCGCTGCATCGTGACCCTGATGTCGAGCCGCGGGCTGCTCCTGGTCGGCGAGCCGGGAACCGCGAAGTCGATGCTGTCGGAGCTGTTCGCCGCGGCCATCTCGGGGAACTCCACCTGCACCATCCAGGGCACCGCGGGCACCACCGAGGACCAGATCAAGTACGGCTGGAACTTCGCGCTGCTGCTGGCCGAGGGGCCATCGCCGCGCGCACTGGTGCGCGGCCCGATCTACGACGCGATGCGCGACGGCGCGCTCTGCCGCTTCGAAGAGGTGACCCGGGTGCAGCCGGAGATCCAGGACAGCCTGATCAGCCTGCTGTCGGACAAGGTGCTGCACCTGCCCGAGCTCGACGGCGACGACGCCGCGGTGTTCGCCGCGCGCGGCTTCAACGTGCTGGCGACCGCCAACATCCGCGACCGCGGCGTCCACGAGATGTCGAGCGCGCTGAAGCGGCGCTTCAATTTCGAGACGGTGAAGCCGATCGGAGACCGTGCGCTCGAGACCCGGCTGGTGCGCGACCAGACCGAGGCGCTGCTGCGGCAGGCCGAGGTCGAGGTCGACTTCGGGGTCGACGTGCTCGAACTGCTGGTGACCGCGTTCCAGGACCTGCGCAACGGCGTGACCGCCGAGGGCGTGGTGGTCGAGCGGCCGAACGCGGTGATGTCCTCGGCCGAGGCGGTCGCGGTCGGCTACGCGGCAGGCCTCGATGCCCACTATTTCGGCGACGGTGCGGTCGGCGGCGAGCACGTCGCGCGGCAGCTGATCGGCACGGTGCTGAAGGACAATCCCGACGACGGCAAGAAGCTTCGCCACTACTTCGACGTGGTGGTGAAGCAGCGCGCGCAGCGCGGAGCGCAGTGGCGGCGGCTGCTGGAGGCGCGGCGCGAGCTCGACCGCTGAGCCGCGCCGCACCGCGATGACCCGGCCGGAGGACTCCTTCGCATCGGCGCAGGCGCTGATCACGCCGGAGCTGATCGTGTACCCGGTGCGCCACCACAGCCCGGCCTGCGCCTGGCACCTGCAGCAGCTGATCGCCGAGCGACCGCCGTCGCTGCTGCTGGTCGAGGGGCCGCGCTCGTTCACGCCGCTGGCAGCGCTGCTCGCGCGTGCCGACGCGAAGATGCCGCTGGCGGTGTACGCCTATGCGGTGGAGCGCACCGCCGCCGGCGAGCCGGAACGCCGCCACGCGGCCTACTACCCGTTCTGCGACTACTCGCCGGAGCTGGTCGCTCTGCGCGCCGCCGCCGCGCTCGGCGTGCCGGCGCGCTTCATCGACCTCGACTATGCCGAGCAGTGCGGTTTCGGCGCTACGTCACCGGACCAGGACGCCCCGCTGCTCGACGAGCGCCACTACCGCCGCAGCGCGCGCCTGCAGGCGATGGCCGAGCAGCAGGGCTGCCGCGACCACGAGGAACTGTGGGAGCACCTCTTCGAGATCCCCTCGGTGTCGCTCACGCCGGTCGAGCACATCGAACGCGTCGTCGCCTACTGCCGGCTGTCGCGCGCCGATGCGGACGCGGCGGAGCTCGCGCGCGACGGCAGCACGGCGCGCGAGGCGGAGATGGCTTTCCACATCCGCGCCGCTCTGGCCGAACGCGCGCCCGACGCGGGGCCGGTGCTGGCGGTGGTCGGCGGCTTCCATGCGCTGGTGCTGCCGGGGCTGGTGCACTCCGGCGGCGCGCGGCCGACGCTCGCGCGGCGCGCCGTCGCCGAGCAGGACGCGGCGCTCATCCGCTACTCGTTCGAACGCCTCGACCGTCTGAACGGCTACGCCGCCGGGATGACGTCGCCGGCCTGGCACCAGCGCCTGTGGGAGCAACTGCTGCGCCACGACCGGGCCGGCCTCGCCGGCTCGTCGCGGGTGCGGCGCGAGACGGCGCTCGCGGTGCTCGCCGAAGTCGCCGCCGAGCTGCGCGAGAAGCACGACGTCGCGCTGCCGATGCCGGCCTTCGCTGCCGCGTACGAGCAGTGCCTCCGGCTGGCGGCGCTGCGTCGGCGCCCGGCTCCGGCACGCGAGGACCTGCTCGACGCGATCACCAGCTGCTTCGTGAAGGGCGACACCGATGCCGACGGTGCCGTGGTGGCGGCGGTCGCTGCGCGAGCGCTGCGCGGGACCGCGCTCGGCGCGGTGCCTGCCGGCGCGCCGACGCCGCCGCTGGTCCGCGACTTCGCCTGGCGCGCGCGGCGCCAGCGGCTGAAGATCGACGACTCCGAGCCGCGGCGCGCCAGCCTCGATCTCTACCGCCGTCCCGCCCACCGCCTGACGAGTCGCCTGCTCCACGGTCTGGTGCTGCTCGGGGTGCCGTTCGGCGTGCGCACCGCGGGACCGGACTTCGTGCGCCGGATCGGTCTCGAGCGGCTGCAGGAACACTGGGAATACACCTACTCGGCGGCGACCGAGGCCGCGCTGGTCGAGGCCTCGGTCTATGGCGCGACCGTCCCGCTGGCGGTCGCGAACCGCTTCGCGCTGCGGATCGCTGCGCTCGCCACCGAGCGCAGCGCGCGGCTGGCGAGCGAGCGCATGGCCGAGGCCTGCGTGCTGGGCCTGCACGACCATCTGCCGCGGCTGGTCGAGGAACTCCAGCGCACGATCGCGGCGGAGGCCGCGTTCGACTCGGTGTCCGCGGCGGCGGCCACGCTCGGCGTCCTGCAGGAATCCTCGGAGCCGCTCGAAGCGGGCGCCATCGCGGAGCTGCCGTCGCTGCTGGCGGCCGCCTACCAGCGCTCGATCTACCTCGGCCGCGAGCTGCGCGGCCAGCAGTGCGACCCGTCGACGGTGATCCGCGCGCTGACCGAGCTGCGCGAGCTGCTGGCGAGCCGAGCCGGGCAGGGGCTCGATGCCGGACTGTACTGGGCGATGATCGAGGACCTCGCGGGCGACCACGACCTCGCGTTGGTGCGCGGCGCCGCGGTCGGCCTCCTGTACGCCGCCGGGCGGCGCGACGATGACACGCTCGGCGCGGCGGTCGATGGTCACCTGCGCGGCCTCGCCCAGCCGGCGGACGCGGTCGCCTTCCTGCGTGGGCTGCTGGCCACCGCGCGCGAGGCGGCCTGGCAGCAGCCGCGCCTGCTCGAGGTGCTGGACGGCCTCTTCGGCGAATGGAGCGAGGAGGCCTTCGTCGCCAACCTGCCCGAGCTGCGTCTCGCCTTCGCGGCGATGACGCCGAAGGAGACCGACCGCATCGCCGACGCCGTGGCCGCGCTGCATGGCGACGAGCACCTCGGGCCGCTGGTGCACGACGACGTCGACGCCGCCGCCGTGCAGGCGCAGCTCGAGCTGTCGCAACGAGTCGCCGCGATTCTCACCGGCGACGGTCTCGGCGCGTGGCTGCCCGCATGAGCGTGCTCGCGCGCTGGCGTCTGGTGCTCGGTCGCTATTCGGCGGCTCGTCTCGGCGGCGAGCCGGGTCTCGATCCGCGGCAGCTCCGGATGGACGCGGCGCTGGACTATCTCTACGGCCGCGAATACCAGGGGCGCGGCCTGCGTCGCGAACTCGGGCCCGGCTCGCTCGACGGCTCCCAGGTCACGGTGCTGAAGTGGCTCTCCGAAGTCCGGGAGCTGTTCCCGCGCGACACCGTCGAGGTGATCGAGAAGCACGCCCTCGACCGCTACGGGCTGACCGAGCTCGTCACCGATCCCGAGGCGCTTGCTCGCCTCGAACCGAACCAGCAGCTGCTGAAAACCCTGCTCGGGCTGCGCGGGCAGCTGAAGGGCGAGGTGCTGGCGGTCGCCCGGCGGATCATCCGCCAGGTCGTCGAGGAGATCCGGCGCAGGCTCGAGACCGAGGTCCGGCAGACGCTCACCGGACGGGTGAACCGCCAGCGCCACTCGCCGATCGCTGTCGCGCGCAACTTCGACGCGCTGGGGACCGTGCGCGCCAACCTGAAGAACTACGACGTCGAGCGCCGCCGCCTCGGCGTCGACGAGCTCCGGTTCTTCGAGCGCAACGCGCGCCGCCTGCCCTGGGACATCGTGATCTGCATCGACCAGAGCGGCAGCATGGCCGACTCGGTGATCCATGCCGCGGTGATGGCGGGCATTCTCGCTGCGCTGCCCGGGTTCTCGGTGAAGCTGGTGGTGTTCGACACCAGCGTGGTCGACCTCAGCAGCGTCGCCGACGATCCGGTGGAGGTGCTGCTCGGCGTCCAGCTCGGTGGCGGCACCGACATCGCCCGCGCGGTGCGCTACTGCGCCCAGCTGATCGAGAATCCGTTGCGCACCGTGTTCGTGCTGATCACCGACTTCTGCGAGGGCGGCTCGCCGGGCGAACTGGTGCGCGAGGTGCGCAGGCTCGCGGAGGCGCGCGTGCGGCTGATCGGGCTCGCCGCGCTCGACGGCGAGGCGCATCCCTTCTACGACCGCCAGATGGCGGAACGGCTGGCCGCCGTGGGCATGGACATCGCCGCGATGACGCCGCAGCGCTTCGCCCAGTGGCTGGTCAAGGTGGTCTCGTGAGCCTGCGCGATCGTCTCGCCGAGCAGCTCGCCCGCTACGACGACGAGGCCTTCGCGGCGCTCGCGAACGCCGGGTTGCTGCGCCGCGCACGGAAGGATCTCGCCGCTGCGACGCCGGCGATCGTCGAGGCGTCGCAGTCCGGCCTGGTGGTCGCGCTCGGTGCGGTGTCGATCCGTTTCGACGAGCGCGGTCCGGCGCACGCCCGCTGCAGCTGTCCGGCGAGCGGCCCCTGCCAGCATCGGATCGCCGCCGCCCTCTGGCTCAAGGACGCGTTGGCCGCGGCGCCGCCCGAGGTCGCGGCGGCCGCAGCGACATCGCCCATCGCGTCGGACGATCCGCCGGCGGCCGCGGACGACCCGCTCGCGCCGCTGCACGCCCTGCTGATGGGCTTCGACGCCGCCGCGCTCACCCGCCACGCCGGGACCTCCGGCTTCCGCTGGGCCGCGGCCTTCGTCGAGGACCTGGATCCGGAGCGTGGCTTCGTGATCGGCGGCGAGCGCTATCTCGTGCTCGGGTTCACCCGCCCCGCGCTCGAGTTCCGCTTCCTCGGCGGCGGACTCGGCGAGCTGATCGCGGATCGCGCGATCGCTGCCGTCGAGAAATACCGCGTCGCCGCGGTGCTGGCCTACCAGCGCGCGTTCGGCGCGATACCGCCGGCGCCGCCGCCACGCACTCGTGCCACGGCACTCGACCTCGGGAAGGACCACGCGCTGCCGGAAGACGCCGGCGACGCGCTGGCGGAATCGCGCCGACGGCTGCGCTCGGCGGTCGCCGTGCTGCTGGTCGAATGCATCGAGCTCGGCCTGTCGCACCTGTCGGCCACGGTGCAGGAACGCTTCCAGACCCTGGCGACCTGGGCACAGGGCGCCGAATACCATCGGCTGGCGCTGCTGTTGCGCCGGCTCGGCGATCACGTCGAGCAATTGCTGGAGCGCGCCGGTTCGGCGGACGAGCATCGGCTGCTCGACGAGATGACGATCGCCTACGGCCTCGTCGGCGCCCTCGAGCAGACGGCGTCGCTCGGCGCCGCGCCGCGGCATCTCGTCGGACGCGCCCGCCACCGCTACGAGACCGTGGCGGCACTGGAGCTGATCGGCCTCGGCGCGCTGCCGTGGCGATCGGCCTCCGGCTATGTCGGGTTGACGATGCTGTTCTGGTCGCCGCGGGATGCGGCCTTCCTGACCTGTACCGACGCGCGCCCGGCGCAGCAGCGCGGTTTCGATCCGGCGGCCCGCTACCGTGTTGCCGGCCCATGGGAAGGATTGTCGTCGCCGGCCCACGCGACCGGTCGGCGGCTGACGCTGGACGCGCCGCAGGTGAGCGCGCAGGGACGGCTGTCGAGCGCGGCCGGCATTCCTGCAAGGGTCGATCCGGCGCTGCCGACCTTCGCCGAACTCGCGTCGGCGTTGCGCCCCTGCGACTCCTGGCCGGAGCTGGAACGACGCCTCGACGCGGCACGCCAGAGCCTGCTCGCCGAGCCGGCGCCGCTGCTCGACTGGGTGGTGCTGCGGCCGTCGCGGGTCGCCGAGGCGAGCTTCGTCGAGAGCCGCCAGGTCCTGGTCTGCCCGCTGCTCGACGCCGAACAGCGGGTGTTGCCGCTGGAACTGGCGTACTCCGAGCACAACCGTCCGGCGATCGAGCGCCTGGAACAGGGAAGGATGACCCGTGGCGGCGTCCCGCCGTGGGTGGTCGCGCGGATCCGGCGTGGCGGCGGCGAATGGGTCGCCGAGCCGCTGAGCCTGATCCATCCGGACGCGGCGCCCGGTCGGGTCGTCGATGCGCTGTACTTCGACCCGGCGCCGACGGTCGGCCTGGTCGACCGCGCGCTCGCTGGTCTCCGGCGTCGGGTCGTCGCACCGGTCGTGGTGTCGCCCCGGTCGCACAGTCACCCCCGGATCGACGCTCTGCACCACTTCCTCACCCGCCAGGCCGAGCGTGGCATCAGCCCGGCCAGTGCCGAGTCCGTCGGGGCGACCCTGCGGCGACTCGCGACCGAGCTCCGGGGTATCGGCTACAGCGCGTTCGCCGGCGAGCACGAACGCGTCGCCGTGGCACTGCTGCGCGCGAACTACCTGCGCCTGCAGTACGCGCGCGCGGCGGGCGAGGAAGTGGCGGCGGAGGCCGATGGTTCAGAGGCGGAGGGGGGGGGCGACTGATCCGCGCGGGGTCGGCACGGATCGTGCGGTCGCCGGAAAGCCTTGTCGCCGGAGCCCTGCCGCGGGCTGCGGCAGGGCGCTCAATCGCGAGACGCCGGCGAGGAACCGCAGCTGCGGGTCGACGGGGGGTCGACTCGCGCGGGGCTCAGCATTGCGCCCGGTCGTTCGGGCACTTCGGCCGGGTCTTCTTGCCGGCGGGCGACGCGGCGGCGTTGCCGTGGTTCGACGTGGCGGACTTGCCCTTGGCCGACGCCGTCTTCGGGTGCGTCGCCGGGGCGGACTTCGCCTTCGGCTTGCTCCGGTGGGCGGACGCGGGTGCCGTCGATTTCGGCTTCGCCTTGGACGCGTGCTGGGCCGGGTGGGACGCCGACTTCGACTTGGTCTTCGCCGGGCTCGCGCGGCCGGACGTGGAAGCGGCCGACGTGTGCCGGGCCGGAGGCGCCGTGCTTGCCTTGTGCGCCGGGGCGGGCGCTGGTGCCGGCGTCGCGGTGATCGCCGATGCCGGCGCGGCCGGCGAGGTCGCGGATTCGTGCGGATCGGTGCCGGCGGCGATGGCGGCCGTCGACAGCAGGGCCAGGGACAGGCCGAAGAGCCGCATGCGCATTGCCATACCTCGTTCGGTGGTTGGAGTGGCGCGCACTATACGCGTGGGGCTCGCCGGGGCGCCGGTGCATTGCCATGCTGTCATCCGGCGCCGGAATTCCGCCCGCCCCGGGGGAAGCCGCCATCGATGCTCCAGGGTTTCAGGTCGGTTGCGTGGACTTGTTTGACCGAGTGCGGGCGCCGTCCGGCGTGGACGCGGCGAACGCCGATGTAGAGTCCCGGTCGACGTCGCTGGTGGACTCGCCGGGGTGCGAGGCCGCAACCGCGGCTTCCGTGATCTCCGTGATGGAAGGCGACGCTGTTTGGGGGGCATCCCGCGCCAGCGGGATGGCCAGTCGATGCAGATCCGGCCGGGGGGCCACCATGACGATCCGACGCGCTTTGCTTGCCGCTGTGCTGACCACCGCCACGCTGACGTTCACCGCTCCGATCTTCGCGGCTCCGCCCGCGAAGGGCAAAGACGGCGCCGCCGCACCGAAGCGGCGCGAGCCCGGCACACAGCCGTCCGAGGACGTGGTGCCGCCGTGCATCCGCAGCGCCCAGCGCCAGACGCAGGGCGGTTCCGGCTTCAAGGCGACCTACTGTCCGGTCGAGAACGAGGAATATGCGCAGTTCCAGACGGAGATGAAGAAGGAGAAGGTGATCGAGAGCATCGCCGAGAACCTGAACTCCATCGTCAGCGTGCCGAAGAACATCGTGGTCACCTACGGCGAATGCGGCGAGGACAACGCCTTCTACATGCCGGACCAGCAGGTGATGGTGATCTGCTACGAGCTCGTCGACCACTTCTACGAGATCTTCAAGCCCGACGCGAAGAACGACGACGAGCTCGATTCCGCGGTCGCGGGTGCGATCGACTTCGTCACCTACCACGAGCTCGGCCATGCGCTCACCCACATCCTCGACCTGCCGATCACCGGCAAGGAGGAGGACGCGGCCGACCAGCTGTCGACCTATCTGCTGGCGGACGGCAGCGACGAGGGCGAGACCGCGGTGCTCGACGGCGCGCACTGGATGCAGCTGGAAGACCAGCAGAACGACACCGACATCGAGTCGCTGCCGTTCTGGGACGAGCACTCGCTCGACAAGCAGCGCTTCTACAACATCGCGTGCTGGCTCTACGGCCACGACACCTCGAAGTACGCGAGCCTGGTCAGCGACGGCACGCTGCCGGCGGAACGCGCGGAACGCTGTGCCGACGAGTACACCCAGCTGGCGCGGAGCTGGGAGCGCCTGCTCGGGAACAACCTGAAGGTGCGCAACCGCTGACGCGGCGTTGCAGGAGCGGCGCAAGCCGCGATGTTTGAGAGGCGCAAGCCCCGAGCGGTGTCGCGGGAACCACCCCTGCCCGTCATTGCGAGCGCAGCGAAGCAATCCAGCGCCTTTGCTTTCCATGCATCGGAGCAGGAGCAAAGGCCCTGGATTGCTTCGCTGCGCTCGCGATGACGGGTTTTCCTGTGTGGAGATGTCGTCGGTGCTCGGGCCCCTTGCTCAAGGGCATCGGGGCTTTCGCCCGTCCGACGACAGCGCGCCAATCACCACGGCATTCATGCGCCACGACGTTCGTCAGATCGCCATCGTGGATGCGCCCTGCGATGGCGCGTCCACGACGCACCCTACAGCTGTGAGGCGTGGTGCTTCAGGTGGTCGTTGATGAAGCTCTGCACGAAGTAGTAGCCGTGGTCGTAGCCGGCGTGACGGCGGAGCGTCAGTGGCTGGCCGGCGGAGCGGCAGGCGGCTTCGAGCAGTTCGGGTTTCAGCTGCACGTCGAGATGCTTGTCGGCGAGGCCCTGGTCGACCAGGATGCCCGCCGGATACAGCGCCCCCATGTGCGCAGCCTTGCGGGCGCGGATCAGCGCGGTCGCGTCGTGCGCGGACCAGCGGCTCGGCGAGTCGCCGAGATAGCCGCGGAAGGCCTTCTGGCCCCAGGGGCATTGGGTCGGCGCGCAGATCGGCGCCAGCGCCGACAGGCTCTTGAACTTGCCGGCGTGGCGGTAGGCCAGCGTGAGCGCGCCGTGGCCGCCCATCGAGTGCCCCATGAGTCCGAGACGATGAAGATTGACCGGATGGTGCTGGCCGACCAGCGGCAGCAGGTCCTTCATCACGTAGCTCTCCATCTTCCAGTGCATCGACCACGGCATCTCGGTGGCGTCGAGGTAGAAGCCGGCGGCGACGCCGAAGTCCCAGTGGTCGGCCTCGTGCGCGAGGTGGGCATTGCGCGGACTGGTGTCGGGCGTGATCAGCGCGAGACCGCGCTCCGCGGCGTAGCGCTGCGCTCCGGACTTGGCCGGGAAGGTGTCCTCGCTGCAGGTGAGCCCGGCGAGGTAGAGCACGGCCGGCACCGGACCCTTCGTCGCCTGCGGCGGCAGGAAGATGCCGTAGCGCATCGGCAGGCCGATGACGGCCGACTCGTGCTGGTAGAACTGCTGCACCCCGCCGGCGCAGGCATGTTCCGAGGTCAGCGTCGGAGCATCCATCGGTCGCCCTCCTCAGTAGCAGACCACGGTGCGGATCGACTCGCCGCGCTTCATCAGCGCGAAGCCGTCGTTGATCCGCTCCAGCGGCAGGCGGTGGGTGATCAGCCGGTCGATCTCGATGCGCCCGTCCATGTACCAGTCGACGATCCGCGGCACATCGGTGCGGCCGCGCGCGCCGCCGAAGGCCGAGCCTTTCCACTGCCGGCCGGTGACCAGCTGGAACGGCCGCGTACTGATCTCCGCGCCGGCGGCGGCGACGCCGATGATGATGCTCTGGCCCCAGCCCTTGTGGCAGCACTCCAGCGCGTGGCGCATCACCGTGGTGTTGCCGATGCACTCGAAGCTGTAGTCGGCGCCGCCGTCGGTCAGCTGCACGACCGCGTCGACGATGTTGCCGCCGGCCGCCTCGACGTCCTTCGGGTTGAGGAAATGGGTCATGCCCATGCTGCGCGCCATCGTCTCGCGCGCCGGGTTGATGTCGATGCCGATGATCTTGCCGGCGCCGACCATCTTCGCGCCCTGGATCACGTTGAGGCCGATGCCGCCGAGGCCGAACACGGCGACGTTGGCGCCGGCCTCGACCTTCGCGGTGAACAGCACCGCGCCGATCCCGGTGGTGACGCCGCAGCCGATGTAGCAGGCGGTCTCGAACGGCGCGTCGCTGCGGATCTTCGCCAGCGCGATCTCCGGCAGCACGGTGTGGTTGGCGAAGGTGCTGGTGCCCATGTAGTGCAGCAGACGGACGCCGTTCAATGAAAACCGCGAGGTGCCGTCCGGCATCAGGCCACGGCCCTGGGTGGCGCGGATGCACTGGCAGAGGTTGGTCTTGCGCGACAGGCAGAACTTGCACTGGCGGCATTCCGGCGTGTACAGCGGGATGACGTGGTCGCCCTTCTTCAGGGACGTCACGCCGGGTCCGACGTCGAGCACCACGCCGGCGCCCTCGTGGCCGAGGATCGCGGGGAACAGGCCCTCGGGATCGGCACCGGACAGCGTGTACTCGTCGGTGTGGCAGATACCGGTGGCGCGGATCTCGACCAGCACCTCGCCGTGCTTCGGACCCTCCAGGTCCACCGTCTCGATGCTCAAGGGCTGTCCGGCCTTGAAGGCCACGGCGGCGCGCGTCTGCATCCCGATTCCCCTCGATCTGATGACGGAAGCTTATCGGCGATTCGCGGCGATGGGTGGGGCCGGGCGGCGCCGACGAGGGTAGGGCGGGCACTGCCCGCCGACGCCCCACCGCTTCGCGATGGCGGGCAATGCCCGCGGGCGCTCCACCGCTTCGCGATGGCGGGCAATGCCCGCGGGCGCTCCACCGCTTCGCGATGGCGGGCAATGCCCGCCCTACGCTGGCGCCGTCCTACTCGAAGCCGTTGGCGAACATCAGGTCATTCGGATCGAACTCGTACGACCCGCTGTCGGGTGCGCCGACCCGGGCAACGCCGCGCGCGTCGGTCGCCGGCACTTCGGCCGCGCTCACGCCATGGTCCCGAGCCGGACTGGTCGACGCGATCGCGAGGGTGGGCACCACGCCGCCCTGCACGATGGCGCTCGCGGAGAGCTGCGGATCGGCGAACAGCGCCGTCGGCGTCACCGGCGTCTCGTTGCCGCCGCCGTTCGGGCGGGCGGACGGGAACTGCACGTTGCCGCCGCCGTCGATCGCCGCCGGGTTGTTCATCGCCCAGTTCACGAAGCGGTTGCCGCCGGTGTTGTTGGCGAACACGGTGTTGGTGAGCCGCAGCTGGTTCGGCGTGCCGATCGAGATGCCGGCGGCGAAGGCGGCGGCCGAGACGTTGCTGGCGATCGTGGTGTTGGCGATGGTGATCGCCGCGCTCGAGGTCAGCGCCATTCCCGCGCCGAGGCCCTGGCGCGCGACGTTGCCGACGAAGGTTCCGTTGCTGATCGAGCCCGGCGCGTTGCCGGCGACGAACAGCCCGCCGAAGCCGTTCGCCTGGTTGTTGAGGAAGCTCACCCGATTCATCGCCCAGGGGCCGTCCTGAATGTAGGCGCCACCCGTGTGCTGGGTGCTGGAGAGCTGGGTATTGTTCTCGAACAGCACGTCCTCGAAACGGGTCCGGCTGGTCTGGTCGTACATCACGCTGAAGAAGCCGGCGCCGAAGGCGTTCGAGCTGTTGCCGGAGAAGCGCGTGCGGCAGATGTCGACGAGGCGATTCGCGCCATCGACGCCGAGCGCGCCGGCGTTGCCGCCGTTGCCCGGATTGCCGCCGGTGCCGATGGCCTGGTTGCCGCTGAAGGTCGAGTCGACGATGTTGACCCGCGGCGTGCCGAGCGAATACACCGCGCCGCCATTGCTGCCGCTGTTGCCGGCGAACACGCAGTTGCCGATGTCGATGCGCTGCATCAGCTCGGCGTAGAACGCGCCGCCGCCGTCGTCCTGCGAGCTGCCGTCGAGCGGTGCCGCGTTGTTGTCGAAGCGGCAGTTGACCAGCTTCAGCGAGACCTTGTTCGGGAACTCGGCGCCGTGGTGCTTGTAGATCGCTCCGCCGCGCCCGTCCGTGATGGTCGCGTCGCGGAAGTTGAGGTTCTGCAGTGTCACCCGGAAGGTCGGCGCGTTCATCGCAGGGTTGTTGTTGACGATCGACAGGATCCGCCGCGCGTTGCCGCCGGACAGCGTGACGAGGCCGCCGCCGTCGAGCACCGTCTCCTTGCTGGCGACGAGCGTGCTGGTCACGACGATCGTCGAGGGCGCGCTGCCGAGGTCGAAGCGGATCGAGCCGCCGGTGTCGAGCGCGGCCTGGATCTGGGCGGTACTGACGCTGCCCGGCGAGCCGTTGCCGAGCACGATCGGCGCGACCAGCGGCTCGACCGCTACCGGTTCGCAGAAGCTCTGCGCGGGCGCCGTGGGCGCGGCGCCCCACAAGAGGGCTGCGGCGATCAGGCGCAGCCGGTACGCCTTCGGCTCGAGCAGGGTGATCATGTCCGACAGCCTAGTCGCTCGTGACGCTCGCTGCTGAGAATTGCGCCGCAGTCCATCCGGATGCCGAACCGGTGCCTCATCGCGTCGTCACGACGATCGGAGTAGATTGTCCCTCCTCGCCGAGCGGTTCGAGGTGCATCGATGCGCATCGGAACATTCGCGATCGCGGCCGTCGCGTTGTCGCTGGCCGACCCCACTCACGGCCAGAACGTCGTGACCAACCTGTCCTATGTCAGTGGCAACGCGCAGACGACGGCTGCGGGTGCCCGCCTTACCGAGCCGCTGGTGGTCCGGAACGACTCCGGCGTGGCGCTCCGGGTGTTCTGGTTCCTGCAGTTCGACAGCACCGGCGGCGCGCGCTTCTCCGATGGCGCGACGCTGTTCCGGCTGGTCCCGGCGGATGTCGGCGAGTCCGTCGGAGAGACGCTGACGCTCGGTCCCAATCCCGGCGTGGTCGGCGTGATCGCCTGCCTCACGAGTTCGGTCGCGGCGACCCCCGACGGCGAAGTCGACTGCGACCCGGCGCCGGCCAACAGCCACGTCGTGTTCTTCGGCGCCGGTACGCCCGGCGCGGACTTCGGCACGCTTGCCGGCGGTGGCTCCGCCAGCGGCGACCTGCAGACCGGGGTTCCGGGCGGGCAGCTGACCAATGCGCTGTCGGTGACCCGCACAAGCGGACCCAGCGTGTCGACCGCCTTCGTGCAGATCAGCAACGACAGCACCGGCGGTGCGCACTTCGTCGACGGGTCGACCACGCTCACCCGCGCACTGCCGATCGGCGTGCCACTGAATCTCCCGTTGCTGCTCGGGCCGAACGACGGCGAGGTCACCGTGGTGCTGTGCGGCAGCGACACGGCGCCGGACTACGTGCGCTGCCTGAAAGAGGACAGTCCCGCCCTGTTCCTGTTCGCCGAGAGCGCGGTCAGCTCGGGGCCGCGGGTGGAGGTCGCCGGCGCACGCCAGGTGGGCGCCACGCTCACGCTGCGGGCCCCGGGCGGTTTCGCCAGCTATCAATGGGACGTCGATGGCGACGGCATCACCGATCGGGTGACCAGCGACTCCAGCCTGCCGGTGACCTATCCCGGGGCCTTCACGGGAACGGTGTCGGTGACCGCGACCAGCGGCGCCAAGCTCGACGCCACCACCCGCAAGCCGCTGAGCCTGCTTGCGCCACGGCTGACGGCACGGGTGAGCGGCCCGATGCAGGAAGTCTGCGGCAATGGCGACGGCATCCCGCAACCGGGCAAGCGATTCCGGATCCCGATCGAAGTCGTCAACTCGGGCAACTTCCAGACCGTGGACGGCTACACCAACTTCATTGCCGAGGACCGCTACAGCGCGGCCCGGACCGCCGACGGCATCGTCGGCAAGATGCTGGTCGATACGCCGCAGATCGCGGTCGGCACGATGCAGCCCGGGGGACGCGCGCAGGGCACGGTCACGGTGACGCTCGCGGCCGATGCCGCCTGCGGCACCACGTATGGCCTGCGCTACACCGGCGGCGTCGACGTGCTCGGCTCGAATCCGGGACCGGCCGATCCGATCGCGAACCTCGCGATCCCGGCGGATGCCAACTGCCATCCGTTCACCGGCAGCTGTCCCGCGCTGCCGTCGACCAAGGCGGCAGTCGTGCCGCGCGAGGGCCTCTACTACAACGCCAACCGCAGCGGCAACGGACTGTCCAACCACATCATCCCGACCTCCAGCGGGCCGGTGTATTTCGGACTGTGGTTCACCGGGGCCCAGGACCGCTCACCCGACTGGTACGCCATCCAGGCGCCATTGACCGGCAACGTCGCGGTGTCGCCGATCTACCACTACCAGCGGGTGATCGGCGCGCCGTCGTTCCAGGTCCAGCGCAGCACCGTCGGCACCGCGGTCGTCGCCATGCTGGGCAGCGAGCGGCTGCTGTTCGCGTGGCAGATCGGCGAGCGCTCCGGCACCGAGCTGATGGACTATTTCGTCGGCGGTCCGGTCCCGCAGCCGAACCGCACCGGCGCCTGGTACAGCCCCTCCGAGGCCGGCTCCGGGCAGGTGATCCACCAGTACCTCGTCAACGGCGTTCCGCAGTACTTCGCCATCCAGTTCATCTACGACGACGCCGGCACCGCGCGCTGGTCGCTGGGCCAGGGCACGGTGTCGGCCCTGGCCGGCGGAGCGCCGCAGCTGACCTTCCGGGTGCAGTGTCCGGGCTGCCCGTGGCTGCCGGACTGGAACAGTTTCCCGATCGAAGCGGGCAGCGCCAGTCTCCTGATCGACGATGCCCGCAACGGTCATTTCTCCAGCAGCATCGTGTTTCCGGGACCGTTCAACGGCAGCTGGAACCGGAGCAACCTGCCGATCCAGATCCTCTCGAATCCTCAGAACTGAGCGATTCCGCCGGCGTCGACGGCTCCGGCGAACGGGTCCGCGGGGCGGGGCAATGCCACGGACGTCGGCAAGGTGACGCCGTTCAAGGCGGCCGTGGTCGGGCTCGAAGGTCCGCAGGTGCAGGTCGCCGCCACGCCGCAGCTGCCGGGGTTGAACGCCGCGACGCCGCGATCGCCGCACTGGCTGGCGCACTGGCCATACTGCTGCGCCGGCGGTGCCGAGCAGAAGGTTCCGTCGCTGCCGCGTCCGTTCGTGTGGCCCGTGCCTCCCGAGCCGGGATCGCCGGAGCCGCCGTCGACGGAACGGTGGCTGCGGCCGGTGTCGCGCAGGGCTTCGGCGGCTTGTGCCGTGGAGATCGGTGAGTGCATCAGCGTGACGACGGACAGGGTGGTCGCGATCAGGGTGAGGGCGACGCGACTGCTTGCGATCAGGGAACGATTCATGGAGGACTCCTCGATGGCCATCGGGACGCGGGCGGTCACGCCGTCGAGACCGACTCATCGGCGTGGCGGACTCGCGACGATCGTGCAGCGGCGTTTCGCCGCGTCCGGCGCGCTGGCTTGGCCTGTCGCGAGGTTTCCAGGCTGGCGCAACATCGCGACAGGGATCGGCACCGGCGTCCGATTGTCGGCAACCGGACTCGGGCGCGGCAATCGGGCTTCGGGTTCCATCGTCGACGGTGCGACGCGGGCCGCAATTCCGTGACGCCGCACCGGACGCGCGCTCGCCGCGTCCGCGAGCTGTGCGACGATGCGCCGATGACCATCACCGATCCCGACCTCGTCATCGCCCGCACTGAGGCCTGGCTGACACGCGCGGTGATCGGGCTCAACCTCTGTCCCTTCGCGAAGGCCGTGCACGTGAAGCGGCAGATCCGCTGGGTGGTCAGCGCGGCGACCTCGGTGGACGTGCTGGTCGTCGACCTCGAGCGCGAACTGACGGCGCTGGCGGCGGCGGATCCGGAAGCGGTCGACACCACGCTGCTGATCCACCCCGGCGTCCTCGGCGACTTCCTCGACTACAACGACTTCCTCGGCGAGGCCGACGCCGCGATCGAACGCCTCGCCCTTGACGGTGTGCTGCAGGTCGCGAGCTTCCACCCGGACTACCGGTTCGTCGACGCTGCGCCCGATGCGATCGAGAACTGCAGCAATCGCTCGCCGTATCCGATGCTGCATTTGTTGCGCGAGGCCAGCATCGATCGCGCGGTCGCGGCGTTTCCGGAGGCGGAGGCGATCTACGAGCGCAACATCGAGACCCTGCGCGCGCTCGGCTGGGAGGGCTGGACGCAGTTGTGGGAGGGGCGCGAGCCGCGGTCGCCACGCTGACGATTTCGCCGGGGTCGGGGCCTGCGCTCCTCGGACATCGGGTTGGCAGTCGGTCCGCTTGTCGCAGGGTGCGCCCCGGGGCGCACCCTGCGACGGCGTGGCACCATCGCAGGATGGCCAAGAAAGAAAAGCACGTCAGCGAAACCCCGGCGACCGTCTGGCTCAAGGCGCGCGGTGTCGCCTACACCGAGCACGCCTATGACTACGTCGAGCACGGCGGCACCACCGAGTCGGCGCGCCAGCTCGGCGTCGACGAGCACGCGGTGGTGAAGACCCTGGTGATGCAGGACGAGCGCGCGCAGCCGCTGATCGTGCTGATGCACGGCGACCGCTCGGTCAGCACCAAGAACCTCGCCCGCGCGATCGGGGTGAAGTCGGTGGAACCGTGCAGGCCGGAAGTCGCTCAGCGCCACAGCGGCTACCAGATCGGCGGCACTTCGCCGTTCGGCCTGCGCAAGGTGCTGCCGGTCTACGTCGAGGCGACGATTCTCGACCTGCCCCGCATCTGCATCAACGGCGGGCGGCGGGGATTCCTGGTCGGCATCGCGCCGACGGTGTTGCGCGACGTGCTGGCCGCGAAGCCGGTCAACTGCGCGCTGGTGTAGGGCGCGCAGTGCGCGCCAACGCCCGAACGCTTCGCCATGGCGGGCGGTGCCCGCCCTACGCGCCGGCCGCGAAGCCGGTCAGCTGCGCGCTGGTGTAGGGCGCGCACTGCGCGCCATTGCCCGAGCGCATCGCAATGGCGGGCATTGCCCGCCCTACGCGCCATCGCCCGAGCGCATCGCAATGGCGGGCGGTGCCCGCCCTACGCGCCATCGCCCGAGCGCATCGCAATGGCGGGCGGTGCCCGCCCTGCGCGCCATCGCCGGAGCGCATCGCAATGGCGGGCATTGCCCGCCCTACGCGCCATCGCCGGAGCGCATCGCAATGGCGGGCATTGCCCGCCCTACGCGCCATCGCCGGAGCGCATCGCAATGGCGGGCATTGCCCGCCCTGCGCGCCATCGCCGGAGCGCATCGCAATGGCGGGCATTGCCCGCCCTACGCGCCATCGCCGGAGCATTGGCGCGGCGGGCATTGCCCGCCCTACGCGCCATCGCCCGAGCGCATCGCTATGGCGGGCGGTGCCCGCCCTGCGCGCCATTGCCCGAGCGCATCGCAATGGCGGGCATTGCCCGCCCTACGCGCCATCGCCCGAGCGCTTGGCAATGGCGGGCACTGCCCGCCCTACGCATCGTCGTAGGCCAGCCGCACCGCCTCCTTGCCGTACACGCGCTCCAGCCGCCGCACGGTGAAGTGGCCGCGTGCCATCGCCTGATAGTGGTGGGTGAACAGCGTGTTCATCGCGGCCCCGCCGAGCGCACCGACCAGCGGCAGCGCCTGCAGCGCGGTCTTCTGCGACACCGGGATCGCGAAGCGCGCGGCGATGCGCGCCACGAAGTGCGCCAGCGCCGGGGCGCCGGAGTCGATCACGCCCTTGCGCAGCAGGTACTCGGTCGCCCGCGCGACCTCGCGCGCCAGTTCGAGCCGCACCAGGAAATACGCCGACTCGGCGGCGTCGTCGGATGCCGAGCGGCCGCCGAGCGCGAACACCTCGAGGCAGGCGAGCGCGGCGTCGGGGTCGCCGAGGTCTTCGCCTTCGCTGCGCGCGATGTCGGCGATCGAGCGCAGCATCAGCGTCGTCGACACCGGCAGCTCCACCGCGAGCGCGGAGAGCCCGAAGAAGCCGCCGACCGCGCCGGAGGTCGCGGTGGCGAGCTTATGGATGCGGTCCGCCGACGACGTCCGGTGATCGCGCTTGCGCATCGTCGCCAGCGCCAGCTTCAACGCCGCCTGCAGCGACTTGCGGGTGACCGTGCCGACGCGCTTCGCGACCGGACCCGGCAGCGCCTTCAGCGCGAGCTCGACCGGCGAGCCGACGTAGTTCGCGAGCGTGATCGCGAGTCCCGGCTTCTCCAGCGTGGTCTTCGCAGAGGCGAGTTCGCTGCGGTGTTCGGCGGTCATTCCCATCGGCACGCTCCGGAGGGCAGACGTCGCCACATCGCGACGTCCGCGGTTTGGGGTGGATCGACGTGAAATCAAGGCGCCCAGCGTCGGCGTCGCAGGATCTGCGACGTCGATCCCGCACGCTGGCGACTCCAATGCCACCGGAGGATCGCATGCGCGCCGACCCCATGTTCTTCTCGCACCACAGTGACCGGTCTCGCGACGTCCTGAACGCACGGGTCGTCGCCACCGCCCTTCCTACACTGTGCGACGAGGCGCTGCTCGGGTACCGGGTGGCCGAATTGTTCGCGATCCATCGGCCGGGCGATCTGCAGAAATACCTGTCCGTGATCGTCGAGCAGGCGGATCCGGATACGCGACGGAAGCTCGATATCTCCAGACGGCAGTGGGAAAAAGCCGGGGAGCTCGGTCATGAGTTGTCGTTCGACGAGGTCGACCGGCAGATGCGGTACTACAGCGACATCGACGGCTGGGAGCACGACGTCGAGTGGGGATGGCGACAGTTCCGCGACGGTCCCGGGATCCGTTCACTCCTGAGGGAGCAGCTCGAGCAGGCAAGAGCGGCGCAAGCCGCATGCCGCGCGAGCAGCGATCCGCTGGTCCGGTTCGAACTCGACGCGCTGGATCACGGCCGACATTGCTCGTCGTACCGGTCGTCCCCGCCCTTCGTCCGGACGCGCTGGACCTACCGCAGTCCCACGACGGCCTGGGCCAGGGAGGAATTCCTGGAGAAGCTGTCACAGTTGTCCCGTCGCCCGGACGTGCGAAGCGCTTCCGTCCGGGGGGAGGTCGGCTTTCGCGTCATGCGGCTCCTTTGTTCGGAGCAGCAGCAGCGCGCTGGCGCCGCGGGCCTCGAGCGATGCGAGGCGTTCCCGATCTGCGCGCTGACCCCGTCCGAATATGTGAGTGATTGCGTCGAGGGCATGGGTTGGCTGGATCAGGTCCATTGGTTCAGCGAAGGCCTCGGGCCGATGCCGGACCTGTACGTCGAGGAGTCGCCCGGTACGCGGGTCGGGCGGTCGGTCGAATGGCTGCTGCGCAGCGGCCGACGGACGGGGCGCTGGATCCTGTGCAACCACGAACTGGAATCGCCCTCGGAGCAGTTTCACCGGTGGACGATCGGCGACGGCATGTCGATCGGCGAGCCGCAGGAGTGAACGACGTCCGCAGGACCTGCGGCAGGCCCGAAGCACGCAGTCCACAGTCGCCGGAGGCGCAACTCCCTTCCATCCTGAACGCCGAAACCCAAGTTGAATCAGGCCGTTGCAGCTTCGCCGCCCGCCCGGCGGACACGCCAGCTGAACGACATTCTTGACGATGGGCGTGGAGCGACTACAGTGACCACACGCCAGCGGACAGACCGCCGGCGACTCACCGTGAGGGAGCCTCATGGACTTCGACTATCTCGTCTTCATCGGGCGATTCGAGCCCTTCCACAACGGCCATGCCGCGGTCGCGCGCCACGCGCTGACGCGAGCGGCGAAACTGATCGTCCTGATCGGTTCGGCCGATACCCCGCGCACCGTCAAGAATCCCTGGACCGTGTCCGAGCGCCGCGTGATGATCGAGGCCGCGCTGGCCGAGCTCGCGCCGCGTCTGATCGTCCGGCCACTGCGCGATCACCTGTACAACGAGAGCCTGTGGATCGCCGGCGTGCAGCGCGGCGTGCGCGAGGCGATCGCGGCCGATGGCGGTGATCCGGCGACGGCGCGGGTCGGGCTCGTCGGCCAGGACAAGGACGCGTCGAGCTATTACCTCCGTGAATTCCCGCAGTGGGCGCTGGTCGACACCGTGCAGACGCCGATGCTGTCGGCGACCGAGCTGCGCCACTACCTGTTCGGCTCGACCGGCGCCACCGACAACGGCGCGCTGCTGATGCTCAAGGCCAACCTGCCGGCGCCGGTGCACGACATGCTGCTGGCCTTCCGCAGCAACCACGCGATCTTCGACCAGCTGGTCGCCGAGTACCGCTTCGTCGAGACCTACCGCGCGGGCTGGAAGGCGGCGCCGTACCCGCCGACCTTCGTCACCACCGACGCGATCGTCGTGCATTCCGGCCACGTGCTGCTGGTGCGCCGTCGCGCCGAGCCGGGCAAGGGGCTCTGGGCCCTGCCGGGTGGTTTCGTGCGTCAGAGCGAGACGGTGTTCGACGCGTGCCTTCGCGAGCTGCGCGAGGAGACCCGGCTGAAGCTGCCGCTGCCGGTGCTGCGCGGCTCGCTGCGCGCCGAGAAGGTGTTCGACCACCCGGGACGCAGCCTGCGAGGTCGCACCATCACCCACGCTTTCCACTTCGAGTTCCCGACCGGCGAGCTGCCACCGGTGAAAGGCGGCGACGATGCCGACAAGGCGCGCTGGTTCAGTCTTGCCGAAGCGCTGGAGATGAGCCCCTCGCTGTTCGAGGACCACCTGCACATCCTGGAGTATTTTCTCGGTCGGACCTGAGCCCGCCGGGCCGGTTTCGACGTGACCTGAATGCGGTACGCCGGTCGCGCGGCGAACGAACCAGCGCGACGTCCACCGGTCGACAGACGGCCGGTCCATGAGACGCGAAGGAGCTTCCGTCATGAAATGCCTCGACAACCTGCTGCTCAACACCGACAGCTACAAGGCCAGCCACTGGCTGCAGTACCCGCCCGGCACCGATGCCACCTTCTTCTATCTCGAGTCGCGCGGCGGCCTCTACGACCGCACGGTGTTCTTCGGGCTGCAGGCGATCCTGAAGGAATACCTGTCCCGGCCGATCAGCGCCGCCGACATCGACGAGGCGGCCACGTTCTTTGCCGCCCACGGCGAGCCGTTCAATGCCGAGGGCTGGCGCTACGTGCTCGACGCCCACGGCGGCCACCTGCCGCTGTCGATCCGCGCGGTGCCGGAGGGATCGGTGGTGCCGACCCATCAGGCGCTGGTGACGATCGAGTCGACCGATCCGAAAGCCGCGTGGGTGCCGTCCTACCTCGAGACCCTGCTGCTGCGCCTGTGGTACCCGGTGACGGTGGCGACGATCAGCTGGCATGCGAAGCAGACGATCCGCCAGTTCCTCGAGCGCACCAGCGATGACCCGGCGGGGCAGCTGCCGTTCAAGCTGCACGACTTCGGCGCGCGCGGCGTGTCGAGCGCGGAGTCCGCGGCGCTCGGTGGCGCGGCGCACCTGGTCAACTTCATGGGCACCGACACGGTGTCCGGCGTGCTCGCGGCGCGGGCCTACTACGGCGAGGCCATGGCCGGCTTCTCGATTCCGGCGGCCGAGCACAGCACGATCACCAGCTGGGGGCGCGAGCGCGAGGTCGATGCCTACCGCAACATGCTGGCGCGCTTCGCGAAGCCCGGCGCGATCGTCGCGGTCGTGTCCGACAGCTACGACATCTTCCAGGCGATCCGCGAGCACTGGGGCACCACGCTGCGCGACGAGGTGATCCGCTCGGGCGCCACCGTCGTCATCCGCCCCGATTCCGGCGACCCGGTCGCGGTCGTGCACCAGTGCATCGAATCGCTCGACGAGTCCTTCGGCCATACCGTCAACGGCAAGGGCTACAAGGTGCTGAACCACGTGCGGGTGATCCAGGGCGACGGCATCAACCCGAACAGCATCCGCGCGATCCTCGAACGCGTCACCAGCGCCGGCTACGCGACCGACAACATCGCCTTCGGCATGGGCGGCGCCCTCCTGCAGCAGCTGAACCGCGACACCCAGAAATTCGCGCTGAAGTGTTCCGCGGCGCGGGTCGATGGGCAATGGATCGACGTCTACAAGGACCCGATCACCGACAAGGGCAAGCAGAGCAAGCGCGGCCGCATGACCCTGCTCCGCCATCGCGAATACGGCAGCTACAAGACGGTGCCGGTTCCGCCTTCCGCGTCCTCGATCGCCGACGTCGCGATCCCGAACGGTTTCGAGGATGCGCTGGTCACCGTGTGGAAGGACGGGCGGCTGGTGAACGACTGGAAGTTCGCCGAGGTTCGCGCGCGAGCCGACCTCGTGCGCCTCTAGTCCCCCTCGCTCCGTGCCTTCTCCCCCGCACGGCGGGGACGAGGGGGAGTGATCGTCGCGCTGCGCGCGACCCGCAACCTCATTGCATCAGCGCCGCATCGCGTGCGCAAAGGAACCCCCATGTTCGGCTTCAACTACATCAAGTCCTCTCCGAGCCATTATCTGCTGCACTTCCGCGACGGCCGCGTGGTGCGCGAGGGTGCCGGCCTGTCGTTCTTCTACTTCGCCCCCAGCGCGACCCTGGTGCGGGTGCCGCTCAACGCCGTCGAGCTGCCTTTCATGTTCGAGGACGTCACCCGCGACTTCCAGACGGTCACGCTGCAGGGACAGGTCGTCTACCGCGTCGCCGATCCGCGCAAGCTCGCGGAGCGCCAGGACTTCAGCATCGACGGTCGCGGCCAGCACCTGTCGGAGGATCCGCAGAAGCTGGTGCCGCGCGTGCTGAACGCGGTGAAGGCCCAGTTCCGCGCGCTGCTGCAGGGGCTCGACCTGGTCGCGGTACTGTCCGGCACCGCAAAGCTGTCGGTCGCCGCGCGTTCCGCCCTGGCCGCGGCGCCGGCGCTGACCGAGATCGGGATCGCGATCGACGACCTCGGCCTGCTGGCGGTCAAGCCGACGCCGGACACCTCGCGGGCCCTGGAGGCGCCGATGCGCGAGCAGATCCTGAAGCAGGCCGACGACGCGACCTACAGCCGCCGCAATTCGGCGATCGAGCAGGAGCGGCAGGTCCGCGAGAACGAGCTCGCCAGCGAGCTCGTGATCGAGGAGAAGAAGCGGCTGGTCCGAGAGACCCAGGTCGAGTCCGAGCGCGCCGTGCTCGCGCGGCAGCATGCGCTGAAGGTCGAGGACATGGCGAATCGCGTCGAACTCGAGCAGCGCGCTTCCGAGCTCGGCGAGCTTGCCGCCGCCAACCAGCGCCGCGACGCCGAGGTCCGCGCCTACGCGCTGAAGTCCTCGGTCGACGCGCTGGCGACGCTCGATGCCCGCTCGCTGCAGGCGCTGTCGATGGGCCAGGTCTCGCCGGAGTCGCTGCTGGCGATGAGCGTGTCGAACATCGCCGACAACGTCGCCCGGATCGGGGAGTTCAATTTCACCCCGGACCTGTTCCGGCAGTTCGCGAAGAAGTAGGGCGGCCACCGGCCGCCGTCGCGAAGCGCTTCGAACGATGGCGCAGGGCCCAGGGGTCCGCGGAACGACCGGTGCAAGTCCCCATGCTTGCGCGTTGCATTCCATCGGCATGTTCGTAGCGCACGGCGACGGCGGGCCGTGCCCGGCTTGCGCGCTCGCCGCCGACAACCGGCCCCATCCCAGGGGCCTCGCTCCACCGGAGCCGAAACATCCATGTCCACGACCACCCGCAACGACGCGCCGAGAATCCTCCTGATCACCCGCCGCACCCGCCTCGCGGAACTCGTCGCCCGCCACAACACGATCGAGCAGGCGCGATTCCAGGCGGAGCATCTCGGCCACGATTTCGACGACTACCTCGTCGAAGACCGGACCTACCGCGCCGCGCTCGCGACCGTCACGACGATCCTCGAGAGCCATGGCCGCGTGCAGGCGATCGAGCGCGCGTTCCTTCCGAACTTCCTGTTTCCGCCGGGTGCGCTGGTGCTGGTGCTGGGGCAGGACGGCCTCGTCGCCAACACCCTGAAGTACCTCGATGGCCAGATGCTGCTGGCGGTGAATCCGGACCCGGCGCGCTTCGACGGCGTGCTGCTGCCGTTCGCGACCGGGGATCTCGCGCGCGTGCTGCCCGAGGTCCTGCGCGGGCGACGGCCGGTGAAGGAGGTGGTGATGGCGGAGGCGAGGCTCTCCGACGGCCAGCGCCTGACCGCGGTCAACGACCTGTTCATCGGCGCGCGCAGTCATGTGTCCGCGCAGTATGAACTCGGGCACCGCGATCGCCGCGAGCGCCAGTCCTCCAGTGGCGTGATCGTCTCCACCGGCCTCGGTTCCACCGGCTGGCTGCGCAGCGTTCTGACCGGCGCCGGCGCGGTCAACGGCGGCAAGCTGCCGGAGCGCGCCGCCGCGCTGTGCCGGAGCGGCTACGGCTGGGATGAGCCGCGGCTGGTCTACACCGTGCGCGAGCCCTTCCCGAGCCGGATCACCCGCACCGAGCTCGTGTTCGGCGACATCGATCCGCGCGCACCGCTGGTCCTGCGCTCGCTGATGGCCGAGGGCGGGGTGATCTTCTCCGACGGCATGCAGGCCGACGGCCTCGAGTTCCGCTCGGGGATGCTGGCGACGATCGGGATCGCGGGGCGGCGCGGCCGGCTGCTGGTGTAGGAGCGGCTTGGGCCGCTCCCGCATTGAGGCTCACGCCGCTTCTGCAGTGGCGCGCGCCAGGCGCTCGATCGCCGCCCAGTCCTTCGCGGCGACGGCCGCCGCCGGCACCATCCACGAGCCGCCGACGGTGATGACGTTCGGCAGCCTGCGGAATTCCGGCGCGGAACTGGCATCGATGCCGCCGGTCGGGCAGAACTTCACCTGGCTGAACGGGCCGGCGAAGGACTTCAGCGCCGGGATGCCGCCGGCGGGAACGGCCGGGAAGAACTTGAAACGGCGGTGGCCGTGGTCGAGGCCGGTCATGATCTCGCTGGCCGTCGCCACCGCGGGAATGAACGGGATCGACGCGCTGGCCGCGGCACCGTAGAGCCGCACGGTCGCGCCGGGTGCGATCGCGAACGCCGCCCCGGCGGCGGTGACCGCGTGCAGGTCGTCGGGGTTGAGCACCGTGCCGGCACCGACGCAGGCCTCGGGCAATGCCGCGGCCACCTGCTGGATCGCCGCGCGCGCCACCGCCGTGCGCAGCGTGATCTCCAGCACCGGCAGCCCGCCGGCGACGAGCGCGCGGCACAGCGGCAGCGCATCTTCGAGGCGCTCGATCGCGAGCACCGGCACCACCGGGGCGCGGGTCAGGATGGCGTCGACGGCGGTGGCGCGTTGGTCGGGGGTAAGGAGGGTCACGGGGCAGGTCTCTGCTGGGGTTGGGTGATAGTACGGGCTGAACGCACAGGGCTGAGGAAACCCCGTCCTTGCGAGGAGAAGCGCCGCGACGACCAGGCGATCCCCCGCCTTCGTTCCTGCTCCGGCGCGACGCAAGGCACGGGCGCTGGGTTGCTTCGCTGCGCTCGCAATGACGGAGGTTTCCCCACCCAAATCCCCCAGCCCTCAGCCCTCAGCGCTCAGCCCTCAGCCCTCAGCGCTCAGTCCTCAGTCCTCAGTCCCCAGCCCGAAGTGCCGCCGCCGCTCCCAGCAATCCAGGCTGCGGATGGGTGATGACATGGATCGCCACCGACTCCAGCAGGGCAGCGAAGCGTCCCTTGGCGAGGAAGCGCTCGCGGAAGGCGCTGGTGCGCAGGAACGGGATGAAGCGCGGCACGATGCCGCCGGCGATCATCACCGTCCGCGCCCCGTGCAGCAGCACCGCATCGCCGGCGAAGCTGCCGAGGACCGCGCAGAAGCGGGCGAGCGCGCGGCGGGCGACGAGGTCCTCGCCGGCCAGTGCTGCCGCGACGATCACCGCGGGATCGCGCAGCGGCATCTCCAGCGTGTCGAGCGTCGGCTCGCCGTCGAACCCGAGCACCGCGTCGATGTGGGCGAGCCCCGGACCGGACAGCAGGCGCTCGTTCGAGGTTCGGCCGAAGCGCGCGGTCAGCCAGCGCGCGATCCGCTGTTCCTCGTCGCCGAGCGGAGCGAAGCTGGCGTGCCCCCCCTCGGTTTCGACCACGGTCCAGCCACGGGTCGACGAACCGACCAGTTGGGCGACGCCGAGTCCGGTGCCGGGGCCGATCACGCTGACCGGTCCGTCCAGCCGGGCCGTCCCTTCGTGCAGGGTCTCGCAGTCGCCCGGCGCGAGCGCAGGTATGGCCCAGGCGACGGCACCGAAGTCATTGATCACGTCGAGCCGCGCCAGCGCGAGGTCGTCGCGCAGCGCGCTGCGGCTGAACGACCAGGCTCGGTTGGTGAGCCGGATCGCATCGCCGTTCACCGGCGACGCCACCGCGATCGCGGCCTGCCGGGGCTTCGCGCCGACGGCCTGGAGGTAGTGCAGTGCCGCCTGCTGCAGGCTGGCGAAGTCGGCGCTGGGCAGCGACTGCTGTTCGAGCAGCACGGGCGTCGCCGCGTCGAGATCGGTCAGCGCGAAGCGGGCGTTGGTGCCGCCGATGTCGGCGAGGAGGGCGAGGGTGGGCATGACTGCGGGTGCGGGGTAGGGAATCGCGGAGAGGGGTCGGGAATCAGCGCTCAGGGCTCAGGGCTCAGGAAGAGCTTGCGTTCGAGCATCGACATCGTCCGTCATTGCGAGGAGGAGCGCAGCGACGACGAAGCAATCCAGCGCCTTGGCTGTTGATCTGCCGCGACGAGGTGCAAAGTCGCTGGCTTGCTTCGCTGCGCTCGCAATGACGGTTTTCGCATATCTGAGCCCAGGGCCCAGAGCCCTCAAGTCCGACGGAGCCGAAAGTGCTGAACCCCGATGCGGCGTCGCACGGCTCAGTCCTCAGCCCCAAACAAGGCACACGCTCCTTCCTCCGCCGAACTCACCGCACGCCGCATCAGCCCGAACAGCTCTCGCCCGACCCCGAAGCGATTCGCCGCGAGGTCGAACGACGCCGGCGCGCGTGCGGCGAATTCCGCGTCGTCGACCAGCACCTCGAGCACGCCGGCCTCGCCGTCGATCCGCACGAGGTCGCCGTCGCGCAGACGGGCGAGCGCGCCACCGCATGCCGCCTCCGGCGAGACGTGGATGGCCGCGAGCACCTTGCCGGAGGCGCCGGACATGCGGCCGTCGGTGACCAGCGCGACCTTCTGGCCGCGGTCCTGCAGGAGGCCCAGCGTCGGGGTCAGCTTGTGCAGTTCCGGCATGCCGTTGGCGCGCGGGCCCTGGGCGCGGATCACCGCGACGAAGTCGCCGCCGAGGTCGCCGGCCTTGAACGCCGCGAGCAGCGCGTCCTGCGAGTCGAACACCCTGGCCGGCGCGGTGATGGCGCGCTGCGCAGGCTTCACCGCCGAGAGCTTCACCACGGCGCGGCCGAGGTTGCCGGTGACGCGGCGCAGTCCACCCTCCGGGTCGAAGGGCTCGGCCA
This sequence comes from Ahniellaceae bacterium, assembly GCA_044221335.1. Taxonomy (GTDB): domain Bacteria; phylum Pseudomonadota; class Gammaproteobacteria; order Xanthomonadales; family Ahniellaceae; genus JBGAPI01. The sequence goes on from JBGAPI010000005.1 coordinate 144,990, forward strand.
CCGGGCGGACGACCGTCGCGTCGCGCGATACCGCCGGCGCCGCGCGCCAAGCGAGGCGCTTGCCGTTGAGCCAGGGCTCGTCGGCCTGCTCGCGCAGCGTGCCGCCATGCACCGTAAGGATGTCCGCGTGCATCAGCCCGGCGTCGAGGAGTTCGCGGAACACGAAGCCGAGGCCACCGGCGGCATGGAAGTGGTTCACGTCGGCACTGCCGTTCGGGTAGACCCGTGCCAGCAGCGGCGTGGCGCGCGACAGCTCGTCGAGGTCGTCCCAGTCGATCAGAAGGCCGGCGGCACGCGCGATCGCGACGAGATGCAGGCAATGGTTGGTCGAGCCGCCGGTCGCGGCGAGACCAACCATCGCGTTGACGATCGCCTTCTCGTCGACCGTGCGACCGAGGGGCCGGTAGTCGTCGCCGAGCGCGGTGATCTCGGTCGCGCGCTCCGCGCTGGCGACGGTCAGCGCGTCGCGCAGCGGCGTGTTCGGATTGACGAACGCGGTGCCCGGCAGATGCAGCCCCATCGCTTCGAGCAGCATCTGGTTGGAGTTGGCGGTGCCGTAGAACGTGCAGGTCCCCTGTCCGTGGTAGGACGCGGACTCGGCGGCGAGCAGTTCGTCGCGGCTCGCCTTGCCCTCGGCGTAGGCCTGGCGGACGCGCGCCTTCTCCGGGTTCGACAGGCCCGAGGTCATCGGACCCGCCGGCACGAAGATCGCCGGCAGGTGGCCGAAGGACAATGCGCCGATCAGCAGGCCCGGGACGATCTTGTCGCAGACGCCGAGCAGCAGCACCGCGTCGAACATCTCGTGCGACAGCGACACGGCGGTGGCGAGCGCGATGGTGTCGCGCGAGAACAGCGACAGCTCCATGCCGGCGCGCCCCTGGGTCACGCCGTCGCACATCGCCGGAACGCCGCCGGCGACCTGCGCGCTGGCACCGCGGTTGCGTGCCGCCAACTTGATCAGCTCGGGATAGTGCAGCAGCGGCTGGTGCGCCGACAGCATGTCGTTGTAGGCCGTGACGATGCCGAGGTTCGGAGCGCGCTGGGCCGACAGCAGCGGCTTGTCGCTGCCGGCGGCGGCGAAGCCGTGGGCGAGGTTTCCGCAGCCGAGACGGCTGCGCGCGGGTTTCACCTCGCGGGCGGCGGCGATCCTTTCCAGATAGGCGGCGCGCGGCTTCGCGCTGCGCTCGGCGATGCGCTCGGTGACGCGGACCACGACGGGACGAAGGCTCATCAGGGACTCCAGTGCATGGCGACATGGGCGCCCGCCGCGTGCAGCAATGCCGCCACCGGCAGCCGCTGCGGGTCATTCTCCAGCACCGCGCGTTCGAGCACCGCCCGCTTGTCGGCGCCGGTGATGGCGAGGATCACGGCGCGCGAGCGCAGCATCCGAGCAAGCGTCAGGCTGACCCGCGGGTGCGGTCCGGCGCTCGGCATCGGGTCGGGGACGAGCGCCATCGCCGCCGCGGTCTGTGCGGGATCGAGTGCCGCGGCAAGCGTTGGCGCGCCGGGGAACAGCGAGCCGAAGTGGCCGTCGGTACCCATGCCGAGCAGGGTCGCGTCGAAGGGCGTCGCTTCGAAGGCCTCGAGCGTCCGATTGGCGTGGGAGGCGTCGACGACACCCTGCGGGTGCTCCGGAACGAGGCCGAGCGTGACGATCCCCGTCGCGCCGGCGATGGCGCTGCGCAGTTGCGCGAGGTTGCAGTCGGGATGATCGATCGCGACCCAGCGCTCGTCGCTCGGCACGGCCGTCACCTTCGACCAGTCGCGCATCCTGTGGGCGAGCTGGCGGAAGACGGGCGGCGAAGTGCGGCCGCCGGCCAGCGCGAGCAGTGCGCGGCCGCGCTGCGTCAGGGCCTCGTCGATCCGAGTGTCGATCGCGGAGGCGATCGCGATGGCGAGCGCTTCCGGGTCGGCGTGCTGATGAAGAGTGTGGGTCATGGGTCTTTGGGCTCGTGCAGCGGGCGAAGCTCAATTTCAACAAGGACTCGTCATTGCAAGCGAAACTCAATCTCAAGAAGGACTCGTGATTGCGAGCGCAGCGAAGCAATCCAGTGCCTTCGCTCTACGTCAGCTTCGAACAGGAGCAAAGGCGCTGGATTGCTTCGCTGCGCTCGCAATGACGAGGTGGTCGAATTCCTCCCGCGTGGTTCGGCTTGCGTAGCCCCTCCGTGCTTGAATCCGTACCCCGTACCCCGTACCCCGTACCCCAGGCCCTACGCCCGAGGCCCCAGGCGCCACGCCTCCGTCCGAAGCGACCGGCGTCGGCGGGCAGTGCCCGCCCTACTCTCTCCAGCTGTGCCCGTGCCGCTCGGTGAGCGAGATCGCCGCGTTCGGTCCCCAGGTGCCGGAGACGTACTGTTTCGGTTGCATCTGGTTGTGGCGCCAGCCCGAGAAGATCGCATCGACCCACTGCCATGCGGTCTCGGTCTCGTCGCGGCGGACGAACAGCGTGCCGTTGCCCTCGATCGCGTCGAGGTACAGGCGTTCGTAGGCGAGGCGGCGCCGGGTCTGGGAGAAGGCGTCGTGCAGGTCGAGGTCGAGCGCCACCTGCGAGAGCTTCAGGCCATCGCGATCGAGGCCCGGTGTCTTGTTCATCAGCATCAGCGAGATCCGTTCCTCCGGCTGCAGCTGGATCACCAGGGCGTTCGGCTCCACCAGGGCACCGCCGCGAGCGAAGATCGAGTGCGGCACGGCGCGGAACTGCAGGTAGATCTCGGTCGATCGGCGCGGCATGCGCTTGCCCGTGCGCAGGTAGAACGGCACCCCGGACCAGCGCCAGTTGTCGATGTGGGCGCGCAGCGCGACGAAGGTCTCCGTGCTGCTGGCGCGCCCGAGTTCGTCGCGATAGCCCTTCACCGCGGCACCGTCGATCGCGCCGGCACTGTACTGGCCGGCGACGCTGTGGCTGCCGACGTCGTCCGCACCGATCGCCCGGAGCGAGCGCAGCACCTTGATCTTCTCGTTGCGCACGGAGCTCGGGTCGAACTGGGCCGGCGGCTCCATCGCGGTCAGGCAGACCAGTTGCAGGAGATGATTCTGCAGCATGTCGCGCATCGCGCCGGAATGGTCGTAGTAGTCGCCGCGGCCCTCGACGCCGATGGTCTCGGCGACGGTGATCTGTACCTGCTCGATGTGGCGCGCGTTCCAAAGCGGCTCGAACAGCGCGTTGCCGAAACGCAGCGCCAGCAGGTTCTGCACGCCTTCCTTGCCGAGGTAGTGGTCGACGCGGAACACCCGGTCCTCGTCGAACACCGCAGCGACGCCGTCATTGATCGCGATCGCGCTGGCGAGATCGTGGCCGATCGGCTTCTCCAGCAGCACGCGGGTACCGGCTCCGCCGAGGCCGGCGGCGCCGAGCGCGGTACAGGTCGGCGCGTAGAAGCGCGGCGCGGTCGACAGGTGGTAGACGACGTCGCCGCGGCGCAGCCGGTTGACATGGTCGGCGAGCGCGCCCATCTGCGTGGCGTCGTCGACCGAGGCGGGCTGGTAGTGGACGCGGGCCAGCAGGTCGCGGATCGCGGCATCGCTGCGCTCCCCGGGCGCGACCCGCTGCTCGATGGTCTTGCCCACCGACTCGCGGAAGCCGGCCTCGTCGAGCGCGCTGCGGGCGGTGCCGAGGATCGACAGGTCCTGCGGCAGCAGCCCGTCGCGCGACAGTCCGAACAGCGAGGGCAGCAGCATGCGCTGCGCTAGGTCGCCGGTGGCACCGAAGATCACCAGCAGGGAGGCGGGTTGGGCGGGCATCGCGGACTCGTCGACGGTGGAAGCGTGGAGGGTAATCGTGCCTGGGGTGGGGTGGGGGTGTATACGATTTCAGGGCGGGGGCCGGGGGCTGAGGGCTCAAACTTTCGAGTTCGGTTCCTGGGTCTTGGCCTTCGCTTCGTCGGGGCTCAGGGCTCAGGGCTCAGCGAAGGCAGTGTCCGCTCATTCCCCGTCATTGCGAGGAGGAGCGCAGCGACGACGAAGCAACCCAGCGCCTTTGCTTTGGCTCTGGCGCGACGAAGAGCAGAGACGCTGGAGTGCTTCGCTGCGCTCGCAATGACGGGTTTTCGAATTTCTGGGCACTGGGCCGTTCAGCCCTCAGCCCTCGCCAATTACACGTGTCACTTCGAAACCGCCCCACGCCGTCGCTACGATGCACCCCGTCGCGAATCGTCGCGAATCGGGAATATCGATGAGAAATCTTGCAATCGGAATGGGCGCGGCGGCGCTGGTGCTGCTGGCGCCGGTCGCGCAGGCGCGGACGCTGGGAAGCATGGAGTTCAGTCCCTGCACGCTGACGCTGACGGCCGGTCTCGGCTCGGTGGAGGCGCAGTGCGGGAAGCTCAGCGTGCCGGAGAATCGCGCCGACGCGGACGGCCGCAAGATCGATCTCGCGATCGCCTGGGTGCCGTCGAAGGCGGCCGATCCGGCGTCGGATCCGGTGTTCATGCTGGCCGGCGGCCCGGGCCAGGCGGCGCTCGAGACCTTTCCGCAGATCGCGCAGGCCTTCCGCGAGGTGCTGAAGAAGCGCCACGTGATCCTGGTCGACCAGCGCGGCACCGGCAAGTCCAATCCGCTGGTCTGCAAGAACGCCGCCGACGGCAGCGCGATCCCGGAGGGTGACGAGACGCTGGAGTTCGCCGCGAAGTTCGCCGCCGACTGTGCCGCCGGTCTCGGTGCCGACCCGAGGTACTACACGACTACCGATGGCATCGAGGACCTCGACGCGGTGCGAGCGGCGATCGGCGCCGACCGGATCAACCTGATGGGGGTGTCCTATGGCACCCGCGTCGCGCAGACCTACCTGAAGCGCTTCCCCGAGCATGTCCGTACCGTGCTGCTGGACGGCGTGGTGCCGCAGAGCCTGATCCTCGGCTCCGAGCACTCGCGCAACCTGGAGAACGCGCTCGACCTCAACTTCGAGCGCTGCCAGAAGGACGCGTTGTGCAAGGAGCGCTTCGGTTCGCCGCGCGCGCACCTCGACGAGCTCTACCGCGAACTGAAGGCGCATCCGCGGATGGTGAAGTTCCGCGACCCGGCCACCGGCGAGGAGCGCGAGGAGAAGTTCAACGTCGCCGCCGTGGCCGCCGTGGTGCGCCTGTACGCCTACGCGCCGGTCGCCGCCGGCATGCTGCCGCTGATCCTCAACGAGGCGGCGAACGGGCACCCTGAAGCGCTGATGGCGCAGTCGAAGATGCTGCGCTCGATGCTCGGCGAATCGTTCAACTCCGGCATGCAGCTGTCGGTATTGTGCAGCGAGGACGTCGACCAGCTGAAGGTCGATCCGGCCGTCGAGAACACCACGCTCGGCAACGAAATCGCGGCCATCCTGATCGCTCAGTGCAAGTCCTGGCCGCACCGCGACACTCCGGCCGGATTCCATGACCCCGTCCAGTCCGACAAGCCGGTGCTGCTGATCTCCGGCGAATTCGACCCGGTGACCCCGCCGCGCTACGGCGACGAGGTCGCGAAGACCCTGGCGACCTCGCGGCACCTCGTCGTGAAGGGTGCCGGCCACAACGTGATCGGTTCGGGCTGCATGCCGAAGCTGTTCGGCGAATTCGTCAAGACCGCCGATCCCAAGGCCCTCGACGCGAAGTGCCTCGACGACATCACCTACGCCGCCCCCTTCGTAGGCTATTACGGCTGGGAGCCCTAGCAGCCTGCCTTAGCGGATGAACTTCTTTCGTGGCGCGGAGCGCCACTTTCGGATTTCGCGCTGCGAATTCCGCCTGGAGCAAGACACTCATGCTTGAAGTAAGCGACCTCCACAAGTCGTTCAAGACCAAGACCGGTACGGTCAAGGCGGTGGACGGCGTCACCTTCACCGCCAAGGACGGCGAGATCACCGGCCTGCTCGGTCCCAACGGCGCCGGCAAGACCACGACGCTGCGCATGCTCTACACCCTGATGGCGCCTGAACGCGGCAGCGTCCGGGTCGACGGCATCGATGCGGCGCTCGACGCCAACCGCGTCCGCAGCAAGCTCGGCGTGCTGCCGGACGCGCGCGGCGTCTACAAGCGCCTCACCGCGCGCGAGAACATCGCCTACTTCGGCCGCCTGCAGGGGCTCGACGAGGCGACCATCGCGCGCCGCTGCAGCACGCTGTCGGAGGCGCTGGGGATGAGCGAATTCATCGACCGCCGGACCGAGGGCTTCTCCCAGGGCCAGCGCACCAAGACCGCGATCGCGCGGGCCATGGTGCACGACCCGAAGAACGTGCTGCTGGACGAGCCGACCAACGGCCTCGACGTGATGACGACGCGGGCGATGCGCGACTTCCTGAAGCGACTGCGCTCGGAGGGTCGTTGCGTGCTGTTCTCCAGCCACATCATGCAGGAGGTCGCCGCACTCTGCGACCGCATCGTGGTGATCGCGCACGGCAAGGTCATGGCCGACGGCTCGGTCGAAGAACTGCGCGCCCAGGCGGGCGAGACCAACCTCGAAGACGCTTTCGTCAAGATCATCGGCTCCGCGGAGGGCCTGCACGCATGAGTCCGATCTTCGCCATCTTCCTCAAGGAAATGACCGAGACCCTGCGCGACCGGCGCACGGTGTTCAACGCCTTCGTGATGGGGCCGCTGCTGTCCCCGCTGCTGTTCATCGGCATGCTGTCGATGACCGCCAGCAAGCTGTCCGACCAGGCGGAGAAGCGCCTCGCGCTGCCGGTCGTCGGCGCGGAGAATGCGCCGCAGCTGATCGAATGGCTGAAGGGCCAGAGCGTCGACATCAAGGAGCCGCCGGCGGATCCCGAGCGCGCGCTGCGCGACAAGGATGTCGACGTCGTGCTCCGGATCGGCAAGGACTTCCCGGAGCAGTGGCGCAAGTCGCTGCCGGCACCGATCGAGGTGATGCGCGACAGTTCCAATCGCGATGCCGCGGTTGCCACCGAGCGGGTCGAGAACCTGCTCGAGAGCTACGGTCGCACGGTCGGCGCCCTCCGGCTGGTCGCGCGCGGCCTGCTGCCGGCGGTGGCCACGCCGCTGCAGATCACCCACCGTGATGCCGCCACCCTGCAGAGCCGCAGCGGCGAGTTCCTGTCCTTCCTGCCCTACCTGCTGCTGCTGACCGGCTTCCTGGGGGGCGGCTTCCTGGCGATGGACGCCACCGCCGGCGAGCGCGAGCGGCAGTCGCTGGAGCCGCTGCTGGTGAACCCGATGGCGCGCGGCGCGATCATGAGCGGCAAGCTCGCCGCCGTCGCCGCCTTCGCGATGATCTCCCTGGCGCTGACGATGATCTCGTTCAAGGTGTGCCTCGGCATGTCCTCGCCGGAAAAGCTCGGTGTCGCGCTGAAGCTGTCCTGGCCGACGGTGGCGCAGATGTTCGTCGTGCTGCTGCCGATCGTGATCTTCGGCGGCTCGCTGCTCACCCTGCTGTCGGCCTTCGCGAAGAGCTACAAGGAGGCGCAGAGCTACATGTCGCTGCTGATGCTGCTGCCGATGATCCCGACGTTGCTGCTGATGATCTACCCGGTGAAGACCAAGCTGTGGATGCTGGCGGTGCCCTTCCTGGCGCAGAACCAGCTGATCATGATGCTGCTGCGCGGCGAGACCGTCCTGCCGGTGCAGTGGCTGACCGGCATCGGCGCGGGCCTCGCGGCGGCCAGTCTGGTCTGGCTGATCGCGGCGAGGTTGTATCACCGCGAACAGCTGGCGGTGTCGACCTGATCCGCGCTTCGGCCGGTGGGTTCTGCGATCCGGACGGCCTTGCACTGGTGATGCTCCTCCGCACAGGGCCCCTGGGCCCTGTGCGGAGTCCCACGCTGAAGCCGAAGTGACCGAACATGTCCGTGGCACCCCAAACGCAGCGGCGGTTCAGCTAGCCTGCGTTGAGATAGCACCATCACCACCGCCATCTCGATCAGGGAGACCGCCATGGCCATGAATTTCCGACCTTGGGTACTGGGCGTCGTCGCCTTGCTCGCCTGGGGCAGCGTCCGCGCCGATTCCGACGACGACGACCCGCCGAGCCGGGTCGCGCGCCTGTCCTTCCTCGCCGGCGACGTCAGCTTCGCGCCCGGCGGCGAGCGCGAATTCAGCCAGGCCTTCCTCAACCGGCCGCTGATCCGCGGCGACCGGCTGTGGACCGACCGCGACGCCCGCGCCGAGCTGCAGACCGGTCCGGCGGCATTCCGGATGGACGAGCAGACCTCGCTCGAGCTGCTGGAGATGTCCGACCGCCGCGTGCAGGTCGAGCTCACGCAGGGCACGCTGAACCTGAATCTGCGCCGCAACGCCGATCGTGACGTCTACGAGATCGACACGCCGACCCTGGCGCTGGAGATCACCGAGCCGGGCGAATACCGGATCGACGTCGACCCGCGCGGGCGCTACACCGAGGTCCTGGTGTGGGACGGTCGGGCCCTGGCCTACGGCGACCGTTCCAGCTTCCGCCTGCAGGATGGCGACGCGGTGCGCTTCCAGAGCGCCGACCTCAATCAATACCAGGCCTTCGACCTGCCGCGGCCGGACGACTTCGACCGCTTCTGCCAGGAGCGCGAGAGCCGCTGGAGCCGGTCGGTGTCGGCGCGCTACGTGCCGGACGACCTGATCGGCTACACCGACCTCGACGACAACGGCAGCTGGACCACGGTCACGACCTACGGCTCGGTGTGGTTCCCGACCCGCGTCGCATCCGACTGGGCGCCGTACCGCTACGGCCGTTGGATCTGGCAGGACCCGTGGGGCTGGACCTGGGTCGACGATGCCCCGTGGGGCTTCGCGCCGTTCCACTACGGCCGCTGGGTGAGCGTCAACAATCGCTGGGGCTGGGTGCCGTGCCCGCCGCGGTCGCGCGCGATCTACGCACCGGCGCTGGTGGTGTTCGCCGGCGGCGGCAACTGGTATGCCGGCTACTCCGGTCGCGGTGCGCCGGTCGGCTGGTTCCCGCTCGGTCCGCGCGACGTCTACGTGCCGTCCTACCGCGTCAGCCAGAACTACTTCACCCGGATCAACGTCAACAACACGGTGATCAACAACACCGTGATCGTGAACGTCTGGGGCGACTACTCGCGCGGCCGCGGCTTCGAGAGCTACGACTACATGCACCGCCGCAGCACGGGGGCCTGGACCGCGGTCTCGGCCGAGGACTTCAGCAGCGCCCGCCGCTTCCAGCGCAACTCCTTCGTGCGGATCGACGCCGCGGGCTCGGCCCGCGCGCAGGTCGTTCGCGCCGCCCAGGTCGCACCGCAGCAGCGCAGCCTCTGGGGTTCGGAGGGCGCCGGGCGAAGCGTGGCTCCTTCGCGCGAAGTGCTCGATCGCCAGGTGGTTTCCCGCCACCAGCCGCCTGCCGCGCCGCCGTCCTGGGACGCCCGTCGCGACTACTTCAACCGCAACCCGGGCACCGGCATCAGCCGCTCGCAGGAACGCGACATGCGCGGCAGCCGCGAGCGCGACACCGGCCAGAACGTGCGGGTGATCAACGCCCAGCAGGTCCAGGAAGTGCGTCGCGACGACCAGCGCCACGGCGGCGGCGACCGCAACCGCGGCAACGACGCGCGCGACCAGGCCGAGCAGCGGGGCCGCGACGATTACCGCGGCCGCGACTCGGGTCGTCAGCAGCGCGAGGCGGAGCAGCAGCGCCAGCAGCTCGAGCAGCAGCACGAGCGCCAGGCCGAGCAGGCGCGCGGCGAGACCGATCGCCGCCAGCAGCGCGAGGCGGACCAGCGCCAGCGCGAGCAGAACTACGAGCAGCAGCGCCAGGCGCAGGGACGCCAGCAGCAGGAGCGCCAGCAGCGCGATGCCGAACAGGCCCAGCAGCGCAACCTCGACCGTCAGCAGCGCGAGCAGGAGCGTCAGCAGCAGGAGGACCAGCAGCGCAACTACGAGCGCCAGCAGCGCCAGCAGCAGGATGAGCAGCAGCGCAGTCTCGAGCGCCAGCAGCGCCAGC